>JAFXJY010000013.1 GCA_017531985.1 Bacteroidaceae bacterium
ACAACCGCAATGGTCAAAGGATTTTAAGTCCTTCGTGTCTACCATTCCACCATCCGGGCAGACCATGAGCGAAAGACGGGACTCGAACCCGCGACCCTAACCTTGGCAAGGTTATGCTCTACCAACTGAGCTACTTTCGCAACTGCTTTGCGATTTGCGACGACAAAGATAACACGCTTTTTCGGGATAGCCAAATTTTTGAAGATATTTTATTAATATGCCCATCGCATTCCTCCGCTTTCAACATACGGCAGTGACAATGTAACGGGGAAACAAAAAGGCGTGTGTCAAAATGCAATTGTTCTCCCGAAAATCTTATATTTTAATACTCAGGAAGTAGAAAAGTCCATTTCTCAACCCCTGATAAGGTATCGAAATAGACTTTTCTTTGTTGCGTTTGAATAAGATTCTTTCAGATTGTAAGTTGAGCATTCAAGAATTTATATTTTGACACCCCCACATCCAAACAATTGAAACTTTACTTATCCTAATTCCTAATCGTGTCGAATAGCTGCTTTGCGTCCCGAACGATATACGTTGCGTGGCTGTCCATGAAACTCGACACTACCACTACCCACCACATTGGCAGTAAGCGTATCGGTACAACGACACTCAACGCTACCCGAGTCATTCACTGTGGCAGTAAGATTCTCCACACGGAAGTCCTCAGCATCTATGTCTCCACGACCATTGATGGTATATTCAGCCTCATCGCAATCGCCGGTAAGTTCTATGTCGCCCGTACCGGTCACTGTGGCGGTGAAACGAGTTGTGTGCAGACTCTTAACGTCGACATCGCCCGACCCATTGACTATAACGCAAGCCAAGTCGGGGGCTGTTATATTGACACGCACATGCGACACGCGGGCATTTTCCTTCACACCCACATAGAGTGTCTTACCCACAACGGTTATGTTGACATTCGATACTTGGTTAGGGTCGCCATACACTTCAACACTTTGCTTGTCTGACTGCCGAAAATCGACATCAAACGAAGCGTTGGAAATAATATTCTCGAAGGCTGCTAAACCCTCAACCGGAATGGTTACATAGTCACTGCGATAGTCATCATCGTCGGCCATTACTTGCGGAACGAACGACACCAATGAGATAAGAAGGGCAATAAATGTTTTTCTTTTCATAACTATACTATCTATATGGTTAATATTACACTCCGCCTTGTCATCCTTTACAGTTTGTCATTCAGCAAAACGAATAACTCCATAATACCAAAATCACTAATACAATAAACACATAGCAAGACAAAGCGGTATTTTGTCGGAACAAAGATAACTCCAATAAGTGTAACACCAACAATTTGATAATATGTTTTATAACATATTTTTCCCAGTAGTCAACCAATCATACCGCAATACCATCATCGGCAATCGCCCCAAAACACCTCGGGAGTATGGTTCACATGATTGATATAACGAGCCAACACAAAGAAATAATCGGAGAGTCGGTTGATGTAGCAACCCACATGGTCGGCAATGGGATGAACCTCGGCCAAGGCACATATACATCGCTCGGCACGACGACACACTGTACGACACACATGAGCCTGCGATGCAGCCATAGCACCACCGGGCAGAACAAACTTACACAATGGAGGCACTACACTATCAAGGTAATCAATACGCTCCTCCACTCGCTTTATCTCAGTCACATCGAGGCGACTCGATGCATGCAGAGTAGTCGTTTCGAGGTCGGTGGCAAGTGCCGAACCTACAACAAACAAATTATCTTGTATGCGACGCAACAGCGACACATCTTCACCATCGGCAAGCATCGACACAAGCAGCCCGATGTGAGCATTCAACTCATCGGTCGTACCATAGGCTTCGAGGCGAATATCAGACTTACACACACGTTTACCACCTACAAGCGATGTGGTTCCCTTATCGCCGGTGGCTGTATAGAGGTTACTCTTTTTCATAGTTCTCATTTTTTAAGGTTGGAAACAATCTGCTGAGAATGCGACAACAATGAGCCGCATCATCGGCTACTTGGTACATGCCCACTTCGAGTGGCGATGCAAATCGGTCGGCATAACAACGCTCCAACTGAGCCAACAACGGATTGTAGAATCCTCCTGTATTGCACACTACTATGGGTGCTTGGATGTAGCCCAACTTGCGACTGACATACGCATCGAAAAATTCATCCATCGTACCGGCTCCTCCGGGCAGCACTACTACTACATCGCTCTCGTTCAGCAACAATCGTTTACGCTCATGCATGTCGACTGTCACCGTCACCTCATCGGCATAGTTACTCGCCATATTACGAGAGGCAAACCGTTCAGGAATAATGCCATGAACACTTCCACCACACTCCTTGGTGGCACGGGCCACTACTTCCATCGTCCCACATGCCGACCCGCCATAGATGAGCGTGCATCGGTGTGAACCTATCCAACGCCCCAACAGGGCCGCATCTTCGTAATAGTGGGTATCGAGTTGCTGCGATGAGGAGCAGAATACGGTTATCTTTTTCATTATTTGGCAACGTTTAGGGATGAATGTTACTACTTGCCGGCTTGCGACTTAAATGCAAGTGCATAGAGTCGCATCTGCTTCACCATCGCCACCAAGCCATTGGAGCGAGTGGGCGAAAGATGCTCAGTAAGACCTATCTCATCGATAAAATGAAGGTCAGAAGCAAGTACCTCATCGGGAGTATGTCCCGAAAGGACTCTCACCAATAGCGACACAATACCCTTTACTATGATAGCATCACTCTCGGCCTGATAGGTAATCACACCATCGGTACACTCGGCATGCAACCACACACGACTCTGACAACCTTCGATAAGATTTTGATCGGTCTTATAAGCCTCATCGAGTGGAGGCAGGGCATTGCCCATATCTATTAGCAACTGATATTTATCCATCCAGTCATCAAAGACCGAAAACTCGTCGATAATATCCTCTTGTATTTCGTTTATAGTCATAACAATTATATAATATAGATTTATTATTTTTCTTCATACACGACATTCATAACCACTTCACCCACAATACCCAACATCTCGGCATCGATGTGTTGCATATTATCCTCGCGGGTGTGCCACTGTGGGAAAAAACCCGTCGACGACATGGGGTCATGTTGGATAATATCGATAGTGGGAATACCCATGCGATTGATATTTAAGTGGTCATCGGTTATAGCACCTCCATCAAGATTGATAAAGATACTTTCGTATCCCAATCGTGCAGCACAGCCCCACACCTTCTCAACAATGTGTCGAGCATAATACTGCGAGAAATACTCTTTATAGAATCCGATACCCGATGCTCCTACCATATCGAGCAGTATTCCGTACCGAGCTTGATAACCGGGGCGATGAGGATGAGTCGACCAATATTGCGAACCCAAAGCCCACGAATCGCTCGTATCACCTGCAACCCATTCGGGTGCTCCATAGTCCTCGGCATCAAACAGGATAATATCGACCCCCACCGCAGGTAGCTGCTGTTGCATACAGCGAGCTATTTCCAACAATACACCCACTCCGCTTGCTCCATCATTGGCTCCATCGATGGGTTGTCGATGATAAGTGGCATCGGGGTCATGATCGGCATAGGGTCGCGAATCCCAGTGTGCTGCCAATAGCACACGAGAAGTCTTCTCGGGCGAAAATTGTGCTATGATATTACAGATGGGAAGTTTCGTCCCATCATAAGCTTCAACCACAGCCTCCTGATTGATAACCACAGCACCACGCTGTTGCAATTCGCTCGACAGCCACTTGGCTGTTGCTTTGTGTGCAACCGTACCCGGCACGCGGTAGCCAAAGGCTACTTGTTGTGCTACATAATTATATGCACTATCGGCACTAAATTGAGGTATAGCAGACTTAACTTCAACTTCCTCGGTTGGCACAACGGCTTTACGAGCATTACCACAACCCAGCAGTATATTCACACACATCAATATAAGAACTATTCGATATATATACATACACTTCATTTTACTCTAAAACTCTAAGGTAACACCCTGCGATGCAACGGTAAATGCAACATCAGCACCTTCAATAATGGGATAATTATCGGTTACATGACCTACGGGAAAATCGAAACACACCGGGTATCCATAACGTGAAACTCGTGATGCTATCATCTCATACATGGTAGCTCGCATACCCGGGTCTTCATCATATTCGGTAAATCGGCCTACTATCAGACCCGCCAGATGAGGCAATACACCAGCCAGTTCGAGATTATATAGCATCCGCTCCACCTTGTAAGTACGTTCGCCCACATCCTCTATGAAAAGTATAGTACCCTCCGAAAAAATATCGTACGGCGTGCGTAACAGGCCACACAACACAGCCATATTTCCGCCTACGATGCGTGCCGACACACTGCCATGCCGATTGAAGGGATGTGATGCGACATGGTAACAAGGTCGCTGCCCTGCAAGGATGTCACGAAAATATCGAGTTACCACATGGTCATCACCCTCTTCCGCAAGATGCTTGGCCATAGATGCATGCAACGAAGCAATCCCTGCACGCACCCACGCAGCATGCAGTGCCGATATATCGCTGAAACCTATCAACCACTTGACATTACGGCGAATCTCTTCGGGCGTGATACCTTCCAGCAGATGCACCGCACCATATCCTCCACGGGTACACAAGATAGCCTTCACATCGGGATTGCACAAAGCTTTCCGCAAGTCGCTCAATCGTTGCTCGGCCGTACCGGCAAAGTTGCCATATGAGTCATATACATGCTCTCCCTTCAACACACGAAATCCCCACTCTTCGAGACGTCGGGTTGCGGCATCAATATAGTGATGCTTCACTTGGCTCGCCGGAGATATAAGAGCTATCGTATCGCCCGATTGTAATGCTGCCGGTATAATCATAGTTGTAATGTGACTATTAAAGGTTCGGTAAAATCAATATTCCAAGTAAAAATTATCGACCAAGAGTGTTGTCCCCTCAGCTCCGACAAAGGCCGTACCACACCCCGACGAAGCCATTACCAACATGTGCGTAACTTCTTCATCGGGAGCACCCCAGCCCACCTCTTCGACCGGAACAATCTTGCCCTTGCTATTGATACTATAATAACTCTTCTTGCCATTGAGCAATCCCATGTAGGGTCTAAAAAATGATTCAGTGGTAATATCACCGTAATGGATATTGATAACTTGACCATTAACCCAACCATCGGTCGACTCGGTATAACGCTCACGTCCGGTTCCCACACGATGTGCATAGACATGACCCTCTTCATCCTCCCAACGATGTTGCAAGAGGATATACACCTCGGCACTATCAGGACCTTGTACTATTTTCTTCGGTTTCAGTCCGGTAGAATAGATGCGATTGCCATTGGTCGACATCGAAAGATTATAATCGAATACCAAACGCTTGGGTCGCTTGGTAAAAGGAATGCCCATCGTCATCTTGCTATAAGGGCTATTAACCGAACGCACCGGCTCGTAAAGCTCCCCTAAATAGATAGAGCCACTTACAAGCACCTCTATATCCACCATGCCCAAGACACGAACAGTCTCCAACTTGGAGTCCAGTCTGGCACATGTTCCACCACCTTCACGAAGCTCGGGAACAACCGTACAACTACCTTTCTTGATACCTATAACGTTGGCAAAAGCATTCGATGTAGCCCACGGCGAGCCTCCCATATTGGCATAAGGAACAGCTCCCTCAATAGTATCGACAGGAGCAATAGCATAGAGAGTTCGCTCCTTACCGCCAAGCACTTTCGACTCAGTCATATTGCGTGTAACCCATTGCTCAAAGTCGGAGAAGGGCAACATCTCGCGTTCCTGTGCCTGCATCATAAAAGGGTAGATAAGAAGAAACAAAATCCAAAAATGTTTAAAAAACTTCATAACAATACATAGTTTTGATTTCATAAATACAAGTTGCGAATTTAATCCTTTTTTTTGGCAAACACGACATGATTTCGTGAAAATAATTCGGTCCATCTCAAAATTGGTATTTTTAGTCAATAAACTATGTTTATTCACTCTATTTCCGTATCTTTGCGATGAACGCAAAGATACTTTCACTCGCTGTGAAAAATATTCAAGCGAGCTTGATATTTCTCGCTCGTTTATGCGTATCTTTACAGTAATCACAAATAAAAGAAAAAATCTATGGCAAGGATAAACCTCAGCGGAATGGGAGTAGCCCTTATCACTCCCTTCAAAGAAAACGAGAGTATTGATTACGATGCATTCGCACGACTGTTGGATTACCAAATACAGAATGGCACCGATTACCTTGTCGTATTAGGCACAACAGCCGAGACCCCCACTCTATCGGAATGGGAAAAAGATGAAATCAAACGCTTTGTAGTGGAACATACAAAAGGTCGCATTCCACTTGTTCTGGGTGTGGGTGGCAACAATACTCGCAGTGTAGTAGAACATCTCAACATGGACTACCTCAATGGCTTCGATGCTGTATTGTCGGTCGTACCCTACTACAACAAGCCATCGCAAGAGGGCATTTACCAACACTACGCTGCCATTGCTCAGGCCTCGCCACTTCCTGTCATACTCTACAACGTGCCGGGACGAACCGGTGTAAACATGACTGCCGAGACAACGCTGCGTCTGGCTCACGATTTTGACAATATCATTGCCATCAAGGAGGCATCGGGCAACATCACTCAGATGGATGATATTATTAAAAACAAGCCCCACGACTTCATGGTAATATCGGGCGATGATGGTGTAACATTTCCGCTGATTACACTCGGTGCCATGGGTGTTATTTCGGTTATAGGTAACGCTTTCCCCAAGGAATTTAGTCGCATGGTGCGACTCGCCCTTAATGGCAACTACAACCAAGCTCTTACCATTCACCATCAGTTCACCGAACTTTTCAGTCTGCTCTTTGTCGACGGCAACCCCGCCGGAGTCAAGTGCCTGCTCAACCTGATGGGCATGATCGATAACAAATTGCGGCTACCTCTCGTACCCACTCGCATTACTACCTACGAGAAAATACAAGAAGTTCTCGAAAAGTTACAAAACCTACAATAGCTGATAGGTCTCCAATAGCCCCTGATAGATTATATTTAAAAACGCGTTTTGCAAACAACTGATATTCAACCTTTTACAAAACACCCTAATAGGAGCATGATAGATTTCTATTAACCCCTGATAGATGCAGGCTCACTGCTTCTTAGTACATTTGCAATAAAATAATCAATCTACAAACAACAAAGATTATGAAAGCAAAAGAATTATTTACCGCACTAAGCAAGTGGAGTTGGGCAAGATTTCGTTCAATCAACATCAAACTTATCGGCAACAAACGATGGGGATTTTACAAAGAGGTGAGCATCGATGAAGCATTGAAAGTAATAGAAGAGTTGGGGAAATCCCATACATTGACACCCCCCGAAACAATCGAGAATGCCGCTGTTTCAAGTTCGCAACCAACATTCCGAGCCGGTAGTAACTTTGCCATCCTGTCACGATTGTGCGAACAATACTATGTATATGAAGGAAGTGACCGATTCAAGAAGAAGATTATCGATGAAGTTGCCGAGATAATCGAAGAGTTGCGATGCGATGCAACAGCCACACATGAATTAGAAGCCATGCTCAATGCACTACACAACAATCTGATGCAAGACTTTCGTCGAGCCTACCCATCATTCCAAGAAAAAGATTATCAACTCTATGCCTACTTGGCAGCCCACTTTTCGTCTACCACTATTGCCGTACTGCTGGGCAAAGAAAAATCGGTCATATACAACCGTATATCACGACTTAAACGCAGTATCAAAGAGAACAATAAGCAGGAGTGTGAGCGATTTCTATCTATATTGCAATAATCACACACTATCGACTACTCGACCGGGGCATTTAATCCATCTGTGACAACTGCCTCGGTCGCGTTATTTTCATCGTTGAGGTCATCCTGAGTCGGATGTTCTCCTACAACCGACATCTCCACCTTATAGCGAGTCTTACCCGATGAACCTATCACCTCGTCACGCGATGGCGACACTATCTGTAATGTACCCTCAGGCATATTCAAGGCTCTACACCATTGCATCGTCATACCACGGTCACGCATCTCGACATTACGCATGAGCTTATCCAAGGCAGTAGCTCCGTACAAGCGGTGCATCTTATCACTGAGTGAGCCCTCGACCGAAAGACCGCGAGCCACCAACAGCGAGTCGGCAAACTGCATAACAGCCTCACCCTTCAACGCAAGTTTTCGATAGGCATCGACATCTACCATATTGAGCGATGCAGCTCTTTCGGGGTTCATTGACAGATAATATTCGCGACGGAAATCATTCTCTACGATGGCTTGAATACCCTTTTCGTAATTTACCTCATGGATAAGACGCAAAGCCAACTCGGGCTTCTCGGCTATCACCCTCGATAGTTTCTCTATCTTATCATACTGCTCAGGGGTAAATTGATGTTGCCATGCATCAAATTCTATCTCTTTCACCTCATCACTACTCAGACCCAATGCACCTGCCAATAGGTCAAAGGGTGCAGCTGCTATCTTAACAAGCACATTGACCAAGGCTTGTACAATAATCTTACCATAGGAGAAATGGGGTGAATGAATATTGCCCGACACAGGAAGGTCTATATCGGCCTTCCCCTGACGGTCGGTCAGTACAACGATAGCCAGTTTTAGGGGTATCATACCATATTCGGCATCTATATCACTGCGTTTCTTATCGAGCGTAGGATGATACATAGACAACTTATTGGCACCCTTCAACTCACCATTCGAGATAATGTTCTGTCCGGTAAACGACAATTTACCATCGGTAATGGGATAGCCAAAGAATGACAATGAGTAGGGCGAAACATCTTTCAGATTGAAGTTATTAAGCGATATCATCAAGTCGTGTTCTTGTGTTTCGATATTACCATCCCACTTGATACGCAAAGCACCTGTTTCTTGCAGTACCGAGAAGAGTTCGATACTATTCTGTCCCTGCATAGTAAAGTCGGGGGATTTAAATCTTATCTTACTCAGTCGCATCGTAAACGGCTCGGGCAGAGTATGATCGGTATATGTAAAGTTGCTGTTTTTCAGTTGCAAGTCGGTTATTGTCAAGTCAAGACGCGGAGCTTCCTCCGTTTGTATCGTATCACTCGCTACTGCCGGCTCTACATCGACCTCCGTTGAAGGTTCATTACCCGAAGATGTCGACATCAATGATGTAAAATTGTTGGTACCATCCTTATACACTTCAAATTGTGTCACCAATTCATCAACGGACAACTCTCGAAGTCTTATAACATAATCTTTTGCCACATTGATATGTTCAATATCGGTCTTAAACTCTTTAAGCGAAAGCAACTGTACCCCCTCCACATCGTGTACGACAACACTATCCAACTTAATCGCTCCATCAAAGTCCGATGCCATGATATTCTCCACATTACCTTTGGCATGTAGGTCAACAGCCAACTTTCCTCGCACATCGCCCACATTAACCATGCCTTCCATAAAGGGCATCAATACGCCTAATGGATAGTCTGTTATGCGGCAATTCATATCATAATCCATCAATTGCTGGTCATACATAGCCTTCAATTCAAGATGACCTCCACGGGCAAAATCGAGATACAATTGTGCATCTGTTCCACTACCCGACAAGTCGATTTCAGGAATGTTCAGCTTTATGTGGTTCATTATCCAGTCAATATGCAATACATCATCGGCATATCGTATCACTCCATTATCCAGCCCTATGTTACGCAACACAATACGCCAGTCACTCGGTGTCGTATCATTCTCGGCATTGCCTGAGGCTTTATTGGCAAAGAACGTCAACATATCATCAAAATTCAACCCATTACCTTCTCGCAAGATTGTGGCATGAGGTGTAACGATATTGATAGAGTCGACTTCGATACTCTTTCGCAATATACCCCACACTCGCATATCGGCATCGAGGTGTTCTATGGAGACAAACGTATCGACATCATTGGCCTCATATAGTACAAAATTATCCACATCAAGTCTACCCAACAACAACTTGATGTTGACATTCTCTACTGTAATACGACGTCCTACCAACTCTTTACTATGCTCCTCAATATACCATCGGGCAATGGGCGATATAATAAATGATAGTATCAATAACAATACAACTATAACGGCAACTATACAAAGTGTGATTTTGATTCCTCTTTTCATTGTGTATGCTATGTATAATAGAGATTTTAATATTTATGCCAACTTCTATAATTTGCACCGACCTATCATTCATTTGCCATCTGGGATATTTCTTTTGTTCACTTTAACCTATTGGCAATCAATCGGAATCGATTTATAGAAGTTTCCTTACAAAAAATTTGTGTAAAGTTAACAACTTTATTTGATTAAGATATTGCTATCAACTATAATTAACTATTACCGTCATTCAAAAAAAATTCAGATAATTCTACTCTCCATCCGTTCCCTTATCAGAAGGGGTATCCTATGGCCAGATGAAGACGAAGGTTTTTCCAGAAAGAACCATCTATATTATAATAGCCGGAAATACCCGTATCATAAGGGGCATGAATGGGAACACCCACATCGACACGCACAACAAGATAACCGGCAATATCATAACGAAGACCTATGCCGGTACCCAAAGCAATATCTCTACCCAGCGAACGAAGCGTGAGCTTCCCTCCGGGACGAAGTGTATCATCTTTCAGCAACCATATATTTCCGGCATCGACAAACGCGGCTCCTTGCAAGCCTCCCCAGATGGGGAAACGCAACTCGACATTGGCCTCAAACTTAAAATTTCCCGTTTGATCAAAGTAACCATTCTCGTCCGAAGCATCAGGACGGTAGCTTCCCGGACCTATCGAGCGAATAGTAAAAGCTCGTATGCTATTGGCTCCACCTATATAAAATTGTTCGCTATATGGCATCTCTGTCGCATTGCCATAGGCATATCCGGCTCCTAAATAGAGACGCGAGGCGATACTCATGTTGTGTGAAAAATAGTGATAATATTTTACCTCATTGGTAAGTTTTACAAATTGAGAAAACGGATTCCCGAATATTTTTTTCTCGCTCTTCACCCCACACAACGAATATATTCCATAGAAAATATTACCTGCTTCCGAGGCACTTATCTGCCATATCCAGCGATTGTTGCGTTCCTTTTCATATCCGTTATCGTAGGTAAATGTGTACCCTATCATAGGGATGAATTGGTCGCGAAAACTCAATGCAATAGCAGGATTTTCCTCCAAAGTCTTATCAAAGTCCTCGGTAGTATGCAACATCTTGGTATACCCCAACTTGAAAGGTGTAAAGTTGTGCAATGCCGTCGACGAAGTGTGAAATTCGTAGGCGAAAGATGTGTTGAACGAGACCATCCGGAAATAGTGAGGTCGGTTCATGATATTAGCCCCTAACTGGATACGGGTATTGGATTTCATTCGTCGTAAATGTCGACGTGGACGAGGTCCCAACAAACGAGGGAATGTAAGTGTTCCCGTGGCTCCAAATTCGTATGAATTAAACAATGAGGCGTCGCTATTTTTTCCCGTCTGCCATTCATAACTACCGTTGAGCATAACAGATAATTGCTCGCCTCCGCCAAACAGATTATTATGAGATATTCCCACTATAAGTCCCGGTCCTATATAACTATTAGACTTCGAGGCAACATTGGCTTCGACCATAAATCCAATAGGCAGTGCATATCTCAAATCAATATCCACGTCAATCGAATCGCGACCTTGCAACGAGTCGAGCGGGGTGACATCCATTACCATCGATCTATATATACCTAACGATGACAAGTTCTGCAATGATAAGTTTTGAGCCGATAACGAAAAGGTACGACCGGGACGCAAGGTTATATTACCGGGAAGGAGTCCTCGGCGTATTTTCAAGCCTTCATATCCACACACATCCATAAACCGATAGGGCAACGTATCGACCGGAGCTTCACCCTCGGGCGGATGCAAACGAACGGTTATCTTTCCGGTCTTGTAACTTCGCAATGCATCGGTCGGTGCTGTGGGTGCTATCATCATCCGCAGGTCAACATATCCACTATTACGCATCGTATCTGCTTGATACAAAAGATATTCACTGCGAAAATAGTAAAAGCCACTATCTCGCAGCAAGGCAGTAATTCGCTCTCGCTCGGCCACCAACGTATCGGCACAATAACGCTGTCCTTTATACAGCAGTGATTTATCACGATGACGCTGTATCATATCGGACAAGGGAGTTGAGTCATTAGGAAAGGATATACTATCGAGCAGGTAGGGCTTGCCTGCCACAACATGGTAACTTACAGAAGCCTTCTTGACATCTTTTTCATCATAATTAATATTATAATGAGCCGACGAACTGAAATATCCATTGTTAAATAATATATCCTTGGCCATGCCCACACGCAAGTCGGGTCGAACAGTCTGTATCAACACCGGTTCCTTGGCAAAAATACCGTACAACCATCCTTTAACACTCTTGGGATTGGTCGTATACAGGTAATTCCATGCCCACAGTTCCGTAGGTATGAATCGGAGGGAATTGGACGAAAATAATGCATTGTTGGGTGGCACTGAAAGACTTTTCTTCACCATGCTCTTTACCTCGGGCTGCAATTTTTCTCCATCGATACTCTCTATCTTCATCTCCTTCACACCGGTATATAGAGTCTCGCCATCGCCCAGTCGTCGGGTTGTCGAACAAGAAATTGATACAACAGCCATCACAATAGCGACAGAAATTGACATGATTCTATATATTAGCCTTCTCATTCCTGCTCCTCCTTTACATCTTGCTCCTCAGTCGGTATCGCATTTATTACCCCATCGGTCGGTTGCGATGGTCTGTTTTCTTCTTTGGTCATAGGTCGCTTACGGAATAAGTCTAATAGCGATCCCACCTGTTTGCGATAAAGAAATCCGGCACCGGTCTGCGTAATTTCTCCCTCTATTATGCTTTCGTAGCCGGTCTGACGAAATACCTTTATATACATATTATCACGCTTGGTAAGACGATATTCCAACGATATATCATCAATCAAATTTTCTTTAAGATTTTGTGTTACATCCTGATTGGATGCATAACTACCTCCTACAACAACCTTCAACCTATTATCCAACAAGCTCTTAGAAAACTGATAGGAATAGTCGGTGCGTTGTGTTCCTGTACCATCGATACCATAATTATCTATTCCGAACGTAAGATCGACACCGCGAAGAGTTCGTTGAGCCCAAGTATTCAACTCATATTCAAGAAACGTATTCAGCGGGTTATTTATCAACGAATTTTCGGCTGCCGAGGCTAAATTGTCGTATGAATTATACAAGAACATGTTCATTGCCTTCACCTCACGTTGTTCGGCCGTAAGACCCTGCAATTCGTTCTCAATAACAAGATCATCGGTGGTGGCAAGGTCAAAGGATATATCCATGTCCTTCAACGTATTAGATATCATAATGGAGACATCAAAGTCGACCAATCGCGAATCCTCTCCACTCTTCACCGTCGACCTCTGCGACTGTACTGCCTTAATGTTGAATGTTGGGTCGGCAATATTACCATTCCATGACACATAGCTGCCATCTTCGATATTAAATATCTTCTGTGAAATAAACGGTGGGGTATATCGCACAAATCCGCCTGTAAGCGTATAACGACCTGTCATCCGATTATCGCCCATAGCTGTCGAGGTGTACAACAGATTACCACCACCCACCAAGTCGATACGATTACTTCCATCGAGTGAGAGATTAACACCAAGTTGTACGCCCTGATCTATGTCTATATCTACATTGGCCACCAAGTTGGCTCGACGTTGAGTATCCGACTCGGTATCAAGCATAGAGGTTGTATCGGAGAAAGTTACAAAACTTACCATTTCGGAATAATCGGTACTCGACAACGAACGATTACTCTGCATGACATAAGTGGCATTGGTACCCGACAGCAATGAAACATTGCCACTTACATTCAGATTGGCAAGTGTACCTCTCACCCGGGCATCCACATCTGTGTAGACTGTGCCATATATGATACCGGTACGATTTTCTGCTATATGAATAGGCTGAAAATTCCGAGCTTTAAAATCGAGGTTTATACCCACATTGGTCAAACGTGAAAAGTCAATCACACCATCTATATTCAACGGTACATTGTTGGCACCTCTTATACCATATTGTAAAAAGGAGAGGCGACTATTCTTGACAGGTATCTCGGTATTGTCAAGTGTAAGTGTGGCTCCTATCTTATCAAATGAGGTTGTTGCATCATCAAATCTTATAAAACCATTAATCGTCGGAGATGACAGATGACCGGTAAGTGAGAGACGGCTATTCAGTTCTCCTGAAAATTTACCCATGTCATGGGGGAAAAATGCATTGGCTGCCTCTAACGGAAATTCGCTGATAGTAATACTACCATTAATGCCGGGAGTCGGTTGTTGGTCGAGATATGCTACTACATCCAGCACATTATTTCCATCACGCAAGAGTGTTGCCCTTATATTGTTTCCTCCTCGTGGCTCGATACTATAATCGACATCGGCATGAAATGTACCCACACGTCGATTATTGTACACATAGTCTATTACATCGAGCGTACCCGCAGCCTCTACGCCCTCCTCGGGCATATCAATATATACATTGGCCGACAGCAGTCCCGACATAGGTGTAACCAATGGCGACACCACAACCCAGTCGGCTATTTTAATATCTTGCATATCGATGTGTACTCCGTCGACATCTTTGTTGCGACGTTCCTCTGTCGAAACATATATGTGACTGTTTTCATACGACAATCGCACATCGGCCAGTATGTCTCGTTGAGAATGAACATAAGTGAGAAAATTATCACTATTAAGCATCCATCGCTTATATCCAATGATGGGTTCCTGTGGTCCAAAAGTCAACCTGACTGTATCGGACTTAAAATCGACCTTACATCCAAACAAAAAACCGACATCGTCCTTGCGATTGCGTTGCAGGCAATACAATCTCGTGCTATTGCCCGATAGAAAACCTTCGACTCGCACATGAGCAAATTCATCCATGTTGCCGGGTCGATTAATCATAGCCAGACTATAATTCAACCTTGCATCCTTTTCATGTGCATCAAACGTAATGGTATCCATCAACAAGCCCGATACCTCCATCCGATGTACATACGATGATATATTGAAAAGGGTATCATTCGACACATTACACTTTACATTGCCCACTCGGATGCCTATACTATTGAGATACTGTTGCAGAATATTATTACCGCTCAATCCTGCTGTAAACTCAAATGGCGGCAGTCCATGATGCAACTCATCCATGTTGAGACGCTGTTTCTGGAATATTGTATCGACAAACTGTGTGAGACGCTCCATGCCGGGTCGCAATTGTGTCAAGCCCACATCCGACGACAGATTGACATCCATGTCGCCTGTACGCAGGTCAAGATAACTATATGTAATATCACTGGCCGCAATCAGTGTGATAGGTTGTGCATAGTAACGATGTTCACCTATCCCCAGTAACAGGTCGTTTATCTCCACATCGGCTTGAACAATACTATCGATATTGGATAATACAACCTCGGCAACAATCTGCCCCGACACATCGAAAGGCTGTCGCATGAAATGCATGGCTGCCAAGTCGAGCTTTCCTATATTCCCATTAAGCCTCATCGACAAAAAATCCTTTTGATACTCACCATGCATCGACACATCGACATGAGAAGAGGGCTGCCCACTGCGTAGCGAAGCCGCCCAATGTTGATCGGCTACATGAGCCATCACATCGACTCCACTATATAGATAGTTCTTATACTGCAACGTGTCGACCACGAGTTGAGCATCCAACATAAGAGCGGGATTCTCAATCGAAAAATACTGCCCCGAGAGGTTGAGTCGAGCCGATAATAACCCTATCGAATCATTCGGCAGAAATTTATCAATAGGAAGATTTTGCACACTTGCTTGTGCTTCGTAACGCTCTTGCCGGGCATCATAAGCTACGGTCATATCGACTGTACCTTCTTGCGTAGAAAGATGTGCAACTCCATTCAAGTCGCTCCCCGCCAACTGAGCATTTACATCTAATTCGATGGGGTGCATCACGATGCGTTGCAAAAAGGAGGTATCGGGTATATAATTGGCAAGTGTTATATTGTCGGTAACTCCCAATCGACAAGACAACTCAACCACTCTACGATTCATATCGAACGGCATAGCCACAACTCCACTACCATCGAGCGTGAACACATCTTCTTGACCAATGCTTAACTCTTTCAATTTTATATCGTTAGCCATTCCTTCAATAGCTATTCGAGCCGAGAAACCATCACTACCATTTCGTGGCCGGATACTATCAGGATGTCCAATATACAACTGGGAAGCGTCGGGATAAATGCAAGCTATATCACTGCACGATATAAATGCATCAGACGTCAAAGACACAAGAGCATCGGGGTTTTGATTGATTAGACTCATATCCACACCGGCATCGATATGCACTTGGCTCGACGTTGTAGCCAACGTAAAATCTCGCAATGCCACGTACCCACTATCATTCACATCCAGTTCACCATGTGCATCCTTGATACTCAGTCCCGAGCGTTCTTGCATCGAAAGTTTATCGAGAGTCAGTTGCAATGCACTACCTCTATTGAAAATATTACTCAACGACACATCCATATTTTCGACAACGATGTGTGAGAAATCGAGTCCCATGCCGGGCAAAGAATCGGATGTAATATAGGCAACTTGATTGTCCGACAAATCAACGTTCGCAAGTTGCACCACCCATGGCTGGGAAACGATAGTATCGGAACGAGAGTTGCTTCCATATTCAGCAACTTGTCGGTTGCGTGATACATACCGATATTCGCCATTTTCAATCTTCACTCGTTCTATGGCAACCTCCTGTCGCAATAAGGAGATGTCGCCCGACACCAATCGAGCCAGAGGGATAGTTACTTGCAATGTATCCATCACAGGAGGCATATACATAGAGTAATCGACATTCGACAGACGCATTTCTCCCACTTTTACATCCCAATCGATAGGTGTAGTTTCCTCAACTATTGTATCGGGATGAGCAATGTATTGAACCGCGATACGGGCTTCGTCAAGCGATATTCGATCTAAGCTAACTTCCTGCTCATTGAGTTTAACATTTCCACCTTTCAAGGTCACATTTCCCACATGGGCTTGCAACTGCAACGTCGAATCGGGAGCCACGAAGTCCAACGCTACATCATCGAGATAAATACTACGAACGATTATAACTTTACGCAACAATGGGAATAGGGCAACATCAAGACTCAACTCTTCGGTCACAAGCACCGTATCATTCTGCATCACAGCCACCACATCGTGCAGCCCCATTCGCAAGGGATATTGAAGAGAAAACGAACCCACTGACAACTGTATGGGAGTATTTTCCGACACCCACTCTTCGGCATACCTACATGCCCAGCGTTGCAGCGGTGGTACATATATAACCATTGGCAATAACAATATCATCGCAATCAGAATCACGACACATCGTACAATATTTCTCTGCCAACGCTTCATACTCTCTTTTTACTATAATTAACCAGTATGCAAGACTCATTTCATCTTATGGGATAAACATACCGACCGCTGTTTTGTTTTAACCAAAGTAGAACCTTTAATTTAGATGGTAAAAATATGAAAAAAAAGTGGATTATAACACTATTATCGGCAATGTTTATATGCACAACAGGTTTTGTACATGCCGACAATCATGAAAAAGAGGTAAAAACCAAGGATTTACCTCACGGTATTCAACAATTTATCAATTCTCATTTCTCCGGTACTTCCATCACCCGGGCATGTACTTCGGAGCGAGGCAAGCACAAAATTCAACTTACCAACGGATACGAGGTCGAGTTTGATCACAATGGTAAGTGGGACGAAATCGACAACGAATTGCATGCAGCATTACCCTCTTCGGTAATATCATTATTACCCATCACGGCAGTCAATTACATGGCACAGAACTACCCCAATCAAGCCATTTACAGCATCGATCGCGAAGATAACGGCTACGAAGTAAAGATACATGGAACTCAGATTCATGAACTCTTCTTCGACCGCAACGGCAACCTTCTTCGCCACGAAATGGAAGATTAGTACCCTCCCTTGGTGGAAAGCGACGTGTGCAGTTTTTTTCATACACACGTCGTTTTTGTATGTAAACTTCTATAATTCAAGTCTTAAAGAGAGCCAAAAAAAACATCAAGCAAACAAAAAGATTGTTTCCCTTAACGAATGAACTATTATCTGCGGAATATATAGGAGTTCCCGTATATTACTTCATAGCATCATTCATGGAATGGCACTCTGACAGGCTCGCTACGCTGAGCAAATATGATACGGCTGCGACAAAGCGTATTTCCATCGTGACGCAATTCAAGCGAATGATCGCTATCAGTTGTCATCTCTCTATACACATCTATATCGATACCCGGACGAGCCTCGTGAGCATAAGCTATCTCGAATCGCGTAATGCGATTATTGTCATACCACTCAAAGGGATACTGATTGAGCAGATACTCAACATACCTTGCACTGTTGACATGTCTATTAAGGTCAATATCACTATAACGCACCTTGAAAGAATCTATTTTTTCACCATTCTCTACACGCACACGAGTAGGCGGTTCGATGGGACAAGGACGATCGAGGACGAGGCTTCGCAACTCGTTAAGTTCCTCCATATTGGCTGTACGTCGAGCTTCAAGGTCAAGCACCAACCATATTGTACGCACATATCCACACACCTCTCCCTTACTATCGAGAACAGCCATATTACGAGTTGAAAAGCGAGTATTATAATCCTCAATCCACGTCTCCAATGTATAATTCTCGTTAATAGCCGGAAAACGTTTCATCTCAATAGACAAGCGAGACAGAACCCATGCTGTACGTTTTTCTATCATTTTATCATATCCCACCCCCCACAACTCGGCATGCATCGACGCTACCTTAATGATGCGTCCTACTAAAAAGGAGAGCGACATTTCCTGCTGTCCGTTACACTCTCCGGGAGTCAACGTAAAAGTTTTGGTAAATAATTTCTGTTTCATATCATATAGTCTATTATTGCATTAAGGGAACATTTTTTCAACCGTTCTTATCCTATATTTTTCCTTAACCCAAATCGTGGCAAATATACAATTTTTTTTCACAATCACACTTTTCACTCCTACAAGAGAACTCCTATAAATTGCTTTGTGATGATTGATGATTTTTTTCTTAAAGTGGATTTTAGACTCTGACCGAATGAGCATAGCTAGCTATGTGACTGAGATGAAAGATACTAATATGCGAGCGAGAAATATCCAACTCGCTTGAATATTTTTCACAGCGAGCGAAAGTATCTCCGCGGTTTACCGCAAAGATACCAAGCAAGAACATCAGGAAAAAGAATATTTCCCTTAACAACCGAATAACGAATCTGTGGAATTGATAGAAGTTCCCATGAGTTATATCTTTTTAAACAGTTTATAAGATGCTACTCACAAAATTTGATATATCTTTGCATTTTGAGAGAAACAGATTATGACATGAACACCTCACGCAAGCACATATACAACTACGCAGCAAGCATAATTCTTACGCTTGTAATGTGCTTAATGGTAGGTTGCAGTCCCACACGTCATGTACCCGAGGACGAATACCTGCTTGATCGTGTCAAGATAGTAACCGACAATAAAGACATCACATCGCAGACACTGAAAACTTATATCCAACAACATCCCAATTACCGGATACTTGGATTTATCCCTTTCAAACTGAGCGTATACAACCTTTCGAGCAAAGACACAACCAATCGCATCAATCGTTGGCTACGCAATATCGGTGATGAACCGGTCATTTTCAGCCAAGAAGACATGGAGGCCTCTTGCTTACAACTAAGCAAAGCCCTCTCCAACATGGGATACATGCATGCTCATATTCATGCCGACACCACATCGCACAATCGGCGTATGCTTGTCACTTACAACATCAAGACCAACGAACCATTCTACATCGACACAATACTTTACGACATACCACATCACGCCATCGATAGCATTGTACACTCTCAACCCTCCTTCATCCAAGAAGGCATGCTACTCGACCGGTCGCTGCTCAGTCAAGAGCGAGATCGACTCACCTCGTTAATAAGAAAAGGGGGATACTATGCGTTCGGTAAAGAGATGATAACATTTAATGCCGACACCCTATCCACCACTCGTGCCGTAGACCTTACTATCAAGGTACTACCCATGCCCTCCACTCAAAGCGACGTTCCTCCATCTTATGACAATCATCAGGTCTATCGTATCAATGAAGTATTTTTCGTAACCGATCCATCGCTTACCAATATAGACCTTACAAGGGTAGATGTAAGCAATGCCGAACGATACAAAGACTTCAACATCGTATATGGCGACAATCGCTATCTGTCACCCGGAGCAATGGTAGAGAATTGCTTTATCGAACCCGGCGATCTTTACAACCCCGACATGGTAGAACGCACATACACCTCGTTCAGTCGACTCACTTATCTTCGCAACATCAATATCCGCTTTTTGCCTCACTCGACCGACGAGGGCGAAAAACTCATAGACTGTTACATATTCCTCTCACCCGGTAAGTCTCAAAGTATCAGTGCCGAAATTGAAGGAACCAACTCAGAGGGCGACTTGGGTGTCGCAGCCCAACTCACTTACCAGCATCGCAATATATTCAAAGGGTCGGAGCTGTTGACTGCCGAAGTGCGAGGGGCTTACGAGAGCATATCGGGTACTTTTCAAGGATTTATTAACGACCACTACACCGAATTGGGTGGACGCATCGGACTGAAAGTACCCAAACTACTGTTTCCTTTCTTCTCCTACGACCTGCGTCGACGAATACCGGCCACAACCGAATTTGACCTATCACTCAACTTTCAACAACGTCCCGAATATACTCGCATCATAGCCGGTGGCGGATGGCGATACAATTGGTCGAGAGGTGAGCATCGTCATCGCCTTGACCTGTTCGACATCAACTATGTGTACCTACCACAATACATGGAAGGATTTTTTGAACAGATAGCACCTACCAATCCGTTGTTACGTTACAGCTACGAAGATCACTTCATTATGAGTATCGGCTATAACTACTACACAAGCAATATTCCATCAAGTACCCCCCTGCAACGCACCACGCTGAAAAATGCCTATACACTGCGTACATCCATCGAAACGGCAGGCAATATACTTTACGGAATATCCAATGCCATAGGCTCAACCAACGATGACGGATACAAAATCTTCGGTATTCGATATTCACAATACGTCAAAGGTAACGTCGATTATAGCTTCTTGCACAATTTCAGTCATCGCCACTCGTTAGCTATACACACCGGATTGGGTATAGGTATCCCTTATGGCAACTCAACAGTACTACCCTTCGAGAAACGCTTCTATTCGGGAGGTGCCAACAGCGTGCGAGGATGGTCGGTTCGCACACTGGGCCCCGGTAGTTACAACGGACAGAACAATATGAATAGCTTTATATATCAATGTGGAGATATACGGCTCGACCTGAGCGTCGAATACCGAGCAAAATTATTCTGGAAAATCGAGTCGGCTCTTTTTATCGATGCCGGTAATATATGGACAATAGCCGACTATGAGACACAACCCGGAGGCGTATTCCGCTTTGATAAGTTCTACAAAGAAATAGCCATAGCCTACGGCTTAGGTTTACGATTGAATTTCGACTTTGTTGTTATCCGAGCCGATTTCGGTATGAAGGCTTACAACCCGGCAAAAGATGCCGTAAAATGGGCTATTGCCAACCCCATTTTCAGTCGTGACTTTGCTTGGCACTTGACCATCGGATACCCATTCTGATAAGTCAGAATATATATTTTTTAAAAAAACAGAGCAGCAAATTTTTAATATCAATAATATTTTGTACCTTTGTGGCACTTTATAGGTTGGTTGAGTAGCTCAGCTGGATAGAGCAACAGCCTTCTAAGCTGTGGGTCCAGGGTTCGAATCCCTGCTCAATCACTTCAACATGGGTACGCTGAGATTTCGGCTTACCCTTTTTTTTACCCCTCACAACACTGTGTGGATATATTTATTGACATGAAAAGATACAGAACATATCTATTATTCCTGCTCATTCCATTGTTGTGGAGTTGTAGCTCGGTACATCTATTGGAATTAGACACCATTCGCCCATCGAAAGTCCATTATCACATCAACAAGCCTCAGATGGTAGTTGTAAACAATAGCGAAGTACCCAATGGTAGTGAGTATAGCCGGTATATTGATGAGAACGGCAAGTATTTTCGATTGTCATACAACGCTGACAGCATCCCCAATTATTTTGCCATGGAACTGGCACAGCAACTATACAACAGCCAATACTTTGAAAGCGTCGAGGTATTGCTCACCGATAGCAATTATATCACAGGGAATAAAGGTATAGAGAGCCAACTGGCCGATGAGTGGCTATCGCAATATCCTTACAGTGTTCACTTAGCTATCAATGACATACGTCCATGTGCAACTATGCACATCGAACCACTCGATGGTTACTTTGCTGCCAACTTTCGCATAGCTACATCGACTCAACTGCAATGCGTCATCCCGGGCGATACAATACACCCGATAGTCGTAACCGACACCGTAAGTTGGTCGGCATACGGCGAGACACCTCAATGGGCAAGAGAGGAATTACCCACATTCGAAGAGTGTATCTACGAAGCTATTGTTTCATTAGCCACTCGCACGAGTCAATATCTCGTCCCACATAATCACACGGTGGAGCGTTACATATTCGTAACGGGGCACTCTGCCATGCGTGATGCCTACCGTTATTGGGGGAAAGGGAAATATACCGAGGCTGCCTACATATGGGAATATGTCTACGAAAAAGGCAAAAACCGCGGACGCCGTGCCAAGGCTGCTGCCAACCTTGCCATATTTCATGAACTGAACGACAATTACGAGAAAGCACTTGAATATGCCCACAAAGCTCTCACACTGTTTACCGACAATGGAGATGTAGTCGAGGCTGACTACATGACACATTATTGCAATGACTTGGAACTACGAATAGAGGAAAATATTTCACTCAGTCATCAGAGTTGGTAAACAGGACTATTCTTTATTGGTAGTCTTACTGCTACGCTTACTGCGGTTGAAACTGCGATAATCATCAAGCTCTATCTCAATATCAGGCTCAATGAGAGTATCGCGAGGTTCGCACACAAATTTTATGTACTTTATACTCTTTCCTCGCTCGAGCCATTGCTGCTCATAGAATGTCTTGATACTCAATATATCATCATCGATACCCGAGTGATAGAGGTCGTCAGTATCGACCAACACCGGGAAATGATTTTCTTGCACCATGGCATGAGTATAAGTATACAGAAAAGGACTGTCGCTTTTGAGATGAATGATACCATTCTCCGCAAGTATCTCGCGATATAACTCTATCATTCGCGTCGATGTAAGTCGTTTTCGGGTCTTTTTCATCTGTGGGTCGGGAAATGTTATCCATATCTCCGACACTTCTCCGGGAGCAAAAAAGTGGGTTATAAGTTCAATGTGCGTACGCAAGAAAGCCACATTATTTATACCCTCTTCTTGTGCTTGGCTGGCACCACTCCACATGCGGGCACCCTTAATGTCCACTCCTATAAAATTCTTATTGGGGTAACGTCGTGCCAACCCTACTGCATATTCTCCCTTGCCACATCCGAGTTCAAGCACTATGGGATTTTCATTGTGGAAGAATGCTTCATTCCACTTACCTCTCATATCAAATCCCTTCTCTTTCAACACCGCAAAGGGATACTGGAAGACATGACTGTATGTCTCCATATCGGCAAATTTTTGCAATTTATTTTTGGCCATAGTTCTATATTCTATCTCAACAAATTACTCGGGCTACTTTGGTCACAGCTGTACGACCATCGGTTGTAGTCACTTGTAGTACATATATATTAGCAGCAAAAGGATGAGTGTCGATAATCACCTCGTTGGCTCGCATGGTCTTGTGCGACAACAAGATACCCGACACATCGTACAGACGCACATCACACAACTCTCGTTCGCTGGTGAGCACAAGATTATATTGCTCAAATACAGCTTCTACATCACAACACACCGTCACATCGTCAATCCCCGTAGTACCCACAATACTACCAAAGTCCTGCCATTGAGCCGTGCTTTCATATATGACAACACTCTCAGCCGCCACACTAAGCGTCTTATGCTCAACATCCATATTGGCAAATACCATCTCTCCCAGCTCGGCTGGTATCTCTCGAGGTGTGTCAAATGATGCAGCATTAATACATCCATCGAAGGCATGATCTCCTATATACGACACCGATGCGGGCAATACAACACTGTCGACTGCTATATCATGATAGAAAGCATATCGACCTATTGTCTCCACTCCATCGGGGATAAATGTAACACTTTGCAAGTTGTCGCATCCTGCAAAAGAGAATGAGTCGATATATTCGAGAACGATAGGCAACTCGACTCTTTGTAAAGAATTGCAATAATAAAATGCTCCTACACCTATCGATTTAACGCTCTTGGGCAGAAGGACTTCGGTCACCGATTGACAGCCCGAGAATGTCCATGCAGGCAACTCTCTTAAAGTAGCATTTGTCACATCAATGCGTTGTAGCGAAGAACAAGCAGCCCACACACCCACACCCATCGATTCCACTTGTGGCATGGTTATATCGGTCAGTGCATTGCACCCGGCAAAGGCTGCATCACCTATGATGGGCACTCGTTCAGGGAATATGAATGACATCAAGGATGTAGCACTTGCAAAGGCACGTTTTCCTATATAATGAAGCTGATGACATTTTGACACATCGACGTTCAAGAGTTGACTACATTTATCGAAGGCGTAATCACCTATATGTCGCAAAGTAGGAGAAAACATAAACCTTGTCAACTCAACACATCCGCTGAACGCATAATCACCTATCTCGGTAATATATTCACCACCTTCTATCGAAGTAAGTTGCTCACAACCGGCAAACGCACCCTCCCCTATAACTCTCACACCTTGGGGCAGGACTACTCGCTCGAGCGATGCAAAGCCGAAAAATGCCGAAGGGGGAATTGACTGAGCCTCGAAATGAGTATGATAGCCCATATATCGTTCATCTCTACTATCATATCCATCCACCATACAACCCGACATATCAATAGATGTTATGTGCGAAGCGTTCTCGTTGATACAAGCAAAGTCTCGCACATCGACACTACCACTTATCGTCAATGTCGTAAACGCATAATTGCCTGCCAAAGCATCTTCAAGACCTCCGGCGTTTATCTTCACCACCTTATCCTGTGCTTGTGCAATCATCATCACACATAATAAGATGTATAAAACAGATATTTTTTTCATAGATAATAAAATCCCTTGTTTGAGGGTGTAAAGGTAGTAATTTTTGTTGTAATATCAACAAAAACATTCGCCCTTAGCCATAGATACATAAGCAGT
Source organism: Bacteroidaceae bacterium (assembly GCA_017531985.1). Lineage (GTDB taxonomy): Bacteria > Bacteroidota > Bacteroidia > Bacteroidales > Barnesiellaceae_A > Barnesiella_A. The sequence goes on from JAFXJY010000013.1 coordinate 25,542, forward strand.
AACCCCCAATGGAATATAAGAGGACATCACTACACCCTACTGTCGATGCGTATAATGTTTTCCACCAAGAAAAGATCACGAATATCACTCTTGGCAACTTCTATATCGTCATAATTACTATTCTCACTACGAAGTATTACTTGCGATGGGTCGGGATGGCGGCGTACATACTTTACCATTCGATAGTCATCAAGCAGAACTACATATATCTGCCCCCAAAAAATAAGATTAGGATTACGAACCTCTCGAATGGCTATCAGGTCACCATTTCCTATTACCGGAGCCATACTGTCACCACTGACTCGCACAATACAACAATCAGGATGAATAGCCGGCATATTGATAGTTCCTATTACTTGCTCGTCGGCAAACATTCTCTCTCGTGCCATTCCACCCGCTGTTACGTCAAGATCGTACACTCTTGCTCCACCTATTGTACTTCCGGTCATATCCAAGTCACCAACCGGAACTGTTACAGTGGGTAATTGGTTGTTTCTGGCATTTCTTTGCCACATATCGCCTTCGCCCGTCAAAAGCCACTCTTTCGACACACCCAACTCTACCACTACTTTGTTCAAGAGGGTATCCCCAAGGGGCAGTTTTCCTTTCATGTGTTTTGAGAAATTCGATGCATCCATACCTATACGCTCGGCAAAGGCTATCTGTTTTAACCCCATCGATTTCATCAACTCTTTGATACGTTCTATTCTTGCTTCGTTGCTCATACACCTCATTTTAAAGGTAAATAAACCTCTCTATAATGGTTAATTTACCATTGCAAAGGTAGAATTTATTGCGATATGAGGCGAGGATATAAAGATGTTTTAACAAATATTAGTCACAATTTATCCAACACACACTATCTTTCTTACTCCTCGACATGCGAGCCATCGCAGAATATGCCCGACTTGCTACGCCCACAGCGACATATAAAGGTACGACGCTTGACAAGTACCGCTCCATCAGGCAATACTATTCGCACATGTCCCCCTATACGCAAGGGACCACATTCTATCACTTTAACTTCCACTTGTGGCACTATATGAACTACATTCTTATCCATAACTTAGTTTTTTGTATTCAATATAAGAACAGACCCGGTATATATTTTGTTTACTACTCGCATGCCTTGGTAGCTGTTTTGGCTGTTTACAAAAAATGTAATACCTTTGCATCGTATTCACATACTATATGACTGAGAAATACCATAAACATTCATTCGGCATCATATCACTCGTTCTTGCACTATTTATAGCAGGAATGATAGTTATATTTACCGCCTGCCACAACACTACAACGCCATTACCTCACGGATATTTTCGCATCGCTCCCTATCCATCTACCTACAAGTCTTACACTCTGGGCGACATAAACTTGCAAATAAACGATTCGGCTCGATGCACAACACCTGCTACACACACCCGCGATGGAGTACATTGGCTCAACATACAATACCCTCGATACAATGCTACAATATACCTTAGTTACATACCTCTGACGGGAAACCTCGACCAACTCATGAACGAAAGCATCGAGCTGGTATATCGACAGAACATTAATACCGAACAAGTTGAAGCTTTTGCCTACGAAGATATTACAAAAAAGCTATATGCCACTCTCTACACCCTATCTCCCGAGAGTGCAACGCCGGTGCAGTTTATCGTTACCGATAGCTCCGAGTACTTACTCCGTGGAGCTTTATATTTCGACACTCCGGTCAAGAGTGATAGCATTGCACCTTCGCTTCAATACATCGAAGATGATATTATACAATTGATAGAAAGTATTCGACACAACACTTTATAGCCAATCATGCCCCACATTGACACTTTCACTACCAATCAATCAGTTGTCATCGCTGTGTGGCAACTCACTGAGACTCTCCCACAACTACTGGAACAGTGGGGCGATACGCCCCTTCCCCTCAATTTTACGGAGATTACATCCGAGAGACGACAATGCGAAATATTGGCTACAAGACTGTTGCTACGACACCATTATGGTCGAGACATAGAGTTGCATCATCATCCCAACGGTGCCCCCTACATCGATACCGAAAACATCTCCATCAGCCACTGCAAGTCGCACATAGCCATTGCCATGCATCCCTCTCGACAAGTGGGAATAGACATTGAAACATTAGGACAAAGAGCTGTTCGTACAGCAACTCGCTTCCTATCGAGCATGGAATATGCAGCACTCCCCGACGAGACAACCTTGATAGAGGGTATAGAGGCACGCACCGCAACCCTACATATAGCATGGTCGGTCAAAGAAGCCGTATACAAAATATACCCTACCGCTGTCGAATTTCGCCGAGATATTATCCTACCTTCCTTAATGAGCATCCCCACAGGAACAATTGAGGTAGATCTGCCCACGCTCAATACTACAACCACAGCACACTACACACTATACAATGGATGCTCTCTGGCATGGGCTTTACTTAATATATAAGACTTACATCCTTAATATATACTTCAAGCTGGTTATCAGTTTCGATTTATCCGTCGCAATATTATCAAATTCAATTTGATCTATATCTGCGATATCGAGACGAATACTCTTGGCATATTGAGCATCGTCAAGCAAAATAGGAATAATGGTTTTATTTTGCTTGACAGCATAACCCAATTCCCTTATTACATTTATTGAAGAATTAGAATTAACCGATGAAACAAATATTACTACTTTCGATGTATCAATTGCATCCACTATAAATTCCTTATAATTTTCCCCGCTATATATTCCATTTCTATCAATCCAATAGCCAAAGGAATTATTATCTAATACCTCCAATATATTGTCAACTTTTTCTTTATCCTTTCTTGAATAGCTGATAAAAATCTGATGATCGTTTTTACCCTCCTGCGGTAAAACCACATCTCCTACACATGAAAGTTCTTCTTCCGAAAAAAGTGACTTGTTTTCATACACTGACCGCTGTTGAGTCAAGGCCGATTGAATAGCGAAATGCTCGAAAATATCGATATAATCCATTTCTCCCGAGACATCACATTGATCATAGAGATATAGTTCTATCTCAAATTGTTTATTCGTTTTATACAGATTCTCCGAAATAGTATCGGCCATTATCTCGGCAACCTTGGTTATAGGAAAATGTGCCGCACCTGCACCGATACAAGGGAAGGCAATGCTATTGATATCCAACGCATGGAGGAGTTTGAAGCATTTATCGATGGAGTGTTGAAGTATATATTTCTGCATATCAGATACCCCATCTTTACTATCAACCTCCGATGTTGATAGTTTTTTTGATAAGGTTAGACAATGAAATATATACTTCTGATAAGTCAGTAACCCTGAGGTGGAAACAACAACATCGCCCAATTGTGCCGGCAATTTCTTTTGAGCATCAAGCTTAATAAACTCGCCACCTTTCATAAGGATACTCCGCGACACTCCCCCATCCATAGAGATACCTGTATCATCCGAACTAACCAAAACTTCGGACTTCGATTGCGTTATATCTCCAAACACAATCGTCAATGTAGAATTATTAAACCGATACTTACGAGGCTTCATACCTTCTCTATTTGGCTTCTAAGATAGGGAGATTTGCCTCTGTGGGTATGTATATAACCTTATCGGTAGCATTGTTCTGTTGACGCACCCACAGGTACTGTATGTAGGTGGGTGTAAGCGAGCCATTTTCTATTTTTATGGCTTCGGCAGCACCCTTGGCACGTTCCACCTCGGCTTGTGCATTGAGTTTTTCAGCTTCAAGATTGGCCTTAGCCTCCTCTATTTTAATGCGACGATTTTGTTCTGCTTTGGCAAACTCAGCACGACCGCTCATCTCCTGACTCCACACCGTATAGGTGGGTATCGCAAACATAAAAAATGCTACGATGAGAGCCAATGTCAACACTATTGACCAATAAAACGATGCATGATAAGTTGTAGAGCCTTGTGAATGTGTGATGAATTTCATAATTATAAGATTAAAAGGTGAATATTTATAACCATTTATCGCAACATATTGCTTACTCGCTTAACTGCTGCAATAAATGCATCAATTTCTTCAAATGTATTATACACCGCAAAAGAAGCTCGCACCGTACCTTCTATTCCAAGTGCATGCATCAGCGGCTGGGCACAGTGATGACCGGTGCGTACGGCAATTCCCAACTTGTCGAGCAACATACCCATGTCATAATGGTGAATGTTGTCTACAAGAAATGATATAACGGGGGTTTTACGTTGAGCTGTACCATATATTTTGATACCATCAATGGTCATAAGCTGTGTTGTGGCATAATGTAACAACGCCTCTTCGTGCAATTGCATGGCTTCAAGTCCTACACTCTCCACCCAATCAAGAGCTGTCGCAAAGGCTGCACTTCCCACATAATCGGGAGTACCGGCCTCAAACTTATAGGGCAACTCGTTGAATGTGGTACGCTCAAACGATACTTGTGCAATCATCTCACCTCCTCCTTGATAAGGGGGCATGGAATCGAGCCACTTCTCTTTTCCGTATAATACTCCTATTCCGGTGGGGCCATACACCTTATGTGCCGAAAAGACATAGAAATCGGCATCTAAGGCTTGTACATCGACCGATAGGTGCGGTATACCCTGAGCACCATCGACCAACACCGGCACATTGTGAGTGTGTGCATATGCGATTATTTCATCTATGGGGTTGATAGTACCCAATACATTAGATGCTTGCATGACACATACCAGACGGGTCTTTTCATTGAACAGCGAACGGAATATCTCCATATTGAGTTCTCCTCGCTCGTCAATAGGCACCACTCGCAACTTTATATCTTTACGTTGTTGCAGTAACTGCCAAGGAACGATGTCGGAATGATGCTCCATCACTGTAAGTATCACTTCATCACCGTCGTTAAGATGTGCCTGGCCAAAGGAGTGAGCCACTAAGTTAATAGCCTCGGTCGTTCCGCGAGTGAATATTATTTCGTGACTGTACCGGGCATTGATATAACGCTGCACCTTTTTACGGGTATTTTCATGTGCCTCGGTCGCCTCCTGACTGAGGGTGTGTACTCCACGATGCACATTGGCATTGACCCTACAATAGCTGTGGGCTATGCGGTCAATTACGCATTGCGGATGTTGCGATGTGGCTGCGTTATCGAGGTATATGAGCGGTTTACCATATATCTCGCGTTGCAAGATAGGGAATTGTGAACGTATGGCTGCAACATCAATCATAACTCATATTATTTGTGTGTGCGTATGGTACAGTGCTGACACTGCGATAACTCACCTCTGAATCGTTTTTCAACCAACTGACGCAAACGGTCTTTGAGTGCATCAAGTCGTACATTTTCTATCACATCACTCATGAATGCAAATTGCAAAAGCAAGCGAGCTTCACTCTCCGCGATACCGCGTGTACGCATATAGAACAATGCTTGCTGATCGAGTTGTCCAACCGTTGCTCCATGACTGCATTTTACATCGTCGGCATAAATTTCGAGTTGAGGCTTGGTATACATATGTGCCGTAGGTGATGCACACAAGTTTTTATTGCTCTGATATGCCTCAGTCTTCTGCGAACCTTCTCGCACCAATATACGCCCGGCAAACGACCCTACTGCATTCTCGTCAAGGACAAACTTAAACAATTCATTACTGTTGCAATGAGCCTTGCGGTGATCGATATGAGAATATACATCGACACTCTTCTCTCCATCTGCAATAGCCATTCCGCACAGTTGTGTTTCGCAACCCTCTCCGTCAAGTGCAATATAATAGTTATCGCGAGTTACTCCGTTGCGTAAGGTAATACCGTTGACAAGAACATTGGATGCAGCCTCTTGATGTACAAAGGTCGATGTCACACGCTTGACGCTCGTTGCATTCTCTTCGAGGTTATAATAATCTACCACAGCTCCTTCTCCTGCCCATATTTCGGTTACTTGCGTTACAAGTTGGTCTATCCCATTCTCCTCGCTATGGTCACACACCAAGAGTTTGACATTAGCACCCTCTTCGGCCACAACAAGGATGCGACGATTGTGCATCATAGGCACATTGCCTCCTATAATATTGACCAACTGTATGGGGCGATCGAGTACTACATGACGGGGTACATAAAGAAAAAATCCATCTTGTGTCATCAGCGTATTGAGTGCCACCGTACCATCTTTCGACATGTCGGCTATCTTTCCATAATATCGTGACACAAGTTCAGGATAATCGATTGCCATATCACGAAGTGACCCTATCAACACCCCCTCGGGCAACTCTCTATTGCGTTCGTTGCGATAGAAATTATCGCCCACAAGAAAATAGAGTTGTGTCGACAAGTTGGGGACATCACAACGGAATGCTTCATGCGGTTGTGAGGGAAGTTCTATGCGTGTAATGTTCAAACCATAGTCGGGGGCATACAGAGCCTCGATGTCGGTATGATGAAAATCCTCATGACGAGTGGTGGGCAATCCACATGTTTCCACCCATCGCAAGGCTTCGGAACGTAAAACATTCAACACCTCGGCCGAGTGGTGGTCTATCACTTCGCGTTGGGCTCGATAGAGGTCTATATATTGTTGTAGTGCTTGCATATCTTATATTATATTTCGCCCAACTCTTTTTTTATCCAATCATAACCCTTCTCTTCAAGTTCGAGAGCCAACTCCGGTCCGCCCGACTTAACAATGCGACCTTTATACAACACATGAACATAATCAGGTGCTATATAGTCAAGCAGACGTTGATAGTGCGTAATGACAATAGTTGCATTATTATCACTCTTCAACTTATTAACACCTTCGGCAACTATACGAAGAGCATCTATATCAAGACCGCTGTCGGTCTCGTCAAGTATAGACAAACGAGGCTCGAGCATAGCCATTTGGAAGATTTCGTTACGTTTCTTCTCACCTCCCGAGAATCCTTCATTGACCGAACGGCTTGCCAACTTATTATCGAGCTCGACAATGGCACGTTTCTCACGCATCAATTTCAAGAAGTCGGTTGCCGACATGGGTTCTTCGCCACGATACTTACGCAACTCGTTGATGGCAGCACGCATAAAGTTGACCATGCTGACGCCGGGAATTTCCACCGGATACTGAAAGCTAAGGAAAAGCCCCTCGTGCGAACGATCCTCGGGTGATAAAGACAATAAGTCTTTGCCATAAAATTCCACCTCGCCTTTGGTTACTTCATAAGCCGGATTTCCTGTAAGCACTGCCGAGAGTGTACTCTTACCCGAGCCATTAGGTCCCATGATAGCATGCACTTCTCCGGGACGGACAGTTAGATTTATACCTTTCAATATCTCTTTGCCATTAATATTGGCATGGAGGTCTTCTATTCTTAACATATTGTTATCGCATTTATGTTTTTACTATACAATAAATCCATTATCACAACCCATGATTCACTCGCAATGTTCGCAGATGGTGCATGGTAAAATGATAAATCGTACAAAGATACACTTTTTCCTTAGTATTATACATGCCCGATGTAAAAATTACAGCAAAGGATATTATCGGAGCATAATATTTTTATGCTGCTACGGTCGATAGCCCCCTTCCGAACTGATAGTTACAGCATCGGGATGCAGATGCAATATGCGTTGATTGCTACTCCCTCTAAATGGTAATGACGGGTCATACAAGCGTTGCACAAATGGTCCATCGACCAACGTATCGATATATCGTAGGCAGTCGCGTGTAGTAGGATGAGCGAGCAGAGCCTCATAAGTAAATCCGGTGTAACACCATATATTCTGTTGTGTTCCACGCTTTAACATTACCAACAATTCAAGCAATGCATCGGGATTATAGAAAGGATCACCACCCGACAGCGTAATGCCGTCGAGCAGTGTATCTTGATTTATCTCATCTATGATGCGAGACAATATATCCTGTGTAAAAGGCTCACCGGCTTGCGGCGACCAACTTTCGGGATTATGGCACCCGGGACAGGCATGCCTGCACCCTGCCAAATATATGGCATACCGCAAGCCATAGCCATCGGCAATAGTCTCGGGAAAAACATTTATAATATTGAGTCCTTGCATTGGCTGTGTTTTACCCGGTCACGCTCTTCGGCTTGCTTGGCCGAATTCCATGTTTCGAGGCTACCGGTCAGATAACCGGTAATACGACGCATACGCAGGATGTCTTCTCCTTGACACACAGGACACTTACTATATATCACGCCTTTGTATCCACAGTGTCGGCATGTATCGATGGGATGATTGATAGAGCCATATCCCACGCCTTCATCCTGCATAACTTTGACAATTTTGAGTATAACCACCACATTTTTCTTGGCCTCACCATCCAACTCGACGTAAGTAATATGCCCACCTCGGGTAATGGCATGGAAAGGTGCTTCTTTCTTGATTTTTTCGACAATACCGATAGGCTCTTTGACATCGATATGGAACGAATTGACATAATAATCGCGGTCAGTCACTCCGGGAATTTCTCCGTAACGTTGACGATCCATCTTGGTAAAGCGTCCCGACAAGCCTTCTGCCGGAGTTGCCAGCACCGAATAATTAAGTCCATAACGCAACTTATACTCTTCAACTACTGTATTCATCACCTGTATGGCATCGTAGAGTGTATTCCATGCCTCCTGACTGTGGGCATGACCCTCATCATAGATAGCTACCATAGCGTTGTGTCCGCCAATGAAACCTATACCGAGAGTTCCCGACAAAAGAACATCTCCCACCTCATCATTTGGCGACAATTTCATACCCCCTTTCCACACATCGTTACCCATCATAAAGGGGAATTGTCGGGCAAGAGCTGTCCGCTGATACTGATAACGCTCATATAGCTGTTCGGCTATCATGGCTGCCATTACACGCACTTTTTCGAGGAAGATAATACGAGCCTCCTTTCGAACGATATGCTTATCATCGTATGGATGTAACTCCTCGGCTTCACGACGAGCTTCTATGGCCAGTCGTGGCATATTCATCGAAGTAAACGAAAGATTTCCTCGACCCCACGAACTCTTTATACCGTTGAGGTTCTCAAAAACACGAGTACGACAACCCATGGTAGCCACCTCGTAGCGGAAGCGGTCGGGGTCATCGGCTCGCCAATCTTCATGACGATTATAGTCTGTATCAAGAAAAAGGAAATTGGGGAACAAAGAGGTGGACGTCGTACGACATGCTTGCAGCAAGAGGTCGAAGTTGGGTGCTTCAAATTCCATCTTGCCAGCCAAGGCATCTTCAATATTTGCCAAGGCTCGTTGATAGTCACTCTCCGAGTATGATATACCCTCTTTAACCTTAAATATCTGAATAGGGAAAACCGGAACTTCACCTGTTCCGAGACCTTTTACTGTCGAAGCCAACAATTCACGAACTACCATACGACCTTCGGGTGAAGTGTCCGTTCCATAATTGATAGAACTAAAAACCACCTGATTACCACCTCGCGAGTGCATAGTATTAAGATTGTGTATAAGCCCCTCCATAGCTTGATGTGTATCCTTGCGAGTAGCCTCATAACTATGTTCCCACAATTTATGCAATTCTTCCTCCGAGAGATCTGGCAGATACTCTTTTACAATACCCATGACCGCTTGCGTCTGTTCTTCATTCTCGGCAATGGTCGAAATGGCTCGAGCAAAAGGCTCTTTCAAAGCAAAATTTCCATCACTTCCCTTCAACTCGGCCAAGAATGTAACATTGTCGATAAGATGCTTTCGAAAACTCTTCAATACGCCGGGTGCCATGAAGTGATCAAATGCCGGAATGGATTGTCCGCCATGCTGTTCATTCTGGTTGGTCTGGAAAATTATGGTCGCCAGAGTAGCATAACTCAATATCGATTGTGGTGGTCGTACAGTTCCATTCTTGGTGTGAAAACCTCGCGAAAAAATATCATCTAAATCGTACTGCGTACAAGTAGTCGTTTTAGTGGGATAATAATCAAGGTCATGTATGTGAATATCACCATTGCGGTGAGCCCTTGCATATCGAACTCCCACAAGATACTTATAGGCATAATCTTTGGTAACCTCCGAAGCAAAAGTCATCATCTGCCCGGCAGGCGTATGCGACGACATATTGGCATTGCTAAGGTTAATATCATTTTTTTCTACCGACACAATGCCATCCATCACCGCCTTCATCGATGTACGTTTATCACGTTCCTTCGTACGCCATTCACGATATATGATGTATCGCTTGGCAATATCGGGGTTTACACGCATCAGCTCACGCTCCACGAGATCTTGTATTTCCTCGACGGTAACTCGGTCGGTACTGATATTCTGCATCACACGCTCGGCCACTTGATTAATCGCTGCTTCATCATATGTATTACCGGCATGATACGCCTTCTCGATGGCTCGTTTTATTTTATCCAAAGAAAAGGGCTGAGTTGCTCCATCGCGTTTGATAATGGTAATGGGCTTCGTTTCCATTGGTTATATCTTTATTAGTTTCTATCTATCGGCTACAAAAGAGACCCGAACAGGACTCAAAATCGAGCGTAAAGGTATATCTTTTCTGCCAAATAACAGACATAAAAAAGTAGATATTTTTTCACAAAAATAGATTTCAACAATTGCTAAAATAAACTTTTTTGATAACTTTGCATCTAAAAATAAGCCCCACAAAGCATTTAAAAGACGATTTTATGAAACTTTTTTACATCGGATTAGGTTCAAATATAGGCGAACGAGAAGAATACATACAGCAAGCCATAGAATTGATAGGTCAACGTATAGGCACAATTGCCGCCCGTTCCACACTGCTTGAAACCATCGCCGACGGATATACATCCGACCACCGTTTCCTCAACGCCGTAGTAGCCACAACCAGCAAGCTGACGCCTCACGAAGTACTCCATACACTGCAACAAATAGAGAGAGACATGGGATGCTTCACTCATCGCAATAGCGACGGCAGTTATTGCGACCGCACCATCGACTTAGACATTGTGGCATGCGGCAACCTGATATGCAACGACGAAGAACTAATACTCCCACACCCTCGCATGCATCAACGACCATTCGTCCTCATTCCCCTTTGCGAAATAGCCCCCGACTGGGAGCATCCCATCCTCCACCGCACAGCCTCTCAGCTATTACAGGAGACAACCATTGTTTGAAAAAAGAGTAATTTTCAGAACAATATTTTAAAAACTGTATAAAATTTTCTTATTGCCGACAACTTATACTATCTTTGCATTTTGGAACAATATTTTCAATCAGATAGTTTAAACCAATAGTCACAATATGAAACAGTACAATCTACTGAATACGTTGATGGGTTGGGTAGTCTTTGCCATTGCGGCCATCACCTACATCCTCACATTGGAACCGACAGCCAGTTTCTGGGACTGCGGAGAGTTTATTGCATCGGCCTACAAACTGGAAGTTGGACACCCACCGGGCAACCCCATATTTATGCTCACCGGTCGATTCTTTGCCAATTTTGCCTCCGACCCTTCACAAGTGGCATACATGCTCAATCTTATGTCGGCATTGCTTAGTGCCGGAACAATATTATTCCTCTTTTGGACAATTACCCACTTGGCCAAGAAACTGATAGTCCCCGACGAAAAGACAATGACCTCGGCACGCATGATAACCATTCTGGCATGTGGCGTTGTAGGTGCATTGGCCTACACATGGAGCGACACATTCTGGTACTCGGCTGTCGAAGGAGAAGTTTATGCCTACTCCTCATTTTGCACAGCAGTTGTATTCTGGCTTATTCTCAAATGGGAAAGCGTAGCCGACGAGCCTCATTCCGAGAGGTATCTGATACTTATCGCCTACATCATGGGAGTCTCTATCGCCGTCCATTTGCTCAATTTGCTATGTATCCCTGCCATCGTATTGGTATATTATTATCGCAAATTTTCCAATATCAGTGCCAAAGGCTCATTGGTAGCATTATTAGTTTCATTCGGCATCATTGCCCTGCTTCTTTTCGGTATAGTACCGGGATTTGTCAAGGTAGCCGGATGGTTCGAGTTATTATGCGTTAACGTATTACATATGCCCTACAACACCGGTGTTGTAATATATTTCCTACTGACCATGAGCATCATAGGATGGACTATTTTCGAGACATTCCGTCGCAACAATCAACTACGCACTCGCATACTTTTCCTATGCAGTGTAGCCCTGTCGGGAATGCCATTCCTGACCGACAATATATGGGTTGGTATCTTCTTGTGCATCGTCTTGGCAGGAGTTATCTATTATACAAGGGTATCATACAAGTTGATAAATACCGTAATGGCCGCCTTGTTGGTTATCCTCATCGGTTACTCATCTTACGCACTGATTCTTATCCGCTCCACTGCCAACACTCCTATGGACCAAAACTCTCCTGAGGACATTTTCACCCTTGCCAGCTATCTCAACCGCGAGCAATACGGTGAAACTCCTTTATTTTACGGAAAGACCTATGTATCGAAAGTGAAGCGTATAAACGGTGAGGCTCAGACAAAGACCGGAAAGGCAATATATCAAAAGGCTATCAAAAGCAATCCCGAAGAACCTGATAGATATGTTGTAACCGGCAACAAAGAGAGTTACATCTATGATGATGCATCACAAATGCTCTTCCCTCGCATGCACAGCGACAAACCCAACCACATAGCCGCTTACCGCGAATGGACAGGTGCATCGGCTGCCCAAAAGCCCACCTTCGCTCAGAACATACAATTCTTCCTCGATTACCAACTCAACCACATGTATTGGCGTTATTTCTTGTGGAACTTTGCAGGACGACAGAACGATATACAAGGACATGGTGAGGTCGACAAAGGCAACTGGATAACCGGCATCAATGCCATCGACAAATATCGCGTAGGAGATGCCTCTAATCTGCCCACCGAGATGGCCGAAAATCCCGGTCGCAACGTTTTCTATATGTTACCCCTTATATTAGGTATCATCGGATTGCTGTACCAAGCCTTCGCCGGAAAGCGTGGCATCGAGCAGTTCTGGGTAACATTCTTCCTCTTCTTCATGACGGGTATAGCCATTGTAATATACCTCAATCAAACACCTTACCAACCTCGTGAACGCGACTATGCTTATGCCGGCTCGTTCTACGCTTGGACAATATGGATAGGACTGGGAGTGGCTGCCATCATGCACGGATTGACTCTTCTATTCAAGAAGGCAAACATCAAGAACGAGCTAATCCCCGCCACATTGGCCTCACTTATATGCCTATGCGTCCCCTTGCAGATGGTGAGTCAAACATGGGATGACCATGACCGCTCGGGCAGATACATCGCACGAGACTTCGGCATGAATTACTTGTCGAGTGTCGAACCCAACGCTATCATTTTCACCAATGGCGACAACGACACATTCCCCTTATGGTATGCTCAGGAAGTAGAAGGCTATCGTACCGACGTGCGTGTATGTAATCTCTCATACTTCCAGACCGATTGGTACGCCGACCAGATGAAACGTCCGGCTTATGAATCGGAGTCTCTACCCATCTCGGCATCACGAGATATTTATGCCCACGACAAGATGGCATACGCCTATATATTACCGATAAATGATAAATTGGAACTTTCGGCCGGTGATGCCTTGCAATTCTTATACAGCAAGGACCCCCGCACCAAGAATACTCAATACGGTGAGATCAATCACATTCCTTCCAACAAGATCTTTATTCCGGTCGACTCGGCATCAGCTGTTGCCAACGCCGGTGTTCCCGCCGGATACGAAAGCGAGATAGTAAGCCGCATAGAACCCAACTTGCATGGCAAGAATGGTCTATACTTCTACGAAATAGCTTCGCTCGACATGATAAACAGCAATATCGTAAATGGATGGAAACGCCCCATATACTATGCTGTAACAGTATCTAATGACCTTTATCTTGGCTTGCAAGACTACTTCGTACTTACCGGATTGGCTCAACGCATCGTTCCCTTGAAATCAAACGTTTGCGGTGGTGTCGACACCGAACGAATGTACGATAACATGATGAACAAGTTCCGATGGGGTGGCCTCGACACTGCGACTCCCGAAAATCCTATCTATCTTGATGAAAACATTCGTCGCATGTGTCAAACTACTCGTGTAATGTTCTCTCAACTGATTGGTCAACTGATTGTCGAAGGCAAGACCGATAAAGCACTTGCCGCCCTCAACATGGCTAATGAGAAGATACCTGCTTGGCTTGTACCCTACGAAAGTTTAGCCATACAGATGGCCAACTTCTATATCCAATTGGGAGAAAAAGAGAAAGCCGCCGAGATATTAAATGCCGAACTCAATCGCAGCATTGAATACCTCGCATGGTACAGCACATTGACATCATCGCAACTTCGTTCTGTTGCCGACTACGAGATGCATTACTATGTATTGCAAGCCGGCTTGGATATTTTCCAAGAAAACGGCATGACAACCGAGGCCGAAAGAATATATGCTCAATGCCAAGCTAACGGCCTTATTTAATAACCGATCACAATGCATTTAGGCATACCAAAGGGTATGCCTAAATGTTTCTGCTACAAGATAGTTCTATGTTTATCGAGCAACCTCCATTCTTATACAGAATGTATTTCTCCGAGGCTTTGTGGCGTATACCGCAAAGAGAGAAGACTGTATATCTCACATTCGATGACGGCCCCATTCCACAAGTCACACCTTGGGTATTGGATACCTTGGAACAATACAAGGTGCATGGAACATTCTTCTGCACAGGAGACAATGTAGCACGCAACCCCAGATTGTTCGACGAACTGCGAGCCGCAGGACATCAAGTAGGCAATCACACTATGAGTCATGTACAAGGTATCAAGATGTCGACTCCCGACTATCTTCGCAACATCGAAAAAGCACACGACCTCATACAGAGTCCGTTGTTCCGTCCACCTCATGGCTTTATGAAGCCGAGTCAATTTGCCGCCATCAAAGAACACTTTACGACCGTTATGTGGGATGTAGTCACTCGCGATTACAGTCGCAATCTTAATGGCGAACAAGTATTTCACAACGTCCGACAATATACTCGCAACGGATCAATTATCGTATTTCACGACTCCATTAAAGCCAAACACAACTTGCAATACGCCCTACCACGAGCTATCGAGTGGTTACAAGAGAAAGGATACCGATTTGACACACTGTGACATAGACAACCTCATTCATGACGAAGCCCTGCGATTGGGGTTCTCGGCCTGTGGATTTGCCTCGGTCGAGGATGTCGATGCAAGAGTTTATACCCACTGGCAACGCTGGATTGAGCAAGGCAAGCATGCCGACATGCAGTACATGGAACGCCACTGCGACATTCGTCGCAACCCACAGGGTCTGCTTCCACAAGCACGCACCGTTATATCGGTAGCACTTAACTACTCTCCCCCCGAGATGCTACCTCGCGAACATCCTCAATTTGCCCGCTATGCCTATGGGGAAGACTATCACACCATCATGCGGGACTTATTACAGCAGTTAGTTCAATTCATACAGTCGCTATCACCCTGCGACTGCCGCATCTGCTGCGACACAGCTCCCATCTTTGAGCGATATTGGGCTACAAAAGCCGGTATAGGCTTCATAGGTCGTAACAGCCAACTTATCATACCACACCAAGGAAGCTACTTTTTTATAGGAGAAATACTGACAACACTCGCACTCACCCCATCAACACCCCTCAATATCAATTGCGGAAGTTGTCGTCGTTGCATCGATGCTTGTCCCATGAGTGCAATAGCCGATGATGGCTCGATAGATGCCCGTCGCTGCATCTCCTGTCAGACCATCGAAAATCGAGGTGAATTACCGAAAACCGTCACCGAACAATTGGGACGACGCATATACGGTTGCGACACATGTCAAGAAGTGTGCCCACACAATCGTCATACACAACCTACCGCCATCAAACGCCTCTTTCCCCTTCCTCAACTCAAAGAACTATCCTACGACCGCTTGAAGAATCTCTCAAAAGAAGAGTTCGACACTATCTTTCGACACTCGGCTGTAAAAAGAGCCAAATATGCGGGACTCATGCGTAACTGGTCAGCCCTCAACCCCGAACTCTTTGAGTAATCTTTTCCACAATTCACCATCACCATACGAACAAAAGTTCACAGCAGATAGATAAAAACAGATAAAAAAGAGTTTTGATTCACATTTTCACCTCATTTCGATGGTTTATTCGCTTTAAATCATTAACTTCGCCCACTGAACTGATAAAATAACGATATGACATATAACTTTGGGATCACACTTGATGAGTTGTACCGTGCCGTAGGGCATGAAGTATATGAACAATGCATCGAAAACAAGGCATTGGCACGAATCGATGAACGCGGACTGTTTCCCGCACCTTATACCCTGCAAGACTATAAGACAGCAGGCAGGGCTCGCGGACAGAATTTTGCCTCATTACAATTGGCTTGTGAAATTATTGACGGCGAAGGCAATGTAGTATCGCGTGAAGGATTTGTTTCATTTGCCGAAATGAACGTAGAGATATGCGATTTGTTGAACGAATTTCCCGAAGGACATTTTACCCACGTCGTTATACAGTTAGTAGCCTTTGTCAACATTTATCAAACAATGAAAGACAGCTACTACGAAGCTCGTGTAGTGTCAAACGTGATAGATATGCCCCTTGATGGAACAGCCAAACGCATCATGCGTATCGATACACAACGTCTGCTATATCCCCCCAAAAAGTAACCCAAACAGGACGGGAATCTACCCCTTTATCATTCTTATCTCTATATAAGTAACAAAATGAGGCTGTGCCAAAATTCTGAATTTTGGCACAGTTTCTTTTATACTAAGCAGCCATTATCCCCTTACATCATCGACATTTATTCAATATTCAAGCCATTTTCGCAGGCAATAAAACGAGCTACCCCATCTTCAATATTCGATGCAATAATATCGGTAGAATAATCTTTCAGCTCCTCCACAGCATTTTCAACAGCATAGGCACGCTGTGCGATGTCAAACATGGGTATATCATTAAGATTATCACCAAATGCGACAATCTCACTTACATCCAGCTTAACAGCAAGTTGTTCTATGGCATCGGCCTTCGATGTTCCCGATGGGTATATTTCAAGATAACCAAGCTCTGGCAAGAGGCTGTCGCGATACAAATAACTACAATGACCTTCAATACACGATATTGCATCGTATATTGCTTCCAGTCGCTCATACACATCCATGAAAAAAATCAATATAGTCTCCTTGCGAGCCGATAAAGAGCCTCTAACCTCAACGTACCGCTTGTAGGGAGTACCCTTGCGTTGACTGATAAAAAACCGCTGACGATTACTAAGAGGACGACGATAAGCCACATGCAACAATCCGTTGTCAATATAATAGACCATGGGCGAGGAGCCTGTTTGGGAAATTACATCCATGAGGCAAGCCGAGACATCTATATCGAACGATGAAACCGACAAATATTTATCGCGAGCAATATCGTAAGTCAAAGCACCGGTCATCAATACCACAGGTAAGTTGAGTCGCACCTCGTTCATCAACTTGACAACAGTAGCAGGCGTTCGAGCCGTTGCTATGGTAAAACAGATACCATTATCGATAAGCCTATTGAGTGTACGAGCCGTCAAAGCCGATATCCGCGACTTCTCATTGAGCAATGTGCCATCCAAGTCACTTACATACAAGGTATTAAATTTCCTCTGCGACATATACTTAAAGGGAACTTCTATAAATTACACAGATTAATGATTCATTAGTTATCGGAAACAATCTTGGGGTTTGCTATAATTTATTATTGAATATCTGCAACACACAGCAACATGGACAAACAAGCCGTCTCCACTTGCCGGCACATTGTATATGATTTCTTCTTGGCATCTCAGGTCTCGACATCGATCACATAGCTCGCCGTGCTACCGCGGTTACACTCCAAAATCCGGGACACCCGAAAATCTACCTCTGTATGAAAGTAGTTCATAGAAATTCCCTTAAACAAAAAGACCTGCTCTTGGCAGGCCTCTTCGCTCTTCAGGTTGGACTTGAACCAACGACCCTCTGATTAACAGTCAGATGCTCTAACCGACTGAGCTACTGAAGAATAAATACTATTAAGAAACTGGCTCTTCAGGTTGGACTTGAACCAACGACCCTCTGATTAACAGTCAGATGCTCTAACCGACTGAGCTACTGAAGAAGATTTCTACCCCGAAAGGCGATGCAAAGGTAATACCTTTTTATTTATTGTGCAATACTTTGGTATATTTTTTTTACTCACAAATGTAAAAAAGAGAAAAAAGAGGAAATAACTACTTGCAAGCACCCCCGATAATAGAAGAAGCTCGCACAACCCCATTCAATACATAACACACTTATTGTCAATTATATAAACAATCATCATTGTCATTTTTTAGGCAATATTGCCTCTACCCATTACATAGCTTGCTGTACGCCTGCGGTCAGATATACCGACTTGATAGAAGTTCTCTAAAACAAATAACGTTAAATTATACCATATAACATGATTATTATGTATCTTCGCACTAACTAATATATACATATAATGAAACGTCTCGTCGCCTTACTTCTTGTCGGTGTTACAATACTTGCATACGCCAATGACCGTAAAATGTTTGCATACTCACAAAGTATCGAAACTTTTTCAAGTATACTCAAAGAATTGAACATCCACTATGTCGACTCCATCGACATAGACAAAGCCACCCACACAGGAATATCGGCCATGCTGGCACAACTGGATCCCTACACAATATATTTTAATGAACAGGAGGCTAAGCAATTTGAGGAACAAAGCAGTGGCGAATATGCCGGAGTGGGTTGCACCATCATGCAGCGAGAAGATGGGGTGTATATATCGGAACCCTTTGAAAACACGCCTGCACAAGAGAGCAATATTCGTGCCGGAGATAAGATTGTCATGATTGACAACGATACCGTACTAAATATGAAAAGTGATGAAGTGAGCAATCGCATGCGAGGACTTCCCAACACATCGCTACGAATGGTATTGCAACGTCAAGGCTGCGACTCTCTCATCAATGTAAACATTACTCGACGCATCATACAACGCAACCCGGTGGTTTACTACGGAACACTATGCGATAGCATAGGCTACATTCTATTGGAGACTTTCTCACAACAAGCAGCCGATGAGGTGCGTAAAGCCTTTATATCACTTCGCGAGGAGCATAACATCACAGCTCTGATACTCGACCTCCGAGGTAATGGTGGCGGATTGGTACATGAAGCCATCGAGATTATCAGTATGTTTGTTCCTCGTGGCACTTCGGTACTGGAATTACGCAGTAAAATTAAACAGGACAACTACACATATAAAACAGAGCACCAGCCCATCGACACCGATATTCCACTGGCCATTCTTACTGACGAATACACAGCCTCGGCATCCGAGGTCGTAGCAGGAGCATTACAAGACCTTGATAGAGCCATCATAGTCGGCGAACGCTCGTTCGGTAAAGGACTTGTACAGCAAATCTACCCTCTGCCCTACGACCGTAAGATTAAGGTAACAATATCATACTACTATATCCCCAGTGGTCGCTCCATCCAAGCCATTGACTACACAAGCCGCAATAATAACGGACGTGCCATTAGAATACCCGATTCTCTAACCAACGAATTTACAACCTTAGGAGGTCGCATTGTGCGTGACGGCGGAGGCATTACACCCGACATCACAATTAAAGCCGACACGATGAGTAACTTGCATTATTACCTATTCACCGGTCATCACATCTTTGACTTTGCAACCCAATATGCCACCAAGCACGATACAATCGCTCCCGCACACGAATTTGTACTGACCGATGCCGACTACAATGATTTCAAAGAATTTATACAGAATCGAGATTTTAAGTACGATAAGATGAGCGGCAAGATTCTCGACGACCTCCGCAATGCCATGACATTCGAAGGCTACATGGATGAGACCAGTACCCAGCTCATCAACAACCTTTCGCAACTATTGGAGCATAACATCTACCGAGACCTCGACACATTCCGTCGGGAAATAGAACGCTCTCTTACACAAGAGATTGTTCAACGATACTATTATCAACGAGGCAATGTCATTATAGGTCTCCGTAATGAGCCTGTTACGGACGCTGCCATCAAAATTCTACTCTCCCCACAAGCCTACCAAGAGATATTATCGCCTAAGAAATAGAAGGACGTGCGTTTTTATTGACATTTTCGTCCTAAAAAATTTGGCAGATAATAAATAAGTTTATACATTTGTATCGGCTACCGATATAACGCATGGCGATATAACGAAATACGATATAGAAGATGCAAGAAAACAACAACATAGCTTTGACCGAAGCAGTATATTACATACTCTTGTCAGTAATCAAGCCCAATCATGGTTATGGCATCATGCAAGTAACCGGAGAATTGACCCACGGTCGGTTAATAATATCGGCCGGCACACTATACGGTGCATTAAACACGCTACTGGAACGCGGATGGATCAAACTACTGATAACAGCCGATAATAGTCGTCGCAAAGAGTATGTAATAACAGAAGAGGGTCGACAAATACTGCAAGCCGAGTTGAAACGTCTGCACGAATTAGTTGACAATGGTCATAAAATTTTGGACAGCATTTAAGTATAATACAAGTCACACATTACAAATAAAGAAGATTATGAAAAAACATTGTTTTGGATTCTACACAATTGCCGACTACGAGCGAGAGCAGAAGTGGCTCAACGATATGAGTCGTGGAGGATGGAACATGGTAAATACATGCGGTATTATATACACCTTTGAGAAAGGCTCACCGGGAGAGTACATCTACAAACTCGATCTCCCGGACGAAAGCATGACCGAAGGTGAAGTTGAGCAATATTACAAGTTTCTCGAAGAGTGTGGCATAGAAGTAGTGTGTCGCTATAAGTCATGGCGTTATCTGCGAAAGAAAGCATCGCAAGGAGCTTTTGAGACCCGAGACAACACCTTTGCACAACTCGTCATGGTCAACAAAGCATATGGTTTGTCAATGAGGATAATCAACACCTTCTTGGTAATATTTTCCATTCTCATAATTATCACAGGAGCAGCTACTGCATTGTCGTATGGACCTTTTGCACAATTTATGGAAGGCTTTATAACCGGAATTTCATCATCGGCTATAATCGCCATCACCCTTATCTTTGTTCCTATTACACGCAGGCTGAGAATGCGGATGAATCAACTGATTGAAGAGATACGGATTAAGTACTAAGAAATTACCACTGCACAATAAAAAGTACTAATGGTTGCGAAATGTTTAATCTTTCGCAACCATTATTCGACAAGCCGGTCATGAGTTATCAATCTCTTACAACATATACCCCAACGACACACCCAGTGTAAACGTGTTGTTACGAGTGGTCTGGTTGAGATACGAAGCCTGACGGGTTATGTCGGGCAGGAAAGAAAAGTTAACACCCAGACTTATATATTCAAAATCATATACCAGACCCAATTCGGTCTTGACACCAAACATCACATCACGTTGAAAGAAAGGAACATCAGCAGAAGCATATTCCATGTTAAGATTATCACTCATACGGGCATTTAGCGGTATATCCAATTTCGGACCGACGCCTATATAAGCATGAAATCGACCAAACGGCACTCTGGCACGGAATGTGGTATTGATGTGAAAATTATCACGACGCATGTGCCAGTCGAGAATATCGGAATGAACGCCTTGTTCATTGGTTAAATAGATGTGATCAGTTCCACCGGTAGCCATATAACCTACCTGACTCGACAAATAAAAGTATTCATGTTCGAGCCAGTCAATACCCAAGAGTGCTGAAAATCCGGTATTGTTACCTGTAAACTGATGCAACGGAGTATCATCCTGCATTGATGAAAATGCAGCTCCCGCATCCAACTTAATCACCTGTGCCACAGTCGACATTACCGTCAACAACACACCTACAATTGATAATGATATTCGTTTCATACGCATGTGTTTTTAGGAAACTTCTAAAAGTTTCATAGTACATAGACTTTTTCGTTGCAGAAATACCCTTATGGATTCCTCAACTTTATAACGCTGCTTTTGAAAGAATATTATATCATTGGAAGCTACCTCTTCACAATACGCAATACATCATTTCCACAACGTACAATATAAATACCTTGCTGCAAATGACCTACCTCGACATTGTTATACCCCGAGGCCACCCTCACACCCTGCAAGTTGTACACCTCTATGCATTCACTATCGGTGCTTTTTATCAAATTGCCGGCATAGACAAGTGCGTGAGTCACAGGCAAAATATGATGACTGGTAGAGTGCTTCAACATCAGTGCATAGAATCGTATGGCACTATTTCCTGAGTAGATATAGTAAGTACCATCACTCGTCAATGTGCATTCTATCATGTCGCTCGACGTGCGACTCACTTCGCTCACACCATCATATATGACTACTTCACGACCTTTCTCACCGGCATTGCTGTATACGATGACTCTATCTCCGGCTTGGGCTGTCAGACTCAACGACTGACTGCCGGTACTTCCACCACCTCCTGTATCGTAGCAGTGATTAAAGACACTGCCATCATCAAACGTTTTTTCGGCTTGTGCAAAACGTGCCTTAGTGCCATATATAACCGTCAATCCATCGTATGTAAAGGTCGATGTAAACTCCTCGGGGATAACTCCAGCCGATGCCCAGTTGTCAAATATCCACGAGTGTGTTGTTGCATCTGGCTCATCCGGTACAATGGGTGCAGCACTCATTTCAATGCGATAGTAACGCAAGCCCTCACTTCCTCGCACCGTAATGCTTGTTACACCCGAAGGTATGGTGTATGACGCAGAGGTCGAAGTGGTCGAAGCGGTTTCACCTATCGGCAGCTCATCGACAAGTAACTGACGAGTTCCCTTACTATTGCTCGTGTGTGAGAACGTAAATGTAAGTTTCTGTCCCTCCTGCACCGGAATATTCATGCTCAATGCTCCTTGAATGTAACCGCTACCCGAGGTAGAGGGATTGATGCGAACATCGTTGGTAAACGCAATAGCTTCCGTCTCTACAAAACCCAACTCGGTTGCTTGTTCAAAAGTATGCTCATATCTTCCATCGCCCAATCCACTCCATATATCGTCATTTTCACTCAGTTTATTGCGACTGGCAGTACTCCATGTTGTGAAATCCCAGGTCTTGCCATCGGCAAACTGGCTATCGGCTTGCGTAAGTTCGAGTGTATAATAGGCTATTGTACCGTCCTCGGCTGTTACAGTAAAAGTTGCATCGGCAGGAAGCTCTGCTATATCGGGTATCATCATGTCACTGACGACAGCTGCCGCAAAACGTGGCACTGCAACAACTTGTATGGCTGTCGCACTCGAAGGTAATCGGTAGGCATAGAGATCATGCGACAATTTAGTAGCCTTAGCCCCGTTAACTGTAAGTTTGGCGAGCGACGTATCACTACTCAATTCCCGCGTAATATGCACGGTATAAGTAAGAGTTGCACTACCATCGACCGATGTAACTATAATAGCAGCATCGGCAGGAAGCTCTGATATATCAGTAGGAGCATCTATCAATACGTCTGCTCGAATGTTCGATGTTGATGTCGTTATCTGTATATCGGCAGCATCGGCAGGAAGCTCTACATAATAATTGTAAACACCCTCCTCAACAATCATGACAATATCATTTACCATAAAACTTACCAGTGTTGCATCCGAGGGATCGGAACTGGTACTTGCACCTATGGTCAGAGGGTCACTTAAAGTAGCACCCGCACCCGTATTGACATGAGTCAGCGTAGCCGGGACATCAAGAGCCGGATACACAGTATATCGATAGGGAACATTTACAGTTCCTTTGTTGGTAGCCGTAAAGTCCTCGACAAAAACATTGCCACTGAAATTATAGGCTTTACTACCACTCTCCGAGAAGATTTTCTTAACACCCTTCTCGAAATAATTATTTTCAATAAGAAACTCACTATTCTTGCGAGCATTAATTCCCGCCGAGTTACCGGGACAATTGTAATAATTATTAATCAAGTGAATCGTGCCAAAACGAGCCATAG
This sequence comes from Bacteroidaceae bacterium, assembly GCA_017531985.1. Classification (GTDB taxonomy): domain Bacteria; phylum Bacteroidota; class Bacteroidia; order Bacteroidales; family Barnesiellaceae_A; genus Barnesiella_A. The sequence continues at coordinate 49,568 of JAFXJY010000013.1, forward strand.
GCATGCGTTGATCGCATCCCTCCCCCCAAATGTTATTAGCCCAAGTTATGTTTAAGTTATTCTCACCCTGAGCCGAGGCACTGTCACTTCCTCCCACAAGATTACTATTCATGTGGTCGTAGGCACGCTCGGTATAAGAGAAGGTACACCACGAGATTGTTACGAAATCGCTCTTGACCGTTACATCAAGGTTACCATCAATACCATCGGTCAGATCGCAGTGATCGACCCATATATGATGAGAACCATTTATGATCGACACCAAGTCATCACCACCCACATCGATGGGACCGGGACCTACAAGTTGCATATTGCGAAGTATTATATTCTCACACCCCGAGATATAAAAAATACCGGCATCACGATACGCCTCATCGGGGTCATTCAGCAAGTTGATAAGAGTCTGGCGTGTACCATATTCTCGCTCCTCGCCCACGCTTTGACCATTGCTCAGCGTACCCCCTCCTCCGGTCGAACTCATATCCTTGACACCGGCCTTATCGAGAGCAGCTATTATCTCTTCGGTTACATAAAATTCGGTGCATAGACGTGCATTATTGACACCTACAATAGTCTTGTTACTCAAATCTTTCAATTCCATTGTTGCCGATACAACGAAGTCGCCGTTGACACCATCAAGAATAATCACATCATTATTCTTGATAGCATTAACAATGGTCGAACGCATATCTCCTCCTGTACTGACAAGCGTCACACTACTACCATCACCTCCACCCACAAGGTCATAATCATCACCCGAGGTCATAGATGAACAGACAGCCCACCCCATAGGGGCATTGGCATCATACTCCGACAACTGTGCATGAGCCGACAAAATAGCAGCACATACTATCAATAAAGATATATAGAATTGTTTCATAACCGATTAAAAGATAACGTTTCTTACCATCAAATTATATCATGGCACAAAGTTATCATATTGAATAAGATAGTAGTTGTAACATTTTGTCCGATTTAGCAACAAAAGTTACAAACGAAGTGGTTAACGGTTATTTACGACCAAAATCGGCAGGTATTTCACCCCACGAATCGGTCTCCCACTTGATAATTTCGGTGCTATACTCATTATTATGCAACCAAGCCTCGGCTCTCTCTATCAGGTCAAAGATAGGAGCATTAACCTCATTGCGAGAGAGCTGCGTCTTGCACTTCTTCTGCTTAACCCATAACATAGCATTGCGACTATCGCTATAAATGGGCATGTTATTACCCATCTTTTTGAGCAAAGCAAGTCCATGCACAAGAGCCAAAAATTCACCTATATTGTTGGTTCCTTGCTCCAAGGGACCTATCTTGAATACCTCGACCCCAGTTGCCACATACACACCACGATACTCCATCCTGCCGGGATTGCCGCTACAAGCAGCATCCACAGCCAAGCTATTATTGATAATGGCCGAACGAGGTACTTTATTTGTAGCAGTATGAGAATCAGCTATCGATTGCCTATAATCGCTCAACTGCTTGAGAATGCCCAAATGTTCCGATGGAGAACCTCGGAAAGCCTCAACCGCCTCAATTTGCGAATCGAAAGCCTTGTATTTGGCTCCCTTATAACCTTCGACCTGCAAACGGCACTCTTCCCACGAGTCGTACACCCCGGGTGAATAGCCTTCCCATACTACATAATATTTGGTTTTCCTCATCGACTTATATTTTACGGACAATGTGCAAAAATACTTTTTTTTCTCGAAATTTTATGTAAGTTTGCACCAAGAATAAAAAAATTGTAATATGAACCGCCCTATTTTTCTGATAGGTTTTATGGCAGCAGGCAAGACCTCATTAGGTCGATATGCCGCCCGACGAATGGGTCGAGAATTTATCGACCTCGACTATTATATCGAATCTCGGTTTCGCAAGAACATCAGTCAGCTATTTTCCGAGCGAGGCGAGACCGGTTTCCGCGAAATAGAACGAAACATGCTACATGAAGTGGGTGAATTTAACAATGTCTTGATTGCCACCGGCGGTGGTACTCCCTGCTTCTTCGACAACATGACCTACATGAATGAGCGGGGTATTACTATATTCCTAACATGCTCGGTCGATGTGATATGTCACCGATTACTCGTCGCTAAGATACGACGCCCGTTGGTCGAAAAATGTTCGCCCGACAAGTTACCATCATTGATAAACGACATGCTAAAAGACCGATTACCCTTCTACACACAAGCCCAATACGAGTTCACCGCCGACGAATATGACAAGGCAGCAGCCTTGGCATTGGCCACAGAACAGTTGCAAGAGATAATAAAACAGCAGGTATAATTTCGGCGGCGAAATAATCCACCCCAAACACTCCTTAAAGAGTAGGAATAGTATTATATCGTTGCAAAGTAATGTATAAAGAGGTGATAAGGTTGGTGCATCGGCACATTATTTTTAGGTAATTATATACAATTCTACACTAAATAAATTTGTGTTTGTGTAAAATTCTTCTTATCTTTGTTCTATAAATAAGAAAGAACGATGATAACAAAGAAATTCAAATCCGTTTTAGAACTATTTGAGGTATTCTCAACAGAACAAGCCTGTATAGACCATTTGGAACAATTACGTTGGAATGGCAACGTGGTAAGTCCATTTGATTGTACTTCAAAAGTCTATAAGTGCAAAGATAATAAATATCGTTGTAAAAACACAGGAAAATACTTTAATGTTAAGACAAATACTTTATTTGATAATACTAAAATCCCGTTGCGTAAGTGGTTTGCTGCTATATGGCTTGTAACTTGTCATAAAAAGGGTGTTTCTTCTCTTCAATTAAGCAGAGATATTGATGTTACACAAAAAACAGCTTGGTTTATGCTACAACGTATTCGCAACTGTTTCGGCATCGAGAATAATAACGACCTAACTAATACCGTTGAACTTGATGAAACGTATGTTGGTGGCAAGAATAAAAATCGACACAACAATAAGAAAATAGAAAATTCACAAGGACGTAGCACAAAGGATAAAACACCCGTATTCGGTATGGTTGAACGAAAGGGTAAACTTAATGCAAAGGTCGTTACCGATACCAAATGCGAAACCCTAACAAAAGAAACCATCAAATTTGTAAAGGATGCTTTGATTTGCACTGATGAATGGTGGGTTTATAATTCCATTAAAAAACTATTCAAACGACACGAGATTGTAAATCATAAGTGTAACGAATATGTGCGTGGCGATGTTTACACCAATACTATCGAAGGTTTTTGGTCGTTGCTAAAACGTGGTATTATAGGTATATACTATTTTACCTCTAAACAACACTTGCAACGCTATGTTGATGAGTTTGTTTTTAGGTACAATACTCGCAACTATTCCGAATGTGGAAGATTTAATTTACTTTTGCAAAATACTGAACATCGTCTAACATATAAAGAATTGATATATGGATAACTATTTGGAAAAATCTCAAAATTTCCTATTCTACTCGGATAATGACGGAAAAATAAATGTGCAAGTGATTGTGGATAGTGCTAAAGAAACTATTTGGACTACACAAAAGGGTATGGCAGAAATATTTGGTGTAGGTATTCCTGCTATTAGTAAGCATCTATCTAATATTTTCGAGGAGAAAGAACTGCTTGAAAATTCAGTTATTTCCAAAATGGAAACAACTGCGACAGACGGGAAAAAATATATAACTACATTCTACACCCTTGATGCCATAATTGCTGTTGGTTATCGTGTAAATAGTTATCAAGCAACCCAATTTAGAATATGGGCAACACGCATATTAAAGGAGTATATGATAAAAGGTTTTGCATTAGATGACGACAGATTAAAGCAAGGCAAACATTTATTTGGTAAAGATTTTTTCAAAGAACTTATTGAACGAATCCAAGAAATTCGTGCTTCAGAAAGAATGTTCTATGAAAAAATTACTGATATATTCAAAGATTGTAGTATTGACTATGACCCCAATTCACCAATTGCAAAAGAATTTTATGCTTCAATGCAAAATAAATTTCATTATGCTTCCCACCAACATACTGCACCTGAAATTATATATGAACGTGCGGATTCCACAAAACCATATATGGGATTAACAAGTTGGAAAAATCAAAAAAGTGGAGGAAAAATTTATAAATCAGATGTAACAATAGCCAAGAACTATTTAAAAGAAGATGAAATAAAGGCGTTAAATAAACTCGTAAATATGTTTCTTGACCATGCAGAACGATTAGCTGAAAAAGGGAAAGGGACTTACACTATGGCTGATTGGGTAAAAAGATTAGATATGTTCTTAAACTTTAACGAATATCCTATTCTTACAAATGCTGGTAAAGTGAAACGTGATGTTGCAAATCGATTCGCTGAATCCGAATATAAGAAGTTTAGAGTAATACAAGATAGGGAATATAAATCAGATTTCAACAAATTAATCGAAGCCAGCCATAACGGGTTACCCAATGAATGCGATAAGAATGATGGAAGCAACTTATCACCTTTAGACCAATCACTAAACATAGCCCTTAACTACAACCCAAACAAAGATAAAAACCAAGAGCCGACTGAATAAATCGGCTCTTGGTACATAATACGATTAAGTATTTTTGTTTTACTCAAAGTCATAATCTTTTTCTAATAAGGCACTTTGATAACGAGCATTTTTAACAAGGGTTCTATATCCTTTTATGATTGGTAGCAAAATAAGGTTTTCTATTGCTACAACTAATGATACTATAAAGATAATAGGAATTACGTCGTTATATGGTTCAACAAAAGCACCTACAAAAGTTACAAATGCTAATATTAAACTTATAATACTAAACACAAAGCATAATTTAGATAGTATGGTTAAACCATATATACCCGAACCATCGTAATTAACTTTGATTTTTTCTTTAGTACCATCAATGTTTTTTTGACTTTCTTTCTCACTCATAATAGTTTGTTCTTCTTTGTTTGTAAATACATCTTGTTCCATAATAATAATTTTAATCCCAACCGTTTTCATTGAAATATTCGTCAATCATATCTAAGTCTCTTTTTTGTTCTTGTGAACCTTGATAGTGTATTTGTTTATCTCCTTCAGGAGATGTATAGCCACCACCTTGCATATATTCCCTTCTCGCATTTCTTTCTATATCTGCTGCACCATCCATACCTGCGTCACGTAAATTTTGTTCTCTATCGATAGATTCCCAATAGTTCTCATCTTCAACATATCTTGAAGAAGAACTACTATAATTGCTATCGCAACTAATACAAGAATTAAAGGAAATGCAACACAAAATGGCTACACTAGCTGACAGTAAAATTTTTTGCATAATAATTTGTTTTATAGTTTGTGCAATATTGCCTTTGTTTGTTGTGGCAGTAACTACACAAAAAAACGTAGGGCTACTACCGTACGTCATCAAGGCTCACCACAAGCCAACCTACAAACGGAGTGTCCCTACGAATATCGCAGGTACTCAACAGTAGGTATTATGCTCGTGTTCATTCGAGGTGGTGATTCTGATGACGTTGAGCAAATATTTTCAAAAGGTCTGCAATAGAGCTTCGCTTATTGCGTTGCAAATATAGCACAAATTATTAAACCAAAGTGTTAAAATATAGTCCAAGTTTTGTATGTATATATTTAGTTAGTACTTTTGTGTATTAAAATAATGTGTATATGAAAACTAATTTGGGAATAAATGACATAGCAGATTTTGTGTTATTATACTGCTTTGAAAACGAAATTTCAATAAGTCCATTGAAATTACAGAAGTTATTGTATTATATACAGGCTTGGCATTTAGTGTACTTTGATAAACAATTATTGTTTGAAGAAAAGCCCCAAGCTTGGGTAAATGGTCCCGTATATCCAACTATATATAATAGATTTAAGGGTATATTAAGATATTCCGAGTTAAACAAAGAAAATACCGGTTTGTCATCAACAACATTAGAGGATAAACAGCAAATATTGGATTTAGACAAAGAACAATATGAGTTTTTAGACTCAATATTCCATCACTATGGTATGATGGAACACGATAGACTTGTTTTTTTGACACACGCAGAATTACCTTGGAGTGAAAAACGGGATGGGCTAATGCCTTTTGAGCCATCCGATAACGAAATTTCATTTGAAACGATGTTTAATTATTACAATCAAAGAATGATTAAAAACAGGGAAAAGAAACAATGAGTTTTGGTGGAATCGACTATGATGCAGATGAGTTAAATGAATTGCATCGCAGATATGAAATAGGAGATAGAATCATTAATAATGACATTTATATATCAAAAACAATATCACCAGTAATATGCTATAGCCATATAGATTTATCAGGAAGCGAATATTCATTTAATAAAGTTGAATTTAAGGAAGATGTCTGTTTATATTTAGAAAAGATTAAGGCTTTGTGCGACAATTCTATTGATGAATTATCAAGTAAAGACTCAAAAAGAGAATGGCATTTGTTTCCAACCAGAGGGAAAAAAATTATAACTGAATTAAAAAGACATTTTAACGTCAAAAAAATAGACCAAGATAGAGTTCCCGAAATTTATCATTTTGCATTATATACAGACCAAGATAAAGCTGATAAAGAAACGGGGAAACGTTCTCCAAGAATACATTTTATTGTGGGAAATCATGGTATGCTATACCCTCTATTCTACGACCCATACCACGAAATAAATTCTATGCCAGAAAACAGGTAGTTGTATTGCGTTAGCAAACATAGCCTCTGTGTAAACTCGTATATAATTACCTGTTTTTATTAATCTCTCTTATCGATACCCCACATCAGTTTGTTACGCAACGTCTTGGAGAATGTGTGATTATAACCTTTCACTACTTTAATACCAAAGTCGGCCTTACGCAAGGTAACACACTCACCGGCACGCAGTTGTACCGAACGCCCATCGCAACTGAGCATAAACTTTCCGGTACGGCAAGTTACTTGCAGGGTTATTACCACATCATCGTTGACAACCAAGGGTCGCACCGTAAAACTATGAGGAGCGACAGGAGCAAGCACCCAATTGGCAGCTTGTGGCACAAGAATAGGCCCTCCGGCACTCAGTGCATAAGCCGTTGAACCGGTGGGAGTAGCTATGACGAGTCCATCGGCTTGATAAGTATTGAAATACTCATCATTGATAGTAGTCTTTATCGATATCATCGAAGCACTATCTTGTTTAAGCACAGCTACTTCATTGAGAGCATACGGCCACAACTCGGGACTGCCATCTATCTCGACATGCAACACAGAACGTTTCTCTACCTTATAATTCCCTTGCAATATCACATCCAAAGCCTCACCGGCTTCACTACCCGACAAGTCGGCCAAGAAACCTAAATGTCCGGTATTTATGCCCAAGATGGGAATACCTTTATTACCCACGCAAGCAGCCGTGTACAAGAAAGTACCATCGCCACCAATGCTCAGTGCCATGTCGGCAACGAAATTGTTATCACATATAGGCGTAGAGAGAGGAAGTTGTAAACAGCTATCTTTCGACAGCATATCGAGAAACAATGCATCGACACACACTTCGCAACCGCGATTGCAAAGCGTATCGAACAATTGCTGCACAATCGTCCGATAGTTACTATCATACTGCTTACCGAAAATAGCTATCTTCATAACCTGCTATTATTATTCTTTGCCTTTTAGTATTCAATCACGATACAAATGTAGATGTTTTCCCTCAAACATCAAATATAGGCAATATTTTTTTGAATAATAGAGCCGAATTTTACAAAAGTCGTTGTATTTTTGCAGATAGAATTGACGAGAAGAGAAAGCAAGTTCTCACGTGATGATAAAAAACGATAAGTATGACTAAATTAAGTGTAAATATCAATAAAATCGCTACTTTGCGAAATGCTCGTGGTGGCAATGTTCCCAATGTACTGAAAGTAGCTCTTGATTGTGAGACATTTGGTGCCGATGGCATTACAGTGCATCCACGTCCCGATGAACGACACATTCGCTATGCCGACGTGTTTGCTCTGCGACCGGCATTGCGTACCGAATTTAACATCGAAGGCAACCCCACCCCCGAATTTATCAACCTTGTTATGCAAGTACGCCCGGCACAGGTCACTCTTGTACCCGATGCCCCCGATGCCCTAACCTCTAATGCCGGTTGGGATACACGCACACACTTTGACTTTCTTGTCAAGGTAATAGACGATTTCAAGTCGGCAGGGATACGCACATCGATATTTGTAGGTACCGATTTAGAACTTATTTCCATAGCAGCACAAACAGGAACTGACCGCGTGGAACTCTACACCGAGCCTTATGCCACGTTATTCCCCAAGGACCCTATTGCAGCAGTTGCCCCCTTCGCAGCAGCTGCCGAGCATGCCCACAAACAAGGATTGGGAGTAAATGCCGGTCATGATCTAAGCCTCGAAAATCTTAAATACTTCCACGAGAACGTCCCATACCTCAGCGAAGTTTCAATAGGTCATGCTCTCATTGCCGATGCTCTATACTTAGGACTCGAAACTACAATCGCTCGTTATAAAGAATGTCTCAAATAATAGTCAAATAATATGTTAAACATAATTCTCTCTACCCTACCGCAAGTGTCGGTCGACTCGACCTTGGTCGATACGTTGGTCACAACAACACAAGCTCTGAATACAACCACACCCGAAGTTCCCGAAGAGTTGAACTTGTGGTCGCTTATGCTCAAAGGTGGATTTTTCATGATACCGCTCCTACTGCTATCGATACTCTCCATCTACATATTTGTTGAGCGACTTCTCGTTATACAACGAGCCGGACGTGAAGATAACACCTTCATGGAACGTATCAAAGACTACATACACGAAGGAGAGATAGAGACTGCCCTGAAATTGTGCAAGAAAACCGATACTCCTGCCGCAAGGCTTATTGCCAAAGGTATATCGCGACTGGGACGTCCCATGAATGACGTATTGGTTGCCATAGAAAATGTAGGAAATATCGAGATAGCACGTCTCGAAAAGGGTTTCCCGTGGTTAGCTACCACTGCCGCCGGAGCACCCATGATAGGATTCTTGGGTACTGTTACCGGCATGGTCAATGCCTTCTATAACATGGCATCGGCTGGTAATAATGCCGATATAACAACCTTGTCGAGTGGTATATATGAAGCTCTCGTAACCACTATTGCCGGTCTTGTGGTAGGTGTCATAGCACTATTTGCCTACAATTACTTGGTGGCTCGCGTCGATGGCGTCGTGAACCAATTGGAGACCAAGACAATGGAATTTATGGACTTGTTGAACGAGCCTGCCGAATAATCATACTACTATGGCTATCAAAAGAAGACACCGAGTAAACCCCAATTTCAGCATGGCCTCCATGACCGATGTGATATTCTTGTTACTAATATTTTTTATGGTAACATCAACGGTCGTGTTTCCCAATGCCATCAAAGTGAACCTTCCCGAGAGCAGCCAACAAGCTGCCGCCAAGCCTCTTTCTCGCGTTACCATCGATGCCAATCTCAACTATTATGTAGCCTTTGGCAACGAGAGAGAACAAGCTGTCGATAATATAGAGAGTCTTGTCGGTTTCTTGCTGAAAACTCGTGAAAGAGAACCTGAAATGTTTGTTGCCATATATGCCGACGCATCTGTTCCTTACGGCGAAGTGGTCAAGATATTGGATCTTGCCAACAAGCACGACCTTAAAATGGTATTGGCTACATCACCACAAAAAGAGTGAACGCAATGACTCCTAAGCAGCACAATAGAATAATAGCCTTGACGTGTACCATCGCGGTACATGCGTTGATACTTTTGCTATTGGCCACTATCGTGCTGACACGCCAACCTATAACACCCGACGTAAACAGTGGCGTATATGTACAAATAGGCAATATCGACGAAGCAGCCGGTACTTTTGAGCCTTATGCTCCACAAGTCTCACCCGAACAATACTCTGTCAAAGAAAATATTGCGACAAACGTGACGGAACAAGTCATCACACAAAATACCGAAGAGAGCATTGTCATGGATAGTATAACCAACCATGAAAAGGCTGAAATGGAGAAGATGATAGCTCAACAACAAGCACAACAAGAGACTCAAGCCTTAATAAGTTCAACCATGCAGAATGCATTCGGTGCAGGAAGCGATAACGAGGGTAGTCGCGGAGATGCATCACAAGGAACCGGTGTGCAGGGAAGCATCTCGGGAAATTCACCGACCGGTATTGCACAAGGTAATACGGGTTGGGGTGGATTCAGCCTCAACGGTCGCAGATGCCTCAACCTACCCAAACCATCGTACCGCAGCAACGACGAAGGTAAGGTAGTAGTAGACATAACTGTCGATAAAAACGGAAATGTGGTAGCAGCCTCGATTAAGGCAGGCAGTAATACAAGCGAAACATTGCGTAGTGCAGCACTTGCCGCTGCCAAGAAAGCCCGATTTGACAAGTCGGAGAATAGCGTACAGAAAGGTACTATAACCTACTACTTCAAGCAACGATAATCCTATTCATTTATCCATCGGTTTATACTATCGCATATTTGTGGAAATTCTTCACTATATGTGCGGTCGGTAACGGTGTTGTATTGCTCTTTCAATATTGCTACATCGGGAGCTATATTGCCTTCTAATGCGTATCTGCGTTGTAATTCGCAAGCAAAATTATCATCAACAAAATTGGGTAATCCGGTTGTGATGCGTAGTTGTGCAAAGGGGGTGTAATATACCATACCGGTAAAAAAATCGCAGTATCGCAAAGGTGTTGCTATGGGGATAAAATCGAAATTATCTGCCCCAAAAGGTGTGTTGGTGAGGTCAAAACCAATATCTGACTTATGTGTCGCGGCAAAGGCAGCGTCCCATATACCGTTTTTTATGGCTGTAAATTCTCCGCGAGGAGATAGTGCAAAAGAGTTGATAAAAACGTTGGCAACTCTATTGCCATATCTATCTTTGATATGCCGTCCTGCATTGTCTCTATTGGCAATATCGCGTGTAAAGGCATGACGGTAGTTGAGTATAACGAGAGCTTTGCCCGTAGTGCTATAATGATGATAGTTGCAAAAGTTTTCGGCCAATATAGCATCTCGGTGTATGGCATCGGTGCATATATTGCGACGTATTATGTCATATTCGGTGGCTTTATCCCAATTAACACCCTTCTCAAGCCCGTAAATTTCTATCATATCTTCTTCGGCAAGTCGGCTGTTGATGTCATGAACACCTCGTAGCAGAAGACTATAATTGCTCTTTTCCCACAGTCCTGCACCGTAGATGTTGCGATGAAAATGTAGAACATTCTGTGCCACCTCGTCGGGGGTAAGTGTGGCATTGTGCAAGAATGCATTGATGCTGTCGTTGTACTCGGTATTGCCTATCTCAAAGTATGCTACACCTACTTCATCGATAAACCGTTTGTCGGCCAATATATCGAGAATAAGTTCATATTGAGTCATTTCGCGGTGATCACGCTCGCATAGAATGACGATGTCATATTGCGAGAAAAGTCCGAGTATATAATCTTTGGCCGAGCTGTGTTTTTCTTGTAGAAAGGTGGTGTATGCCTCAATATGCAAGTTAGAGTTTTGAGTATAAGCGTTGTAAGCGACGAGTGCAAATATTAGTGTAATGTAAAATTGTTTCATAGCGATGCGTTTTTTGTGTATTAGACGCATCGCTATGACAAATGGTTGCAATCTTATTATTCTTTATCGCTCGAAGAGGAGCAATTCTCCACGACAGCTGTCGTTGATAGTACCGTTTTCGTATGCCACAACACCATTGACAAGGGTGTGAGTGACAGTGTGAGGATAGGTGTGTCCCTCCATGGGCGACCAACCGCAACGCGACAATATATTGTCGGTAGTGACGGTATGAGGTTGCTTGGGGTCAATGATGGCTATATCGGCATAGTAGCCTTCGCGTAAGTAGCCTCGTTTAGACACACCAAAGAGCGAAGCCGGAGCGTGGCACATCTTCTCTATGACTTGAGTGCGAGTGAAATGTCCCTTTGTGGCAAGCTCGAGCATGGTGAGCAAAGAGAATTGTACAAACGGACCGCCTGATGCAGCCTTGAGGCACGAGCCTTGTTTCTCACGGAGCAGGTGTGGAGCATGGTCGGTAGCCACGACATCGAGACGATTGGTTGCAACTGCTTCCAATAAGGCTCGACGGTCGGCACAAGTCTTGATAGCGGGATTCCATTTGATGCGATTACCGTAGGTGGCATAGTCGTTATCGTCAAACCATAGGTGGTGTACGCATACCTCACCGGTGATACGTTTCTCGGTCAAAGGGAGGTCTTGCAATAGTGTGAGTTCGCGTGCGGTAGAGAGGTGTAAGATGTGTAGGCGAGCATTGTGTCGGGTAGCCAATTCAACGGCTTTGGCCGATGAGCGATAACAAGCCTCGGCATTGCGTATCATGGGGTGGAAGTATATAGGCATATCTTCGCCAAACATGGCTATATATCGGGCACGATTGGCTTGTATAACTTCCTCCTCCTCGCAGTGAGTGGCTATCAGGGTGGGAGCCTCGGCAAATATCTTTTCGAGAGTTGCCCCTCTATCAACCAGCATGTTGCCGGTAGAAGAACCCATAAACAACTTGATACCACATATGTGGGTATAGTCGAGCGAGGTTATCAAGTCGGCATTGTTGTTGGTAGCTCCTATATAGAATGAATAGTTGGCAATAGATGTTTCGCGAGCTTGTTGCTGTTTCCATTCCAGTGCCTCAATGGTAGTTGTTGCGGGGCTGGTGTTTGGCATATCCATGTACGAGGTGACACCTCCGGCTACGGCAGCCCGACTCTCGGTAGCTATATCGGCTTTGTGGGTAAGACCCGGCTCGCGGAAGTGTACTTGGTCGTCGATAACACCCGGAATAACCCAATGGCCTGTAGCATCGATGGTGCGGTCGGCCATGGCCAATATACTTGTATCGAGATTGCCCTCTATAATGTGTGTGATGATATTGTTGTCGATAATAATACTACCGACAAACTCTCGACCCTCGTTGATGATAAGGCCGCTGTGAATAATAGTTTGCATGATATTATTGTTTTTTCTGCGGATACTTGCGGAAGAGACTACCCCATTTGAGTCTGATGACACCAAATACGGCCTCGCTGAAGATGCCTCCGCTCATTTTGCTCTCGCCGAGTACGCGATTGATAAAGATGATGGGAACCTCTTGTATGTTGAAGCCACACATCTTGGCTGTGAATTTCATCTCTATCTGGAATGCATATCCTTTGAAACGTATCTTGTCCAACTCTATGGTCTCCAATACTTCGCGACGGTAGCATACAAATCCGGCAGTGGTATCGTGTATTTTCAGTCCGGTTACGATGCGAACATACTTCGAGGCATAATAAGACATAATCACACGTCCCATAGGCCAGTTGACCACATTGACTCCTGTCACATACCGCGAACCTATCGCTACATCGGCTCCATTATCGCGACAAGCTGCTTTCAGTCGCAACAGGTCGGCAGGATTGTGCGAGAAGTCGGCATCCATCTCAAATATATAATCATATTTATGCTCAATAGCCCACTTAAATCCGGTTATATAGGCCGTTCCTAAACCTAACTTTCCACTGCGTTCGAGCAAATGTAGACGACCGGGAAATTCACCTTGCAATTCCTTTACGATAACAGCTGTTCCATCAGGCGAATTATCGTCTATCACCAATATATCGAACATCTCGGGCAGATTAAACACTGCTCGAATGATATTTTCTATATTCTCTTTCTCATTGTAGGTGGGTATAAGCACCACACTGTCATGAACTATGGGGAGATGTTCTTGTGACATATATTTATAGAATTATCGATTTCAATTATAATAGGGGACTTCTACACATTCCATAGATTAATAATACGTTGATTACCGGAAACATTCTGCTTCGCTTTTACTTATTATTGTAACCATAACAAATCAACCGATAGAAGTTCCCTATACGGAATGGAGAGTGAACGAAATAATGCTTTCCTAAATTATCCTTCACTTCACACCCTATATTGCACAAATATAGAGATAATTTTGATTACAATAATACACAGGAGGAATAAAATTATATTTTGTCACAATTTTTTACATCCCGATACCATTTTCCTATAAGCGGTCATCAGCTATCACTCGGTATTTGTTTTTGACATACACACAGAAGGTTTACAAAAAAGGGCGTGTCAACTCAATGACACACCCATCTTCATGTCGTTTGTCGACGTGCTTGGGGATTAGCCCTCTACGATAGCATCGTTGGGACATACACCGGCACAAGTACCGCAATCGAGGCATTGATCGGGATCGATTTTGTAGATATCACCTTCCGAAATTGCTCCTACGGGGCATTCACCGATACAAGAACCGCAAGCAACGCAGTTGTCTGTAATAACGTAAGCCATGGTTTAAATTTTTTAAATGTATAAATATTAGGTTATATAACTCCGACAAAGGTAAGATACTTTTTTGCTTCTACAAAATAAATAGTCGTATTTTTACACAGAAAATGCGGTTGCTTTTTCTTGCAACCGCATTTAATTTCAACATTATCAGCTACTAAATCAGTCTTATTTAATAAGTGTCTTAATAGGGGTAGTACTGTCCTACTACGCGATAACCAATCCCACCATATAGAGCCACCTCATAATAGTAATATCCATTGTAGTAGTAGGCAGGATATCCATTGTAGTACACATAACTTACTCCGTAATTGGGAAGATAAGGCACGACCATTCCCATCAATGGTGCTACTACCTGGAAGTGTGTACCATAATTACGATAGTAAGTTCCATCGTAATAGTAGTAGAACTTGTTGTTGTATATCAATGTTTCATATCCAACGGGCAACGACAACAGCGAAAGTCCTAAGGGTGCTGCTACGACCTGATATACTCCATTGACCAGCGTATGATAACAGCAGTCGTAAAAGTAGTAGGTAAGACCACCCAATGTGTAGTGATGGGCATGTGGTGGCGGAGGTGTGTGAAGATGATAATCCAAAGGACAGCCATGACCATGTGGAGGTGGTACGAAGTTGTATCCACGCGGTGGACGATGGTTGGGATGATAACCGGCAGGGGGAGGTGTGCGATGATCGTACTGTACATGCGGCTTCTCTTGATAGGGGCGGTTATCTCTCGATGCATGATGATTATCGGTTACCATCGACGACTGACCGGCATTGGATGTGGGCCGATTATTGCGTTCGACTATCGTAGCATTACTATTACCTATGGTCGAACCACGACGATTGGCGGTCGCACTTGTACTCGATGTAGTTGTAGTTGTCGTGATCGTTTCGCGACGGCCGGTAGTTGTGGTAGTAGAACTCGGCTTATTGGTGGGGGTTGTAGTCGTACCTCGACGATTGGTAATAGTCGTAGTTGACTTGGTGTTTGTAGTAGGCGTTGCATCACGACGTGTGGTTGTAACATTAGGTGTTACATTCTTTTGCGTTGAGGTGCTACGATTATTGGTTGTCGTTGACACTGTCGATGAATTACGACGAGTAGTGGTCGTTGTTGTGCTACTGCCGGAGACAGTAGTACGATTGGTACTCTGTCGTACAGTTGAGCCACTACCGTTTCCGGTACTCTCTCCACCACGACTATTGGTGGTGGTGGCACGCGATGAATTTTCGCTTCTGTTGCCTCGCTGTGCATCGGCTATATTTATTGTCCCTAAGGCAAGTATCAGGGCGAGGCTTAATGTTAGTATTCTCTGTCTCATAGCTTCATGTATTAAGTTGGTAATACAATGTTCTTTTCATTAAGACTAATGGATAATAAAAAAGTTTAAGGGAACTTCTCTATATATACTACAAAAAGACCGATGCACTCAACACCCATCGAGTACACCGGCTGCAATACTAAACGGTATAAAATTCAAAACAGATTCTAAATTCTATACTGTAAGAATTTCTTTCTCCTTGGCTGCAAATAACTCATCGATGCGTTTCATCATGCGGTCATGCAACTTCTGTACCTCATTCTCACCGTCTTTCGATACATCTTCGGGCATTCCATTCTTAACGGCTTTCTTCAACCCTTCGATTGCATCTCGGCGTGCGTTGCGAATGCTCACCTTGGCATTCTCTACTTCGTTTTTCGATTGTTTTACAAGGGCTTTGCGACGCTCTTCGGTCAATGGTGGAATAGAAATGCGTATAACCTCACCATTGTTCTCGGGGGTAATACCCAACTCCGAGTCAATAATAGCCTTCTCTATTATGCGGAACATCGACTTCTCCCACGGTGTGATTACAATGGTGCGTGCATCGGGCACCTGCACATTGGCAGCACCACTAATGGGCATCATCGAGCCATAATAATCGACACGAATATTATCTAGTAATTTAGGACTGGCCTTTCCGGCACGAATGTGAGCAAGTGTTTCGTCCAAAAATTCCACTGTTTGCTCCATTTTTTTCTCGGCTGCATCGAGATAAGTTTTTACATCTTCCATATATTATTTCTATTTATGGGAACTTCTATAAGCTCCACTGATTAATAATTCATTAGTTATAGGAAACTTTCGGTCTGTCAGTCTTGGCTTTTTTTCTTGGTATATTCCCATTCCTACCTTCATCACACCATTTGCGATGTCTTGGGGGTCATAATCCATATCTACTCAATGAAAAAATGCATTAATCATAACAACACAATAGATATAAGTTCCCTTCGATTTTGCTTATCAATATACATAAGTTCCGATGGACTCACCCATCATAACTTTTCGCAGATTACCCACCGTATCCATGTCAAACACAATGATGGGCAGATTGTTCTCTTTGCACAACGTTGTAGCTGTGAGATCCATCACTTTAAGCCCACGAGTATATATCTCATCGTAGCTAATACTGTCAAACTTGGTAGCTGTGGGGTCTTTCTCGGGATCGGCTGTATAGATGCCATCTACACGCGTTCCCTTCAACATCACATCGGCTTCTATCTCAATACCTCGCAAGGCCGAACCTGTATCGGTGGTAAAGAAAGGATTGCCTGTTCCACACGACATAATGGCTATTTCGCCCCGTTGCATTGCGTCGATGGCTCGCCACTTGCTGTAATGCTCGCCGATGGGATGCATGTCAATAGCGGTAAATACCCGCGACTTCTGACCCTCTCCCTCCAAGGCCGAACTTAATGCAAGGCTGTTGATGACAGTTGCCAACATACCCATTTGGTCGCCCTTTACTCGATCAAATCCTTTGGTAGCACCGCTCAGACCGCGAAATATATTACCGCCTCCGATAACGATACCTATTTCTACTCCCATATCGGCAATCTCCTTGATTTGCTTAGCATACTCTCCGACACGCTTGGCATCTATTCCATATTGTTGGTCGCCCATCAATGACTCGCCACTGAGTTTGAGCAATATTCGTTTAAATTTTCTCTCCATGATTATCTCTGTTTACTACCACAAATATAAAATGAATCCATTTATGATGCAAATAAAACTATGATTTTTATATAGGTAGGTTCTATAAATTAGGTTGAGTTGATTTTGAAGCTTATTGTGTGGAGATTTCCAATTTCTTATAAAGGCACAATGCGAGCATTGTAACTAAGTGAAAATTAGAAATATACTACAATAAATTCAAAAGAGACCGAAATAGGAGCTACCGACAACTATCAATTTATCTACTAATTTATAGAACATGCCTATAATTTATGTTGCATAACAAATTCATCGTATTATATTTTGCTCCTGATGGTTTTCTGAAATTGTATGTTATAAAATCCAAAACGCTCGCTGTTGTGCAATTTTATTTTTATTTTTGTAAAATATTCCTCAAACGAATGACATGAAAAGATTTCTAAATATTATACTGGCGGCTTGCATTTCTATCACAGCCACTGCAACAAGTTACGAACGACTGGCTGCTCGCATGAACGACCACTTCGAGCATGCCGAGTGGTTGGAGGTTCTACAAGAGACTGATGCCATGATTAAGATAAATCCTATCGATGCCGACCCTTATGCCGCAGCTCTGATTGCGGCTCAGTTTCTCAACGACCTCCCAGCCGAAAATAAGTATCTCAGTCAGTCACAATACAATCGGGTACACATCGACTCATTATTGCAACATGTATATGTAAGGACCAAGCATCTACACAATGCCAAAGTGTATGAAGACCTACTGCTCAACCTGAAAGCCAACAACAAGGGACTGGCAAGAGTCTTTAATATCTATCTACTCGATTTTTACTCTTTCGCTCGAAAGACGCATGAAACTATTGCGATAGCTGACGAACTACTTAAAAGCACACCCGAAAACCTACGTTTCAGAAAATTGAAAGCCGATGCCCTCTTTTATCAAGGCGACTCAGAGGAAGCAATAAAGATGTATGAAAGTATCATACAGAGCGACCCTACCGACTACGATGTAATGACCATCCTATCGGCTTATTACACTACCCAAGCCGATAAATGTATAGAACAACTTTATAATGAGTACACCTCCACCCCTACCCCCGACAACGCATATTATACCAGGCAGATGCAAGTTATTATGGACTCGCTTGTTACCCCATCACTCATCCTACTGCATCAAGCCGATAGCATAAGACCATCGGAATATATCAAGAAAGAGATAACAAGAATGCAAAACATCACATGCCATCCGCCTTTACACCCATCTACACGACGCAGCTCAATATTAGATATCCTGAAAAAGGAAGATTAAAACCGACTCATAAATGGTCGATCTACGTCTTAATTACAAAAGCGACCTCCTTAAATGCATAACTTCGAGCGACCCCCTCTTGATCTTGCAAGACAAGATATCCATCAGCTCCCACTTCCTTGATAACTGCTTCAAATTCGCCCTTAGCATCACGATATGTATGAAAACCTTCACGACGATAGAGAACCGAAGCATAATCACTCTGTAACCGTTCTCTATCACAATAGCACATGGCATATCGAACCGAAGTGGCCATTAATATCTCTGATAGAATGACATCAAGATTATATTGTTCGCTTGTTATTTGAGTAAGTGAAATCGGATTAGGAGCATCACTTACAAACCGTTGTTGATTGATATTTAGTCCTATCCCCACTATCGTTCTATCAATGTGTTGTCCGGACAAACTATGTTCTATGAGTATACCGGCTATCTTGCTGTCGCGATAATATATATCGTTAGGCCATTTAACAGAAAAGCCATCGGCATAACTCGACAACACATCAACCACAGCCAAAGCCGCTGCTTGCGACAAAATAAACTGTTCGGAAGGATGCACACCATGAGGTCGCAACAAGTAACTAAATGTTAAATTTTCACCCGGAGCTGCCTCCCACGAATTACCACGCTGCCCACGACCGGCCGACTGCGTGTGTGTCACCACAACACACCCTTGCGGCAACCTATCGGTATTATCCAACTCACTTATATAAGTGTTTGTCGATGTGGTCTCCGACAATTTTACTATATGCCATTCAAATTTTTCCATTCTTCCAGTAGTTTTGCTATACGTTCGCGTTGAGTACGATTAAGTTTCTTAACCACCTCACAATATGAATGTAATATCCACTCTCGCACAAGACTTCCTTTGAGCGATGGTGTAATGTGTATCGTATTCCAATATTTCTTGTTACAATGATAACCGGGGACAACCTCGCTATATGCATCTCGCAACACAAGTGCATAATCGGGATCACACTTGACATTAACCATCAATTCGACGCGGTCGAGACTTGTAAAGAGAAACATCTTTCCCTCTACCTTAAAGACCAAAGTTGTTTCGTCAAATGGAAAACATTCGGTAACCAACGGTAACGACAAACAATATTCCCTTAAACACTCTATATCCATAGGCTACATATTCAAAGGTGGTATAAATGCATCCTCTATATGTTCAATCTCGAAAGGAGGTTCTTTTCCCACTATCGATATAACATCAAATCTTACATCTACATCAAGATCAAACATCCTGACATAAGCCTCAGCAGCTCGCACCAGATTTCGCATCTTCTTTTCGGTTACAGCCTCTTCGGGGTATGCCCAGTCGACATTACTTCGTGTTTTCACTTCTACAATTACCATTTCGTTGTTATGAAAAGCTAC
The DNA here is from genome assembly GCA_017531985.1 of Bacteroidaceae bacterium. Classification (GTDB taxonomy): domain Bacteria; phylum Bacteroidota; class Bacteroidia; order Bacteroidales; family Barnesiellaceae_A; genus Barnesiella_A. Next base: position 69,607 of record JAFXJY010000013.1, read on the forward strand.
AACATCAAGTTCATGCCTACCGCTCACCCAATTGACATCGCGAACAATATATCCTCGATTTATAAGATATTCTACGGCATATTCCTCACCGCTTTTTCCCAATTGATTGTGCTGTGCCATGACCGGTTTATTTTTATTTGCACAAAAATACATAAATACATCGTTCAATATTGATTTTTTATCAACTATTTATTTCCTTTGCCCATACTAACCATAAAATTGACTATTTATGATGCAAAACAACAAAGGTATTATTGCCTCCATGATTATTGCCGTGGGACTCTTTCTACTGGGCTACTGTGTCCGAATGGGATTACAAAACGGGCTAAGTGATGAACGTTATGTAACCGTTCGTGGACTTTCCGAACGTATCGTTCCGGCCGACAAAGTTGTATGGCCACTCGTATATAAAGAAGTTGGCAACGATTTGAAACAATTGGCCAATCAAGTCAATAACAAAAACAAAATCATTGTCGATTATCTGTTGTCGAAAGGCATCACTCAGAACGAAATATCAGTATCAGCCCCCGAAATAATAGACTTACAGGCCGAACGATATGTCAACCAAAACGTGCCTTTCCGCTACAACCTTCGCTCCATCATTACCGTATCATCACAGCAGGTCGAACTCGTTCGCAATCTCATTAACGAACAAGGCGAACTACTCGACCGCGGCGTAGCAATCGTTTCGGGGGAATACGATACTAACATCGACTACCAATTTACTGGACTGAACGAACTTAAACCCGATATGATAGCCGAAGCAACTCGCAATGCCCGCCACGCAGCCGAGCAGTTTGCTCAAGACTCTAATAGTAAACTGGGAAAAATAAAAACGGCCTCACAAGGTCAATTCTCTATTACCAATCGCGACCAATACACACCCTATCTCAAAAACGTTCGCGTCGTTACATCGGTTGTATATTATCTCAAAGACTAAGCGATGATTGAACAAGAAATTAATATCAAAGCAACATTGCAAAGACTTTTCACACTCATTTCTCGCATGGGATATGAGTGTGAAGTCATTGACAAAGATGAACTTTTCGTCTTTACAGCTTCAACAACTTCTCTCTATGGAGAAGATATAACAATCAACATCAATGTAACAGCCAATGGCGACAACAAACATATAGGAAAAGGCAATTACATCGCCTTCGAAGTTTTCTCACCATACAATCCCACCGACAAAGACGATGAACTTCAAATCTCATACTACATCATGCAACTATTAACCGAAGTCGACCTCACAACGATACAATATGTTCCACAGACTCAACAAATTCTCATATCACGCGTCGATTGTATTTCGCCCGAGCTAAGCGACCATCACATCATTCAACACATCATAAAACCTGTTATAAACGAATTTCTTCACATCTTCAATATCATAGAGAGTACTCCGCAAAATGGATATTCTACACCCCAATATCTGAACTAAAAATTATAAACAAATAACAAAAGCAACGTTTCTAAACACGACAACATCATCAAACCTAAAATTATTGCACACCCTTAATTATAACATTGATATATATATCTATATAATTGCTAACTTTACAGCCTTGCAGGCTGCTTTTCAAGTCATCTACACTCTTTTATTCAAAATATCTTATTGTTACATTTCAAACTATTTTAAACTATGCAAAAGTGTAGATATAAATTCACAGGTGAGTATTTCCGACGTTTTTTACAGCAGAATAGTAAAACATATCATACAGCTGCCAAGGAACTATCTATTAACAAAAATACTATTGGCAATTTCGTTCGGGGTGGTAACACGACAATTGCAGTCCTGCTTCGCATTGCCAATAGATATAGCATTCCGATAGAAGAGTTCTTTGAGGATTCTGACATTTCTGTTGCTAAAACATACGATGACTCTCTTTTCGAAATGCCCCTCCGCAATAACATAATGCTTCATTCCAATAATGAGCATTCTATACATTATTCCGAAATATCGCAAAGCGATAGACTTATCATCACAAGATTAAATCAGATATACGCAAGACTCGACATGATTGTAAATCAATTGAACAATTCTGTCAGCACCAACGAGAAATAAGACCAACATTTCAAGCCAACTGACGTATTACGATTAACTTGATTGAGAAGAACTGAATTTCAGTGAATATGAACTAAGAATTTAAGAATCCTAAAAAGAGGAAGGGTCGTATCAAACTCATTACTGAGTAAGATACAACCCTTTTAGACATATAATAGTTATATTCATCTACTTTTTAGAATGATATATAAGAATCTTACACCTTCCTAAACCCTCACGGCAGCAGTGTGGCAATGGGCTGCATGGTCGGTGTTGGCCGGACTTATTTCTACCTCGCTGCATCCTTCCATTTTACTATTAACACCCTATTTTCCATATCGCGGAGTAGGTGGTGTGGATGATGTGTTATTTTCACGGTTCTGTATTGCTGTTCTTTTTGCTTATCTACTCTTTTTTGCTGCCGTCCGTACTTCCGGGGGTTGCTTGATATGGGTGGATGGAGGGTGGTTTAGACGGTTAGGTGCATGGAGGGTTAGAGGGAAGGCTTGCAAGGTAGTTAGAGGGTTTGACGGTTAAAGTGGGGGACGGTTAGGGGGAGTCACCCCAAAACTTTGGGGGATGATGGATAGGTTGGTGGTTATAAAAAAACATCGCCCCGAGAACGTTTGTTCT
>JAFXJY010000014.1 GCA_017531985.1 Bacteroidaceae bacterium
ATCAACCTCTCTTAGAAAGAGAAGTTGTAATGGAAATTTCAAAAATAATCATGGCAATTTCAGCAACTACTTTTTTCACCGAAAACACCAATAATAAGTGTAAGTTGTATTGATGAGAGTAATTTTATCCCTCCTCGATTGATTGTCCTACGAAGAGATTACCGGAAAAACAGCAGAATAGCAACGATGGCCAGGATAATACCCGCCCATTGCAACGATGACAGCTTTTCACCGAAACAGAGCCTGCCCACAAGGGTGGCTATGACTACGATGGCGATGTTGTAGACGGGGTAAAATACCGATGAGTCAATGACAGTGAGTGACTTCATCAGGAAGTAGACACAGCCTACATTGGCAGCACCCAATACAACTGCCGCTGTGTAATCTTTCCACGAGATGTCGGGGGCAGGTTTGCCTTCTAACTCTTTGAGCGTGAAGAATAAGGAGAATATAAAGGCTCCCAGAAATGTGAACAATGTAAGGCTTTGTAGCTCTGTGTTACTACCTCCCATCTCTGCGGCGGTATTTTGCAAGTGTTTGAGTAGCAAGTTGGAAATACCGTAGCAAAGAAAGACGAGTAGCGGATTGAGCCAATCTCGTGACTTGCGGATGTTGCTGTCGGTAGAGTTGTCACGAACATTGTTGTCACGACGAAAGAAGATGAGAATAAGTGATAGTGCAATGAGTGCCACAATACCCCATTGCGGCTGATCGCTGTGAAATAGGAGGAACGAGCCAATAACGGGAATAATGAATGACATGCGTGCCGATATGGTGGCTACTGCCACTCCATGCGAGAGGGTAGCTTGGTTCATGGCGTAGAACGAGCCTGCCATAAATCCGCCCGTAATTATAGCGGGTAACGTGAATGTATTCGGGTCCAACTGAGGCTCTCCATTTCTCAGCATGATGCAGAAGGCGATATATGCTGATACCAAATAGCTCATGAGTATGACTGGCGAAGCGTTAATTCCCACACGCTGAAAGAGCTTGAAGAGGATAGCAAATAGTGAACCGCAGATGATTGCTAAGAGTAGGTGTATCATTGTTGTTGTGAGTGGGTGTGCGATAGTTGCCTAATGCAATTTCTTATAAAAGTACTGTTATATAAAATACTCTTATCGTTCCTCGATGGGTATGCGACCTATCATGATGGATGTATAGAGTTGCAGCAAAGCCGAGATGGTGAGCAGTACCACCCAGTCACGACCACCACTGAACATGAGGAAAGAAACAAACAGTAGCATGAGGGTAGCAAGTAGCTCAATGAGTACGAGACGTCGCATGCGAAGGTTCTTGCCGCGATAGGGGGTGATGAGTCGCATAACCGACATGCCGGCTGCTCCTATGGCAAAGATGTATAAGCTCCATGTGGCTGTGGTAAACAGGGGGAGGATGGCTCCCACCACAACAAGGAAGGCCGATGCCGAAAATATGATGGATTTGAAGTTCGTTTTCATTGTTTTTTAATCTCGGGTATTGAGGTTGTTGGCTGTATCGGGAGGAGGGATAGCGATGTACACGTCCTCATGAGCCTGTTGCATACCGTGTTTCTCACGAGCGATGCGTTCGATGGTGGTAGCATCCGACTTGGTGTGGCGTATCTCCTCATGTAGCTGCTCTATCTTCTTCTTTTCGTTGGCTATCTCTTTTTGCAGGGATCTTATCTTCTCGTCGTTGTGACAGATGTCGAGGTAATTGATGTCGGTGAAGCATAGATGCCAAATGATTGCACCTATCACAATGATGGGTGACAGATTGTTGAAGAAATATCGTTGTAGAAAATTTCTTACTCTCCTGATGCTCGAAAGGAATTTATTCATCTTAATAATGTGAACTCCTATAAATGGGACTGAACAATAACCATCTGTTGCACGATAACTTACTCCTCAACCGGAATTATCGAGTCGAGAAACTCGGCGACAAGTATGAGACTTTGCGTTTCTTTCCACTTTATCTTGTTGGCTTTTAGAAACTCTTTGAAGGCCTTGCGTTGCTCTTTGTCGAGGATGTCATTCACACCACTCTTGTTGGCAGCACATATCTGACGGTCGTCGATGATGAAGATGTAGCGAGTAACAGTGGGGACTTCGCGAGTACTGTGTCGGTCGGCAATCATCTCTTGATAGCGATGGGCAGCCACGTTGCCATGATCGCTGAACGATGCCACATTCTGTGTGGCAGCTGTGGTGGTGGATATACCATAAGCTCCATTGCTGTCGGTGAGGGCATTGACATCGATTTCGCAGGTACGACCTATCACTATGCGACTGCTTTCACCCAATACATCGACATACTTGTTGCCGCGGTTGAGCAACTTGGTATTATTCTCGCACACGACCGAGTCGATGCGTGTGGCATCGTGTACTACCATGATGTTTTCGCCGTCGGTAAAGTGCAGTTCATTACTCATCAGATGCACGTTTATATCGGCACTCTCACACTTGCCATCTTGATAATAGACAAGAGCCGATGTAAAATCGTTGTACAAGTAAGGCCATCCCTCGGTGGGTACATAATCTTTGGCAAGAACGCTGCCGGTGGCACTCAATGCGAGTATGACTGTAAAAATAAAGTTTCTCATAGGTTGCGTTTTTGTGGGAATAGTCCCGGTCATTAATTATTACAGGTGTGATCTATTATCTATTTAGTTCATGTGAAATTCATTGTCGGCAGCATCTACTTAGGTCGCTCTGATTTTTATTTCGTATCTTTCTCATGATTTAATCCTTTACAATGCCCTCATTGTATCATCAGAGGAGATAAGGAATAGCTCTTAAATAATCATTTCCATCAGTTCGACCTAATCATTTATAGTGAACTTCTGTAAATCTACCTATATAACTTCACGCTACGAAAGTACGCATATTTTTGAATATTACGCTCATTTTTTTCGATGTTTTTGCTCACTTGTGCGATATTTTTATTTGATTTTAAGATTTAAGTTGTGTAGAAGCCGATGATAAAAATATAAATTTATCGAAATTCGATAAAAATTTATTGAAATTCTTGCTCGTATTAGAAAAAAAAGTTGCACCTTTGTCCCCGAAAATAAATTTTGTTGCTCCAACCGATGCAGGCTTATCGAAAAACTGTATATTTGTAGGTTGAAATCATGTGCATAGCCATCATATAGGCAAAGTACAAATGTGGTAAGGAAAATAATTATCAACCAATAAAAACGAAGAAAATGAAAACAAGAAAATTAGGATTGTTGGTGCTGTTGCTCGTGTGTACGTGCTTCTATTCAGTTGCACAACTCAGTACATTTACCCTTCGCAATGGTGCCACAGTGTACATCTGGGAAGACAAGTCACAACCCGATGTATATGGTATGGTAACATTCAATGTGGGAGCTATCGATGACCCCGTAGAGTACACCGGTCTTGCTCACTACTTGGAGCATGTCATGTTCAAGGGAACACAGACCATCGGCTGTCTTGACTGGGCAAAGGAAAAACCCCTCTACGACCAGATTATTGCTAAGTATGACGAAATGGCTCTTGCCGCCACACCGGCCGAAAAGGAGGCAATAGGTCTTGAAATCAATCGCTTGTCGGTAGAGGCTGCTCAATATGCTGCTGCCAATGAGTTTACTCTCTTGGTCGACGGCATGGGTGGTCAAGGTCTTAACGCCGGTACAGGTTGGGATCAGACCTCCTATTTCAATACATTCCCTCCTACACAACTCGAGAAGTGGCTCGAGCTTTATAGCGAACGTCTCATCGATCCCGTTTTCCGCGGGTTCCAGACCGAGCTTGAAGCCGTATATGAGGAGTATAACATGTACAAAGACAATATGGGTTCTAACCTCTCGCAATACCTCTTTGGCGAGGCTTTCAAGGGTACACCTTACGGACGTCCCATCATAGGTCTTCCCGAACACCTGAAAAATCCCAGTCTTACACGCCTCATCGAGTTCTACAACAACTGGTATGGTCCTGAAAACATGGCTATTATCCTTGTAGGTAATGTCGATGCTGCAACGGCTGTCCCCTTGATTCGTCAGAAGTTTGAGCGTATCGAACGTCGCAATGCACAACCCCATCAGGAGATTGTACGCACACCATTCAGCGGTCGTAAGGCCATCTCGGAGAAGTTGTTCTATCAACCCTTCGTAGTAATGATGTACAATGGAGTTGCCTCCAATACCGAGGACGAGATAGCAATCTCGGTAGCCACTCAGTTGCTCACCAATGCACAGTCGTCGGGTATCCTCGACAAACTCACTGTCGACGGCGACATCATGGGTGCTGCTGCATCGCCCGTATCGTTCCGCAATGCCGGTATCATCATGTTGCAAGCCTTCCCCTCGTATGACCAAAGCCAAGGAAAATATGACAACCATGCTGCCGTCGAGAAACGAGTGCTTGCTGCCATCGACGACCTGCGTAACGGTAACTTCACCACCGAACAACTCGAAGCTGTGAAGAATGCCATGATACGCGATTTCAGCCTCAGCATGGAGTCGAGCGAAAGCAAAGCCCAAAATCTTGCATCGATATTCAATACCGGTTCTTCGCCTGCCGAGTTAGTAACCTACTGTGATAAAGTGGCTGCTGTGACAGCCGACGATGTGAAAGCTGTTGTTGAAAAGTATCTTAACTCGGACTACATGGTAGTCAACGTACAAGAGATACGCGGCGATCGTAAGGTCGAAAAACTTGACAAGGTAGCTAAGCCCGGTTATCAAGCCGTTGAGGCTGTTCGTGGCGTGAAGAGTGACTATGCACAATATCTTGAATCGATGGATGTTGCCGACATCACACCCGACTATTGCGACTTTAACTCAGTACAAGAGCGTCCCATCAACACTCGTAGCAAATTGTACTATACCGTTAACCCCGAAAACGAAGTGTATAGCCTTACATTGCGTTACGGTGTGGGTACTCGTCGCATGCCCATTCTCGAATATGCCGTTCCCTTGATGAACAATGCCGGTACAATGGCTCACCTCACTCCCTACGAGTTTAAGCAAGCATTGGCCAACCTCAATACCACTATCTACTACTCGGTATCGGAGGATTATATGACCGTAACTCTCTACGGCTCGGAAAGCTCGCTTACAGCCGCTTGCCAACTCCTGCAACGTCAGATTCTCATGCCTCAACTCGACGAAAAGCAGTTGCAGTCGATTATCGGTCAGGAGTACAGCTCACGCATGAGCGAAAAAGAGAGTGTCGAGTCGCAACAACAAGCCCTCTTGCAGTACCTCTTGCATGGCGAAAACTCCGACTACCTCACTCGCCTGCCCTTGCAGAAGGTTGTTTACCTCACAGCCGGTGAACTCTCGGCAGCTTTCCGCGAAGCTACCAACTATGAGTTTACAGCTCACTTTGTGGGAACAATGCCCTTTGAGCAAGTGTACGACATATTGAGCAAGAACCTCCCTCTTATCGAGAACGAAACACCCTCGTTGTCGCCCGAATTTGAGGAGCGTGCCTCTTATGCCGAAAATACTATCTATTTCCTTCCCAACGACAAGGCTAAACAGAGCAATATCTACTTCTTCATCGAAGGTGAACCTTACAACGTAGAGGATAATATCTTGTTACAAGCCTTTACAACCTACTTTGGTGCCGGATTTGGTAGCTTGGTAGTCGATGAAATTCGCGAAAAACGTGCCATGGCCTACACCGCTTATGGTGGCTTGCGTGCTCCCCAAGTTCCCGGTAAAGAATGGATGTTTATGGGATATGTGGGTACACAGGCCGACAAGACCATTGAGGCTCTGCAAGTCTATACCGACCTGCTCATCAACATGCCCGAGGCTCGTGAACACTTTGATGTTGTGAAGACCAATATGCGTGAGTCGCTCCTGAGCGAAAAACCCGGTTTCCGCGACCGTAGCCGTGTGTTTGAGTATTGGAAACGCATGGGCTATACACAAGACCCCGCTATTGAAAATATGAAACGCATTGACGAACTCACATTCGATGACATTGTGAAGTTCTACGAAGATAATATCAAGGGAAAACCCATTGCCATTGCCATCGTAGGAAGTCCCAAGGATGTGAAAGAAAAAGACCTTGCTAAGTTTGGTAAGGTAGTAAAAGTAAAACGTTCGGAACTCTACACCGACGATACACTTTCGTTCTAAGGCGTAAGTATAAATAGTAAAAGCAAGAGACTGCATTACCTTATAGGTGTGCAGTCTCTTGCTTTTATGGTTATATCACGAAATGAACTTGATTCAAAAGTCGTACTACAACTAATATATAATCTACTACAATATCATTAACATCTCTTTGCAAGAGAGGTTGATATTGGCATATATCTGCCCTGCGAACGGTAGCGAGATAGAGAAAGTACCGTAAGGAGAAGGGGTTAGTTCCTAACGGGTGTATTCAGACTGAAATGGTATAAAACAATATCTCGTAATTTCTTGCGGTTTATTTCTAACGGATGCGTTTAGGCAGAATGGTCTATTACACCTGATTTTTATTATTATTTTTAACTCCTCTGTCTCGCTGTTGCTCGACGTCTCCCTATATTTTCTCACGAGAACACAGGGGTGAAAATGGTTACCACATCAATAGGATAATATTGTATCAGACTTAAAAAAATGCATGTATACGTGTTAAATAACAATATTTTATCTATCTTTGCAATGAAATCAACCTCTCTTGCAAAGAGATGTTCAATATTGTGTTAGAAATAGCATGACTAAATAGGTTTTAATCCATTGAAAATCAATATATAACTCTTTCTGATATAAGAAAAAAGAGGAGTATAGATTGTAATGAAGAGTGATACTCTCGCATGACTATTGCAACGGAGCGACAAAACAACAAAACAATATTATTAACTAACTAAATTACAAACCATTAAACTAAATCGTTATGAAGACAAAACACTATTTGTTAGGAGCATTGGCAGCGATGATGCTGATGACTTCATGTCAAG
>JAFXJY010000015.1 GCA_017531985.1 Bacteroidaceae bacterium
AACAACAACAGCAGCAAGAAGAAAAAGAACAACAGCAACAACAACCCCAGAATGGGATGAGTAAAGAGAATGCCCAACAAATACTCGATGCACTGCAACAAAATGAGCGTGATGCCAAGGAGCGTGTGCAACAACACATGATGCAGCAGCAAAATCGTCGTAAAGTCGAAAAAGAGTGGTAACTTTGCATCCGTTTATTTGAACATTATAAAGAAGAACTCCTCAATGAAGCGTATATTATTGATATATCTACTATGTATAGCTGCAATAGCAGCCTTCGCCGATGAGATAACATTCCAGTGTAAAGCTCCTTCGCGAGTAGTGCAAGGACAGCAGTTTCGCTTGGAGTATGTTGTAACGGGAACAGATAAAGGTGATGTCACTCTTCCCGAATTTAAAGGCTGTTCCGAACTCTTTCGAGGCTCATCAAGAGGTACCAATGTGAGTATTATCAACGGCAATGTGTCGCGTACGATAACCAATTCTATAACTGTTACGCTGCGTGCCGAGGAAGAAGGTACGCACAACATTGAGCCGGCGGTACTTACTGTGGATGGTAAAACATTCAAAACCAAGCCCCTTACGCTGACCATATTGAAAAGTGATGAACCGGCATCCGGCAATCGCTCGTCGGATGGTGGGGTAGTTTCATCGTCAAGCAATAAAAGTGAGACTTTTGTACGTCTGCAACTTTCACGCACCACTGTCTATGAGCAAGAAGCTATACTGGCCACATTTAAGGTATATACCTTAGCTCCGCAGATTAATTTTAATAAAGTTAATTTACCCAATTTCGAAGGCTTTGTTTCGCAAGAACTCGATAATTCCGGTTCCAATCAATGGGAGATCGAACGTTACAACGACCGCAACTATAAGTCGGCAACGCTGCGTCAGGTATTACTTTTTCCACAGCGAGCTGGTGATATAAAGATTGAAAGCGGAAATTGTGAAATTGATGTGTACGAAGTAAGAGGTGCCGATTTCTTCGGTCATGCCTTCTATGATGCGATAACCAAAAATATTGTTTCTCCATCTGTTACCGTACATGTCAAACCATTGCCACAAGGTCGTCCGGCCGATTATATAGGTGCTGTTGGCGATTTTACACTCCATTCGCAGCTGTCGGCTACCGAGATTAAAGCCAATGAGGCTCTTACTTATAGACTCGTTATCAAGGGTAAGGGTAATCTTCAACTAATGCAGAATCCCATCGTTGAATTTCCATCTGAGTTTGAAACATACGACCCTCAGGTCAATCTCAATATTCGCTCGGCTGCCAATGGCGTGACCGGTGAACGTGTTATAGAATATACTATTATACCTCGATATGCCGGAACATTCACAGTGCCATCTATATCACTCTCTTATTTCGATGTAAAAAGTCAGAGCTATAAATCCTTGTCAACTCCCGAGTACACTGTCGAAGTATCGCAAGGTGAGTCGTCGACAGGTGGTGTTAGTGACTTTCGCAGCAAGGAGGATGTGCGACTTATCAATGCCGATATACGTCACATAAAGAGTCAATCCGGACATTTGTTAAAACAACACACTGACTATGTCGACTCACCCTTCTATTGGTTGTGGTATGTTATACCTATATTGCTTGTGAGTATTTATGCTATTGTTATGCGAGTACACGCAGCAGCCAATGCCGATGTTGCACTTAGCCGCAATCGCAAGGCTAACAAGGTGGCATTACGTCGATTGAAGCGTGCCGGTAATTACTTAAAGGCTCGCGATGAGGCTCAGTTCTATGAGGAGGTATTGCGTGCCGTGTGGGGATACCTCAGCGATAAACTTACAATGCCCGTTTCGGAACTCTCACGCGATAATATTCAGGCTGCCATGAACCAATATGGTGCTGATGATGCACTGATTATCCGTTTTACACAGATTCTTGATCGATGTGAGTTTGCCCGTTATGCACCTTCTCAGTCAGGCGATGCAATGGAACAACTTTATCAAGAGACATTGGAAACAATCTCACTGATGGAAAATTCAATTAAAAAATAATAAGTAATACTCATTGTATGAAACATAAGATATTCATTCTTCTCGTTTTTACCTTTGTATCCATTATGTCATCGGTGTCGGCCAATACGACATTTCAGCGTGCCGCTGACGCTTATAATGCTCAGCGATATGCCGATGCTGTGGCGTTATACGATAGTGTAGAGGTGGCTGATGGTGTTTCCCCGCAACTCTATTACAATCGTGGAAATGCCTATTACAAGATGGGTAAATATGCTCCGGCTATTCTTAATTACGAACGTGCCTTGATGCTCGACCCCTCTAACCCCGATATAAGTTATAACCTTGAACTTGCCAATACTAAGATTGCAGACAAAATAGAAGAGACCGGTACATTCTTTATCAATGTATGGGCTCAGACTGTTAGAGACTGGTTTACATCTAATACATGGGCTGTTATAGGAATAATTTCGTTCCTGATGTTCATGATAGCATTTGTGACCTATATGTTTGTCGATAGCCAACATATGCGAGTGCGTAAATGGGGATTCTTTATCGCTTTGCCTCTGTTTATAATCTCGTTGATAGCTAATGCTTGTGCCTTAGCTCAGAATGATAGAAGCAGTAATCGAGATCAAGCTATTATCTTTGCCGGCGAAGTGTCGGTTAAGAGTTCGCCATCCGATAGTGGTACACAACTCTTTGTGTTACATGCAGGCACCAAGGTTACTCTCATCGAGACAGTAGGAGAGTGGGGTGAAGTACGCATCTCTGATGGTAATAGAGGATGGTTGCCGCTCTCGGCTATTGAGATTATTTAATATGTAATCTAAGCATAATGATTGACTGGCTGATAAATATCGATAAAGAGTGGCTCGTACTATGTAATAGCGTGCATACACCATGGCTCGATAATTTCTTCTGGACAATGTCGGCACGATGGCTCAATATCTTTGTCGCAATACCCTTGCTCCTGATTATGATGCATCGTCGTGTAAAATGGGAAGCTGTCATGGTTATTTTGGCTGTTGCGTTGACTGTGCTACTGTGCGATCAGATAGCGTCATCGGTCTTCAAGCCGCTCTTTCAACGTCCGCGTCCCACACACAATCCCGACCTCGCAGTCATCACTGTCAATAATTACAGAGGAGGACTGTTTGGGTTTATATCCAGTCATGCTGCCAATACTTTTGGAGTGGCCATATTGCTTTCACTGATATTTCGTGACAAACTGCTTACTTGCACCATGCTTATGTGGGCTGCCTTGGTAAGCTATTCGCGTATATTTCTGGGAGTCCATTATCCGGCCGATGTGTTGTGTGGTGCTGTTGTAGGCTGCTTGGTTGCTTACTTGGTGTATGTGCTTTATGACAGATCCCGCATCGCTTTTTTAAAGAAAGGTTTATTGACTTCCGACCAAAATCCTTATAGGTTAAAGAGTTATGCTTTGTTTTTAGCAACTTCTGTCAATTTTATTATACTATTTGTAGCAATATTTGCATCTTTTTGAAAAATAACTTTACACTTTTTTTGAAAAAAAACATCGTAAAATTTGCTGTAATCGTAAATAAGTTGTAAATTTATTGCGAAATTAAGAATTCACAATTTAAAACCGTAGATACTATGACCAAGACAATTTCATTTAATGAGCTACGTCGTGTCAAAGCCAGTTTACCCGAGGGCTCAATTCATCGCATCGCCGACGAGTTGAACGTTACAGTTCAAACAGTTCGTAATTACTTTGGTGGTACAAATTATGCATTCGGCAAAAATAGTGGTATTCACATTGAGCCGGGTCCCGATGGCGGAATTGTAGTCCTCGATGATACAACTATATATGACATGGCGGTAAAAATTCTTGAAGAAACCAATCAAGAATAATAGTCATAAATAAGGAGTTAGAAAAATGGTCGTGCTTCAACGCATTGTTGAAGTGCGACCTTTCGTTTTGTAGCCAACGCGATGGTGACCAATATATCCACTTTTCTTGCTCTATAAATGAACATTCTTATAGCTCATATGTTATATTATCGAAGAGCAACTGATGATTGGTTATATTTAGGTGATTGTGAACTCTACCGAGGTAGAGTGGCGAGATGTGACAGCGAATTATTATTCTATTGTGTCACGTCTCGTTTTTTTTGAATAATAATATTGTACCATTACCGATAAATATGTATATTTGTAGCACCAAAAATAACAACAATCAGATATGGAAATTAAAGGAAAAATTATACACGTTCTACCTCTGCAAGAAGGTGTTTCCAAAGCCGGTAATCCTTGGAAAAAGCAAGAATATGTACTCGAAACACTCGAGCAGTATCCCAGAAAAGTATGTTTTGATCTCTTTGGAGACAAGGCCGATCAATATCGTGCCGAGATAGGTGATGAAGTTGTATTGAGTTTCGATATTGAAAGTCGCGAATACAACGGTCGTTGGTTCACAAGCATTCGTGGATGGAAACTCGAAAAGACATCCGATGCACCCGTTTCACCGGTTACTGCTGCACCGATGAATGCAGTCAACGATTTGCCACCTTTCCCCATGGCAACCGATACTAACGATGACCTGCCATTCTAACTCCCACATTAATATATATAGAAGGAGTTGTTGTCAATCGCTCGGTAATCATTCATGAATTTTTCATTGAATAGTTTTTGACTGCTATCTCATGACCATGTAGACGATGAAGTTGCGGTCAAGCGAAAAGACAGTCGGAGGGAAAAACATGAAGTAAGCGAATAAAATCATATTTCCGATAGCGAATAAGTCATTAAAATGTAGAATTTATAGAAGTATCTTATATATATAATGCAGCCGGGGAGTGACCTCGGCTGCATTTTTATTACAGCCACGGTAAATATATTACCTTCGTAACATCAATAGAAGGGGAGTATTGGAGAAAAAATGCGAGCCGAAGAGTGAAAAACCGACGATAAGGCATCCAATTGCAAAGTACAGATAGCAGAATGGGGTAATTTTTTTCAATTGTAATGACTTTAAAATGAGACAAGTATAAAAAAGTTCAAAAAATAGTTG
>JAFXJY010000016.1 GCA_017531985.1 Bacteroidaceae bacterium
ATCTTCGCGGTTTACCGCAAAGGTAAGAATAAGCGAGCGAGAAATATCAAGTTTACTTGAATATTTTTCACAGCGAGCGGAAGTATCTTCGCGGTCTACCGCAAAGGTAAGAATAAGCGAGCGAGAAATATCAAGTTTACTTGAATATTTTTCACAGCGAGCGAAAGTATCTTCGCGGTCTACCGCAAAGGTAAGAATAAGCGAGCGAGAAATATCAAGTTTACTTGAATATTTTTCACAGCGAGCGAAAGTATCTTCGCGGTTTTTCGCAAAGATAATGAAAGGAGAGCGAAGAAAAAATAAACTCGTTTGATTTTTTCAGAAAAGTGAGGAGTTGCACAAAAAAATAAAAAAAATTTTTCATCGCACTGACAGATATTGTTTACCTTTGCGTCATTAATGGGTAGAGAGTATTTACAGCCATTACCTAAACCTCAAAAACAAGAAAACATGCATCTACAAGAAAATACCCTCCTGCAAGGAGGCGAATACCGCATCATCCGCTTCATCGACAGCGGCGGATTTGGTTGTACCTACGAGGCCTATCAGAAGTCGTTGGATCGTCGCATAGCCATCAAAGAATTCTTCTGGCACGAGCATTGCCTTCGCGACACCCACACCGGCAGGGTAACAGTAGCCACCGAGAACAACAAGAACGATTTTGAAAAACTTCGCGACAAGTTTGTCAACGAAGCCCGCACCATAGCCAAGCTGCATCACCCCGGCATCGTGCGAGTATCGGCAGTGTTTGAGGAAAACGGCACAGCCTACTATGTCATGGACTACATCGAAGGATGCTCCTTTGGCGACTTGGTTAGTGGTGGCAAAGCATTGAGCGAAGTCAAAGCCCTACGTTACATCCGTCAGGTAGCCGAGGCGTTGCAGTACGTCCACAGTAAAAATCGACTGCATTTAGACATCAAGCCATCTAATATCATGCTCGACAACGAAGGTCATGTAATCCTCATCGACTTCGGTGTATCGAAGCAGTACGACCAGTCGACCGGTCTGAATCCATCCACTTTATTAGGAAAGAGCCGAGGCTACTCCTCTATCGAGCAGATGGGCGGTGACGTAAAGACATTCGCACCCGCCACCGACATCTATTCGTTGGGAGCCACGCTCTATACCCTACTCGTAGGCAATCGTCCCCCCGAAGCCGCCTACATCATCAAGGGAGTCCCCATCGCCCCATTGCAAGCACGCGGAGTCAGCAGCACCACCATCCGAGCCATACAGGCAGCCATGCAAGCCGACAAAGAAGACCGTCCGCAATCGGTAGCCGAGTTCCTCGCCCTCTTGGATGGAAAGAAAGACAGCGACAAAACTCACTTCGATGATGGAGTGACCGATTACAACGCCCCCGGCAAGACCGACTATGAAGAACCGAAAAAGCCCACACCCAAACAGAAATCCAAACCGCAACCTCGCAAGAATCTCACATGGCTGTGGGTAACCCTTGTGGGAATAGCAGGAATTTTGTTAACGATAGTAGGGACAAATAGCTATCAAGCACATCAAACTAAGATAGCCCGAGAACAATTTGTAGCCGATAGCATAGCAGCTCGCCAACGATTTGTAGCTGATAGTATAGCTTTTTACCAAGCAACACATGGTCGCATCAACGGCCATGAGTGGGTCGACCTCGGCTTGTCAGTCAAGTGGGCAACGTGCAATATAGGGGCGAGCAGCCCGAGTGATTGGGGTAACTACTACGCATGGGGTGAAACGACCACCAAGACAACCTACACCTACGCAAATAGTGTGACCTATGATAAAAATATCGGTGAAATATGTGGGGATTCGGAATACGACGCTGCTCGCAGGAATTGGGGCGACAGTTGGCGAATGCCCACCAAAGCCGAATTGCGAGAACTTTTTAACAATTGCACATGGACATGGACAACACAAGGCGGACACAACGGGTATAGAGTAACCAGTAAGAAGAATGGCAACAGTATCTTCCTTCCTGCTGCCGGTTATCGGGACGGGTCGTCGCTCTACCACCGAGGAGAGTACTGTACCTATTGGAGTTCTACGCCCCACGAGAGCCATACCGAGAGTGCGTACTACCTCAGCCGCTCTAGCAGCATTTACTTCGTGTACTGGTACGATCGCAGCTACGGTTTCACCGTCCGCCCCGTTTGTGATTAATTGCCCACAGCCGTAGGGACGCACCGCTGGTGCGTTGATAGCATAATTATATGAAAATCAATTAATATGATAACCCTACGCACCGCTGGTGCGTCCCTACCTTATGAGAAAACACAATGGCGAAAGGTAACCATTTCTGCCCCTGCGAGCATAGCGAGATAGGGGAAGTCCCCGCAGGGGGAAGGTGTTGGTAGCTAACGGATGCGTTCAAGCGAATAAGGTCTATCACACCTGATTTTTATTATTATTTTTTTAACCCCTCTGTCTCGCTGAGGCTCGACGTCTCCCCTATATTTTCTCGCGAAAACACAGGGGCGAAGATGGTAACCCTATCTGCCTCAGCGTCCGGAGGACGTGACGAGGGCATCAGCCCGAGTATGAATAACCCCCAACGAGCAAAGGCGAAGTTGGGGGAGTGTGAGATGCACTAACCGCCCCACCGTCTGAAAGACGGGAAACAGCCACTAAGGAGTTATATCAGATTTTCGCGTCTTTCAGACGCAAGTATCGGATGAGTACGTTGTCCGAGGGTATCGGGCTACGCCCTCAACCCCCGGTTATTGCTGTCGCTTCGCTTTCTCGTCCTCCGGACGTGCCATCATCCCAATGCGTCAGCCCATAGCCGTAGGGACGCACCACCGGTGCGTTGATGTTATAATTATATGAAAATCAATAATATAATACCGTACGCACCATTGGTGCGTCCCTACCTCAGGCGAAAACACAGGTGAGAGGTAACCGTTTTCGACGTACCTTATACATGCTTACCAACGAATGTGATAGGAAACAGGTCGTTTCTCTATGTTATTTCGCTCATCTTTGTGTATCTTTGCGATGAACGCGAAGATATTTTTCGCTCGCTGTGAAAAATATTCAAGCAAACTTGATATTTCTCGCTCGTTTCTGTGTATCTTTGCGGTAAACTGCAAGATATTCCCGGTATGCTTAGTCGTAATCAAATAAAATTTATACAATCGCTTGCCCGCAAGAAAGGGCGTGCCGAGCATGGTTGTTTTGTTGCCGAGGGTAACAAACTCGTAGAGGATACTTTGTCGGCGTTTGAGTGTCACATGCTCATAGCTACACCTCGGTGGTGGCAGCAGCATCCGGCAGCATCGGCCGCAATAGCGGTTGAGGTATCGCACGACGAGTTGGCTCGTGTGTCGCAGTTGACAACACCGCAGGATGTCATAGCTGTCTATCGCATACCGCAGCAGCAACTATGTCGTGAGCAATTGTACAACACACTCTCACTCATGCTCGATACGGTGCAAGACCCGGGCAACTTGGGTACAATCATACGCATAGCCGACTGGATGGGTATCAACCACATCATCTGCTCGCCTGAGACTGCCGACGTGTACAACCCCAAGGTTGTGCAGGCATCGATGGGGGCATTGGCTCGTGTGGCATTGCACTACACACCGTTGCAACCATTCTTGGAAAGTATAGGCAACGACATCCCTCTCTACGGCACATTTCTTGATGGCGATAACATCTACGACATGCCCTTGACATCGCATGGCATCATTGTGATGGGTAATGAGGGCAATGGCATATCGTCGGCTCTCGAGCCTTACATCAAGCATCGCCTCTACATCCCCAATTATCCCCCGGGAGCTGTCACCTCCGAGAGCCTCAATGTGGCTGTGGCTACTGCCATCACTTGTGCCGAGTTCAGGCGACGTACTTGTGGGGGAACTTCAATACGAACTTCAAAACCCTGATATATCATGGCAAAGACCAAGAGTGTATATTGTTGCAATAGTTGTGGTGCCGAGAGTCCCAAATGGGTGGGACGATGTCCGGTCTGTGGCGAGTGGAATACCTACATCGAACAAGTCGTATCGGTGAAACCCTCATCGGCGGCTCGTCACTCTCACACGTTGGATGGCACGAAGGCTCAGCCTCTGCGATTGGAACAGATAGATTCCTCCAACGAGCCTCGCATCGACTTGGGTAATGCCGAGTTGAACAGAGTGTTGGGTGGCGGACTGGTGCGAGGTTCGCTTGTACTCATCGGAGGTGAACCCGGCATAGGCAAGTCGACGCTTATCTTGCAGACAGTGCTGTCGTTGCGACAGTATCGTACCCTCTATGTGAGTGGCGAGGAGAGTGCAAGGCAGCTGAAACTTCGAGCCGAACGCATCGGATACGACAACCCCGACTGTTACATCGTGTGTGAGACTTCGCTCGAAGACATCATGGTACACGTCCGCAACGTCCGCCCCGACATACTCATAGTAGACTCTATACAGACCATCGCCACCGACGCACTCGAGTCGTCGGCAGGTTCGGTGGCACAAGTACGCGAGTGTACGGCTGCACTGCTGCGTATGGCCAAGGAGAGCGGCACACCTGTGTTATTGGTGGGACACATCAACAAGGAGGGTAGCATAGCCGGTCCTAAGGTGCTTGAACACATTGTTGACACCGTATTGCAGTTTGAGGGTGACCGACACTACATGTATCGCATCTTGCGTTCGGTGAAAAATCGTTTCGGCAGTACTGCCGAGTTGGGCATCTATGAGATGCGACAAGAAGGACTGCGAGAGGTAAGCAACCCGTCGGAACTCCTGTTGACCACCAATCATGAAGGTCTGAGCGGTGTAGCCATTGCCGTAGCCATAGAAGGTATGCGTCCATTCCTCATCGAGACACAAGCCCTTGTCAGCACAGCCGCCTACGGCACGCCACAACGTTCGGCTACCGGATTTGACTTGCGTCGCATGAACATGCTCCTTGCCGTACTCGAAAAACGTGTGGGATTCAAGCTCGGGCAGAAGGATGTCTTTCTCAACATCGCCGGTGGTATCAAGGTCAACGACCCGGCTATGGACCTGCCCGTTATCAGTGCCATACTTTCGTCCAACATGGATATGAGCATCGAAGAGGGTACGTGCCTTACCGGAGAGGTGGGACTCTCGGGTGAGATACGACCGGTCAACCGCATAGAGCAACGAATACTCGAAGCCGAGAAGTTGGGCTTTCGTCGCATCATCATTCCGCATAACAACATCAACGGATTTGATACATCGCGACTCAAAATCGAAATACAACAAGTACGCAAGGTCGAGGAGGCCTTCCGTCTACTCTTCGGATAATATTTACACATGATACAAGAACAACAACTACGATTATTGCCCCATCAGGCGGCATCGGAACAATCCATTATACAATACCTTGTCTCTACCGGTATTACCGACATACGGGCAGTGAGAATATTGCGTCGCTCCATCGATGCACGTCGTCGGCCCGTTATGGTGAATCTGACGGTGAGAATATACATTAATGAGTTGCCACAAGATGAAGGCTATGACTCCATCATCTACGGTGATGTGTCGGAGGCTCCGCAAGTAGTGGTGGTGGGAGCCGGACCGGCCGGACTATTTGCATCACTGCGACTCATCGAGGCAGGTTTCCGTCCCATTCTCGTAGAGCGGGGAAAAGACGTGCATGCCCGTCGTCGTGATATAGCACTCATCAGTCGCGAACATCGCATCGACCCCGAGTCCAATTATGGCTTCGGTGAAGGTGGTGTAGGAGCTTTCTCCGATGGTAAACTATTCACACGCAGCAAGAAACGTGGCAATGTCAATCGCATTCTCAACATCCTGTGTCAGCATGGAGCATCCACATCGATACTTGCCGATGCACATCCTCACATAGGTACCGACAAGTTGCCTCGTGTGATTGAAAACATACGCAATCGCATCATTCAGTCGGGGGGTGAAGTACATTTCGAGACACGCATGACCGGGCTACTCATCCACAACGATACTGTCGTGGGGATAACCACCGCTTGTGGCAAGACTTTTCGCGGTCCTGTTATCCTTGCCACAGGACATTCGGCTCGTGATGTCTACTATTATCTTCATGATACAGGCATACGTCTCGAAGCCAAAGGTATAGCCGTAGGTGTGCGTCTCGAACATCCTCAACATCTTATCGATTCCATCCAATACCACAGTACGCAAGGTCGAGGTAAGTACTTGCCCGCTGCCGAGTATAGTTTTGTTACACAAGTAAAGGGTAGGGGTGTTTACTCCTTCTGCATGTGTCCCGGCGGATTTGTAGTACCGGCAGCCACAGCACCCGGACAGTTAGTAGTCAACGGTATGTCACCCTCCAATCGAGGCTCGAAATGGGCTAACTCGGGAATGGTCGTAGAGATGCAACCCGAGGACTTCCCCCATGTCGATAAGTACGGTGTCTTGGCAGGTATCAAGTTTCAAGAAGAACTCGAACATCTATGTTTTGTCAATGGCAACAATCGACAGACAGCTCCTGCACAGCGTATGACCGACTTTGTCGATCGTCGCAACTCCTCGTCGCTTGCCGTATCGTCCTATACACCGGGTTTGGTAGCCTCGCCATTGCACTTCTGGATGCCCGAACACATCACATCGCGACTG
Organism: Bacteroidaceae bacterium; assembly: GCA_017531985.1. GTDB lineage: Bacteria > Bacteroidota > Bacteroidia > Bacteroidales > Barnesiellaceae_A > Barnesiella_A. Next base: position 6,570 of record JAFXJY010000016.1, read on the forward strand.
CGTGAGGCATTCTTACACTTCGGACGTATATCTCGTGGATTTCTTACCCGAGAGGCCACGATGATAGGAGTGGAGAGCCGTACATCGTCGCCAGTACGCATTCCTCGCGACAACGAAACGATGTCGCACATTGCTATGCGAGGTCTCTATCCTTGTGGTGAAGGTGCCGGTTATGCCGGAGGTATTATCTCGGCAGCCATCGATGGTGAACGATGTGCCGAGGCGATTGCCGAACAGTGGAATACGTTAAAATCCTTGTTATAATTCGTCGTAAAGTCATTTCCGATAAATAGTGAAGTCCCCTTAACAAATAAATGTAATTATGAAAAGAGTATCTTTATTAACATTACTTACTATTGTACTTTTCACAGCTTGTAGGGAGAACCCTCAGCCCGTTATGTCGGTCGATAAGTTGGGAATAGAAGTAACTCCCGAGCAAAATCGCGAGTACTCTTACAGCGACAAGCACCGCTCATATTACTATGGCCGCACACACCAAGACCACTTTGCCGAGTGGTATGCCGGATGGAACATTAAGCAGCGTCGCATTGTAAGCGATTACGATCTGTATGTCGATACAACACACCTTTCACGTCGGCAAGCACAAGTGACGGTTTATCCCCACTACCTCAATCGTCGTTTCGATCATGCTGTCGAACAGATGGCGATGGTCGACGAGTTACCCATTCTATCCATTCGCCTTACCGATATTGAGGGCGATAGTATAGCTATTGCATTGGATACAACGTTGATAAGCCAACCACGATATGATAACGGCATTTTGTGGTACACACCGCGAGAAACACCCGATTCATGTTTGGCTGTTGCACCGCAAGCCGATGTAGTAACTCGCTACGTCAATGGTTCACTGCAAGCACCGGCATCGGCTCAGGGATTTATTCTCACCTATGGCACTCGACAGACTTGTATCGAGAACATAGCAATATTCCGCTCACAAGCCGATAGCTTGCTCAATGCCCGGAAAGAGCGTATGAATAACCTCATCATGAAGTCCAATCCTATCAAGAGTAATATTGACTCGCTCGATCATGCCATAGCATGGTTACTGCTTACAACCGACCAACTTGTTACACACCAGCAGGGTTATGGTATATATGCCGGTCTGCCTTGGTTTAATGAATATTGGGGACGCGATATGTTCATTTCCATGCCCGGAGCAACACTCGTCAATGGCGAGTTTGACATCACACGACAGATATTGTCGGACTTCTCTCGCTTGCAGGATGTTGATCCCAAGTCGCCCACGTTGGGACGTATCCCCAATAGAGCCAATGTTGATGGAATCCTCTATAACACTACCGATGGTACACCTCGTTTCGTCATGCAAGTAGCCGACTATGTTCGTTATTCGGGCGATACAGCTTTCATTCGCCATATTTATCCGGCAGTCTACCTCTGTACCAATGCCGCCATTGCACACTTTACTGATACGGCAGGTTACCTGTGTCATGCCGATGCCGACACATGGATGGATGTCAAGCGTAAAGGTATCCCCGGCTCTCCGCGAGGTAACCGTGCCAACGATATACAGGCCTTATGGTATCAACAACTCACCGATGCAGCCTATATGGCACGGTACATGGGATATGAGATTACTGCGGTAGAGTGGGAGACTCGTGCCGAGATTATGCGTGAAGCCTTCATGCGTGACTATTGTGACACTGTGCAATTCTTCATAGCCGATCACCTCAATCCTGATGGCTCCCGCGATATGCAGGTGCGTCCCAATCAACTATATGCCCTCGATCTTGTCGACGATTACAATTTCCGTCGCCAGGTTACTCGTCGCGTGTGGGAAGAACTTGTATATCCTTGGGGCGTGGGTTCGTTGAGCCAACTTGATGACAACTTTCATCCTCAACACGAAAACTGGCACTACTACCACAAGGACGATGCCTACCACAACGGTACAGTGTGGTTGTGGAACAACGGACATGCCATGCAACGAATGATAGAAATGGGACAACCCGACATAGCCTGGCAGTTATTCAAAAATATGAACCGTCAAGCCCTTGCACAGGGTGCAGTGGGCAGTCTTAGTGAAAATGCCGATGCCCATCCTCGTGAGGGTGCTGCTTGGGCTAATCGCTCAGGAACATTCTTGCAAGCATGGAGCAATGCCGAGCAGTTGCGTGTGTGGTATCAGTACTTCCTCGGTATTCGTCCCGATATGGTCAATCATGTTATAACATTGAATCCTTGCTTACCCTCTGATGTAACATCTATTACTTACAGCCAACGAGTGGGTAAGGGCGATATAATAGGAACCTATGAGCGTACCACCGATAAAACTATCTATGCTTATATGCTTCGCAACGAAGATGCTCTTCTCCGCATTGAGATACCACTCTTTGCCCCCATTGATATTGAGGCTCACGATGCCGATGCTATCCTGCTTACCGTTCAAGATGGCAGATTGACACTCCAAGTCAAGAATGCCGATGGAACATCGCGTGAAGAAAGCGTGTACGAACCTGATCCTACTATGGTGCAACGTGATGCCGAGAATAAGGTATTCTTCGAAGGTACTCAATTCTGTCAACCCATCCACCGAGACAATCTGCATGCCTTCGATACTTATCATGAAGAAGCACTGACTTACGAATAATAGTCACATCCCATAAATAAAAAAATCCTCATTGTTACTTCAATATTCTAACAATAAGGATTTTTTTATTACTATCGGCAGTAGTCAATAGCAATGTATTTATAAGGAACGTCTATCAATAATTTTGTTCCTGTTGGTGAATTAGTGGGGTAGAATCATTATGAGAACATTATAGAAGTTCCCTATAACAATTACATATTCATACCACCACAGCAGTGGATAACCTGTCCGGTAACATACGATGACAAGTCCGAAGCCAAGAATGTAGCAACATTGGCAACATCATCGGGAGTACCACCGCGACGCAAAGGTATCTGCTTAGCCCACGATTCGCGTACCTCTTCACTCAATTGAGCAGTCATATCAGTGATAATAAAGCCCGGAGCAATAGCGTTGGCACGAACACCACGCGAACCTAGTTCCTTGGCAATAGACTTGGCAAGACCTATCATACCGGCTTTCGATGCCGAGTAGTTGGCTTGTCCTGCATTACCCGATACGCCCACAACCGAGGCCATGTTTATAATGCTACCTCCTCTCTGACGCATCATGATGGGAGTTACAGCATGGATGAAGTTAAAGGCCGATTTTAAGTTGACGGTTATAACTGCATCCCATTGTTTCTCGTCCATACGCATCATCAATCCATCGCGAGTAATACCGGCATTATTCACAAGAATATCTATGCGACCAAAATCTTTTAAAATTTCGGCTACCACGTTATGAGTATCTTCATAATTGGCTGCATTCGAAGCATATCCTTTGGCTTTTACACCCAAGGCTGCTATTTCGGCCTCTGTGGCTTTGCCGTTATCGTCTATTACTAAGTCGGTAAATGCTACATCTGCACCTTCCGATGCAAATTTCAAGGCAATTGCTTTGCCTATACCTCTTGCTGCACCTGTTACCACAGCAACTTTTCCTTCGAGTAACTTCATAATTTTATATATTTTATTTAATAATCTACCCACTGCGTTGGGGCATAGGGTAGAGGTTAATAATAATATTATCTCATAATTCCATATAGCATAAAGTCGGCTATCAGGCAACGTATGCGATTACGTTCGATGCCAACCTCGCTGAACTGATTATTGATATAAGGCACTTCCAGTCCCTTGAATGCACAGTGTAAGATTGTTGCAGTGGCAAGAGTGTTGTGTACAATAAATTTGCCACAAGCCACACCTTCATCGAGAATACTCCGAAGCATTTCTATCTCCACAAGCGAACTTTTTTTGCGAGCCCGTTCTACCTCAGTAATATCTCTAAAAAATTCTGCCCGCAACGAGCCATTACGCAACACAATCTCTCTGATGCCTTCCAAGCGAGCATCTATATACTCTTCGAGCTTGTCATTGGGTGGTAGTGGCTTCTTTACAACGACTTCAAGACGATCGTACAATCGGTTCAATTCCGATGTAATTACCGCCCAATATATATCTTGTTTGTTGTTGAAATATGTATATATCGTGCGACGACCTTTACCCGATGCTTGTGCTATATCATTCATCGTTGTATTGGTCAGACCCTTGCGTGCAAACAATTGTCGTGCTTGTTCCACTATTAGTTGATATGTACTATCTGACATAAGCTGTGTTATATTAGGTTGCACATTTTTTCAAAAACCGTGCAAATCTACAAATAATAATTGCATTTTGCAAGTATTCTATTGCACAAATATTTTATTTGTGTGTTAACCGGCACATTATCAGTATGCTAAGTTTGTTATAAAAATATTTAACATTTTTTTATTGTGATAAAACTTGCACATATTGCAATTATGCATTACTTTTGCACTCACAAACATCGCGGAGTGGAGCAGTGGTAGCTCGTTGGGCTCATAACCCAAAGGTCGTTGGTTCGAATCCGGCCTCCGCAACTAAATAAGGTAAGCATTTCACAAGATGCTTACCTTTTTTTATTATGTACATGATGGGATAATTAATGTAGCCACTACATTACCTCAGTAGAAATTTAGTATCCGTTTGAAATTCCGGTGGGGGTGAAAAAATTTTGACCCAATTTAGGCTACATGTATGGCTCGGTATAGATTTGAAACGAGGCGAGTAATGAATTTGTAGCCTATATTTCCTCTTGGCAGCCCTCGTCACTCTACTTCATAAATACAAAGTAAACGGCACCTATTAGGCACAAGAATGCAGCTACATGATTCCACTGCAACGATTCACCCTTAAAGAGGAGTGTCGAGAATATTGTAAATACAACCAATGTAATAACTTCTTGGATAATTTTCAATTGCATCAGAGAGAAAGGACCTCCATTCTCTCTGAATCCCATTCGATTGGCAGGTACTTGAAAGCAATACTCAAAGAGAGCAATTCCCCACGATAGCAAAATAACTCCATACAGAGGCCAGTTACTCACCGCTCGGGTCTCTTGTAATTTTAAGTGTCCATACCACGCAAAGGTCATGAATACATTGGATATGATAAGCAATACTATTGTAATAACTCCTCGCATATATTTACTGATTGGGTTGATAAGTTTTTTGGCGGTGCGAAATTACAAAAAATATACTTTGTGTAGCACTCGTAGGTGCAAAAAAATAACCGATCGATACATCACGCACCGATCGGTACAACATATAACAAGTATGATGAAAAGGTTCTTTGTATGCAAATATAGGTAATTTTTTTATAATTGCAAATTATTTTGCAAAATAAATTATAAATTATATCATATAATCGTAATTTTACTTATATTGTATTATATTGAAAACATCTTATCCTTATATAGTCATTATCCCGAAAAATAGTTGTATCTTCGCACCATGTATTCAAGAGACGAAATGAAAGACCTTAAAAAACGCTTCTGGGACGGATTGAGTGACTATGCACAATCACATCCCAGTTTGCGTAATCGTAAGCACAAGTTTCTGCTGCACAATACCCGTCTGAGTGGTGTTACAATGAAATTTGATGCAACACGCGAGGGTGCCTATGTGATTTTGGAAATAGATCACCGCAATGAAGAGCGACAAGAGAAGTTGTACAACCATTTCCTTGAAAATCGCACTCTGCTCGAAGCCGATTTTAGCAAACCTTTGGTGTGGAATACACACTACATTCGTGAGTGTGGTAAGCAAGTTATCCGCATCTACTGCATGCAAGAAGGGCTTGATATACATCGCCAAGAACAGTGGCCTGATTTCTACAACTTCATGGTCGATAATATGGTGCGTCTCGAGCGTGGATTTTCACAAGTCAAGGCTCTGTGGGATATGTGGGAAGAATAGAATAAATGCCTATAACAGATAACTAAAACAGACTATATGAAAAAGATTCTCTTTGCCGTATTGGCATTGGCTCTCATGATGAGTTGCCATGGTAATAAATCGACCGATGCCGACAACGTGTCGACCGACTCTATAACCACCGATACTATAACACCCGATGAACGAGGGTATATTGTGAAGGTAGGTGACATTGCCCCCAACTTTACAGCTGTTGTAGCCGGTACTGATGATACACTTTCACTCTCTCAATATCGTGACAAACGAGTCGTTATGTTGCAATTCACTGCATCATGGTGTGGCGTGTGTCGTCGAGAGATGCCCGACATCGAGCAACAAATATGGCAACGTCACAAGAATAATCCTCATTTTGCTCTCATTGGTATCGATCGCGATGAACCCGATAGTACAGTATTGAAATTTGCTGCCAAGACGGGGGTGACTTATCCACTCGTTCTTGATCCCGGAGGCGATATATTCTGTCGTTATGCACATCGACTGGCTGGAATCACTCGCAATGTTATTGTCGATACTGATGGTCGCATTGTAATGATGACTCGACTCTATGACGAAGCCGAATTTAATCGTATGACTGTTGTTATCGATAGTCTGCTCAATAACTTGAACGATATAGATTAAATATTACCATGTCAAACGAATATCTTATCGAATACATCGATGCCGAAGTGTTGCGTGATGACCTGCCGGTATTGAAAGGTGTCAATTTCAATCTTCGTTCCGGTGAATATGTCTATCTTATCGGTCGCGTAGGAAGTGGTAAGAGCAGTCTGCTCAAAACAATGTATGCCGATCTGCCTGTTGAGGCTAAGCGTGCTATGGTTCTCGATTATGATATGACATCCATCAAGCAGCGTGATGTACCTTATCTGCGTCGTCGGTTGGGTATCGTATTTCAGGATTTTCAGCTGCTTACCGATCGCTCGGTACGCGAAAATCTTACCTTCGTGTTGCGAGCTACCGGCTGGAAGAAGAAAGATGAAATAGAGGCTCGTGTCGAGGAGGTTCTATCGCAGGTGGGAATGTTTAAGAAGGCCTACCGCATGCCTCATGAGTTGTCGGGTGGAGAACAACAACGCATTGCCATAGCTCGTGCGTTGCTCAACAAGCCGCGTATTATTATGGCCGACGAGCCTACCGGCAACCTCGATCCCATGACCGGTAAACAGATTGTCGAGTTGCTTCATCGTATCTCATCCGAAGGTACTGCCGTCATCATGTCTACTCATAATCTTACGTTCTGCGACGAATATCCCGGACGAATATATCGTTGTGAAGATCATACATTGCAGGAGTTGTAGTCATTCAGTCCCTTTTTTAGAGAGCTTCTGTCACCCCCGGTGGCAGAATCATTGTACATAACATCTTAATCGTTTATACGCATCGCAATGAAACAAGACTTCATTGACGGCATCGGCCGGCACGATACCCCCTTTTATTACTATGACCTCGATGTGTTGCATAGCACGCTGCATGCCATAGCTGCTACGCAACCTGTCGACAGCATTGTGCATTATGCACTCAAAGCCAACTCCGACCTTCGACTCTTGTCCATCATCGCTCAACGCGGATTGGGTGCCGATTGTGTAAGCGGTGGAGAGATACAGCGAGCCATCAGTGCCGGAATACATCCGCAGCACATAGTCTATTCGGGAGTAGGAAAGACCGATCGAGAAATTGAGTATGCTCTCTCTTGTAATATCGATTGCTTCAATGTGGAGTCGCTTGCCGAGTTGCAGGTGATTGACTCGTTGGCTGCTGCATGTGGTAAAATAGCCCCTGTGGCATTTCGTATCAATCCTCACATCGATGCTCACACCCACCATTACATCACAACGGGTACGAGTGAGACAAAATTCGGTATCGATATATCGCAACTTGACCAAGCCATCGAATGTGCAGTTGCATTATCTCATGTGAGATTGCGAGGCCTTCATTTCCACATCGGTTCGCAGATATTGTCGCTCGAACCCTATTGCATGTTATGCTCAACAATCAACCGCCTGCAAGAACAACTCGCTGAGAGGGGGATAGATATCGACTATATCAATGTAGGAGGTGGATTAGGTATCGATTACGATAGCCCCGATGAAAATACAATACCCCCATTCGCACAATACTTTGACATCTTTAAGAAACAATTGCAACTTCAACCCGGTGTTAAGCTCCACTTCGAACTGGGTCGCTCCATCGTAGGGCAGTGTGGTTCACTCATTTCGCGAGTGCTTTATGTGAAAGAAGGAGTAGACCGCGACTTTGTCATCTTAGATGCCGGTATGACCGAACTTATTCGGCCGGCTCTCTATCAAGCCAGCCATCTGATTGAAAATCTTACCTCGCAAGCTGAGGTTCAACCTTACGATATAGTAGGACCTGTGTGCGAAACATCCGACACCTTCGGTAGTCACATCATGCTCCCCACTACCCATCGCGGCGATATCATCGCCATCCGTTCAGCCGGAGCATACGCACAAAGCATGGCCATGACCTACAACTCACGCCCGCTCGCTCCCGCTGTGTATAGCGAATAAATTATCCTCATCAACTGTCGCTATTCCGCCTCTTCATTGGGTAATAGCTTATAATTTACCTACTGCCAACCGAGATTCTCGGCATCACTTGTTCCTATTTCAATACTTACTCTTTTACTGAAACAATAACCACGTCCATCGGTATGAAATGTTATAATTCATCTGCAATAATATACATTTCTTGCCGATAGGATATTTCTTTTGCTATGATTTTATAATTTTTTGAAATGGTAGTTGTCTTTCATATCATCTGGTAATTTGGCAAGAGGTTTTATGCTAAATGTATAAAAAGTTAATTTTGCAGCTTCTTGTGGTTTAATTTGTGGAAATGCTAAACTGAGTGCATGTGTTCTTTCTTTCAAAACATATTCACTTTTTGAAGCATTTTCCGACCAAAAAAGTACGAAAAGGTCTGCCGAATTGATGTAATCTTGTATGATTTTTGGAAAAACATCACCTGCTTTAAGAGAACTCCTATCATAAAAGTGTTCAATACCATATAATTCCAATCCTTCATGAAAAGACTTCACCTTTTCTTGATCTTTATGAGCATAAGAAATAAATACTTTCTTGTATTTATGTGAAATAATTTGGGTGTTTAGATTTCTGGGTGAATCAACAATATTAGTTAAAAATCTCATTTCACCTATCGGTGTGTTATTAACAAAAAGTAATACATGGCAACTCAATTCAGTTGCTTTAATATCTTCTAAAATAAAGTAATTAAATGAACATTTTGTAGAAGAACCTTGCCAAATTATAGATTTACATTCAGTCATCAAGCGAGTCTCTCCATAAACATTGAACTCGACATCAACCTTATCACCTTTCTTTAACCTAAGTGATAGTGGTATATAGTCTCTTCTCTCGGCATTCTTATCTGATTCCTTTGCAAGTGATTTAACTTTTTCAGATTCCTCATACAAATGCAGATACACTTGTACTTGCAAATGTGATTTTCGTTTCACTTCTGCCGGTGCAAATATAGAAGAATAGACTTCATTATTTTTATTTCCAAACAATTTACGCCAAATAGATTCTTTTCTTTTCGGTACGGAGATATTATATGTAGCTTGCTTGTTCTCGTTAGATTCCATCGTGCGAGAAAATGACTCTACTTCATCAATTATATTTTTTATAGCAGGTGGTGGTATGATCGACATGTCAGTTATACACATTGGCTCAATTTCGTCTCCCATAGCATATCGATGTTGAGCATCACGAGGAATATAATTCCAACGAGTATTAAGTCTATCCTCGTTTTCTCTATTTAGGTCGAGATTTAGACTTATACCTTTGCGGTGAATGATATATTCGCCATCTTCACAATAAGAAGTAAGTTTTAGTTTTTCCAATTCATTAATGAACTCTTCTATACTACTTATTCTTTCTTTTGGGAATGATGTAGATGTACTTCTGAAGAAATTATTGAGTTTTGTTTGAAGATGGGATGGAATATTGATGTAGCCAATAGGTGTAGGTAATACACACCCATTCATCCTTTTCTTCAAAGCCTCTTCTTCACAACCTTGCACCCAAAATGCAGGACGTAGGTTATTTAAGATAAAGTACATTACCATAGATATGGAGTAAACGGCGGAAGCTTCGGTGAAAATACCAGATACAAAAGTTTCCGGTGCCATAAACCACTGATTACCTACGGTTTCTTTAATGTCAAAATCATTTGTACAACTTCCAAAATCACCCAATTTGAATGTGCCGTCATCAGAACGATAGATATTACAAATATGAATGTCACGATATAGTACACCTCGTTCTTGACACTCTTTCCAAGCTGTGGCAACATCTATAGCTATCTTTATTAGACCTTTCAATGAAAGTTCATAATAATGACTGCATAACAAATCAACAATAGGAGTAGACTGTTCAATTGCTACTGTATTTTGAGCAATGTCAGTATAATCTTCATTGCATTGAAGTAAGTGTCGACAGCCTCTTGTTTGCTGCATATAATGGTATTCCTCCCGACTTGTCGTTTTGCTGTTTGGACGAAATACCTTGAGTACTATATTTTTATCTTTTGAACATAAATAAATGTCTGCCGAACTTCCCATATGAGACAATAGGCATCCCTTTGTATTCCCCCGTTGTTTCAGCTTTATTAGTGCTAATGAATTTATTAAAGTCTTAGACCATGAGTTGGGGCAGTCAGGCAAAGTCGTAATATCTTCAATACTTCTTGTCTTTAATATCTCATTTGTGGAAACACATAAGAAATTATAGTTAATACAATCAATCTTAAATAATTCTTGAACTCCGGATTTGATAGCTACATTATCCAATATACTATCACCGAAGCAAACATCAAAATGGTAGTATTGATTGTTGATCTCTACAATATTCCAACAATGTCTGCCATCCTCTTTGTCATTGTGTAATCGCCCAAAGACTAAACGAGATTTAATACCTAATATGTTGAACAAGTATTGAGCCGATTTTGCATACCCTGTGCAAACAGAATTTCTACGAATAAAGACGCTGTATATGCTTTGATTATATGCAGAGTTGGTATTATAGTTGCAGTAAGTCACTAACCATTTATATACATAGGCTACTTGTTCCTGACGTGTTAATGTTTTTACATATTCAAGTCGAAAATCATTATCTGTAACATCTTTAATACTCTGCTGGATTGTTTTAACTCTCTCAACAGAAAATGTATATTGAAAATGTATGGTAGAACTTGTTTTGTCATAATAATACTGATGAGCGAACCAGAATATATCCGGATTATCTCGCATTATTTGGCGGATTACAACACGAATATCGTCAGATGTAGGTGATTGCTTAATCACCTGTTCTGCATTTTGATTGCGAATAGCGGTTTCTAATTGATGATATAATTCTGTTTTCATAGTTTGCTCTTGTTTTGCCCGATTACTATTCACTCTCTCCGAAGTTGCACAGAGCATCGAAGGCGGGTAGGGCTTCGCCGGTCTCTTTGTCGAATAGGCCTCGATTGAGGTCTATGCGGTGTGATGAACGCCAGTCGATGAGTGTTTCTTCGGGAAACCAGTAAAATATGCCTGTTACATTGTCGTATTGCTTGATGGTTGTTACAAGGTCGGTAAGGAACTGTTTCTGTCCCTCGGGGGTAGAGGCATAGTTGCCATAGGCTGTGGTTGCCGAGTCGTCGCTCCACTCGTTGTAGCCAAATCCTGTTTCTACTATCATGATGGCTTTCTTGGGGAATGTGTTGCTGAGGGTACGCAGCGTATTGCCCAATTGACCTAATGTACCATGCCAGTAGGGATAATAGCTCAACCCGATAATGTCGTAGTCTATATCGGCAATACGCTCATAGTATCGGCGAGCAGTCTCGGCATCGCCACCGCGGTCGATATGCACGATGATGCGAGCATCGGGGCACTCTTCTCGACATGCTTTCGCTGCATTGCGTAGCAAACCGAGGAAATTGTCCCATTGTTGTGGAGTGTCATGACTCTCACCCCACACACTCACACGACCTGTATTCCACAACATACCGGCTGTTATCTCGTTGCCTATCTGTATGTGTGATGGTGTGATATGATGATTTTTCAGTGTTTGCAGGGTTTCGCGAGTATAGTCGTATATTTTATTTTTCAATGCAGTAACATCAAGCGTACTCCATGCTTGCGGTTTGTGCTGTTTGGCAGGATCAGCCCATGTGTCGGAGTAGTGAAAGTCAAGGCATATGTTCATGCCTGCGGCTTGCATGGCAGTGGCACTCTCTATCACATAGTCCAAGTCCTGACAAGCTGTCGATGACTTGTCGGGGTCGACAAACAATCGCAGTCGAGCCACATTGTAGCCACTCTCGGCGAAGAATGCCGGTAAGTTGTCAATGACTGTTCCTTCACATTTCCACACGGCTCCATCTTCTTTGTAAACCAACCATTGCGATAGGTCGGCTCCCACATAGTGGTGAGTATCAATGGGGTTTTCGACCGGTGGTTGTGGAATGTCGTTGTTGCCTCCTGAGTTATTACCATTATTGTCGTTATTACCGCCATCGTCATTGCAAGCCATGCAGCAGGTCAATGCAGCAATCATCATAAATTTATACCATTTCATAGTTGTAATTATTTATTACACGTTTATATGCTTATTGTCAGCGATTGATTAACGCCTATACCCGGACGCTCGTTGAGCTTGATACGACCATCTACGATTTTCACCCCTTCGTAACAGTCGTTCGATATAAGCAGATTTCCGTCCAAGTCGGCCCAGTCGCACAAGGGCGATAGTTGTGCTGCTGCCGAGATGGCACATGATGTCTCTGTCATGCAGCCTATCATCAGCTTCATACCCATGGCTCGTGCTGCCGATGCCATTTGGTAAGCCTCGTGCATACCGGTACTTTTCATCAACTTGATGTTGATAGCATCGTATGCTCCATAGGCACGAGGTACGTCATCAAGTCGTTGAAGGAACTCATCGGCAACGATGGGTAACGGACTGCGTTCACGCAGCCATGCGGTTTCGTCCAGCATTGCTTTGGGAAAAGGTTGTTCTACAAATGTGCAGCCTCTTTCAGCGAGCCAATATACCATTTCGAGAGCCTCTTCTTTGTTGTTCCATCCCTCATTGGCATCTACGCAGATGGGACGATTGGTGTGGCTGCGAATGGTCTCTATCAGCAGCTTATCATTGGGTACTCCAACCTTAACTTTCAATATTTTATAAGCAGCTGCTTCGTCCACCTTTTGTCTTATCACCTCGGGTGTATCTATTCCTATTGTGAATGAGGTACAAGGAGCTTTTTCGGGCGATAGTCCCCATATACGCCACCAAGGTTGTCCCATCATCTTGCCCACAAGGTCATGTAGTGCAATGTCTATCGAGGCCTTTGCAGCTCTGTTACCTTCGGCTATGCTATCGACATATTCAAGTATCTCTTCCATGCGAAACGGGTCGTTGAAGCGAGTCATATCCACTTGTGAGAGAAATGAACATACACTTTCAGTCGTTTCTCCTAAATAGGGTGGCATTGATGCTTCGCCATATCCCACAATTCCCTCGTATTCGAGAAATACCAACACATCGGGCGTGTGTGTGCGTGAATTTTTTGACACCGTAAAGGTGTGTATTAATTTTAATTCATAAGGCTTGAATGACAGATTGATACGACCACTGCGATGAGGTAGGGGAGCATGCAACTTTTCGGTACAAAAACTCTCGGGCGACATAGCCAATGCAGCCGTCCCTATTCCCATGTATTTAAGAAAGTCTCGTCGTTTCATCGGCTGTTTATGCTAAAAATACCATGAATGTTCACTCGCTTTTACTATGCCATCGCTGCCTATGGCTGTTGCTATGCGGCGTGCCGAGTGTACTTGTAAGTTATTGTATAGATTGTTATCGGGCAGCAAGCTGTTTATCTTTACACAACCCGAACTATGAATATATCGACCATTTTCCAAGTAGATAGCCACGTGGTTTATTCTACCGCTTGCTCCGGTAAAGAACAATAAGTCACCTCGTTGCAGGTTGTTGATGTTGGTGTAATCTATCTTCTCTCCGCAGGTAGCCTGTTGTGAAGCATCACGCAGCAATATGATACCTTGTGAGTAGTATAGTAGCTTGGTAAAGCCCGAACAGTCAGCCCCTTTTACCGACATTCCACCCCACAAGTAGGTTGTTCCCATCATCATGCGAGCCTCCTTTTCGAGACGCTCGACATCGAATTGTTGTTGTGACCACACATCGAGTTTTGTTACCTCCGAAGCCTTGGCATATCCCTTGCGACCATCGGGCAATATTACTTCTATGTAGCCTCTTTTCTTCTTACTGCAACTCTCTACAATACATCCCAGTGTCATGTCGCTTATCGGCAAGGCGTTGCGTTGGGGCTTGTCGTAGAGGTAGCCTTGCATACAGCTATATATGTAGCGTTCAGATTTTCGCCAGCATGACATATCTTCATCACTCTTGACGGCTATCGATAACGGATGCACCCATGCATGATACCCCTCGGGAGTCTCTATTTTATACCACTCATTTTCTTGGTCGAGTATCCTTACAGGTGTTCCCATTAAGGCTTGTGTCACCATTTCAGAGCCATGTCGCGACTCGGCTCGCAGATGCACGCAACACAGCGATATAATACCCCATTGCGGAGTGGCAATAGTCTGGCTCATACCACACATACAATTAAGCAGCACTATCACAGTTAATAATATCCGTTTCATGCACTCTGTTATAAGCGAGTTGTTCCAAGACTTATACGATCAATATGCTTATATAGCATGCATAGCAAGCCTAAGGCTATGAATGGTATGCTCAGGTAGTGACCGGTATTGAGTGCAAAACCCTCGAATATACCGTTGTTTATCTTGGAGAACTCAATGAAAAATCGAGCAGTGAAAATTGTTGTCAGGCAATACCCGAAGTAGAATCCTCTGTGCATTCGCTCGCCTTTCCACCGATAGATGGCAATACCTATAACAAATATGATGATGTAAGCGATAGCTTCATACAGTTGCGACGGATGGCGTGCCACATCGTCCACTTGCTTAAAGATAATTCCCCAATCACTACCTGTTGCATTGCCTATAATCTCCGAGTTCCAGAAATTGCCCAATCGTATGCAACAAGCTGTTATGGGTGTTGCTATTGCTATGTTGTCGAGTGTCTGCCACAGATTGATTCCTGACCTGTAAGCATACAACCACAAGGCCAACATCAAACCCAACGTTCCACCATGACTCGCCAATCCGGCATATCCCACAAACTGGTAATTACCGGAAGAATCAATGGCTATCGGTAAGATGATTTCGAGAGGTCGTGTCACAAAGTAAATGGGGTCGTAGAAGAGAAAATGCCCCAATCTCGCACCTACAAATATTCCTATGAATGAATAAACTATAAGACGATCAAAGTTTTTCTCGGAAATATCTTGACGCTTATATAAATATCGTAGTATGAAGTAAGCCGCAGCTAAGCCTATCAACCACCACAACGAATAATAACGCACCGAAAAAGCTCCTATCGTAAACAATTCGGGCGATGGATTCCATTCTATTGCACAGAACATCATTCTTGTTTATATTTTGAAGTTTATATTATATTGCAAATGTATAAAAATTTTACCGAATGATGAAATTCTACCCCACACCATTTTGTCGGGTGATGAAATTAATATAATTTTGTACACACAACAGCATGCTCATTCAGTTGCTGTCTCTTTGGTA
Source organism: Bacteroidaceae bacterium (assembly GCA_017531985.1). Classification (GTDB taxonomy): domain Bacteria; phylum Bacteroidota; class Bacteroidia; order Bacteroidales; family Barnesiellaceae_A; genus Barnesiella_A. The sequence continues at coordinate 22,197 of JAFXJY010000016.1, forward strand.
TAATAAAGGTAAAAATCAAAATCAGAATTAAAAATGTTACGATTTAAAGCAGTGGAAGAAACGTTGGGGCGAGAACCGGTTGAAGTTCCCGAGCCAATGGGTCGCCCATCCGATTATTACGGTCTCTATGTATTCAACCGAGAAAAGATGTTCAAGTATCTCAATAAGTCGACTTACGATGCGTTGGTCGATGCTATTGACAACCAGAAGGCTCTCAGTCGCGAAGTAGCCGATAGCGTTGCTGCCGGTATGAAACAATGGGCTATCGATATGGGAGTAACCCATTATACACACTGGTTTCAACCACTCACCGACGGTACTGCCGAGAAGCATGATGGATTTATTGAATATGATGGTAAAGGTGGTGTGGTAGAAGAATTTAGTGGTAAACTGCTCATTCAGCAAGAACCCGATGCATCGAGTTTTCCCAGTGGAGGAATACGCAGTACTTTCGAGGCAAGAGGATACTCGGCATGGGACATTTCTTCACCGGCATTCATTCTCAATAAGACTCTCTGCATTCCCACTATTTTTATCTCTTATACAGGCGAATCGCTCGATTATAAGACACCCTTACTGAAAGCTCTCAACAGTGTCAATAACGCAGCGACAGCAGTATGCCAATATTTCGATCCCAATGTCAAGCGTGTCACTGCCTATCTTGGTTGGGAACAAGAGTATTTCCTTGTTGATGAAGCATTGTACAACTGTCGTGCCGACCTCATGCTCACGGGGCGTACTCTTATGGGACATGAGAGTGCTAAAAATCAACAACTCGAAGACCACTATTTCGGTTCTATACCTCTACGCGTGGAGGCATTCATGCGTGACTTTGAGATAGAGTGTCACAAACTTGGTATCCCATGCAAGACACGCCACAATGAGGTTGCCCCCAATCAGTTTGAGGTAGCACCCATTTACGAAGAGGTCAATCTTGCCAATGACCACAACTTGCAACTCATGACCGTAATGAATAATGTGGCTCGTCGTCACCGATTTCGTGTTCTTCTACATGAGAAACCATTCAAAGGGATTAACGGCTCGGGCAAGCACAATAATTGGTCGCTTGGAACTGATACCGGTGTGCAACTCTTTGCACCCGGCAAGACACCGCAGGCCAATCTGCAATTTATTACCTTTGTTGCCAATGTTATGGCTGCTGTGTATCGATATAACGCACTGCTCAAAGCCTCTATCATCTCGGCTACCAACCAACACCGCCTTGGAGCCAACGAAGCTCCACCGGCCATTATATCCATTTTCCTCGGAAAGCAGATAGGCGAACTCGTCGATAAGATTATCAAGTCGCCTTCACGCGAAGCTCTCAACCTTGCCACCAAGAGTGGTCTTGATTTGCATGTATTTCAAGTGCCTGAACTTCTGTTGGATAACACCGACCGTAACCGCACATCGCCCTTCGCTTTTACCGGTAATCGTTTTGAATTTCGTGCATTGGGTTCATCGGCCAACTGTGCATCGGCTATGATTGTTATCAACGCAGTCGTTGCACATCAACTCATGGAGTTCAAGAAAAACGTCGACGTTCACATTGCCAAAGGCGTTAGTAAAGAAGATGCCATCTTTACCGAAGTACAAAAGTTACTTATAGAGAGTCAGCCCATACACTTCGATGGTAACGGATACAGTGACGAGTGGCGTGAAGAGGCTGCTCGTCGCGGACTAGACTGCGAAACATCAGCTCCACTGATGTATGACTCGTACATCAGCGATGCAACTGTGGACATGTTTGCCAAGACAGGAGTTATGACACAGTCGGAACTTATAGCTCGTAATGAAGTAAAATGGGAACTATACACCAAGAAAATACAGATAGAAGCTCGCGTACTCGGCGATTTGGTTCTTAACCACATTATACCCGTTGCTACGCGTTATCAATCGGTACTTATTGACAATGTATTTAAAATAAAAAATCTTTTCCCTGCCGATAAGGTCGAAGCCATTGCTCGTCAGGATATGGACGAGATTGAAGAAATAGCTTCGCACATGCAAGCAATCAAGCAGAACGCTGCTGCCATGGTGGAAGCTCGTAAAGTGGCCAATCGCATCACATGCGAGCGTGAAAAGGCAATTGCTTATCACGATACCGTCGAACCTTACATGGAGGAGATAAGATACCATGTCGACAAACTCGAACTTGTCATTGATAACGAAATGTGGCCACTGCCCAAGTATCGCGAACTACTCTTTATCAAATAGAGATTGAAAAATCCCGAATACAGATAATATTTCTATCATACAGAGAGTTATCTGTATTCTTTTTTTTGATACTTAAAAAAAAGCTCATCCATAACAAAAGTACAAAATAATTTACTTATTTTTGCAACACTTTATCAACATAGTAAATACTTAAAACAATGTTAGAACCCCTTAAGCACGAATGTGGTATAGCTTTAGTACGCCTCTTAAAACCACTATCATATTACAAAGAAAAGTACGGAACATATCTCTATGGTCTTAACAAACTCATGCTTCTCATGGAGAAGCAGCACAACCGTGGTCAAGAAGGTGCCGGACTATCTTGTGTGAAACTACATGCTCAACCGGCCGAAGAGTACATCTTCCGCGAGAGGGCATTAGGAACAGGTGCTATTCAAGAAATCTTCGGGAAAGTTCAGAAAGAAATATCCGAGATAGACTACAACTCCAAGAGTGCTGAGTGGGTTGAACAACACATGCCCTTTGTGGGAGAACTCTACATGGGACACCTTCGCTACTCTACTACCGATAAGCAAGGCATATCCTATATTCATCCTTTCTTGCGTCGCAGCAACTGGCGTTCGCAGAATCTCTTGCTCTGTGGTAACTTCACAATGACCAACGTTGATGAGATTTTCGATTATGTCGTAGCACAAGGACAACACCCCCGATACTATGCCGATACATTTATCATTCTCGAACAACTTGGTTATGCACTCGATATGGAAAATCGTCGTTTGAGCGACAAGTTCCGTGAAGAAGGTCACACCGGTGTTATCAATAATCTTATTGAAGATAATCTCGACATCGCAGGTCTGCTTCGCAACGAAGCACCCATCTGGGATGGTGGATATGTAATGTGTGGACAGACCGGTAGTGGCGATATGTTTGCCGTTCGTGACCCACATGGTATACGCCCTGCTTTCTATTATCGTAATGACGAAATTGTTGTTGTAGCTTCTGAGCGACCCGTTATACAGACTGCCATGAACATCCCCGTTGAGGATGTATATGAGTTAAGTCCCGGTGAGTCCATCATTATCAACAAGAATGGTGAGGTAACTTTCGAACAGATACTCGAACCCCTTAAAAACGAAGCCTGCTCGTTCGAGCGTATTTATTTCTCGCGTGGTAGTGACCGCGATATATACAACGAACGTAAAATGCTCGGCAAGCAACTTACCGATTCCATTCTCAAAAGCATCGACTACGACTTGCAACACACTGTATTTTCGTTCATCCCTAACACCTCCGAGGTTGCATACTATGGCATGGTAGAAGGTATGACCGAGCATCTCATTGCTCAGAAAATCAAACTTATCAAGGATGGTCGTCGCACCCTCTCGGAAGACGAGTTGTACCGCATCCTCAAAATGCATGTTCGCACCGAGAAAGTTGCCATCAAAGACATCAAGTTGCGTACATTCATCTCCGAGACCAATACTCGCAATGACCTTGCAGCTCATGTTTATGACATAACATACGGTACAATAACACCTTATATCGACAATCTGGTGGTCATTGACGACAGTATAGTGCGTGGTACTACACTCAAACAAAGTATCCTCAAAATACTCAGCCGTCTGCATCCCAAGAAGATAGTAATTGTTTCTTCCTCACCGCAAGTGCTTTACCCCGATTTCTATGGTATAGATATGTCCAATATGGACGAATTTATCGCCTTCCGTGCAACTGTCGAGTTGCTTAAAGATCGTGGCATGAAATCACTTATCGATGAAGTCTATGAAAAGTGTATTGCTCAGCGAACTTTACCCAAGGAAGAGATTGTCAACCATGTGCAAGAGATATATGCTCCATTCACCATGGAAGAAATTTCGGGCAAGATTTCGCAAATGCTTACCGACGGTATAGAATGTCCTGTCGAGATTGTATATCAATCGGTCGAAGGCATGCATCGTGCCATACCCGATCATCCCGGCGATTGGTACTTCACAGGCAACTATCCAACTGCGGGGGGTAATAAACTCGTTAATGAGGCATTTATTCGTTATGTAGAGAAGCGTAATAAAGCGAAATAAAAAGTACGATGAGTGAGTTACTCGGTTTTTTGACAGAGTTAAGTCGACACAACTATCGTGAATGGTTTTACGAGAACAAGTCGCGATACGATGTACTTCGAGCCACATTTATTAACGATGTGGAACGTCTTGTAGCACTCTTGGCGGCTCGCGACCCCGAGTTGCAAGGAGTGCAAGCCAAGGATTGTATATATCGCATCTATCGCGACATTCGCTTTTCGCCCGACAAGACACCTTATAAGACCTACTTCTCGGCTTATATGGCTCGTGGCGGGAAGAAGAGTCCGCGTGCCGGATATTATCTGCACATCGAGCCGGGCAATATTGCTGTTAGTGGTGGTATCTGGTGTCCCGAGCCACGACTTATCAAGGCTTTACGACATGCCATATACGACAACCTCGATGAGTGGCGGTCGATAGTCGAAGCATCCTCATTTATCAAGGAATATCCTCTATTCGTAGGTGAAACATTGAAAATGGTACCTCGCGATTTTCCTCGCGAAGGCGACCATGTGCAGTGGGTTAAACGCAAGGACTACACAGTGTGGGGGAAACAGCCTGACGATTTTATTTCGCACTCACATTGGGTCGAACAAGCTGCCGAAAAGTTACTCCTCATAAAGCCTATGAACGATTTTCTCAACTATACAGTCGACGAGTTGGCCTATTAGCCAACTCGTTTCTTTTGATACCAATAGACAAAATAATGGCGACCCGTATTTATTTCGAGTCGCCATTATATTGTCTATCGGTATCAGTTTTATGATACAACCAATTCACACAATTTATCGTATGCTTCGGTGAGACGAGCCGCATCTTTACCTCCTGCTTGGGCAAAGTGGGGCTGACCACCACCACCGCCTTGGATAAGACGAGCCGCTTCACGGACTATCTGTGAGGCATTCTTTCCGCCTGACACAACATCATCACTGAGCATAACGGTGAGCAATGGTTTCTCTTCACCGACTTTCTTGGTTGCTGCCACAAAAGCCATCTTCTCGGTAATCTCGCCACGAAGCATGAATGCTAAGTCCTTGGCTACCTCGGGAAGCATAGGACCAATATATGAGAGTAGCATTATACCATTTATCTCCTTGGCATTCTTGATGAGCATCTCTTTGATGGCAAGCGTACGTTCTTTGGTAAATTCATTTACCTGATTACGCAAGTCACTGTTCTCTGAGATTGACTTCTCGATTGTCTGTATAATGTTGGCAGCGTTGTTAAAGAGTGAACGAATCTGCTTAACAGTGTTCTCCACTTCGTTCATCATCTCCTCCACTTTGCTACCCGTAATAGCCTCAATACGACGTATTCCGGCAGCAATAGAACTTTCGCTGATGATGCGTATCATACCTATGTTGCCTGTGTTGCGTACATGAGTACCACCGCACAACTCAACCGATGAACCGAATCGAACAACACGCACTTCGTCACCATATTTCTCACCGAAGAGAGCCATAGCACCCATAGCTCGTGCATCGGCAATGGGCATGTTGCGATGCTCGTCGAGAGGCATGGCTTGGCGTACCTTGGCATTGGCAATGCGTTCTACTTGTCTCAACTCTTCGTCAGTGACTTTCTGGAAGTGAGAGAAGTCAAATCGTAACGAATCGGGCGATACATATGAACCCTTCTGCTCGACATGTGTTCCCAACACTTCACGCAGTGCCTCGTGGAGCAAGTGCGTAGCCGAGTGGTTACATGATGTAGCAATGCGGGCTTCTTCATCAATGCGTGCATGGAATGTCGCTGTGGGGTCGGATGGCAGTTGACGGCTGATGTGTACGGCAAGATTGTTTTCACGCTTGGTATTCTCTATGACGATTACCTCTTCGCCCATAGTCAGTGTTCCACTATCACCCACCTGACCACCCATCTCGGCATAGAATGGTGTGCGGTCGAGTACTATCTGATAATATTCTTGATTTTTCTGTTTTACCTTTCGGTAACGGAGTATTTCGGCATCGCATTCATTCAAGTCGTAGCCTACAAACTCGGGTTCACCCTCACGCACTGTCACCCAGTCTCCGGCTTCGATTGCTGCTGCATTGCGGGCTCTATTCTTCTGTTGTTGCATTTCGGCATCAAACTCTTCGATGTTTACACTCATGCCATGCTCTTTGAGGATTAGCTCAGTGAGGTCAAGAGGGAATCCGTAAGTGTCGTATAGTGTAAAGGCATCTTTACCACTGATTACACTTTTTTGAGCAGCAGCAGTGTCGCTCATTACTTTATCTAACAAGCGGATACCTGTCTCCAATGTACGCAAAAATGCATCCTCTTCTTCTTTGATAACTTTGGCAATAAGGTCGCGTTGAGTCGACAACTCAGGATAAGCATCCCCCATTGTGTCTATCAGTATATCTATCAGGCGGTACATGAAGGCCTGACGTTGTCCTAAGAATGTGTAACCGTAACGAACGGCACGACGCAGGATGCGACGTATCACATATCCGGCTTTGGCATTCGATGGTAATTGACCATCGGTTATCGAGAATGCTATGGTGCGTATGTGGTCGGCTATTACACGCATAGCCACATCGTCTTGGGCATTGTCGCCGTAACGCTTGCCACACATCTCTCCGATAACGGTGATAATGGGTTGGAACACATCGGTGTCATAGTTTGATGTCTTACCTTGCAGAGCCATGCACAAGCGTTCAAATCCCATACCCGTATCTATTACCTTGGCAGGAAGTGCTTCCAATGAACCATCGGCTTTGCGATTATATTGCATGAATACAAGATTCCATATCTCTATTACTTGTGGATTGCTCTGGTTCACAAGCGAACGACCATCGACCGAGGCTCGTTCCTCGTCACTACGCAGGTCGATGTGTATCTCGGAGCAAGGTCCGCATGGACCGGTGTCGCCCATTTCCCAGAAGTTGTCTTTGCGATTTCCGTTGATAATGTGGTCGGCTGGTAAGTGTTTTTCCCAGTATCCGGCAGCCTCATTGTCTCGTTCAAGACCTTCTGGCTCATATCCTTCAAATACGGTTGCATACAAGCGGTCGGGCGACAATTTAAGTACATCTACAAGATACTCCCATGCCCAGTCGATAGCCTCTTTTTTAAAATAGTCGCCAAACGACCAGTTGCCCAACATCTCGAACATGGTGTGGTGATATGTATCATGTCCCACCTCCTCGAGGTCGTTGTGCTTGCCACTCACGCGAAGGCACTTTTGAGAGTCGGCAACACGAGGATATTTAACTGCTACATTGCCCAGAATTATATCCTTAAACTGATTCATACCGGCATTGGTAAACATCAATGTCGGGTCATCTTTGATTACCATCGGTGCCGATGGTACAATCTGATGCTCTTTGGAGCGGAAGAAAACTTTGAATGATTCTCTGATTTCTTTTGCAGTAAGCATATTTTTCGGTTTTATTTTATTGGTTTTTACTTCATTTTTACCGCATCACAATATAAAATATAGTGTGATACAATTAATATTATTGAAAACAGTTTGCAAAAATAACCCAAAATATTAATTTTGCAGCAATTCTTTGACAAAAAAGTGACTACTTTAATTCATTTTTTTGTTGTTAAAGATATTTCATACCTTTACAAATAAAACAAATAGTGAGCCAAAAGAAGTACTATATATTTAATAATCAGACTGGTGAGTACGAGCCTGTGCCAATATTAGGCTCTCGTCTACGCACCACCATCTGGGTTGTTACTTCGTGTATAGTTCTATGTACGGTACTTATCCTATTGGTGTTCTTTTTCTTCGGTTCACCACAAGATGAGTTGCTCAAACGCGAGAACGAACGATTAAAGACTCAGTATGCACTATTGCAACACCGAGTTGACGATGCCATGATTGTACTCGAAGACTTGCAACAACGAGATGACAATCTGTATAGGGTGGTAATGCAAGCTGACCCGATAGGTCGAAAAGTGCGAAATGCAGGTGTCGATAATGCAGCACGATATGCCGAGTTGCTACAAATGTCGAACGGACAACTTGTTGCATCGGTTACTCGCGATGTTGACCGCTTGTCACGCAACCTATATGTGCAAGACAATTCATTCAACGAACTTGTTGACCTTGCACATCAACAGGAAGACCGTCTGCAACACATCCCTGCCATTCAGCCTGTTGCTCAAAAGGATGTACGACGCATAGGTTCGGGCTTTGGATGGCGTATTGACCCCATAAGCGGTCTGCGTACTTATCATGATGGACTTGACTTGTCGGCCAATACGGGTGTGCCTGTTTATCTTACCGGTGATGCAACTGTAACCTTTACCGGTTGGAAACAAGGATATGGACGCACCATTGAAGTAGATCATGGTTATGGATATGTAACACGTTATGCACACTTGCACAAAATAGAAGTGCAGAAAGGACAATCTCTCAAACGAGGCGTAAAAATAGGGCAAGTGGGTAGCTCGGGAAAAAGTACTGGACCTCACCTTCACTACGAGGTTATATTTCGTGGTCGTAACGTCGACCCCATCAACTATTTCTTTCTCGACCTATCGCCCGAAGAATATGATCGCTTGATACAAGAAGTAGGAAACCTTTAAATGCCGCAGTCATGAGCAACAATACCAACAATGATAAAGAGAAAACATTTTATTCCATAGGTGAGGTTTCTCAAATGTTAGGCATTCCCACATCGACTTTGCGATATTGGGAGAAAGAACTTCCTACTATTAACCCTCGTAAGAGTCAAGGAGGAACTCGCAAATACCACATTTCCGATATTGAAGAGTTGAAACTCATACATCGGTTGGTGAAGGATGAAGGACACACTATTGAAGGAGCAAAGAAAATACTACGTCGTCGCCGTCACTCTGAGATGACTAAGAGTGACATAATCCGACGCTTACAAGATATACGACAAGAAATCATGGGTATCTTGCAAGAACTCGAAGAGAATATGTAAGGTATAATGGGTCGTACCGTTGTATAAGAACAGCACCCATGAAGTTCGACTTGAATTTCATGGGTGCTGTTCTTTATGTCGTATTCTCTTCACAAGAAGAGATGTCGTGTGAGGTTGTCAGCAAGCCTTGAAACTCATGTCAAGACCTTTTACCGAGTGGGTGAGTGCTCCCACCGATACATAGTCGACACCACATTCGGCATACGAGCGTATAGTGTCAATGGTGATACCTCCCGACGACTCGGTTTCGTAGCGATGGTCAATGAGTCGGACAGCTTCGCGGGTGAGGTCAGTGCTGAAATTATCAAGCATGATGCGGTCTACTCCGCCCACACGCAATACTTCTTTGAGTTCTTCCATATTGCGAACTTCAATCTCTATTTTCAACTCTTTGCCTTTGTTGCGTAGATATTCCTTGGCACGAAGAATGGCATTTTCAATACCTCCTGCAAAGTCGACATGATTATCTTTGAGCAAAATCATGTCAAACAAGCCTATGCGGTGGTTTACACCGCCACCTATTTTTACAGCCTCTTTCTCTATCATACGCATGCCGGGAGTGGTCTTGCGAGTGTCCAATACGCGAGTGCCTGTTCCTTCGAGAAGTCTTACATAGCGACGAGTGGTTGTAGCAATTCCGCTCATACGTTGCATAATGTTGAGCATGGTGCGTTCTACTTGCAATAGCGATTGTACACGTCCTTCTACAACAAATGCTACATCACCGGGCTTAACCTCAGTGCCATCTTCGATGTAGGTTGTAATTTTTAATTGTGGGTCAAAGTAGTTAATGACACGTCGAGCCATTTCGACTCCGGCCAATACACCTTCTTCCTTGATGAGTAATTTTTGTTTGCCCATCTCATTGTCGGGTATACAACACAAGGTGGTGTGGTCGCCATCGCCTATATCTTCGTTAAATGCCAGACGTATGAGTTCGTCGATTAGTTCTTGTGGAGTTTTCATAATTTGTTATGATGTTATGGTTATTTATATTCAAATCGGTTTATTACAGTAATGATATAATGTACATCATCATCGCTCAGATAGGGGGCAATGGGGATGCTAACTACCTCACGAGCGAGCTGCTCGGTGATGGGTAATGATGTGTCGCAATAGCTAAGGTACGCTCCCTGTTTGTGTGGAGGAATAGGGTAGTGTATGCCGGTCTCTATGCCGTTGTCCGACATATATTGCATGAATGCCTCACGATGGGGTGTGCGTATGACATATTGATGCCACACATGCGATTGCCTCTCTTGTGGTAGTGTCGGTGTTGTGATAAAAGGGTTGTTTATCCCCGAGGTGTAGAGTTCGGCCAATTCGCTTCTTCGTTCGTTAGCGTCATGCAATCCGGGTAATTTCACTCGCAATACAGCTGCTTGCATCTCATCGATACGACTATTCAATCCTTGATGGTTATAGACATATCGCTTGTGACCTCCATAATTACCCAAGGCTCTTACCATCATGGCAAGTTGCTCGTTGTGTGTTGTTACCATGCCGGCGTCGCCCATAGCTCCCAAGTTTTTACCCGGATAGAAACTTGTAGCAGCTGCATCGCCCAGTGTGCCGGTATATCGTCCATCGGGAATCTTGGCACCTAAGGCTTGGGCATTGTCCTCAATGATGAGTAGCCCTCTCTTGCGACAGCGTTCGATAAAGTCGTTGTCCCAACAGGCTTGACCATAGAGATGTACCAAAAGAATGGCTCGCGTGTGAGGTGTGATGGACTGCTCGGCAAGCGTGAAGTCTAAGTTGTGAGTTGTTGCGTCGGGGTCAATAAGCCGTGGGATAAGTCCGCAATCGGTTATGGCCAATACCGATGCTATAAATGTGTTGGCAGGAACTATAACTTCGTCACCATGTTGTAGTTGCCCCATTTCGATATATGCCTTGAAGATGAGTCGTAAAGCATCAAGACCATTGGCTACACCTACAACATGTCCCACTTGTAGATATGCACTCATCTCATTCTCAAAACGTTCAGTCTCTTGACCTCGAAGATACCAACCCGAGTCGATAACGCGTGATATGGCATCTTTGATGTCTTGTGCGTAAGGAGCATTAAGGCGTTGCAGTGACAATAGTTCGTAGTGTTCCATTGCTTATATGTTTCTAATGTATTCTACAAATTCATTATAATCGCGTATATAATCTTCTTCGTCATAATGTTCCGATGCCAATACTAAGCATACCGCTCCCGACGAAAAGTTATTAAGTTCACGCCATATGCCCGAGCGTATATGCAGCCCCATATATGGACGATTGAGTGTTACCGTTCGGCGATTGTAGCCATCGTCAATCACAACATCGAAGCTACCACTTACAGCAATAATAAACTGTTGCAAAAGGCGATGAGCATGTCCCCCTCGAGCTTCCCCCGATGGAATATCATACAAGTAGTAAACTCTCTTGACATCGAATGGTATGGAAATACCATTCTCCACCACTGTCAAGTTGCCATTGATGCGAGTGTGCTTGGGTAAGTTTACCACTTGGCAGTCATTTATCGTATGTAGGCTGTTGTCATTCATCCCTGTTTAGCTCTTTCTTGTATAGTGCATAGTCCTCAATATAGTCGATAGCATCGTATAGTGTCGAACTCAATACCATCGCCACCGATCCGGTTGAGAAGTTATCCAATTCACGCCACATCATGTTGGGAATGTACAATCCGTGATGTGAACGGCACAGATGAAATCTGCGACGCTCATTCCCATCATCGAGTATGACATCGAAACTTCCCGAGAGAGCTACGATAAACTCATGTTGCGTGCGGAAGGCATGACCTGTGCGGTGTGCTCCTCCCGGTACATCATATATCCAGTAGGTGCGTGCTATCTCGAAGGGTAGTGTTGTTCCACTCTCTATTATCGAAAGATTACCGCGACGGTCGTGCTTTGTAGTCAATTCTATAATATGTACTTGCTCCATGCCCATACTATCTTGCGAAGATACAAAATAATTCTTAATAATTGAGGCCACACAAACCAAAAAACTTCTTTTATCCCTTCCGCCATCGTTTGCATAGTTATAAATAACTAAAAAAATATCCACCCTTTTACTGTCCGAAACACTTTTGTTATCTTTGTCACTCGATGACGGACTATATAGCCCGATTATGCTTTCATATTATAAATAAGGGGGCTTCCCCTTGATAAAATTAGTATTATTATGGGTGCAATCAATTGTATAGGTATCCTTACCTCGGGAGGCGATGCTCCCGGAATGAATGCCGCCATTCGTGCGGTGACTCGTGCTGCAATCTTCAACGGATTTGAAGTTAAAGGCATTTATCGTGGTTATCGTGGTCTTATTACCGGCGAAATCAAGCCTTTCAAGACCGAGAATGTAAGTAATATTATACAGCAAGGAGGAACAATCTTAAAAACTGCCCGTTGTCAAGAGTTTCAAACAGCCGAGGGTCGCCGTCAGGCTTATGAGACATTGCAACGCGAAGGTATTGATGCTCTTGTTGTAATAGGAGGCGATGGCTCGTTGACCGGTGCCCGCATCTTTGCACAAGAATATGACTATCCTATTATAGGTCTGCCGGGAACCATCGATAACGACCTTTATGGTACTGACTTGACTATTGGTTACGATACAGCACTCAATACCATCATGGAGGCTGTCGATAAAATACGTGATACTGCTTCATCGCACGAGCGACTTTTCTTTATCGAAGTGATGGGACGTGATGCCGGCTTTCTGGCTCTAAATGGGGCTCTTGCCACCGGCTGCGAAGCTGCTATCATCCCCGAAATCTCAACTGAGATTGACCAGCTGAAAGAACTTGTTGAAAATGGTTTCCGCAAGTCGAAAAACAGTAGTATCGTATTGGTTGCCGAGAGTCCGCACACAGGAGGAGCCATGCAACTTGCCGAGCGTGTCAAGAATGAATATCCTCAATACGACGTGCGTGTAACAATTCTCGGACACATTCAACGCGGAGGATCTCCTTCGGCACAAGATCGCATCCTTGCCAGTCGGTTAGGTGCAGCTGCCATAGATGCACTGCTCGACGGACAACGCAATGTGATGGTGGGTATTCGTAACGACGAAATTGTGTATGTGCCGTTTAGCAGAGCTATTAAGTTTGACAAACCGATCAATCGCGAACTGCTCAATACGCTTCGCCGTCTTTCGATATAATAACTTGTTTGATTATATAACAGGACTGAGAGTCGTGCCAATGGGTGCGACTCTTTTTTGTTTTTATAGAAGATAGGGTGTGTTTGTTAAATATATCAAAATTTTATTGCGTATATTCTCGACGATTTGTTTGCTAATATTTAATATCATATATTTGCCTCAAATACTTTAACCTTAAAAAGAGAGTGATATGAAAAACATTAAGAATTTTGCATGGATGTTATGTGCATTGTTGTGTATGACAGCCTTTACAGCTTGCGAAGATGATACGGAAGATTTTTATGGTATCAGTGTTGGCGAAATGAGTGACGCTTTCAAGGAGAATTATTTGCTGCAAACTTGTGTAGGAGTTGCCTTGACCGATCCTATGATTGAGGGCGTAGACGGTAGTGAAAAGTTACGCACTGAGAAAGAGGCTAAACAATGGTTCGATTCAGTGTGTGATAAAGTGAAAAATTCATGGACAATTGTCAATACCTTTGTAGCCATTGAGCCGGATACATGGTTGGAGTTGCAACTTGTCAATAGCAATAATGCTGTTGTAAAGACTAAGAAAGTAAAATTTGAAGTAAATAAAATAGAATAGAATAAAATAAAAATTGTTCTTCATAACAACGTAAAACCCGCGGAGCGATAAATGTCCGCGGGTTTTATTTTTATCTTGATAAATACAAAGGGATATTTATCAAGTTACATGATTCGATTCTTAGAAAGAAAGAGTTAGATTGGCACCGAATGTGATGGGGCGACCTTGTTGAACAAATGCATTGGGTTGTGCAAGATTCTGGGCATTGGTCGTCTCAAAGTAGAATGTGTTGTATTGTGTGTTGGTGAGATTTTTACCCCACAGATTTATTTCTAACCATTTCCACTTGTAAGAGAGATTGGCATTGAGTAGTGCATAGAAAGACTGGCTGGCATTATTGACCTCAGTCCAGTAGATGTCGCCATTACCATTGCACTGAGCCGATAGGGTAATGGATTGTTCCTTAGCAAGCTCCCATGTATATGCACCGCTTACCATAAAAGAGTGTGCCGGTGCAAATGGAACATGATTGCCTGTGTAATTAATATAACCTTTCTCGCCGGGAGTACCTATCTCGTAGTTCTTGAATGTGGCATGTGTGTAACCGTAGGAGGCCGAAAGACGCAGATTATTGATGGGCATGATGTTAAATGCTGCTTCAAGACCATAACTTTCGGTGCGTCCTGAGTTGCGGGTGACGCGACCATAACCGCTAACGGTCGACAATTGTTGATTGTAACAATCTATGTAGAAGAGTGACAATTCGGTATTGATGCGATTGTTCCATGCATTGCCTCGCATGCCTATCTCATAATTCCAGCTATACTCGGGCTTGTAGGCAATGGCATCTTCAATATTATTCATATTGTCATCACTGACGTGTCCCGAAAAAATGCCATTCATCTGAGCTATGATTCCTTGTGCCATGGGACTGTCACCCATCATTCCTCGTATAATGTCGGTTGCATTTTCACCAACAGAGGTAATCATACCGTTTCGCATCTGCGATTGTATAAGATTGGAGAAGGCTTGATAATTGTAACCTCCCGAACGATAGCCACGAGCTATTGATGCGTATGCCATGAAGTCTTTATTCAATATATATTTAAGTTCATACTTGGGCAGTAACTCAATGTTGCCTTGATGTATGTAGCCATCGATGTTGGGTGTTGTTGTAAAAGGAACGGGTATAGTCATAGGACCCATAGCTATTGTGGCTGTACCGGTCATATTCTCTTCTGTGGCAGTATTGTGACGGAGGGCATTATGCTCATATTCAAGTCTTGCTCCTAAGGCAAATGAAAAGTTGGAGTCGAAAATCCGCTTGGCTTCCATTTGTCCGAACGCTGCAATAGAGTAGGTGGGAGTGTAATAATCACCATTAATTGTCAGATTGGTGTTATTGATATCGATGTTTATATCGGGCATCTTCGGATTTTGCAACTTGGCAGCAGCCATGGCTGCGTTGCTTGTTCCTTCTATCAGGTAATCAATACCATCACTAAGGAACTCGACCGGTGCATCTACCCGTAAGTCTTGGTACGAACCAAAAACACCGGCTGTCCAGCCCCAATGCTCATTTTCGTGACCGCGTAAGACAACTTCTTGCGTAATGGCATGTGAGCGTTGTTTCTGAGCGAGTGTAAATATACTGAGTGGCGTAAAATCTTGGTCCATATTCATCTCGTCATTGAGATATTGATAGCTTGTTGTAGACGTGAGTAAGAAGTTGTCGTGACGATATTCCATCTGCAACCCGGTGGTAAGAATTGTGCGTTTATATCCGGCTGGTGAATTGTAATTAATGTCGCCAATCTTACCACTATTGGTATCGAATGAGGCATAAGGATAACCCGATTGATCACCATTATCGATACTTGCCGATAAGCTCCATTTAATGCGTTGAGATGACTTCCAGTCAAGTTGAATCCGACCATTTATTGAGTACTCATTGCCACAATAATCGTTTGTGTAGAGATTTTTATGATAGCCTTTGTGGCTGTCATAACTGATAGCTGCTGTGAGAGCTAAATTCTCGGCGAGTTTCCATGATGAGTCAAACGATGCATCTATTGTTGAATAATTTCCATATCCTAAGCGTACTCGATATCCTTGTCGTTCGAAAGGTGAGTGTGTGTAGATGTTGATGAGTCCGGCCATGGTGTTGCGACCATATAATGTTCCTTGGGGACCTCGCAGTACTTCAATGCGTGCCACATCTATCAAGTCTATGTCATAAGCACTCTTGTCAAGTATGGGCATGTTATTGATGCTGAGTCCAACAGCAGGTGAGTTGATGCGTGAACCTATACCACGAATATAAGCCGATGTGATGAGGTTGGAACCGTAATCGGGTATAAATACATTGCTCACTATCGATGAAATGTCCTTGATGGAGATGATATTCATCTGTTCTAAATTGCGTTCGCTCAGTAGTGTTATCGAACCCGGCATCTCAAATAGTTCCGATTCTACTTTGGGATTACTTATTACTGTGACTTCATCGAGCCGGTATGACCGTATTCCTATTGAGTCGATGGTATTCTCTTGTATAGGCTCTTGTGCTATCGACAGCACTGTGACACAAGCCAGTAGGCTCGCAGTGAGTAGTTTGCGTGTATTGATAAACATATCTTTTTTTGTTTGAAAAATTTCCGACAAAGTTACCGTAAAAATTAAATATGCACAATCACTAATTTTAGTGATTTTTTATTAAACCTACACAATCCCGAATCTTATCTCATGCTATCATTAAGTGAATCTATATAAATGACTCAGATAAATCATTCGTTGATTATCGGAATCATCCATTTTGCTTACTATATGTTTTTTAGTTCTCTTTCCTTCTTGATGTCAATCATATAGCACGTTATACTCGTGCATCTGAAACAAAAATCTTTTCAAAAAAAAGAATCAAAATCGCAACAATGAAGTTGATGGATGTTTACTTAACATAATCCACTGCAACCATGTATTAAAAATTATCATTACCATGATGCTCTTATTACGATTAAATATATAAATATTTCTAAAATCAATGAACATTGATGTGTGAGTTTGTTATAATGTTACATTATTTTTATCTATCTTTGTACTTCATAAGTAATGTTATCCTTCGATGGAAATAAACTTGCTTGTAGATGGGAAATATTCTATTTGCTTAAAGATTAGCGTTTTACGTTGACTTTGAGGAGCCATTGTATTGCTTTTTTGTGAATGTAAACTAATGAAGTGCTTGTCATGTGTGTGAAAAATAGCGAAGAGCCGATCGAATGGTTCGCACTGAGTGCTCCGTATCGTAATGAACTGAAAGCCAAAGCACTCCTTGATGAGCAAGGGGTAGAGAACTATCTGCCCATGCAGCACAAGATAGTTACTGACAAAAAAGGTAAAAAGGTGAGGAAACTAATGCCGGTTGTAAGCAATCTGCTCTTTGCCCGCACAACTCGTACTCATCTGCAAGAAATTAAGACAGGCGTACATTATCTGCAATATCGCACCCGCGTAGTCAATGGTCGCAACGTACCTATTGTAGTACCCGATTATCAGATGAAACAATTTATTGCCGTGTGTGATACTCGTAATGAACAACTGATATTTCTCACTCCCCAAGAGATTAACCTATCGAAAGGTACACCTGTGCGAGTGATAGGCGGTATGTTTGATGGAGTGGAGGGTCTCTTCTTAAAGGTGAAAGGCGTGCGTTCACGACGTGTAGTCGTGCAAGTTGATGGCATAGCTGTTGCCACTGCCGAAATAGAACCTCAATATATCGAAGTCATCCAATCATCGAAATAACTTATAAGATAAACTGAAAATGTACATGATAGATAGAGCAACGGATGGATCAAAAATCCACTCTCCTGTATTGTCTCTATCATCATAATCCACTTAGGAAACCTTAATATAATAGCACGATGAAAATAGCAGTTGCAGGAACAGGATATGTGGGATTATCTATCGCTACCTTGTTAGCTCAGCACAATGAGGTGGTAGCTGTGGATGTTATTCCCGAGAAGGTCGAAATTATCAATAACAACAAGTCGCCCATTCAAGATGAATATATCGAGAAGTATCTTGCCGAGAAAAACTTAAACCTACGGGCTACACTCGATACACAAGAGGCATATAGGGATGCCGACTTTGTAATTATAGCCGCCCCCACCAACTACGACAGTCAGAAGAACTTCTTCGATACATCGACCGTCGAGCAAGTGATAGACCTCGTGCTAAGTATCAATCCCGATGCCGTAATGGTTATAAAAAGTACAATTCCGGTGGGATATTGTCGCTCGCTTTATGTCAAGTATGCACACCGATTTAGCGTTGATGAGCATTTAAGAAACAAAAAATTCAATCTGCTGTTCTCTCCCGAGTTTCTTCGCGAAAGCAAGGCTCTTTACGACAATCTCTATCCCTCTCGCATCATTGTGGGAATACCCAAGTATATAGCCAACTACGATGAGGAAAACAGGGCTATTGCAGCCATTGCCGACATTGACCAACTCGAAAAAGCAGCACACACCTTTGCACAACTATTGCAGGAAGGAGCTATCAAAGAGAATATCGATATACTGTATATGGGGTTGAAAGAAGCCGAGGCCGTCAAGCTGTTTGCCAACACCTATCTCGCATTGCGAGTAAGTTATTTCAACGAACTCGATACCTATGCCGAGATGAAAGGTCTCGACACGCAAGCCATCATTACCGGTATAGGCTTAGACCCCCGCATAGGAACACACTATAACAACCCCTCATTCGGTTACGGAGGCTACTGCCTGCCCAAGGACACCAAGCAACTGCTTGCCAACTACAACGATGTGCCACAAAACATGATGACAGCCATTGTTGAGAGCAACCGCACTCGCAAAGACTTCATTGCCGACCAAGTACTCGCCAAGGCAGGATACTACACCGGGTCAAGTGCATGGGATGCTACTCGCGAACAAGAAATAACCATCGGAGTATACCGTCTAACGATGAAATCCAACTCCGACAACTTTCGCCAGAGTGCCATACAAGGCGTGATGAAACGCATCAAAGCAAAGGGAGCAAAAGTAATCATTTACGAGCCAACACTCGACGATGGAGCCATGTTCTTTGGCAGTGAAATAGTCAACGACTTGGCAACCTTCAAGCAGCGTTCACAAGCCATCATAGCCAATCGTTACGACACCTGTCTTGACGATGTCATCGACAAAGTATATACTCGCGACATCTTCCGCCGCGATTGATTAAGACATATACTTGGCAAATTATGAATGATATGATACTATTTTCATCGCTTGCATTTTCCTAATGGTGTAGTAAATATTCCATATATGAATCAACTCAAGGCTGGTGTAGTTCTTAATTATGTAATTATAATTCTTAACATATTGATGGGGTTGATATATACTCCATATATGTTGCGTACTATGGGACAGAGTGAGTATGGATTATATTCACTTGTTGCATCAGTAATATCTTACCTTACTATCTTAGACCTCGGATTTGGAAATGCTGTGATACGTTATACAGCCAAATTTCGGGCAGAAGGAAAGCAAACCGAGCAGTATGAAATGTTTGGAATGTTTTTTATTCTATATATCATTATTGGTATTATTGCGTTTGTTGCCGGATTGGTACTATACAACAATGTCAATAACTTATTTGGCAACACGATGTCCATATATGAACTGGATAGAGCTCGTATAATGATGCTCTTAATGATATTCAACGTGGCTGTAACTTTCCCATTCAGTATATTTAGTTCTATTATTACAGCATATGAAAACTTTGTTTTTGCCAAGAGTGTCAATATAATTCGCATAATACTCAATACCATTGTGATGATCTGCTTATTGTCAATGGGATATAAAGCTGTTGCAATGGTAGTAGTGCAAACTATATTTAATTTAGCCACACTTATTATCAATTTTATTTACTGTAAATATCGGTTACATATAAAGATAATCTTTCGTCGTTTTGAATGGAAATTTTTCAAGGAGGTTGCCATATATTCATTTTGGATATTTCTGAATATAATACTTGATCGAGTATATTGGAGTTCTGGTCAATTTATTCTTGGTCTTGTAGTGGGTACTGCATCAGTTGCGGTCTATGCAATTGCCGTACATTTGGCTCAAATGTTTATGAGTTTTTCAACAGCTATCAGTGGAGTGTTTTTGCCCAAAGTTACAGCTATGGTAGCTCGAAGTGATGATAAAAACGAAATATCAGATCTTTTCATACGTACAGGTCGCATACAATACACCGTTCTAAGTATTATATTATTTGGTTTTATTACTTTTGGTAAAAGTTTCATTAATCTTTGGGCAGGGGGCGATTATATGGAAGCTTATATTATTACAGTTCTGTTTTTTATAGGCTTTTTACCCGACCTTATTCAAAATATAGGTATATCTATTCTTCAAGCCCGTAATCAATTGAAGTTTCGTTCTTTGTTATATATCACGGTTGCTATAATAAGTTTTATATTACAGTATTTAGGGGGTAAAAAGTATGGAATTATGGGATGTTCGATAGCAGTATCTGTCACCTTGTTTGTTTGTAATGGGTTGATAATGAATATATATTATTATAAAACTCAAGGTCTTGCAATAATTCGCTTTTGGAAAGAAATTGTTAAAATGTCAATAATGCCATCGATATTGTGTCTGGTCGCATCTTATATATGCAGTAATATAAATATTGATACATGGTCTCGACTTATTATTGCAATAACTGTATTTATAATATTATATATACCATTGTTCTATAAATTTAGTTCTAATACCGAAGAGAAAACTTTGATATTGAATACAATAAAAAAATCTCTGTAATGCCTCGTGTAAGTATTATTGTTCCTGTATACAATGCTGAGAACTATATAGTTCAGTGCCTTGATAGTATTTTAAATCAGACGTTTCAAGATTTCGAGGTTATCATAGTAGATGATGGTAGTACTGATAATAGTGCTAAGATATGTAATAAATATGCAGAACAAGACCATCGCATAATACTTATAAAAAAGTCAAATGGAGGTGTTAGTGCAGCTCGAAATATCGCCATATCGCAAGCATCGGGTGAGTGGATTACGTTTCTTGATGCCGATGATATGCTATTTCCTGATTGTTTGGAGCAATGTGTTTCTATTATGGAAATAAAAAAATTAGATCTCCTTCAATTTTCTTTATCGCGAACCTATGATAGGTCAATAAACAATGCATTACCTCCTGATATTCATGTGTATAATTCTTCTGATTTTTTTAGTGTTATGCATAATGTTTCAGCTGGTGGAAGTTTTATAAAACTTTCGACTCTATTGGATAATAACATAAGATTTAACGAAACGATTAAATTGGCAGAAGATCAGTTATTTATACTGAATGTTATAAAAAATTCTAATAGAATTTCTATTATACCATCTGTCCTTTATTATTATCGCTTGAATGAGAATAGTGCTACACATACTTCAAGGGAGGATGATGTGTTGCGAACTTGCCATGTGTTGTACATAGAAAAAATGGCACATCCCGAATTTGTTCATCAAGTGGATAACACCATATTGAATCTTGTTTTCAATATGGTTGTGTATTCTCGAAATAAAACTAATATAGATCAGATAATTAAATTGTATAAAAAAGCAAATATAAAATATTGTGATAGAGTGCCACTTGCTACGCAGTGTTTCTATTGGTTATCCTGCTTCAATGTGCAATTTGCGGTATTTGTTTCGCGACTCTATTATAATTGATAATAAATTTGTTATTAAGTTGATGGTTGATAAAAAAACTATTTTAGACGGCATAAGTTTGCTATGCTTGTTTTTTGCAGCAGTATTTTCTTTGGATGATGCTATGAATACATATGCATTGTACGGAGCATTACCTATTGCAATGCTTTGTTGTTTTGTATCAAATAATCCCATTAAAAATAATAGGTATATAAAGTTGCTGATATTTTTATATATCTGGGTTGCGGTTTGTTATCCATTTGCTTACTATCCCGATTTGGCTAATAGAGAAATGAAGCAAATATTGGGCTGTTTTATACTTTGTTTTACAGTGGCATCGTTGGCATCCAAACCTGTAAATATAACTCCATTATATTTAGTATATTGTTTATTATTGCTATTTGCGTGGAATTATGCTCATGACAATATTATGAAAGATGCAATTTTAGGAACTGATAGATTAAATGATGAAAATCTCAATGCTAATACCTTGGCATACTATACGTTTTTTGTAACGATTAGTATATATGCATTAGGTGAGTATGCACCGCAGAAATTGAGATTTATATTTAGAATTTTATTCTGGGCAACAATAGTATTGAGTTTTATAACAGCTATCTATACAGCTTCTCGTCAAGTACTGCTTATACAAGTTCCTTTATATGTATGTCTTATATTCCATCGATATTTCATAGGAAATAGAACTCACCGATTTTTCCCGATACTTATTGTTGTTGTAAGTTGTCTATTCCTTTATTCTCTGTATACTGACTATGGTGAAACTATCTTTAATGATAGTTTGTTAAAGAAACGTTCTGAAATAGAATTTAAAGACGATGTCCGTTATACGATAATTAAAGAGTCATTGGAACTCTTCAAATCCGAACCTGCTTTGGGATATGGACCCGGCAACTCATCTCAATTTATATCTACCGGTCACTTTACCCATAATACCTTTCTTGAATTAATGGTAAACTGTGGATTGGTTGGTTTTTTGATATACTTATATATGGTATTATCTTTTATCTGGACGCAATACAAACGTTGGAGGAAAGCAAAAGATAAGAGTTATTTGTTTTTTGCTATATTTGGTGTTTTCTGGTTTGTTGATCAGTTTTTTTATGTTTTCTATACGCATCTGTGGTTGATTTCATTTTTTATACTTGTAGCCACTCATTCCGAAGTATATTACTCTCGGAGTTATAAAAGAGAACTTCTATAAATTCCGCAGATTAATAATTCATTTATTATCGGAAATATTTTTCTTTTTTGCTTTATTTTTTTCTTGGTATCTTTCAGTTTTTACCTCAATCACATAGATTGGTATGCTCTTTCGGCTAAAATCAAAAATCTACTCTGAGCAAAAATCATAACAATGTAACTTATAGTAGCACACGAAACTATTCCGTAATAGGTGAAAATCTGTCACAACTCATTAAATTAAAAAATAGTGAATATATTACATATACATACGAGTCTGCAAGGCGGTGGTATAGAAGCTATGATATGTGGTCTTGCGAATGAGATGGTGAAGACAAATAATGTAGTCGTATGCACTATATTTAAGCCTCAAAATACGGACGTTTTTCAGAACAAAATAGATACTCGGGTACAATGTTTATCATTAAATAAGACGAAACAGGGATTTTCTTTAAAGGAGATATTTAAAATTGTAGCGTTAATAAGTAAAAATAAATATGATGTTGTTCATATACATGGTTCTTTCTATTACTACTTTTTAGCAATTTTGTTATTTCATAAGCGTATAAAATTTTTTTATACAGTGCATTCCGATGCTTTTATGGAATGTAGCTATTGGGATAGAAAGATTTTATGGTTAAAGAGATTTTGTTTTAGAAGAGGGTGGATAAAAGCTATTACAATATCTCCTGACTCTCAATTATCTTTTAAGAAGTTATATAACAGTAAAAGTAAATTAATCTATAATGGTGTTCCTAAGCCTTTAATATCTACCCCCAATATATTATCTCAATATAAAATTAATAAAGCGACAAAAGTATTTCTTCATGCCGGGCGTATTTCAAAACCCAAGAATCAATTTGTTTTGTGTAAAGTTTTCAGACGTTTGATTGATGAAGGTCATGATATTGTTCTCGTTATTGCAGGTGGTTGTCAAGATATGTCTATATATAAATCTATTAGTACATATTTCTCAGAACGAATACATTATATTGGAGAGAAATCCAATGTAATTGATTACATGGCTGATGCTGATGCTATGTGTTTGCCGTCTCTATGGGAAGGTCTTCCTATAACATTGCTTGAAGCTTTTTCAATAGGATGTATTTCTATCTGCACTCCCGTAGGTGGAATTAAGAATATAATAGAAGATGGTGTAAATGGGTTATTATCGGCAAGTAGTAATGAAGATGATTATTACAATGCGATGAAGCGTTATTTAGAGTTAAGTTCTAAGCAAATTGAGGCTTTGCGAAGAGCTGCATTTGAATCATTTGCTAAGTTTGATATTAAAAACGTATCCAAAGAGTATTTGGATTTCTATTCTGAATAATTAATAACCTATGAATATATCTGTCATTATTCCTACATATAAACCTCAAAAGTATATAGAGGACTGTTTGGAGTCATTGAAGAATCAAACCTATAATAAACATGAGTTTGAAATTATCATTGTGTTGAATGGTTGTTGTGAGCCATATAAGTCTCAGCTCCAATCTTATATTTATGCTAATTTAGATGATTATAATGTTGTCCTTATACAATCAGACGAGAGTGGTGTATCAAAAGCTCGTAATATAGGGTTGGATGTAGCACAAGGTGATTATATAACATTTATTGATGATGATGACTATGTGTCGAAAGAATATTTAGAAGAATTGTATAGTAATTCATCTGATGACACAATAGCTATATGTTATCCTTATGCATTTAAAGATGGCGACTCAGTGCAAATGTCTTATTCGATGACCGATCAGTATAATGCACGTGCTTCCTATGGCAAGCAAAGCTATATTTATGCTAGGAAATTTTTCTCAGGACCATGTATGAAACTGATACCCAGACACTGCATAGGTCATCATCGTTTTGATGTTAATTTTAAGAACGGTGAAGATACTTTATTCATGTTTGAAATTTCAGAAAACTTTCGTAATGTAAAGTTTACATCAATGCACGCAGTTTATTTTAGGCGTTACAGAGAAGGAAGTGCGGTGTTTTCATTTACAAATCAAGGCTTTCGTAAAGTGGTATCTAACACAGCGAGTTTAATATGGGCTTATTCAAAAGTATATTTTAGTAACATACATTCATATAATTTCGTTTTTTATATAACGAGAATATTGGGTACAATAAGAAAATTGGCATTGTTTATTAAAATAGTGTAGAAAAAGTATGTAAGCAATTATTTGCCGCATGGAATAGTTGAAGTAATAGGATGGATTATGAAATTTATATATTCTGAGTGGGAAGATTTCTGTAAGGCTCTATCGGACAGTGGGCTGAGAAGCGTAACGTCGGCGAGTGTATTGCAAGATGCTATTAAGGGCAATTCTTGTGAGAAACGATTCGTTACGCTCAAACATGACGTGGAATCGTTACCGTCCAAAGCATTGGACTTTGCCCGAATAGAGCATAAGTATGGACATCGTGCAAGTTACTATGTGCAGTCCTATTTGATGAATGAAGAGAATTATTCGATATTTTCTCAAATACAGCAATTGGGACATGAGGTATCCTATCATCACGATGTAATGGATGGTGCCAAGGGCGATTGGCAAGCTGCTATGGCTATTTACAAAGAGAATCTTGATAAATTTAGTCGTTTGGGGTTTGATGTTACAACGGTATGTCAGCATGGTAATCCGGTTTCCGATTTTGCAAATAGAGACTTTTTTAGGAGCGATTTAGTGCAGAACTTATATCCCGATCAAGCCGATATAATGGTGGACTTTATGAGAAAAATCAATCGGGAATATACATATATCTCGGACTTCGGTATGAGTTATAAGATTGTAAAAGACCCCATTGAAGTTGAAAATTTACAAGACGATGATAAGTACATTGTATTGGGCGATGTGATGAATGTTGCAGCAGAGATAATATCACATCCACAGGAGTCGTATATCGTAAGTGCCCATACGCACCGCTACAATCGGAGTGCTTTTAAGTCGGTGTGTAGGAGATTCATATTTAGGGCTATACGTTGTGTTGCTAAGATATTATTCTTAATTCCGGGAATGAAGAAATTTTTATTCCGATTCAATGTTATCACAAAGTATCTGTAAGATATGGAGCAGAAAAAATCGGTTCGTGAAGTCCAAGACAAGATATTGGAAATAATGAAGTATATCGATGCTATATGTCGCAACAATGGCATTGTGTATTATATTATGGGTGGAACTGCTCTCGGAGCAATACGTCACGGCGGTTTTATACCGTGGGATGACGACTTAGATATATTTATGACTCCGCATGAGTATGATAAGTTCAAAGTTGCCATGACCCAAGAGAATAATCCTCATTTCGTATTGCAGGAATGGCGTACGGTGAAGGACTATCTTGAATATGCCAAGGTGCGGATGAACGGAACTACCTTTATTGAAGATAATTTCAAGGATTGGAAGAATTTGCACCAAGGAATATATGTAGATATTATGATTCTGCATAAAGTACCCGATTCAAGATTTATACAGAAATTGGTCTATTATGAATCGAAATTTGTTACTTTATATGCTCTGAGTCAACGTAACTGGAAACCCAAAAACAGTGGACAAGCAATAATGCTTCATTTGTTGAAGATTCTTCCTTGTCAATTCATCAGTAGAATGTGTTATCGTCGTATATATAAATATGATGATATGACCGATAACTTTAAGTTTTGCTATTGGATTACACCGGCAAAGTTCCGGTCGGGACTTTTCGATAAAAGATTCTTTGACTTACCCATTGACATTCCATTTGAAGATACAACCCTATATGGCTCGGAGTATATCAAGGAATATTTGCAATATCGTTATGGCGATTATATGAAGTTGCCATCGCCCGAGCAGCAACGTGCCGCGGTTCATGCATTGATATTCGATACAGAGAAAGATTATACGGAATATATTAAGTAAAAGGGAACTTCCCTAAACATATTTGTTACTAAAAACTGCATGGAAAAGAAATATAAGATAGGTTATACGACAGGTGTTTTTGATATGTTTCACATCGGGCATCTGAATATTCTTCGGCGTGCCAAAGAGCAATGTGAGACTTTAATTGTCGGTGTAACTACCGACGAACTTTGCTATCAGCGTAAGCATAAGTATCCTATTATTCATGAGCAGGACCGTATAGCCATAGTTGAGTCCATCCGTTATGTTGATAAGGTAGTACTTCAAACAGATATGGAGAAGATACGTCCGGTCAGAGAGTTGAAGGCCGATGCGGTATTTGTAGGCTCAGACTGGAAGGGAACGGATGCATGGAACCAATATGAGAAAGATTTTGCAGCAGTGGGGTGTGTTGTGGTGTATTTAGATCACACCGAGGGTATCAGTTCTTCTTATCTACGCGAGAAAATGAATGAAATTTTAAGGTAGGTCTTATCAATTGGGTCGAGTTGATTGTGAAGCTTATTGTGTGGCGATTTCCAATTTCTCATAAAGTCACAATGCGAGCATCGTAACTGGATGAAAATTAGGAATATACTATAATCAATTCAAAAGCGACCGAAATAGAAGCGACCGACAACAATGAATTTATCTACTAATGATGTAGAACAAGCCTTAAAGTAATATTATGACACAATCAGCTAATACACCATTCTCGGTATGCATGTCGGTTTACCACAACGATAATGCCGATAATTTTATAGCGGCTGTTAATAGTATATATTGTCAGACAGTTCCTCCCAATGAAATAATTTTGGTGGTGGATGGTCCTGTTGGTCAAGAGCTTGAATATGCCATAGAGCATCTTGTTGAAGAAATACCTGTGATGAAGGTGATAAGGCTGCCAGAAAATAAGGGACATGCTATTGCTCGTCAGACAGGATTGGATGCTGCTCGGTATGACCTTGTAGCGGTCATGGATGCCGATGATATAGCACTACCCAATCGTTTCCGGCAGCAGTTGGCTGTCTTTGAAGAGCATCCCGAAGTGACAGTTGTCGGAGGTCTTATTCATGAATTTGTTGATGATGTAAATAATGTTGCAGGGGTGCGATGGGTGCCACAGAACGATGCTGACATAAAAGAATATTTAAAGGATCGTTGTCCGATGAACCTTGTGACGGTCATGT
This sequence comes from Bacteroidaceae bacterium, assembly GCA_017531985.1. Taxonomy (GTDB): domain Bacteria; phylum Bacteroidota; class Bacteroidia; order Bacteroidales; family Barnesiellaceae_A; genus Barnesiella_A. Next base: position 50,029 of record JAFXJY010000016.1, read on the forward strand.
TTCGTAAAGAACATGTTCAGAAGGTAGGAGGATATATCGATTGGTATTGTGAGGAAGATTACTATCTGTGGATACGTTTAACTCTGGCCGGATATAGATTCTATAATATTCAACAAAATCTTGTCAATGTGAGGGTGGGGCATGCGATGTATAGTCGTAGAGGTGGAGTGAAATACTTCAAAAGTGAAGCGGCACTTCAACGGTTGATGCTCACAGAGAAAATAATTACTCCAATAAAGTTTCTTTCGAACGTTACGAAACGATTGATTGTACAAGTCTTATTGCCTAATGCTGTGAGAGGTTGGATATTTAGAAAGTTTGCAAGAAAACAAAGAAAATAGAAGAATAAACCTATGAAATACCTTTTTGATCGCGTAGTATCGTTACTCGGACTTCTTTTCCTATGGCCTGTATTGCTCATTGTGGCATTGCTCATCATGATCAAGATGCCCGGTGGTCCGGTCTTTTTCAAGCAGAAAAGGGTAGGGCGTTATGGTAAATTGTTTACGATGTACAAGTTCCGTTCCATGACGGTAGCACACACCGGTTCGTCTGTTTCGGTGGCAGGTGAGAGTCGTATTACACCTTTGGGGGCAAAGTTACGAAAGTATAAACTTGACGAACTGCCCGAGTTGTGGAATGTACTGATAGGCGATATGAGCTTTGTGGGTCCTCGTCCCGATGTACCCGGATATGCCGATAAGTTGCAAGGTGAAGATCGCCTTATATTGCAACTTCGACCCGGCATTACAGGACCGGCTTCACTTAAATATGCCAATGAAGAAGAACTATTGGCACAGGTTGACAATCCACAACGATATAACGATGAGATTATCTTCCCCGACAAGGTAAAGATAAATCTTGATTATTATTACAATCGCTCGTTTGTGGGTGATATAAAGTTGATTTTTCAAACAATCTTTCGCTCATATACAGTGGCAGAGATACAAAATTAAGGTAGGTTCTATCAATTAGGTCGAGTTGATTATGAAGTTTATATACTACCATAAATTCAAAAGCGACCGAAATAGAAGCGACCGACAATGAAAACTTAGAATCTGTTTTAATTTTATTTCGAGATTATTATTTACTAATTTATAGAACATGTCTTAATACTCTTTATGCAAAAACGCATTTACCTCAGTCTGGCTCACATGAGTGGTAGTGAGCAGAAGTTTATACAAGAGGCCTTCGATACCAATTGGGTAGTACCTCTGGGACCAAATGTAAATGGATTTGAAACCGACCTTGAAGAATTTGTTGGAGCGAACAAGAAGGTTGTGGCACTCTCGGCAGGAACCGCGGCGGTTCACCTTGCACTCATAGCATGTGGTGTAGGTGTGGGCGATGAGGTTATCTGTCAGTCGTTTACTTTCTGTGCATCGGCCAATCCTATTACCTATCTTGGAGCAACCCCCGTTTTTGTCGATTCGGAACGCGACACATGGAACATGGAGCCACAACTGCTTGAAGAAGCCATAAATGACCGCATTGCCAAGACCGGACGTAAGCCTAAGGCAATTATTGCGGTACACCTATATGGCATGCCTGCCAAGATGGATGAAATTGCCGATGTCGCTGCGAAGTACGATATACCCGTTATTGAAGATGCAGCCGAGGCCTTCGGCTCTTGTTATAAAGATCGTATGTGTGGAACGATAGGACGGTATGGAGTGTTGTCGTTCAACGGTAATAAGATGATAACCACATCGGGAGGAGGAGCATTGATATGCCCCGATGAAGAGGCTAAGCAGTCTATAATGTTTTATGCCACTCAGGCTCGCGAGTCGTATCCTTATTATCAGCATGAACACATAGGGTACAACTATCGTATGAGTAACATCTGTGCCGGTATAGGTCGTGGGCAAATGACAGTCGCCAATGCTCATATTGAACATCATCGCCATGTGTGTGCCTTATATAAAGAGTTACTTGCCGATGTCGGTGGTATCAGCTTGCATGAAAATCCGACATCGCATTATCAGAGCAACTATTGGCTCAATACCATTCTTCTTGCACCCACTTTGCGAGTGAAAGGAGAAGAACAAGCCTATGCGACAGCGGTGAGAGGTGCCATAGGTGGTGCAGCCGGTGTAACTCATGCAGCCGAGAAGTTACACACCGATTGTGAACCTAATGCCAATGTCGAGGCCTTGCGTGTGGCACTCGATGCAGCCGGTATAGAGGTTCGACCTTTGTGGAAACCAATGCATCGTCAGCCGGTGTATGCTTCATCGCCGGCTTATGTCAATGGCGTGAGTGAAGATTTATTTGCACAAGGATTGTGCCTGCCCAGTGGCCCTTGCGTAACCGATGAAGATGTTCATTACATCGTAGAGCAGATAAAGTCGAACATCGAACACATCCCTTAAATTCGTGAGCGTGTAGTGTCGTAATCAGTGATTATGGCTTAAATTTTCGGTTCAAACTTATTGGGTGAGGGCGTGAAATAATCAGAAGTAAAAATAATGACTCCATCGCTTTTATATTCCAAGATAAATTACTACCTTTGCACCGCTTTTTGAAAATACCGTGTGATGGGAAATTAAGGAGCATGATTTTAATAACTTAATTTTGAGTAACACAAAAACTTTAAACAATGAAAACATTTGTTCTTGAAGGTAAAGTACGCAATGGTCTTGGAAAGAAGGCTGCTCGCGACTTGCGTAAAGAGGGTTTTATTCCCGCAGTATTGAATGGTGGTGCTATCGTAAACCTTCCCTATGAAGGTACTCTCGCCGATGGAGAGAAGATAGTGGAGATAGAAAATGGTCGCGGTGTTATCGTTACCGATTTTGCAATCGCACCTGAGTCGGTTCGTAAATTGGTGTACACTCCCGACATCTTCGTTATCGACCTTACCATTGGTGGCAAGAAGGTGAAAGCTGTGTTGAAAGACATCCAATTCCACCCAGTTAAGGATACAATCCTCCACATGGACTTCCTCGAAGTAAGCGAAACTAAACCCATTGTTATGGACGTTCCCGTTAAACTCGAAGGTCACGCCGAGGGTGTTAAGGCCGGTGGTAAGTTGCAACTTTCTATGAAGAAAATTCGCGTTAAAGCCCTTTATAACAACATTCCCGAGCGTCTCGTTATCAACATCGATAACCTCGGTCTTGGTAAGACACTCCAAATTGGTCAACTCAATTTCGAAGGTCTTGAATTGATGAACGCTAAGAACGCTGTTGTATGTGCTGTTAACTTGACTCGTGCCGCTCGTGGTGCTGCCGCAGCTGCTGCCGCCAAGAAATAATCCTACACGATAAATGAAATATCTGATAGTAGGGTTGGGTAATATCGGAAGTGAATACGAGAATACCCGGCACAACATAGGATTTAAGGTATTGGACGCTTTGGCTGAAGCGTCCAATACTGTTTTTACCGACCGTCGATATGGTGCTATTGCCGAGATAAAAATCAAGGGACGTACCCTTGTGTTGCTTAAACCATCGACTTATATGAACCTTAGCGGTAATGCGGTGCGTTACTGGATGCAGCAGGAGAAAATTGAAGCCGACAAGATGTTAGTGGTTGTCGACGACCTCTCATTGCCATTCGGTACCTTACGATTGCGTCCGCAAGGTAGCGATGCCGGTCATAACGGATTGAAGGATATAGTGCGTGTCCTGGGTAATGATGTCTATCCACGATTGCGTTTCGGCATAGGCAATGACTTCCCTCGTGGAGGTCAGATTGACTATGTGTTGGGTGAATTTACAACCCAGCAGAGTGAACTTCTTCCCGAACGATTACAGATTGCATGCGACATTATAAAGAGTTTTTGCCTCGCAGGCATCACACTTACCATGAACCAATATAATAAAAAGTAACTATGGCTCAGTCGGAGGTTCGTATAGATAAATGGTTGTGGGCAGTGCGTATCTTCAAGACACGAACGATTGCCACTGATGCTTGTAAAAAAGGCCGAGTCATGATGGGAGGTGTAGCTGTAAAACCTTCGCGAACCATTAAAGCCGGTGATGTAATTAATGTGCGTAAACCCCCTGTCACATATTCGTTCAGGGTACTCGATGTGGCTGAAAATAGAATGGGTGCCAAGCTTGTACCCAATTACATGGAGAATATTACTCCCCCCGAACAATATGAATTACTCGAACTCATTCGCATCAGCGGATTTGTCGATAGACAGAAAGGTCTCGGACGTCCCACTAAGCGTGATGGTCGTGCATTGCGTGAATTTACCGATGCCGAGATGATGAACGATGGATTTGACTTCGATTTTGATTTTGACGAAGATGACTTTGACGACGAGTGAAAATCTACAATTATAGAATGTCTTCGATATTAGTTATATAAGCGATGTAGTACTCAACAAGAGGGTACTACATCGCTTTTTTCCTTTAATGATATTAAAAATAGTGTTATATAGTATTATTGGGTGTAAAATTTACGCAAAAAGTGAGCGATTTTAAAAAAAATATTACTATATTTGCATGAAAAATTATGCAAATGAATTTGACAAGAAATAAGAAAAAATATTGCTATCAGTATCCGCATCCATCCGTAACGACCGATTGTGTAATATTTGGTTTCGATGGAATGAGTATCAAGCTATTGCTTATCGAGAGGGGTATAGAGCCGTACAAAGGGAAGTGGGCATTCCCCGGAGGATTTATGCGTATAGATGAGACTGCCGATGAATGTGCCCGTCGAGAACTTGAAGAGGAAACCGGGCTGACAGAAGCCAAGATGGAGCAATTTTATACCTTTACCGATGTGAATCGTGATCCTCGTGAACGAGTTATTACAATAGCCTATTTTGCCTTAGTCAAGATTTCGGATGTGCGTGGAGGAGATGATGCTTCGAAAGCCCAATGGTTCGATTACAATAAAATTCCATCTTTGGCATTTGATCATGATCACATCCTGCGTCGGGCGGTCAATGAACTGAAAGAGCGTATATGCTTTGAACCTATCGGGTTTGAACTATTGCCTGAGGTCTTTACCATGTCGCAGTTGCAAAATCTCTACGAGGCTATTCTTGATGTCAAGTTCGATCGTCGCAATTTTTACAGCAAGATGCATAAGCTCGATATACTAATACCGGTCGATAACCGTACGGCTGATACTCCAACGCGAGTCCCCCGATTGTACCAATTTAATCGTGTGAAATATAATGAGTTGAAGCAGAAAGGTTTTCGGTTGGAATTTTAGTAATATCTTACTATCAGTCTTGTGTAATAAGCAGAGTAGTGTTACGGCTCACTCTCTGGTAGTACTATAACAAGCCGTAAAGGGGAAAAGTAATAATTATAAAACTTCTGTTCTAACACCAGATAAGGGAGGAATAGGAGGGGAACTATTAAAAATTAAATGTAAAGTTATGAAAATCAAAGTGTACAATCTTGTCATTCTTGACGCAAGTGGCTCTATGTATGTCATTCGTGAGCAAGCTATTAGTGGTATTAATGAAACTATCCAGTCAATCAAATTGGCACAACGTGAAAATCCCGAACAAGAGCATTATTTCTCATTTGTATCCTTCAATAACAAAATGAGAACCGTTGCCGATTGTCAGCCCATCGAAGAGGTCGTAGAAATCAGTGAAGATACATATCGTCCTGAGGCCATGACAGCTCTATATGATGCAATGGGCTTGTCGCTTCTTGCTCTTGAAAGTAAAATCTCAGCCGACGATAGGGTATTGGTAACAATTATAACCGATGGCATGGAGAATGCATCCCAAGAATTTACAGGGACAGCTGTTAAGACATTGGTCGAGCGTCTCAAAAGTAAAGGTTGGGTATTTGCTTATATCGGAGCCAATCAAGATGTGGAAGCTGTTGCTGCCAAAATCGCTATTAAGAATACCATGTCGTTCGAAGCAACCGAGGTGGGTACTTGCTATATGATGAAGAACTTGGGTGCACAACGTGAAAAGTTCTACAAAAGAATGAGTTGTGACGCTCCGATGGATGCCGTAGATGAAAACGAAAATTTCTTTAAAAAGTAAGTCAAAATAAGTGCGAGGGGGGACGAAAGACTTCGTTGAGTAGAAACTGAACTATCCTCGATAGTAGAGTATATAGGGAACTGTGTCGGATGGAAAACGTTCTGGCACAGTTCCTTTCTTTTTCTCATTATACTACCGATATACTATTTATCGTCCCGAATAACACACCGCAGTACCTATCAATCGGTCGTATCTTGCTCCCGGAGGTCGATGATACACCTTTACAACATATTCGTTGACCGTCTCATAATAGTCACCTTCGGTAGGAGCAAGGGTTGCTATGTTACTTCCATCGGGGACAAAGGTGTACATATAGTTGTAAGAACCTTGTTTGAGCAGCAACACCTTTTCGTACTGTTGCAGCTGCTCGTTATATTGCATCATTGATTGGTTATCGTAAGTATGGTTGGTTAATTCACCATCAATATAGACATTGCCACCAGCTAATGGGTCGGAGGCAAGAGCAAAATGCACAGCAATATAGTCGGCCTCCAAGTCACTATCTTCGGCATTGCTTTCGCGTATGACATAGCGACCATTCTGTGTGCGATCGTAGAGATAGTTCATGCCACATCGGGGATAGTCGGTGTTGAGTGTAGCATGGTAATAAGGCTCATAATATTCATATTGGGCAATGTTCATGCCCGGGTAGGTTATAGATACCATCTCAAATCGGCGATATTCGTTTCCTGCTGCAAAGATTAGTTCGCGATTGTGTTCAAAGATAATATCGTTATCCATAATACGCAATGGCCGAGTCGTAGTCACCTCGTTATCATAGCGACCATTTTGAGATACAACAATTTTAAGGTCGTTGAATGGACTCTGTATCGTATAGAATGGGTGTGATACAACAACATCTATCTGCTGGTAAGTATCATTATATCCAATGTCGGTACGAGATGTAGCATTAGCGGTAACATGCACTTTGCGTTCAGTTACGCAGAAGCATGCTTGTGCAACAATCTCATCGCTATATTCGGGTGATATAAGTACAGCATAATTACCCGAGTGGGTCAGTTGTACTTCATCGTTTGGTAACGTTATTCGATAATTGACATAATGTGCAAATGTGTTGGAAGAGTAAGCATAGTCGTTCACATCTTGAAGATTGATACCCTCCATATATTCCAGTTCCGACAAGCCCGAAGGTGTCCAGTCGGCATTACAATGAACAATGCGATATTGTAAGTAAGTAACATCTTCGGCCAGATGGTCGAATGAGATAACTATTCGATTGGCTTCACCAAGCGTGATGATGGGTGGCGACAACGGATTGTCTTCGACATACACTTGCAAGGTTCGCCAATCGAAGCCATTGGTGCGTGTATGATAAGTTTGTTGAGCCACAACGGTAATATTAGTTATGAAAACTATAATTATGACATTAAGTGTGTGTAAAAACAACTTTTTCATAAGTCAATCGATATTTATAAACTCAAAGATACAATTAAATTTGTGTTATATGGTACAAATGTACTATATTTGCACCAAATATTGGACATAAATCGAAAATATAAGTTTAATCAAAACACCTAAATAACTAATAATTATGAAAAATTACGCATGGGTATTAGCCCTGTCAATGACGTTGCCAATGTTTAGTGCATCGGCACAAGAGTGTGATACAATTGCACAACCCGAAGGTTATCAATTTACCGATACCAAAGTACTTCCTACTACACCCATTAAGAACCAAGCTCAGTCAGGTACTTGTTGGAGCTTTGCCGGTATAGCACTGCTCGAAAACGAACTTCTTCGTGAAGGAAAACCCGAGTATGACTTGTCGGAGATGTGGATTGTGCGTCACTGTTATCTCGATAAAGTAGAACGATTTGTTCGTTATCATGGCACTTGCGAGCTGGCCGGTGGTGGCGGTGTAGTAGATGTTCCCTACGTTGCAGCCAACTATGGTCTTGTACCCGAAGAGGCTTATAAAGGACTTAACTATGGTTATGATAAGCACAATCACAACGAACTTGATCGTGTGATGCGTACATTTGGCGAAGCTGTCGCTTCGGGCAAGAAACCCACCACAGCATGGAGCAATGCCGCAGCAGGTATTATAGATGCTTACTTGGGCGAAGTTCCTGAAACATTTATCTACGAAGGCAAAGAATATACCCCCGAATCGTTCGAGGCTTCTTTGGGTCTTGATATGAACGACTATGTGTGCGTATCGTCATTTACTCATCATCCTTTCTATACCCAGTTTGCGGTAGAAGTTCCCGACAACTGGTTGCATGGTATGTCCTACAATGTACCACTCGATGAGTTGCAACGCATCGTCGATGAAGCTATCGATGGCGGATACAGTGTATTGTGGGCTGCCGACGTAAGCGAGAAAGGATTCAACCGCAAGAAAGGTTTCATGGTGTGTCCTGCCGAGAAGAAGAGCGACGACATGAGTGAAGGTGAGTGGCTCAACTGGTCGAAGATGACCGACAAAGAGCGTGAAGATATGCGTTATAAACTCGATCGTCCCGGTGAAGAACTCAATGTAACACAAGAGTTGCGTCAAGAAGCATACGACAACTATGAGACAACCGACGATCATGGCATGTTGCTTATGGGTAAAGCCGTTGACCAAATAGGTAACAAATACTACAAAGTGAAAAACTCTTGGAGTACTGCCAACGGTTACGATGGATACTATTATGCATCAGTACCTTATTTCCGCTACAAGACTATATGTGTAGTTGTTAACAAAAACGCCATATCGAAGGACCTTCGCAAGAAAATGGGTATTAAGTAATAATGCTTATTTACTCGTAGCATAGTAATAAAACTTGTTTATACAATAAGATGCTGTATTGCTTTGTAATACAGCATCTTATTGTATGTAGTATAATGAAAGGAATCATAGCGTAAGATGATTGTTATAAGTGTCATTGACAGGAGGAATATCGCAAAGGCACATTATCTCGACAGATAGGAATGATTATCAGCTTCAAGCTATGCAAGCACTCCATATTCTTTATCATGGTACAGCCTCCGTAGAGAGTATCACGACTCTTTTCAATTCCGCTTGTCGGTTCGGCATATAGCTAACTTGTCATCCGAGTGAATATCACACTTGCTTGTGCATCACATTTCTTAAATATCCTTACACATTGCCAAAAAACTATCATTATCATTTTATTATACACAAAACTCTCCTTATCTTTACACCCGATTAAAGTTAAAGACATTCACAACCCCTATGACTCCCGTATATAACGAAGAGATAGTAGTTGCCAAATTGCAAAATCCATCGACCGCTCGCGATGCCTTTGGACAAGTTGTAGAGCATTATGGTGAACGTATCTATTGGCAGATAAGAAAGATGGTCGTTTCGCATGAAGATGCCGATGACCTCTTACAGAATACCTTTCTCAAAGCATGGAACAGCATCGAACTGTTTCGCGGTGAGGCCAAGCTGTCGACTTGGCTTTATCGCATAGCTGTCAACGAAACCATAACATTTCTCAACAAAGAACGTCAACACAATAATATATCCATCGATAGCGACGACACCTTTCTGCTCAATAATATCGAGTCGGATGAGTGGTTTGATGGTGATGAACTACAATTGCGTCTGCAACGAGCCATTGCATTATTGCCCGAAAAACAACGCTTGGTATTCAACATGAGGTATTTCGATGAGATGAAATATGAAGACATTTCCGAAATATTAGGTACATCGGTTGGAGCTTTAAAAGCATCGTATCATCATGCAACCAAAAAAATTGAGGAATATTTGTTATCCTGCGATTAAACCATTTTATAATTATTTTGTCAAAGCAGTGTAAATACTCCAATGCAATGAAACAGAAGGAAAACATATTAGATAATATCGGTGGTAAGTCGGGATTTAAAGTGCCCGATGGATATTTCGAACAATTGTCGACTCGTATCATCGATCAGCTGCCCGAGCGGGAATTGCCACAACCCGAGGTGATTACCACATGGCACAAGTTGCGTCCTTACATATACATGGCTGCCATGTTTGCCGGTATATGGCTCATGGTTCAAGTATTTGTGGCTCCGGCTGTCAACTCTCAGAACGAGATGATTGCCGAAACCGAGCATGAAGAAGATCTTGAAGAGTATATGCTATACTCCATGGATGAATATACAATATTTGAAACCCTATATGCTGAAAGTGAATAGACCTCAATACAATCCTTATGATATGAAAAAGATAATTTCCATACTATTATTGACATTGACATTGGCTCATGTTTCATCGGCTGTGGCACAAGACAACAAGCATGATGATAAACAAACTCGCAAAGAAAGATGGGAAAAGTTTCGTCAAGACAAGCACGATTTCTTTGCAAAAACAATGGAACTTACCGACGAACAGTCACAACAATTTTTCCCACTCTACGAAGAGATGGAAAAAAAATGTTTCGAGGCAGTGCGTGAAGTGCGTCGCGAGACTCGTGAGATAATGAACAATAAAAACGTTTCCGACGAGAAGTATAAAGCTGCCGCCGATCGTGCTGCTGCATTAGATACCCGTAAGGCTGAGATTGAACGAGAGTACTATACCAAGTTCTGTCAAATTCTTACTCCTCGTCAACAATTCTTGTATCATCGTTGTGAGCATGAGTTTCAGAAAGCAACTATCAACAAAAAACACCACACAGCCAAGAAAGATGCTCAAAGGTGCAAGTAAACTTTACTATACATCTTTGTTGTGTTGTTCGAAAATTTGCATTATCTTTACAATCGTATAACGTTTACGCAACGAAAATATGACAGTTATGAAGAAGATATTTACGATGATTGCATTGGCACTGATACTTGTATCGTGCCAAGGTCCTATGGGACCGCAAGGTCCGCAAGGCCCTCCGGGACAACCGGGTGAGGGTGTTAACTGGAAAGTGTATGACTTTACCATTCCATCAGACCGTTGGGAATTAGTCAATGGTGAGAATCAACTGAACTCCTATTTCATGTATGTCTTCGACGGCAACGAAGCACCCAAGGAATTGCAATATGTTACCCAGTATGATGGCGATGTGTCGGGTTATTTCATAGGTCGTCTTGATAATGGCGAAGAACTATATTCACCACTCCCTTACGAAGTATATGCCGGTCAGGCCAATGGAAACAATGAATGGTTGTGGAGCGAATTGTACACATTTGACTTCACTCGCAGTAGCATAGCTTTCTACGTCTACTACAACGATTTTGCGACCGGTACACCACCTCCCACATGTACATTCCGTATGAGTTTTAAGTGGTAAAAAAGAAGTGAAATATCAGACGAAGACGATTTCGCTTTGCATACAATACAATACAATATGAAGGCTCGGTTATCAAAAAAGATAGCTGAGTCTTTTCTTTAATTGTCGTCCCATTGATACTATTCATGATAGCTCTATATTATTGAACATACCTATATGCAATATTTTCGTTCTAAGAAATAATAAGAAGATAATAAGATTGCAAAATTATTACTAACTTCGCGGTGTGAAATTGTTTCATATATATGACCGATAAGCAATCCCCTCAAATATTAGGCACTGCGTCCGTTGGACACCTATTGGTGCAGTATTCCATTCCTGCCATTATAGCAATGACAGTGAGTTCGTTGTATCACATCATCGACAGTATTTTCATAGGACAGGGAGTAGGTGCTATGGCCATTGCCGGGCTGGCGGTGACCTTTCCGCTTATGAACTTGGTTATAGCCTTTTGCAACCTTGTGGGTATAGGTGGGGCAACTATCAGCTCGATATTTCTGGGGCAACGCGATATGGTGCGAGCTACCGAAACACTACACAATGTGGTGTGGTTGTGTCTCATCAGTTCATTCTGTTTCGGTGGCTTATCCCTTATTTTTCTTGACAGCATACTGCTGTTCTTCGGTGCGAGTCCCGATACATTACCCTACGCACGCGAGTTTATGCAAGTCATATTGATAGGTACACCTATTGCCTATCTTTTCATCGGACTCAATAATGTGATGCGTTCGACCGGCTATCCCACCAAGGCAATGTTCTCGTCGTTGATATCGGTTATTGCCAATGTCATATTAGCCCCCATCTTTATATTCGTGTTTCAATGGGGCATTCGCGGTGCTGCCTTGGCAACGCTCGTATCGCAGATGATAGGTCTTGTGTGGGTGTTGATGCACTTTCTCAACAAGGCTAATTATGTTCATTTCGATACTCGTTACAATCGCCTGAAAGCACCCATTGTGGGACGCATATTTTCCATAGGCTTGTCACCATTCTTGATGAATGCTTGTAGTTGCTTGGTGGTTATAATTATCAACCGATCGTTTATGAAGTATGGCGGAGACTTGGCTGTGGGTGCTTATGGTATTACCAACCGCGTACTGATGCTCTTCGCTATGGTTGCTATGGGTATAACACAGGGCATGCAGCCTATTATCGGCTACAACTACGGAGCCAATCAGATGCAACGTGTTCACCGAACACTTACCTATGGTATAGTGGCAGCTACCATTGTAACCTCGTTGGGGTTTGTGATGGCTCAGATTATCCCCACACCGGTAGCCCGTCTCTTTACAGCCGACGATACGCTCATTCAGTTGTCGGCCAACGGTTTGCGTATCTCGTGTATGGCTTTCTGTCTCATCGGAGGGCAGATCGTGATATCCAACTTTTTTCAGTCCATCGGTAAGGCCAAGATTTCTATCTTTCTATCCCTCTCGCGACAGCTCATTTTCCTTATACCCTCCTTGCTGATTCTACCCGGTATATATGGTATAGATGGAGTGTGGGCAAGTCTTCCATTATCCGATGCCATAGCATTTTTTGTAGCCATAGCAGCATTATATATCTATTTACGGAATGCTCGACGCACTATTCAGAAGAGTTCCGAAGTAATATAACCCCATTGTCGCAGTAACACTATATCAACTCACTATCCACCCCGGCCGATAGTGAGTTGAATAATATTTATAAATCATGTTCAATTGTTGGTGCAAAAACCTTTGACTTGATGTTATTTTTCATTACATTTGCACACATATTTCCGATGAGGATTACATCATCGGGTTAATGTCAATTCTTAAACACAACACATAATGGTACTTTTTTTTAAAACTACCCAACAGAATGTTATCGTAGTAGAGAGTAATCACCTATTCTCGGCCGAGGAGAATGCCAAGCTGATATGGCTCTTCGACAATGCTACACCTATGAGTGAAACAACCCTGACAGGATGGTTTGTAGGACCTCGTAAAGAGATGATCACACCTTGGAGTACAAATGCCGTCGAAATTACCCAAAACATGGGCATCGCCGGTATTTCACGCATTGAAGAGTTCTATCCCGTTGCCGGTGAAAATGCCTCTTACGACAAGATGTTGCAGCGTCTGTACAATGGTATCGACGATACAATATTTGCCATCAACAAGCAACCCGATGCCATTGTTCATATCGACGACATCGAAGCATATAACCTCAGCGAGGGACTCGCTCTCAGTGATGACGAGATAACCTATCTGCGTGAGTTGAGCAACCGTTTAGGTCGTCCGCTCACTGATAGTGAAGTATTTGGTTTCTCACAAGTCAACTCGGAGCACTGCCGCCACAAGATTTTCAACGGAGTCTTCATTATCGATGGTGAGGAAAAAGAGAGTTCGCTCTTCAAACTCATCAAAAAGACATCAGAATACAATCCCAACAAACTCGTATCGGCTTATAAAGACAATGTTGCCTTTGTCGAAGGACCGGTTATAGAACAATTTGCACCCGTCAATCCCGAGACTGCCGACTACTTCGAGGTACGCGATGTAAAAACCGTTATCTCGCTCAAAGCCGAGACACACAACTTCCCCACAACCGTCGAGCCATTCAATGGAGCTGCTACCGGTACCGGTGGTGAAATACGCGACCGTCTGGGTGGCGGTAAAGCCAGTCTGCCCATCGCAGGTACTGCCGTATATATGACCTCATATCCTCGCAGCGAGCAAGGTCGTATGTGGGAAGAACGTGCTATGGCTGCCCGCAAATGGCTCTATCAGACCCCCGAAGAGATACTCATCAAGGCCTCAAACGGAGCATCCGACTTCGGTAATAAATTTGGTCAACCCCTTATCTGCGGCTCATTGCTCACATTCGAGCATGCCGAGAACGACAAAAAATATGCCTACGACAAGGTCATCATGCTGGCTGGTGGAGTAGGATTCGGAACCATGCGTGATGCCATCAAGGGTACACCCGCACCCGGTGAGAAAGTCGTGGTAATGGGTGGCGACAACTACCGCATCGGTATGGGCGGTGGAGCCGTATCATCGGTCGAGACCGGACAATATGCCAATGCCATAGAGCTGAACGCCGTACAACGTGCTAACCCCGAGATGCAGAAACGCGTATCGAACGTCGTGCGTGCATTAGCCGAGAGCGACGACAATCCCATCATATCTATCCACGATCATGGAGCAGGAGGTCACCTCAATGCCCTGTCAGAGTTGGTCGAAGCCACAGGTGGTAAAATCGACATGGCAGCTCTACCCGTAGGCGACCCCACACTCTCGGCCAAGGAAATAGTAGGTAATGAGAGTCAGGAACGCATGGGTATGATCATACGCGAAGAGAACATCGACCGCGTGCGTCGCATTGCCGATCGCGAACGAGCACCCATGTACGTCGTAGGCGAGACAACCGGTGACGACCGCTTTGTCTTTGAGCAAGCCGACGGCGTGCGACCCATCGACCTCGCCATGGACGACATGTTTGGCAAAGCCCCTCGCACCTACATGCGTGACAATACTATCGACGAAAGTTATATCGATGCCAATTACAACGTAGCACAACTCGATGAATACGTCGAGCAAGTACTGCAACTCGAAGCCGTAGCTTGTAAAGACTGGCTCACCAACAAAGTAGACCGCTCGGTAACAGGTAAAATAGCCCGCCAACAATGCCAAGGCGAGATACAACTCCCCCTCAGCGACTGCGGTGTAGTAGCACTCGACTATCGCGGACGTGCCGGTATAGCAACATCCATAGGTCATGCACCACAAGCTGCCCTTATCGACCCCGCAGCAGGTTCGGTACTCGCCATCGCCGAGGCACTTACCAACATCGTGTGGGCACCGCTTGCCGACGGACTCGACAGCGTGTCGCTCAGTGCCAACTGGATGTGGCCTTGTAAGAACCCCGGCGAAGACGCTCGCCTATACCGTGCCGTAGAGGCATGTAGCGACTTTGCCTGCTCACTCGGCATCAACATCCCCACCGGCAAAGACTCACTCTCCATGACTCAAAAATACGGACAAGACAAAGTATTCTCGCCCGGTACAGTCATCATATCGGCAGGAGCCGAAGTAAGCGACGTACGTCGCGTAGTATCGCCCGTCATGCAAAACGTAGCCGACAGTGCCTTCTACTACATCGACTTCTCATTCGACAAGCTCCAACTCGGAGGCTCAGCCTTTGCACAATCGTTGGGAACCATCGGAGCTCAATGTCCCACCGTACAAGACACCGAATACTTTGCCAATGCCTTCAATGCCGTACAAGACCTCATCAAGCGTGATCTCATCCTGGCAGGACACGACATCTCGGCCGGTGGTATCATCACCACACTTCTCGAAATGTGTTTTGCCAACGTCGATGGCGGTATGAACATCAATTTCGACACACTCCCCGAGAAAGACCTCGTGAAGATACTCTTTGCCGAGAACCCCGGTGTAGTGGTACAGACAGCCCATCCTGCCGAACTCGAAAAACGCCTCAAAGCAGCCGGCGTAGGCTTCCTCCACATAGGTCAACCCTGCGACGAACGACACATCTTCATCGAAAAAGACGATGCCCAATACCAGTTCTTCATCGACCACCTTCGCGATGTGTGGTATGCCTCGTCCTACCTCCTCGACCGCAAGCAGAGTGGCGATAAATGTGCTCGTGAACGCTTCATCAACTACAAGCAACAACCCATCGAATTGCAATTCCCTGCCGACTTCACCGGTAAGTTGCAACAATACGGCATCAGTGCCGACCGCCGCACACGCAGCGGAGTGCGTGCAGCCATCATCCGCGAAAAAGGCGTTAACGGCGATCGCGAAATGGCCTACTCACTCTACCTCGCAGGCTTCGATGTCAAGGACGTACACATGACCGACCTCATCAGCGGTCGCGAGACACTCGACGACGTCAACATGATAGTATATTGCGGAGGATTCTCCAACAGCGACGTACTCGGTTCAGCCAAAGGTTGGGCAGGAGGCTTCCTCTACAACGAACAAGCCCGTCAGACACTACAACGCTTCTACGACCGTCCCGACACACTCTCGCTCGGTATATGCAACGGCTGTCAGCTCATGGTCGAACTCGGCTTGCTCACCCCCGACCACGACCAGAAGCCCCGCATGCGTCACAACGAGTCGCACAAGTTCGAGAGCAACTTCATCGGACTCACCATCCCCGAGAACAACTCCGTCATGTTCCGCACACTTGCCGGCAGCAAACTCGGTATATGGATAGCCCACGGCGAAGGAAAATTTGAGTTCCCCTACACAACCGACCGCTACAACGTCATCGCACGCTACAACTACGATGCCTATCCGGCCAACCCCAACGGTTCGCCCGAAGCAATAGCCGGTATATGCAGTGCCGACGGTCGACACCTCGCCATGATGCCCCACTTAGAGCGAGCCATCTTCCCATGGCAATGCGGATACTATCCCGCCCAACGTCGCCTCACCGACGAAGTGACACCATGGATCGAAGCTTTCGTCAACGCCCGCCGTTGGGTCGAAGAACACACCCGATAAGACCACACAGAGTAGCCACAGAAAAGCTATTAAGCCCCATTATACAATCCACATCTTCATAATGCCGAAGGTGTGGATTGTTTGTGAAAGTACCATAGCTGCATGCTGTATTCTTAGGTATATAAGGGTAATGAATGAGAAATAAAAAATTTTTTTTCATCGCACTGACAGATTTTGCTTACCTTTGTGTCCTTATCAGTAAAGAAACTATAACAATCACCCATATCATGAAAGAATATAACGATACCAATCTCGATGACGATGTAGAAGAATACTACACGCATCTACAACCCGATACCCTCTTGCAGAAGGGAAAGTACCGAATAATTCGTTTTATCAAGAGTGGAGGCTTTGGTTGCACCTATGAAGCCGTAAATACTACATGGCAAGATCGTCGTGTAGCCATCAAGGAGTTGTACATCGACGACTTCTGTCACCGTCGTCCGCAAGATGGACGCGTGACCATCACCACGCAGAACAAGAAACCACTCTTTGAGAAGCTCCGCAAAAAGTTCTGGGACGAAGCCAACCGCATCAACCAACTCACACACCCCGGAGTGGTGCGAGTAACCGACTTTTTCGAGGAGAACGGTACGGTCTATTACGTCATGGACTACATCGAGGGAAACTCCCTTCACGACCTAATTGCAAAAAATGGTGCATTGAGCGAAGCCAAAGCATTGTATTACATCCGTCAGGTAGCCGAGGCATTGCAGTATGTTCATGAAGCAGGTTTGATGCACTTAGACATCAAGCCCGGCAACATTATGGTCAGTGACAAGGATAAGGCCATCCTCATCGACTTCGGCGTGTCGAGGCAGTACGACGAAGTAAGCAATGCCCATACATCCACCCTTGTACCTTACACCGAAGGATTTGCCCCCATCGAGCAGATGGGACGTAATGTCAGAGAGTTTGGAGCAGCCACCGACATCTATGCCTTGGGAGCTACCCTATATGCCCTACTCACAGGCGAATCACCCCTCTCAGCCACCATATTGGCTTCGGGCGAGAAGTTACCCGCATTACCGTCCAAGATAAGTGCCACCACCCGCCGAGCCGTCCTCTCGGCCATGAGCATCAACAAAGACAATCGTCCGCAATCGGTAGCCGAGTTCCTCGCCCTGTTGGATGGGAAAAAGACGGGCGGAGGTAGGAGCGGAGGCAGCAAACCTAAGTCCGACAAGCCCTTCCCATGGCCATTGGTAGCGTTGGCAGGCGTAGTATTGGGTGTAGCAGCAATTATAGGTAACAAAGGAGATGATACGCAGGTAGATGACCTGCAAGTTGATGCGACCGAAACAGAACGTATTGTCGATGAGGTAAAGAGTAATCATGATACGAAAAAAGAAGGTAACGGCTTAGACATCTTCCCCACGTTATCGTATGATGAAATGGTCTATGTAGAGGGAGGCGAGTTCATGATGGGTTCACAATCGACCAACAGCAGTAGTGCCTATTATGATTATGAAGCAGGTAGTGATGAAAGTCCTGTACACAAAGTGACACTCTCATCTTATTATATAGGCAAATATGAAGTCACCCAGCAACTGTGGGAATATGTGATGAATTACAGTGGAGCGACCACAGATGGGACTATATTTAGTCCGGTAGCATCCGATCCATGGTTAGGCGATTACAATCCCACATCGAGCTATGGAAAGGGCGATTATTATCCGGCTTATTATGTGAGTTATGACGATATAGTAAATCACTTTCTGCCACGACTCAATAAGATAACAGGCAAGACTTATCGTCTGCCCACCGAGGCAGAGTGGGAGTATGCCGCCCGGGGCGGCAACAAGTCGCAAGGGTGCAAGTACAGTGGCAGCCATTCCATCGACCGCGTAGCGTGGTACGACGGCAATAGTGGAAACAAGACACATGCCGTAGCCACCAAGCAAGCCAACGAGTTGGGACTCTACGACATGAGCGGTAATGTGTGGGAATGGTGCAGTGGTTGGTATGGCAGTTACAGTTCGTCAAGCCAGACCAATCCCAAGGGAGCAAGCAGTGGTCAATACCGCGTCAGCCGCGGTGGTAGCTGGAGCGACTATGCTCGCTACTGTCGCGTCTCTAATCGCGACCACTTTACCCCGTCGGACCGCTACTACGACCTCGGCTTCCGCGTAGTTCTTGTTCCTTAGTTTTAGAGGGTCATTCATCGGAGATAAGCTAATAAAAAAAGCCTTTGAACCGGCGGGCAGGGCAAGGGACAAGCCCTGCAAGTGGGTTCAAAGGCCGAAAAAAAATAAGACTATGGAAATTAAAATTTTTGATATTTCATCGCGAGGCAGTGATGAAGAATTGGAGAAAATGAATAAATTCATGAGAGGTCATAAAATTCTTGATATTGACCGACAGTTTTATACATCGTCCGACAACATAGGACACTGGTCGATACTCGTAACATATCTTCCCACAGTCAATCCCAATGTTGAGCGAAAAGAGAAAGTCGACTATAAATCAGTATTGAGTGAAGAAGATTTTGAAAAGTTTACACGATTGCGAGCCATTCGCAAGCAACTTGCAGCCGACGATGCCGTGCCGGCATATTCGGTATTCTCCGATTCGGAATTGGCTCAGATAGCCCAACTTCCCCAAGTGCTGATTGGAGAAATAAAACGCATATCGGGAATAGGCGAAAAGCGTGTCGAGAAATATGGCAAATTGCTGTGTGCAGCTTATAACAACGAAGATGAAGCGAGTAGGGTATCTGATTGACCGTATAGCCGATGTTGATAATTTATTGCAGGCTTATTATCAAGCTCGTAGAGGGAAACATGATAAGTATGGAGTAAAGGAATATGGAAAAAACCTAACAGATAATATCTTGTGCTTGCGAAGACAAATATTATCAACAGAAGTAGATGTGGGAAAATATCACTATTTCAAGATCTATGATCCCAAGGAAAGACAGATATGTGCAGCACCATTTAGCGAGCGAGTGTTACACCATGCTATCATAAATGTGTGCAAACCATATTTTGAGCGACATCTTATCTATGATACATATGCCACACGCGATGGAAAGGGTGTATATGCAGCAATAGATAGAGCAAGAGTGGCTATGAAAAAGTATCGCTATGTTGCCAAATTGGATGTGCGTAAGTATTTCGACTCTATTTCGCACACCGTATTAAAAACAAAGTTGCGTAGACTCTTTAAAGACCCTTATTTGCTGACGATATTAGAAAAGATTATTGATACATATCATGTAGAGCCGGGCAGAGGCATACCTATTGGCAATCTTACCAGTCAATATTTTGCCAATTATTATCTCTCATCGGTCGATCATTCAATGAAAGAAAATCTATCTGTTCCGGTGTATATTAGGTATATGGACGATATATTATTGTTTGCCGATAGAAGAGAAGATATATATCGTTATGTGGAGGAAATAGAGTTAATCATGCACCGAACCGTTTTGTTAAATCTTAAACCAGCGGTGGTACAACAAACTCAATATGGAATTTCATTTTTGGGTTATATGTTATATCCCCATAAAATTTTGCTTAATCGTCGCAGTAAAATAAGGTTTAGAAAAAAGTTGCAGATGTATGAGCAATATAGACAGAGTGGTCGATGGAGTGAAGTACAATATCTGCAACACATAACACCATTATTATCATTTGCACAGAAAGCCTTTACACATGGTATGCGTAATGATATATGCAATAGATACTGTAACAGTCGTTAGATAGAAAAACGCGTCAACCGCGGTGGTAGCTGGAACAACAATGCTCGCAACTGTCGCGTCTCTAATCGCAACAACAATACCCCGTCGAACCGCAACAACAACCTCGGCTTCCGCGTAGTTCTATCTTAGCTTATCTCCGGTGGATGCCCGATATAAACAGACTGTTATATTGCCTAATATGGGCAAAATGAGAAGATGAAAATCTTCAGTTATCAAGGAGGTGGTAGGTAATGATAGATTATTCGAAGCCTCCTTGATACATTTGTATTGCCCCTGCGGGCGTTTCTGACGAAAACACAGGGGCGAAAATGATAACCCTATCAGCTTGCATACGCTTCGCTTTCCGCTCCTCCGGACGTGCCATCATCCCAATGCGTCAGCCCATAGCCGTAGGGACGCACCACTGGTGCGTTGATGGTATAATTATATAAAAATCAATTAATATAATAACCGTACGCACCGCTGGTGCGTCCCTACCTCAGGAGAAAACACAGGGGCGAGGTAACCTTTTCTGCCCCTGCAAGCGTAGCGAGATAGGGGAAGTCCCCGTAGGGGGAAGGGGTTGAGACCTAACGGATGCGTTTAGGCTGACATGGTCTATTACATCTGATTTTTATTATTATTTTTAACCCCTCTGTCTCGCTGAGGCTCGACGTCTCCCCTATATTTTCTTGCGAAAAACACAGGGGCGAAAATGGAAACAAACAATACGTCGCAGACGTATGGCTATCGAAACCCCACGATGAAGCACGCAGTGCGTAATCGTGGGGGATGCATGGCGATAGGATACTACCTACCACTACGTCGAAGACGTAGCACGAGAATAGCAGAAGCGTAACGTCTTCGACGTAAGGCGATACCGCACACACTTCTACCCCACGTAACGCTTCGCTTACGTGGGGTTTCTACTGCACAACGTCTCCGACGTTGCAGCGGTGCGTCCCTACCTTAGGAGAAAACACTGGGGCGAAGATGATAACCCTATCAACCCAGCGTCTGAAATACACGACGAGGGTGTCAGCCTGAGTATGAATAACCCCCAACGAGCGAAGGCGAAGTAGGAGGGGAGGGTGCGACAGACCATACAGGTCGGAGTATCACTTTTATCGGGTATTTCTTGGCTATTAGGCAATAATTGTATAAATTCGCACTCACATAATAGGAGTAGAAAGGAGTCGCATAGTGTCAGCCCGATATACTCCATAGGGAACTTCTGTCAATTGCGTTGTTATGATTGATGGTTATTTTCTTAGCGTAGATTTCAGACCATGACCGAATGAGTATATCGAGCTATGTGATTGAGGTCGAGGCTGAATGATAGCAAGAGAAAACAGCAGGCAAGCCCCAAGAATGTTTCCCTTAACGAATGAATGATAAATCGGTGGAATTTATAGAAGTTCCCCATAGCAAATTGTAAAGACATGAACGTTATCAATCGACTATTACGCAGTGCAGCAGTGGCACTCGCACTGACAGCCACCACTGCTATGGCTCAAACAGCTACGACCAACACTACTACGGGATTGCCCCGAGCAACCGAAATGACTCACACCGCCGTGCAGCAGCAACCCTCTACGGTAAATGCACCATCGCATCCCTTTGCCTTCGGAGCTGAGATAGGTGCCAACATTGACTTCTCGTCGACCGAGAGCAGTTGTTTCGACATCGATATATACGGTGGTTATCGTCATGGAGTGATTCAGGTGTTGGGTCTCGGAGTGGGACTGCATCCCTCTTTTTCGCACAATCGTCGTTTTATTCCCATCTATGCCATGTTCCGCTGCAACTTCAAGCCCGGACGCTCACTCTGCTTTGCCGATGCCAAGGTGGGTATGTCCATCAACGAGTTGAATGCCATGAACCACAACACCGGGCTGTATGCCTCGGCCGGTATAGGCTTCAATCTGTGGCAGACTCGCCGCGTCAAGACTCATGCCCTCATAGCCTACAACTACACCGGAATAAAGCCCTTTGCAATATATACCGACAAGGCATTGCATGGTGTCTCCATCCGTATAGGTGTGACATTCTGATAGCAGCGTCTTTGTCATCGCAAAAGAGCAAGAGT
The DNA here is from genome assembly GCA_017531985.1 of Bacteroidaceae bacterium. Classification (GTDB taxonomy): domain Bacteria; phylum Bacteroidota; class Bacteroidia; order Bacteroidales; family Barnesiellaceae_A; genus Barnesiella_A. The sequence goes on from JAFXJY010000016.1 coordinate 72,518, forward strand.
ATGCCGAATATGTAGAACGTCCCCACGGACGAAATTTCCTTAAAACAATAACCGATAACCAACACCCATCATGCGAATATTATACCTCCTCTATCAGTGGCTCATAGCCTATCCGTTGTTGATAGTAATCACACTCATTACGAGTCTAACAGTCATCATAGGCAGCCTCTTGGGCAGTCGCGACTTCTGGGGCTACTATCCGCCCATGATATGGGCTCGATGCTTCTGCCTGTTGCTATTTATTCGCACCGAAGTACGCGGACGCGACAACATCGACCCACGCACATCCTACGTCTTCGTAGCCAATCACCAAGGAGCATTCGACATCTTTCTCATATACGGCTACTTGGAGCATAACTTCAAGTGGATGATGAAACGCTCGTTATTCAAGATACCCTTTGTAGGAGCAGCCTGCAAGTCGGCAGGACACATCATGGTCGATCGCTCCTCTCCGACAGCCATCAAGAACACCATGCAGCACGCACAGAAAACCCTGCAAGGTGGAATGTCGCTCGTCGTATTCCCCGAAGGCACACGCTGCATGGATGGTCGATTGCAACGATTTAAACGCGGAGCATTCCTCCTCGCCGAAGAGTTTTCACTACCCGTAGTACCCCTCACCATCGACGGAGCATTCTCGCTCCTTCCCAAAGGTGGCATCAACGTACATCCCGGCAAGGTGACACTCACTATACACAAACCCATCACACCACCGGCTGAGGGCAAGTACGACATAGAACAGCTCATGCGTGACTCCTACAACAGCATCGCCTCGGCACTTCCCGGCGAAGCTCCCATCGAGTAGGGGCGATAATGCACCACACATGCCCCGTCGCATAGTTGCAGATACCAGCCGACAGTGCAGCATGATGGCAGTGAGCTTAGTAGCAATCGCCTTGATAGAGTGACGAAAAAATGGTTGAAATGCAAAAGTATGTTAATATTTGCATTATATCCTCCCAATCCATAGCAAATAAGCAAAAAAAGTTGCAAATTTGCACTCCGTAATCACACCTTGTCCTGTGGTGTAATGGTAGCACTCCAGATTCTGGCTCTGTCAGTGAGGGTTCGAATCCTTCCAGGACAACAAATGAAGTGGTAAAACATAATGAACTAAAAAATCCGAGTAACAAACAACTCGGATTTTTTTTGTCACAGCCTGTATCGAACACCGTCCCACAACCGAGCCTCAGTCACTATTCGATAATGACCATGTATAAAAGAAAACGAGTACCTCGAATGAGACACCCGCTTTAAATGTTTTCACAACGGAATCATCCTTATTGTGAATTGATGAAATTTTATGATGCAAATATAAATAATTTTTTCTAATAATAACACTAATGTGGAAAATAATTTATAAATTGCGAAAAATTTAACATCAATCATAAAATAAAGTATTATGAAAAGAATTTTGGGACTCGATCTGGGTACAAATAGTATAGGATGGGCGTTGGTAAATGAGGCTGAAAATGTCGATGAACAATCATCGATTATCCGCTTGGGAGTAAGAGTTAATCCTCTGACTGTTGATGAAAAAAGCAACTTTGAAAAGGGTGCAGCCATTACTACTACGGCCGAAAGAACCTTGAAGCGTAGTATGCGACGTAATCTGCAACGATATAAATTGCGTCGTGAAGCATTAAGAGCAATACTGCTTGATAGTAATTTGATAACATCCGATACATTGCTGAACGAGAGCGGTAAACAATCGACTTACGAGACTTGGATGCTGCGAGCGAAAGCTGCACGACAAGAAATAACACTCGTACAGCTGGCTCGTGTGCTGATGGCCATAAATAAGAAACGCGGCTATAAGAGCAGTCGCAAAGCCAATGCCGAGGATGGTATTGCAATAGATGGAATGTCGGTTGCCAAGCAACTTTACGATGACAACATCACCCCCGGCGAATACTGTTGCGAGTTATTATTGCATGGTAAGAAATATCTTCCCGAGTTTTATCGTTCGGACTTAGAGAATGAGTTGGAAAAAATATGGGACTACCAGTCGCAATTCTATCCCGATATTCTGACCGATGAACTGCGTCAGCAACTCAAAGGAAAGTCTCAATCGAAATGCTCGGCCACCTTCGTGGCTAAATATAAAATATATACTGCCGAAAATAAAGGAATAGATAAGAAATTGCAGACCTATAAGTGGCGACGCAATGCCTTGCGTGAGCAGTTGACAGTCGAGGAAGTTGCTTATGTTATTAGTAATCTATGTGGTGAGATAAATAATACAAGCGGATATCTGGGTAACATAAGTGACCGCAGCAAGCAACTCTATTTCGATAAAATCACAGTGGGTGAGTATCTGTGGCAGCAACTATCGCTCAACCACCATACAAGTCTTAAAAATCAGGTGTTTTATCGACAGGATTATTTGGATGAGTTTGAGACGATATGGGAGACACAGGCTCAATATCACAAGGAACTTACTCCGCAGTTGAAGAAAGATATACGCGATGTGATTATATTCTATCAGCGTCCGCTTAAAAGCAAAAAGGCTTTTCTTGATACATGTGAGTTGGAGAGTCGCAATGTAATCATGGAAGTTGATGGTCACACCAGAACCATGTGCATCGGTCCCAAAGTGTGTCCCAAGTCATCCCCCATATTTCAAGAGTTCCGTATATGGCAGCGACTCAATGATGTGAGAGTAACCATTCATGAGAAAAATAAGCTGACTCAACGCAAGGAATACTATACGCGAGAACTCACACTCGAAGAGAAAGAATTGCTCGCATCGGAATTGATGATAACTCGCAAGCTCAATAAAAAGGATGTCTTGAAGTTACTGTTTAAGACCGATAAGGAGAAAGATATAAATTTCAAACAGTTGGATGGTAATGAGACCTATGCCGAACTGTTTGAAAAGTATCTCAATATAGTAGAACTTACCGGTCATCTTTTGCCTCGTGATATCAAGAATGCCAAAGAAAAAATTGAGGCAGTGGCACTGATATTTGAAGCGTGCGGATATAATACCGATATACTATCGTTCGATTCATCGCTTAGTTCCGATGAGTGTTACAATCAGACCTATTACAAGCTATGGCATCTGCTGTACTCGTACGAAGGAGATAACTCTAAGACGGGTGTAGAGGGACTCATTAAGAAAATTATGGATATAACGGGACTGGAAGAAGAGTTTGCCAAGATGTTGTCCGGTATCAGTTATCGTCCCGATTATGGTAGCCTCAGTAGCAAAGCCATGCACAAGATATTACCATTCCTACGAGCCGGTAATGATTATGCATTAGCCTGTGCCTATGTCGGTTATCGACACTCAAAGGAGTCGTTGACCAAGGAAGAGATTGAGGCTCGAGTATTGAAACCACGATTGGATGTCATTCCCAAAAATTCGCTTCGTAATCCGGTGGTAGAGAAAATCCTCAATCAGATGGTACATGTTGTTAATGGCGTTATAGAACAATATGGTGCTATCGATGAGATACGCATAGAATTGGCTCGCGAACTGAAACGTTCATCCTCCGAGCGTGCCGATATGTATGACAACATGAACTCGGCAAACAAAGAGCATGAAAATATAAAGCAAATACTGACATCGGAGTTTCACATAGCCCATCCCACTCGCAATGATATTGTAAGGTACAAGTTATATAAAGAATTGGAACCTATGGGATATAAAACACTCTACTCCAATACATATATCCCCAAGGAAAAACTCTTCTCGAAGGATTTCGATATAGAACATATCATCCCACGTTCACGTCTTTTTGACGATTCGTTCTCCAATAAGACATTGGAAGCTCGTGACATAAATATTGAAAAAGGCAACATGACTGCCTACGATTATGTCATGCAGAAGTATGGCTCGGGAAGTGAATATGGTATCGATGCCTACGAAAGCAGAATATTGGCACTGCTGAAAAATGGTAGTATATCGAAGGCTAAGTGGAAAAAATTGAGAATGAAAGAAGTAGAAATTCCCCAAGATTTTATCGATAGAGACCTACGCAATTCGCAATATATTGCTCGCGAAGCCATGCGTATGCTACACCAAGTAGTACGCACTGTTGTGCCTACAATAGGAGCTATAACCGCACGTCTGCGTGAAGACTGGCAGCTGGTCGATGTCATGCAAGAGTTAAATTGGGATAAGTATGACCGTCAAGGTCTCACATCCTATTACGAAGATCATGACGGTCGACGCATCAGGCAGATAACAGACTGGACTAAACGAAACGACCATCGTCATCATGCCATGGATGCTCTTACCATCGCTTTTACCAAGCATTCGTATATACAATATCTTAACAACCTGAATGCTCGCAGCGACCGATCGTCGGAGATATATGCCATCGAACATAAAGAACTTGAACGCAATGAACATGGTAAGTTGCGATTTAAGTCGCCCATATATCCTGTTTCGCACTTCCGACAAGAAGCCATGAAACACTTGCAGATGATACTTGTCTCCATCAAAGCCAAGAACAAAGTAGTTACAGCCAATATCAACAAGAGTAAAACTCGGGGCGGATATAACCGCAAGCAGCAACTTACACCCCGAGGACAATTGCACCTCGAGACCGTATATGCTGCTCGTAAGCAATATACTTATGAAGATAAGAATATAGGAGGAACTTTTACGTCCGAGGTTATCGAACGTGTAGTATCATCGCTCTATCGAAAGGCTCTAAATGACCGCTTGCAACAGTTCAATGGCGATGTCAAGAATGCCTTTACCGGACGAAACAGCATTGAACACAATCCTATTTACACCGATACCGGCATTGCTGTACCTAAGACCGTAAAAGTGCGAAAGGAGGAAGTTATCTATACTATTCGCAAGGATATTACCCCCGACTTGAAGATAGAGAAAGTTATCGACCCACGAGTGAGAACTATCTTACAAGAGCGTCTTCGGGAGCATGGCAATGATGCTAAAAAAGCATTCTCCGACCTCGATAACAATCCAATATGGCTCAACAAAGAGAAGGGTATAGCGATGAAAAAAGTAACCATTAAGGGGCTAAACAACGCAATATCACTACATGAGAAACGCGACAATACCGGTGCTTTCATTACCGATAGTCAAGGTCGACGCATCCCCACCGACTACGTCAACACCGGTAACAACCATCATGTAGCCATATATCGCGATGCCGATGGGCAATTGCAAGAGGTAGCAGTTTCCTTCTTTGATGCAACTGCACGCTACATGCAAGGATTACCTATCGTAGACAAGGGCTACAAGAGCGAAGAGGGGTGGACATTCCTCTTCACAATGAAACAAAACGAGTACTTTGTATTCCCCGATGTTGAAGCCGGATTTGACCCATCGGAAATAGACCTTACTGATAGTATCAACTACACACGCATCAGTCCCTATCTATATAGAGTTCAAGCTATATCAAACAAAGACTATTTTTTCCGTCATCATTTGGAAACTAATGTAGAAAGGGTAAAAGAGCTGCGAAACATAACATGGCGGCGAGTAACAAATCTTACCCATCTCGAAGGTATTGTAAAAGTTCGCATCAATCATATAGGTGAAATAGTAAAAGTAGGAGAGGAGTAATATCATGATCAAAAGAACACTCTGTTTCAACAATCCGGCCTATCTGAGCCTGAGGAACAAGCAACTCGTCATCAAGTTGCCCGAGGTAGAGTGCAACGACACCCTGCCCGAGGCATTCAAGCGAGATGCCACACGCACCATCCCTATTGAGGACATAGGAGTAATACTGCTCGATAACAAGCAGATCACCATTACACAAGGCGTACTCGAAGCCTTACTGGCCAACAACTGTGCCGTAATATCGTGCGATAGCAGCCACATGCCCACCGGACTGCTGTTGCCTCTCGAAAGCCACACATTGCAGAGTGAACGCTTTCGTAACCAACTCGATGCCTCATTGCCACTCAAAAAGCAATTGTGGCAGCAGACCATACAAGCCAAGATAACCAATCAGGCCACAGCCTTGCAGCGAGTAGTGGGATGCGAAGTGGGTAATATGCGGTCGTGGGCAAGGGATGTTCGCAGTGGTGACCCCGACAACTATGAGGCTCGTGCAGCGGCCTATTATTGGCAGACATTCTTTCCCCGACATCCCCATTTTGTGCGAGGACGTGAAGGCGAACCACCGAACAATCTGCTCAATTACGGATATGCCATACTACGAGCCACAGTGGCACGCTCATTGGTAGGCTCGGGATTACTACCCACATTGGGCATACATCATCACAACCGTTACAATGCCTATTGTCTTGCCGACGATATTATGGAGCCATATCGACCCTATGTCGATATCCTCGTAGCCGAGATAGTAAACGAAGGTAAAGATATCACGCAACTTACCACCGACATCAAGTCGCGACTGCTCACTATACCCATCCTCGATGTCGTCATAGACAATCGTCGCAGTCCGCTCATGATAGCCACTACACGCACATCGGCCTCCTTGGCGGCATGTTTTGCAGGCGAAACGCGTAGAATAGCCTACCCGGTGTTATAGCAAAATTATATTATGGAACGTTTCAGTGCATATCGTATTATGTGGGTACTTGTATTCTTTGATCTTCCTACCGATACCAAGCAAGATCGCAAACGCTATGCCGAGTTTCGCAAGCAACTCATTGGCGACGGATTTACCATGTTTCAGTTCTCAATATATGTACGACACTGTGCCAGCCGCGAAAATGCCGATGTACATATAAAAAGAGTTAAATCATTCATTCCCGAGCATGGCGATGTGGGAATACTATGTATAACCGATAAGCAATTTGGCGAAATAGAGATATTTCATGCTGCCAAACCACAGAAAACACCCACACCAATACAGCAGCTCGAACTATTCTGAAAATAAAAAACCGACCTTTGGAGTCGGTTTTTTTTAGCATTATAGACAATTTTTTTATTATACAATACGTTTGTAAATTATTGATAATCATTGCGATACAAATATCGAGTTGTCTATAATCACGTCAAAGATACAAAATTTCATCAATTCACAACCCTCTACTTCTCTAAGGCAACGATAACAAAGTTGTCTATAATCACGTCAAAGATACAAAATTTCATCAATTCACAACCGACAAGGCAACATGTGTCGGGAGAGCTTGGTTGTCTATAATCACGTCAAAGATACAAAATTTCATCAATTCACAACTAATCTCGAATTGCGAAATTCGGCTCAGGAGTTGTCTATAATCACGTCAAAGATACAAAATTTCATCAATTCACAACACGGGGAAATAATACATTTCATTACCATTGTTGTCTATAATCACGTCAAAGATACAAAATTTCATCAATTCACAACTTCCCCGTGAAAGACACAAATACACAATTCGTTGTCTATAATCACGTCAAAGATACAAAATTTCATCAATTCACAACAATACCATCATCTTTGCTTATCTCTAACTGTTGTCTATAATCACGTCAAAGATACAAAATTTCATCAATTCACAACATGAATTGTGTGTCTTCATCTTTAACTGGGTTGTCTATAATCACGTCAAAGATACAAAATTTCATCAATTCACAACGATGGAGGTCGTGTAAGATTAGACCCTAACGTTGTCTATACTCACGTCAAAGATACAAAATTTCATCAATTCACAACGATTTTTACGAAATAACGTAAAATGCCATCGTTGTCTATAATCACGTCAAAGATACAAAATTTCATCAATTCACAACTTGAACGTGATGCTCGTGATATCCGTATGTGTTGTCTATAATCACGTCAAAGATACAAAATTTCATCAATTCACAACACAGTACATGGTGACTTGAAAAGTGAAGCTGTTGTCTATAATCACGTCAAAGATACAAAATTTCATCAATTCACAACGGAG
>JAFXJY010000017.1 GCA_017531985.1 Bacteroidaceae bacterium
AGGTGGTTATAGCACCGGGGATCCACCTCTTCCCATCCCGAACAGAGAAGTTAAGCCCGGTCACGCCAATGGTACTGCGCAAGTGGGAGAGTAGGCAGCCGCCACTTAAGAGAAGCCTCGACAACACAAGTTGTCGGGGCTTTGTTATTTTAGGAGAGTAGAGAGAGGAGAGAGACAAAAGGTCTAAAATGCCTAAAATGGCAACAAGGCAAAAAGTCCTAAAAGGCGCTAAAGCACTACAAGACCATAAACACCCAAAAGGGCAACAAGGCCTAAAATGCCTAAAATGGCAACAAGGAAAAAAGACAACAAGACAACAACGCATAAAGGCACTAAAGTACTACAAAGCATACTCCCCAAAGGGTAGTATGGCTCAATAAGCCTAATGATCACTAAAGGTGTCGTTTAGGGTTGATATGATGGTGTGATAGGTGGGTATTATGTAAATATGAATTAAAGATGTTGTATTTTTGCGACATCTTTTGTATTTTTGAGGTAAACCTCGAGGATAGTTACACCCGATGTGAAAAATATTCAATTGTGCTTAATATTTCTCGCTCGTTTATTCGTATATTTGCCAAAAGGATAGAGATATGATACTACTTATTACAATAGGTGGAACGTGGATTTCGGCACTCGTGGGGTTAATAATAACTATTGGTGCCATACGCGAGGTTTTGAGAACGAATAAAAAAAGCAATAGTCTCAAGCCCTCTGGATATTATTTTGAAGATTATTTTGTTCCCCAAAATCCTATCTCGGCAGAAGAATGTATTAACCAATCATTATCGAATGATGATGATGCTCGTGATAGACAGTTGAAAAAACTGCAAGATATGTATGACCGTCATCAAGACGAAAAATTTCTTGATTATGTAGTTTTCGATACAGAAGATTTAACAGGAAGAGCCAAAGAAAATCTCGAACAGTTATTACCCGGAGACTCTATTCGTGTGTGTCTTATGAAAGATAGATATTCGACTGTTGGGTATAGCGTTTTTGCCTATAAGAATGGAAGTCGGTTAGGGAAACTATTTGTAACTTATAACGCAGTGGGGTTTACAAAATTGGCTCATAAAGAAGTTATTGCGGCATACGTTATACGATATGATAAAAGCAGATATACGATGCCGTTGGACGTGAGGGTATATTACAAGTCAATATTATTCTAAAATATGAAGCAAGTATATAGGTGGTTGTTGCAGTAAATGACAGTGTGAGATGAGAGTGATGTTATCGTGCCCAAATGCTAAAAATGTATTAAGAAATTGAATTTGATTTTGTAGTATGAAGAAAATTTATTAAATTGGTTTTGTGAAACTATTGATTTAGTTTTAAGCAAAAATCTTAAATTTTTAAATATCTGTTTAGTATGACTGCAGATAAATGGATATACACAGGAGAGAAGTTCAGAAACTTTCTGCATCGTAATGGCATTTCGTACAAGGAAGCGGCTGCAACTTTGGGAATTGATAAGAATACTGTTGGTAAAGCAGTGCGTGGTGGTAATATGAATGTAGATATACTATTGCGCATTTGCAATGAGTATGGATTGCGTATGACCGACTTTTTCACTGTCGAACGTAATGGTGACAAAGACTATTTAAATAGTCTGGATGAAGGTTCGCCAGTTCTTGAAGAATGCAATCAAGAATATAAAAAATGTGAATTAACAAGTAGCGAGGTTGTGGAATTGCAAAAGACAATGGAGCGTACGGCTGCGTTGTTTCAGGATGTAATTGATGAATACCATCGTTGTCGCTTGTTGATTGACAAGAATCTTGCAGAGTAATTGGTATCGACCTTTCCTCTTGCGATAGGTGTTGCTTGGTTGTTGTGATGTTCGGTGTAGAATATCGCACAGATTGTTATGTCTCTATATCTCCCTATTCTTATAGAGTGTTGCAGTATAGAATGCATAAATAGAAAAATTTCAGATTTTCAATTATATTCCTTACCTTTGCCAAGGATTGGAATATTAGTAATAAAACCCTATAAACAACAATGAAACACTTCAAAAGTTTAGCCCTGCTTGCAGTGGCTTCAATTGCTATGATGACAAGTTGCCAAACAACTCCTGTCGCCGAAGGCGATTATGACAATTATCCTGTCTATAAAGGTGATGACCTTGAACTGACAGTAGGTGAGAATGGTACAAAGTTTACTCTGTGGTCGCCCACAGCCGATAGCGTTGTAGTGCGCATCTACAACGAGGGAATGGGTGGCGAGCCTGTAGAGATGCGTTATATGGAGCGCAAAAGTCAACAAGAGCCTTGGCGCGCCACTTTTGACGAGGCATTATATGGCAAATTCTATACATTCAGTATCCATCACAATGGTGAGTGGCTCAACGAAACTCCCGGTGTTTATGCTCGCGCCGTAGGCGTAAATGGTCGTCGTGCCGCTATCATCGATATGGCTGCAACCAATCCCGAAGGCTGGGAGAATGATGTGCGTCCTGCTTTGAATCAATTTACCGATATTATTATCTATGAGATGCACCATCGTGATTTCTCTATTCACGCATCGGCAGGTAACCAATATGGAGGTAAGTTCCTTGCGCTCACACAAGAGGGAACTCAATCGCCCGAGGGTGAAATGACCGGTATCGATCACCTCAAGGAGTTGGGTATTACACACGTTCACATCTTGCCTTCTTACGATTATGGCTCGGTTAATGAGAGCCGTCCCGACAGTGCGCAATATAACTGGGGTTATGACCCTGTTAACTATAACACCCCCGAGGGTTCATATTCGACCAATGCCTTCGATCCTGCCACTCGTATTCGTGAGATGAAGCAAATGGTACAAGCCTTGCACAAGAACGGTATCCGTGTAATTCTTGATGTGGTGTATAACCATACCTTTGTCGGCGATGGCTCAAACTTCAGCCTTACCACTCCCGGTTATTACTACCGTCATAATGCCGAAGGTGGCTATGCCGATGCGTCGGGTTGTGGCAACGAAACAGCCAGCGAGCGTGAAATGATGCGCGATTACATTGTTAACTCGGTGAAATATTGGGCTACTGAATACCACTTCGACGGTTTCCGTTTCGACTTGATGGGTATTCACGATATAGAAACAATGAAGGCCGTTCGTGCCGAGTTGGATAAGATTGATCCCACCATCTTTATATATGGCGAGGGTTGGGCTGCTGCAGCACCCGTTATTCCCGGTGAACAATGCGCAATGAAGGCCAATGCCTATAAAATGCCCGGTGTAGCCGTGTTCAGCGATGACTTGCGCGACGGTGTTAAAGGTCACTTCAGCCAAGCCACCGGTCGTGGTTTTGCTACCGGCGAGAAGGGTTGTGAAGAGAGTGTGAAGTTTGGTATCGTAGGTGCTATACAACATCCTCAAATCAACTACGAACTTGTAAACTATTCGAAAGCCCCCTACACCAATCATCCTACACAAGTTATCAACTATGTATCGTGTCACGATGATATGTGCTTGACCGACAAAATGCGTGCTTCGATGCCCGATGCCGATGAGAAGACCTTGCAACGTTATGCCCGATTGGCTCAAACCATAGTCTTTACATCGCAAGGTGTTCCCTTTATGTTTACAGGAGAGGAAATCTTCCGTGACAAAAAAGGCGTACACAACAGTTTCTGCTCACCCGATGAGATAAATGCTATAGATTGGAGCCTTAAGAGAGCCAATCGTGAACATTTCGACTACTATCGCAATCTTATACAGTTGCGTAAGTCGCACCCTGCATTCCGTTTGGCAACAGCCGAGTTGGTAAACAAGCACCTGCAATTCATCGAGGGTACACCCGAGCAAGTAGTGGCTTATACACTCAACGACAATGCCGGTGGTGATGAGTGGAATCAAATAGTGGTAGCCTTCAATGGTAGCAGCGAGGCAGTCGAGATAGAGATACCCGAAGGAAAATGGATGGTAATAGCCAACGATGCCACTATCGACCTCGCCGGTGAGAAAACCATCGAAGGCAATAAAGCCACCATTGCAGCCAGCGCGGCACTCATCTTGGCACGCTAATCGACGCAAGCCGATAGATGTGAATTGAAAAATTTACATTAAAAAATCATAATTCGCCCGAGGGAAACGTAAGATTTTCCTCGGGTTTTGTCATTATTGAAGTAATATTATTATCTTTGTAGCAAAATTTGGCATAAAATGGCGGACAATTCAAAGGAAATATTCGCATCTCTCAAAGCGCGATTTGCACAATTGGCAACGCAAAATTCTCAATTACAAGAGGAATGTAAGTCGTTGCAAGCGCAATTGTTGCAATTGCAAGAAGGCATTGTTGCGCGTGATGAGAGAATAGAACAACTTACCGGCGATTTAGCCCAAAGCGAAGCCCGTTATAAAAATCTTCAAATCTCGCAAAAAGCCGAGATGGATACTCGCCAATTGCAGGAGAGCCGTGAAAGATTTGCCAAATTGGTGCGGGAAATAGATAAGTGTATCTCTTTACTTAACGAATAATTATTATGGACGTTGCTGCCGAGCACTATAAAATCAAGGTGTTGCTCAACGATATAGAGCAGCCTTTCAGCCTCACTGTTAAGCGTAACAGTAATGAGGAACGGATTTTTCGTGACGCAACGAAAATGATAAATGCATATTATAACGAATATAAAAGTCGTATCAAAGGATTGGATTCTACAGCCTACTATGGTATGGTGGCATTGCTTATGGCTCGTATGTATATAGAGGCATCGGATGCCAAGAAAGACTTGGAAACGGCTCTTGCACAATTTGAAAAAGAGATTGTTGCTTATCTCGAAGAACAGAAGTGACATATACGCGACCTACGGGTCTTGTAAATAACTTATTGAACAATTTAACCGCACCATTGACATTGCTTGCCGAAGCAGTGTCGGTGGTGTTTTTATATAACTAATTATTTAATAAAAAAATGAACACAATATTGACAATCGTTTTGATAGTAGTAGCATTTATTGTGGGAGCAATCGCTACTTACATTATCAACAAAACACTGTTGGCAAGCCGTGCCAAGACTATTATCGATGAGGCACAAAAGGAGGCCGAAGTGCTTACAAAGAATAAACTGCTCGAAGTAAAAGAGGAGTTCTTGCAACGCAAGGCCGAGTTGGAGAAACAAGTAAATTCGCGTAACTCTAAATTGCAATCGGCCGAGGCCAAACTCAAACAACGTGAATTACAACTCAATCAGCAACAAGGCGAGTTGCAACGTCGCAAGAATGAGGCCGACGCAGCGAAAGCCAACTATGAAAAGCAACTTGAGGTTGTAGAGAAGAAAGAACAAGAACTTGATAAACTGCATCGTGCCGAGATAGAACACCTTGAGCGCATATCGGGCTTGTCGGCCGAGGAGGCTAAAGAGCGTCTTGTTCAGTCGCTTGTCGATGAAGCCAAGACATCGGCCGCATCGTATATCAATGACATTATGGACGATGCCAAACTTACTGCTAACAAAGAGGCTAAACGCATCATCATACAAAGTATTCAACGAGTTGCTACCGAAACAGCCATTGAAAACTCGGTAACAGTATTCCACATCGAGTCGGATGAGATGAAAGGCCGTATCATCGGTCGCGAAGGTCGTAACATTCGTGCCTTGGAGGCAGCCACCGGCGTCGAAATTATTGTCGATGATACCCCCGAGGCTATTGTCTTGTCGGCATTCGACCCCGTACGTCGCGAGATAGCACGCTTGGCTCTCCACCAACTTGTTACCGATGGTCGTATCCACCCTGCTCGCATCGAGGAGGTTGTAGCCAAGGTAAGAAAGCAAATTGAAGAAGAGATTATCGAAACCGGTAAGCGCACTGCTATCGACCTCGGTATTCACGGTTTGCACCCCGAGTTGATACGTTTGGTAGGTAAGATGAAATACCGTTCGTCGTATGGCCAAAACCTCTTGCAACACTCTCGCGAAACAGCCAACCTCTGTGCCGTAATGGCATCGGAACTCGGCTTGAATCCCAAGAAAGCCCGTCGCGCCGGTCTGTTGCACGATATAGGTAAAGTGCCCGATGAAGAGCCCGAATTGCCACACGCATTGCTCGGTATGAAGATGGCCGAAAAATACAAAGAGAAACCCGATATTTGCAACGCTATAGGTGCTCACCACGATGAAACCGAAATGAACAGTTTGTTGGCACCCATTGTTCAGGTGTGCGATGCCATTTCGGGCGCACGTCCCGGTGCACGTCGTGAGATTGTTGAGGCTTATATCAAGCGTCTTAATGACCTTGAGCAATTGGCTCTCTCATATCCCGGTGTTACCAAGACATACGCCATCCAAGCCGGTCGCGAGTTGCGCGTAATTGTAGGTGCCGATAAGATTGACGACATCGAAACAGAACGTTTGTCGGGCGAGATAGCCAAGCGCATCCAAGATGAGATGACATATCCCGGACAAGTGAAGATTACCGTTATTCGCGAAACTCGCGCTGTTAGTTTTGCCAAGTAAGCATTTATTCGCTCAATAATAATCTATAGTAAGCAATTATGGACAATTCCCAGAACGAAAATATAGAGAAAAGCGAATTTGATGCTCGGGAATATCGCCGTAAGGAGACAAAACTTGATGTGTATGATTGGTTGAAAGACCTCCCCGAAGCGCAACAAGAGAATGATCTTGTTGAGGTACGCTTCAAGAATACACGCAAGGGGTACTATCGCAATACGGCTCATCTCAAACTCGAGGTGGGTGATATTGTTGCGGTAGAAGCATCGCCCGGTCACGATATAGGCGAGGTGACCTTGATGGGGCATCTTGTTCCGTTGCAGATGCGCAAGCACGCCTCGAAGCACGAGGTGGAACTTAAGCGCGTCTATCGCAAGGCAAAGCCCAACGACATAGAGAAGTTTGAGGAGGCGAAGGCGCGTGAGCATAGTACAATGATACGCGCTCGCAAGATAGCCGAAGATTTGGGCTTGAATATGAAGATAGGTGATGTAGAGTACCAGGGCGATGGTAACAAAGCCATATTCTACTACATTGCCGATGATCGTGTCGATTTCCGACAACTTATCAAGGTGCTTGCCGATGCCTTCAAGGTGCGTATCGAGATGAAGCAGATAGGTGTGCGTCAAGAGGCCGGTCGTATTGGTGGTATTGGCCCTTGTGGTCGTGAATTGTGTTGCGCCGGTTGGATGACCAACTTTGTATCTGTTGCTACCAGCGCAGCGCGTTATCAAGATATATCGCTCAACCCTCAGAAACTTGCCGGACAGTGTGCCAAACTTAAGTGCTGTCTTAACTTTGAGGTGGATGCCTATGTCGAGGCTCGCAAGAAGATACCTTCGCGTGAAATCGAATTGGAAACAAAAGATAACGTCTATTATTTCTTCAAGGCCGATATATTCAGTCGTAAGATTACCTATTCGACCGATAAAACCATTCCTGCCAATCTTGTTACAATAGACGCAGGTCGAGCCTTTGAGATAATAGCACTCAATCGTCGTGGTATCAAGCCCGAGCGTTTGGAACGCGAAGGACAAGAGCGCGAGCCACAACGCAAGGAGTATCAAGATGTTGTTGGTCAAGACAGCCTTACCCGATTTGATAATAACAAGAAAAAGAAGAAGAAGGGAGGAGGCAATAACAACAATCGTAACGATAGGCACAATGGTAATCATAATGCACCTGTCGGAAACAACGCCAATAACAATCAACAGCGAAGAAAGAGAAGATTTACTCCCTCAAACGAAAATAAATCGGGCAACGATGGTAACCAAAACTAAAACATACAAATGTCTGAGAAGTAGTGTTATGCTGCTTCTCAGCATCGTATTATGCGTGGCTTGTACCCCGAAGGAGTTGTATAACAATCACACTGATATTCCTGTTGATGGCTGGGAAATTCAGGATGTGCAGACATTTGCTATCGACATACCGGCTCAAGGCAGTTATGACATAGATATGTTTGTGCGTCATAATAACGATTATAAATATCGCAATTTGTGGTTGTTTGTCGATTGTATTGCCCCCGATAGTACCGTAGTGACCGATACGGTGAATATTGTTCTTGCCGACCATTATGGCCGGTGGAATGGAGCCGGTTGGGGGTCGTATTATCAGGTAGAGCATCCCTTGCGACACACACATCGGCTCGATAGTGGCACGCATATCATCAAGATAACGCAGGCTATGCGCGAATATAAGTTGCAAGGCGTTGCCAATGTTGGTGTCAAACTATCGGCTTGTAGCGAAGATAAATAATGTCGATAACCCCCGAGAAACATCCCTTAGAGCCATTCTTACCCGATGGTGCGCGCCTGTTGATGTTGGGCAGTTTCCCACCCAAGCGCGAGCGTTGGTCGATGGATTGGTTTTATCCCAATTGGCTGAACGATATGTGGCGCATCGTGGGGCATATCTTCTACGGAAATAAGGAGCATTTTGTCGTAGTAGGTACCAAGCGTTTCGACAAGGAGCGTATTGTGGAATTTTGTACCCGACAAGGCATTGCCATATATGATACGGCACAAGAGGTGTGTCGCTTGCGCGACAATGCCTCCGACAAGTTCCTGCAAGTAATAACCCCTACCGATATTGTCGCAATGCTACACCGACTGCCTCATTGCTGTGCTGTGGTTACTACAGGGCAAAAGGCTACCGACATTGCCGTAGCACAATTGGGGTGTGAAGAGCCTCGCGTGGGAGGTGTTGTGCAGTGCGTGGTGGCAGGGCGTACTATTAATGTGTGGCGTATGCCTTCTACATCGCGAGCCTATCCGTTGTCACTCGAGAAGAAGGCTGCCTTTTATCGCACTATGTTCAGTGCCGAAGATATACTTGTCGAAAAATAAAGAATCACTATTAAGCATATTTGTTGTATCGTAGATAGGGTAGAGGCCGATGCCTTCTATTCTCCATACATTATGCTCGCACGAGTCTGGCGTGCCGACCCTTCTGTCGGATCTTGTCTTCTCAACGGTTGCCACTATTTCATTGCGTAGCGCATCGATGCCCGAGTGCCCATTCTTGGCCGACAATCCCACACACAACAGAATTACAAATACGATGAGGGCTGTGGTGTTATCTCTATTCATTTTGTTATATCAATAAAGTCTAATAAAAAGATAACAAGCCTGTAGCCAAGATTGTAAAAAATAGGATGCCAAATTATGTTATGGCATCCTATAAATTTATATGTGGAAGTAGTTAAAGGACAGTGTGACACTCCATACCGAATGCTTCGGCTACACCCGGGAATGTTACTTTGCCATCTACTACGTTCAGTCCCTTGGCAAGTCCGGCATCGGCTCGGCAAGCAGCCTCCCAACCCATATCGGCAAGTTTCAAGGCATAGGGCAATGTTGCATTGGTAAGAGCCAATGTCGATGTGCAAGGAACAGCACCCGGAATATTGGCAACACAGTAGTGAACAATACCATCTACCTCATATATAGGCTCGGTGTGTGTTGTGGGATGCGATGTTTCGAAACAGCCACCTTGGTCGATTGCTACATCGACAAGTACCGAGCCGGGGCGCATCAACTTGAGCATATCGCGAGTGATGAGGTGAGGGGCCTTGGCACCGGGTATGAGTACAGCACCTATCACGAGGTCGGTGGTAGGTAACTCTTGCTCGATATTGTATCTCGATGAATACATAGTTTTAACATTCTTGGGCATTACTTCGCTCAGGTAGCGTAGGCGAGGCAGTGAAATGTCGCAAATGGTAACATCGGCACCCAATCCGGCCGAAATCAAGGCGGCGTTTGTACCTACTATACCACCTCCCAAAACTAATACTTTGGCAGGTTTTACGCCCGGTACACCACCCATCAGTTTGCCGCAGCCACCTTGAGGTTTTTCCAAGAAACGTGCGCCTTCTTGTGCCGACATACGACCGGCTACCTCACTCATAGGTACAAGCAATGGCAAACTTCCGTTGCGATCTACTACAGTTTCGTATGCAAGACAAGTTGCACCACTATTGAGCATAGCATCGGTAAGTTCACGATCGCAAGCAAAGTGGAAATATGTAAATAAAAGTTGACCTTTCTTTACAAGAGGATATTCCGATTTGATAGGCTCTTTTACTTTGATTATCATCTCGGCAATGTCATATACCTCCTCTATGGTGGGGAGTATGGTAGCACCTGCTGCCGCGTATGCTTCATCGGGGAAACCACTGTTATATCCGGCATTGGTTTGAACATAAACTTTATGTCCACGAGCAGTTAATTCACGCGCTCCGGCAGGAGTTAGAGATACACGACTTTCGTTGTTTTTAATCTCTTTTGGAATACCAATAATCATAGTTGTATGTTATTAATTAATTGAAGTTTTCAAAGATATGAAATAAAATTTGACAAATAAAAGAAAAAATAAAGTTTTGTTTATTAATTTGTGTCAAAGTATTATCACTGAGGATGGTAAAAATTGAGCGATTAGAGAGATTGGAGTTTTACCCCCTTCCCACTTCGCGAACTTCCCCTATCTCGTTTCACTCGCAGGGGCAGAAAAGAGTACCTAATCTTATGCCTATACTAAGATAGGGTTTAGAGATTCGTGTTTAGTGTTTATGGCGTAGAGCCACGATGTTCGTGGCTCATACTTACGGCTTGCAAATCAGCGTGAATGCTGATGTTCTGTCCCCCACGATTACGCACTGTCGTGCTACATCTTCGACGTAGTGTTATTTATTCCATCTTATCCCCTTACTATTCAAACACACAGCGAGCGTGCCATCGGCACGCTCGCTGTGGTTATTATATGCTTTGTTGAGAGGTTTATCTCACTACAAATTTCTTGCCGTTGGCAATGTAGATGCCTTGGGGCAACTCTACATAGCGCGTACCGTTGAGGGGGAATGTTGCAACGAGTGTTCCCATCATATTATACACATCAACTCGTGCTTCGTATCCGATGAATTGTGCGCCTCCGTTTACCGAGGCTATTATCAACTCATCCTCTTGTTCTACGCTTTCAACAGTCGTAGGTACGGTAGTTTGTATTATACGGTGTACGTGTACATACATAGCACTTGTTCCCGATACGCTTGTGTTTACTACGGTATTGATGTCGGTCACCAAATTTGTAATGACGAAAATCATCACGTAAAGAGGCTTGACGGTGAGATCTTCGGTCAGGTATGTGTCCATATCGTAGAACTTGATACCACGAATATTTTCGTTATCCAAGTTGGTGGCTATTGAACTTACCACTGCAGGTTGGGCTGTCATACCGGCATATACACCATCTTCGTTCAGTCCGTACCAAGGTGCTATTATCGATGCGCCTTTATAGATAGGGTCTGCTTTGTCGTGTTGGTGCAACTGTCCTTGCAACAGTGCGTAGTAGTATTGTCCATTCTCATCGCGCAGATATTTACCATCTTGTATAAACATTACTACAGCGTGCAAGTTCTTGGCTGTCAACGAATCGGGTTGTACACCCACATTGAGGTGTAATTCGGAGTAGTCATCGCGATGAGGATAGATGATAGCCTCGTTGGTCATCTTGTAGTTTACATTCGATTCGGCATCAACATAATTGGCCCTTACGTTGCTATAGGTCTTCAGGTATGTAAGCGTTGTATCTTTGCCTTGATATTGCGTATTAATGATGTCAAATCCCTCCTCGAAGTTGTCATCGGTACTCAATGTGCTACAGTTGGTATTGTTGAGCAATACGCCGTCTGCTATATGTCCCGATGTGATTACTTGTGACTTGAATCCTGCCTTCTGTGAGTTGTAGAATACATACAACACAAGTATATCATTGTTGCCATCGCCTGCCGAAGAGTGGTTGTCGGGTATTACATCTACGTCTTGCATTTTGAATACCAACTGACGGTCACCGGCCATCAACTTCACATTGGCTGTACTTGCCCAACCGGGACTCGATGTTGTGATGGTTGTTCCTTCCTTATCGCTTTCGGTGTCGGTGGGATAAGCAAAGTGAGAGAACGAGATAAGGGGATTCTCGGTGGCTGCAAAGGCTGTGATAGAAACCTCGGCTCCGATACCCACTGTTACTATTTCACCGGGACCTGCCGATTGGCTGCCGGCTACGATGGTGGGATTACCCACACCACTACCCGATACGGGGCGAGCATATATCATTACCTTGCGCACAGGGTCTTTGAAGAGATAATTGCGTTGTGTTTCGGTCGAGGTGTATGTTTTGTTGTTACCCTCTATCGAGCATTTGGCTGTTACGATGATGCTTTGGTCGGTAGTAATGGCATCCTCCTCGCCAACACCTATTTTAGAGGCTATTTCACTCCATTCTATAGTATAACTATCGCCTTCAAATTCTACGTTGTCGTATAGGGTGACAGTTGTACCATCGGCTTTCTTAAAGAGCATACTGAATATTGTCGAGCCCTCGCCATTGGGGTTGGTTATGGTTACCGTTGGGCGAGGTTTGCCTGCTTCCGAGTGGTATGTTTGCGACTCGGGGGTAATTACGGGTGCTGCTACATCTATATAGTCCACATCGTCCCATTCTTCTATGAGGTCTTGCGGGCGCACGTTCATAAACACCGAATGCATAATAAAGTCGGAGTTTGCACTCAAGTTTGTGCAACCATCGTTGCTTGCGTTGGCATATACCGATTGAGGATACTCCTCGAAGAGCAATCCCACTGTGCCGTCGGCCATCAAGGTCATAGAACTGTATTGTGCATTCTCATTCAATGTCCCGAATGGGTCGCTCAAGCATACACGCTCTTTCCAAGCAATAGAGGTCGATGAGCCATCGTATTCGGTGGTATATATGGTCAAGGCAGTACGGGTGTCTCGGCTGTTATATCTTACGCTCGATTTAGGTACTGCGTGAATAATAAAAGTCTTGCCTTTGGCATCGGTTGTCTTTATGATTGAGCCGTTGGCGGCTGTAGCAGAGAAGCCCGATGAGGTGAGTTTTGTAGCAACATATTTATATCCTGTTGCAACATCGGGTGTTTCCGACAAAACCAAGCGAGTGAATGTACGATAGGGCGAAGTTTGATAACGATTTGACACGAGGAAAGTGTTCTCGGCTACTTCTACAATAACCGATTCATCATCGCCGGCTTTGGCTGTTCCTCCAATCCACACACCCCATAATTTAAAACCACCATCGTGGTCATCGCACTCCGAGTCGCTATACTCCGATGAAGATGAGTTGCCCCAGAACGAGTTGTATATGTAGCGAGTTGAGCCACTATCGTTATCGTTTGAGTAGGCGCGTGTCCATTCGCCGGTATCGGGGTCGTAAATCAAGAAGATATTTCCGTGATAATCGCCCGATTGGTCGTGGCGAGTAAGTGTACGGAATGCGGCAAGTACCTTACCCTTGAGTACACCCTCTTTGGGCACACACATATTACCCGGGGCAATACAACCACGGGCATTATTGAGCAACGCATCCGGTACTGTTTTCTCGGCACTCCAAGTGATACCGTTGTCATCGGATACTCGATAGGCGAGCCAAGTCTTATTGCTATCAGTTCCCTCATCGATACTGTTACCCTTTACCATACATAGCAACACCTTGCCATTGGGCATAGCAGCGATAGAGGCATCGCCGTAACCTATTGTAGCAGCGTGATCCATATCGTCGGGAGTACCCGAAATTTCACCTTTGGCTACAACGACCGGCGCGCTCCAAGTCTTACCGTTGTCGGTAGAGCGACGCACCAAGATGTCGATGTCGTTGGCAATATCGTGTGCGTGGTACTTACGGGCATCCGATATGGCAAGAAGTGTACCGTCGGAAGTGGTTGTGATGCAAGGAATACGATAATACTTGCTATAGAAGTCGTAGGGCTCATATAATGGTTGGCGAGATGTTACCAACACACGATTGCCGTTTTCTTCCTTGTTTGTTGTGGTGATGCTTGCTGTACCTACATTATTGATAGCACCACCTATCTTGGTGTAATTGGCTTCATCCCATATTTCGCCCAAATCGAGTGTTACCTCATCTTCCGATCGAATATCGGCAGTAAGATAGATAACATAATTCCCTTGTGCGAGATTTATGGTTGACTTCATAGAGGTCAATGTGTAGTCGGTGGTTTCGGCAATGAGTTGCGCGCCTTTGGCCACCACATTCTTTGTTTCTGTCGAGGGGTCTATGATACCGAAGTCCTCATCAGGACGACGATTGTCGAAGGGGAATGCGTATGTGGCAGGAACGCTCGAACTATTAGTTGTCGTAGCACTTTCGTATGGGCGAGCCCATAGACGCACACGCTCAACATAGTCGGCATACTCGCCGTATAATGTGTAATTGATAGTTGTGCCAACGCTTATAGAGCCGTTATACTCGGCAAAAGCCAACACTTCGTTGGGGTTTCCAAGACCAACGTAGGCAAAATCTTGGTAGCCACTACCACTACTGAAACCGGTAGGGTAACCCAAAGAAATCATAGGAATAAATACAAGAAGTCCTAAGATCCTTTTCATAAAACTCATCGTTTTCATATAAATAAAATTTGTTATAACCTAAATGTTTGTTATCATCACAATAGTTGCAAAATGAAACTATTTTAAAATCACTAACGAATTTCAACAATATTTTAGAAATTAAACTCCGAAAGTAATGATATATTCCTATATAAAAAAATTACCCCCCCGATTGTTGACAAATATTAACGTTTAGTTATTCGTTTTGCTTTTGTGGTTAACAATGTTTAATGGTCAGTGTTGCTGTAAGCGATGTTTTTATACACAAGAATAAAAAGTGTTTAGAGATTGTAGTTTAGTGTTTAGGGATGTGCTGATGCCGCGTTGTTGTAACGTCTTCGACGTATAGGGTGTGTGGAATGAACGGTATGAACACAGGTTGCTTGGGTTGTGTTAGATTTTTTGTCTATCTTACCCTAAATATCAAAACACTTTCTTACCTTTGTAGTCGATATGGCAAGAATCAATCTGCGTGGTATGGGTGTTGCCCTTATAACACCCTTTAAGGAAGATGAGAGCATCGATTTCGATGCTTTGGCTCGTTTGTTGGATTACCAGATACAGAATGGTACCGACTATCTTGTGGTGCTGGGCACTACGGGCGAAACGCCTACGCTGAATGAGTGTGAGAAGGAACAGATTAAACAATTTGTTGTTGAGCGTACTCAAGGGCGCATCCCGTTGGTGTATGGTATGGGTGGTAACAATACGCGCAGTATTGTCGAGCATCTGCAGAATGACGATTTTCACGGTTATGATGCTATCTTGTCAGTTGTTCCTTATTATAATAAGCCTTCGCAAGAGGGTATTTACCACCACTATGCTGCCATTGCACAGGCCTCGCCCCTGCCGGTTATCTTGTATAATGTGCCGGGCAGAACGGGCGTGAATATGACTGCCGAAACGACACTGCGCTTGGCTCGTAACTTCGATAACATTATTGCTATCAAGGAGGCCTCGGGTAACATCACGCAGATGGATGATATTATCAAGAATAAGCCTCAAGACTTTATGGTTATATCGGGCGATGATGGCGTAACGTTCCCTCTTATCACGCTGGGTGCTGTTGGTGTTATTTCGGTTATCGGTAACGCTTTCCCCAAGGAGTTTAGCCGTATGGTGCGCTTGGCTCTAAATGGCAATTATGATCAGGCGTTGTTGATTCATCATCAGTTTACCGAGTTGTTCAATTTGCTCTTTGTCGATGGTAATCCTGCCGGTGTAAAATGCTTGCTCAATCTGATGGGCTTTATCGAGAATAAGTTGCGATTGCCTCTTGTGCCTACGCGCATCACTACTTACGAGAAGATTCAAGAGGTTCTTATCAAACTGAAGTATATAGGCTGATTCTTTGTTTTTCAGGCTCTCTTTTTGGTGTAGATGTCGTGCCTTGTCAAGGGCTTGATAGATTGTTGTTTGTGTCGATATTTATACAGTATTGATTATCAGTTTGTTGTGAATCGCAATCCGGCGTGTTTGATAGATTTTATACGATGTGTGATAGATGCGTTTGTGTTCCTAATCTGTAAATTTGCATCATTACAAACCTCGAAAAAATGTAGTTATGAATGCTAAAGATTTATTGAAAGAACTTCGCAGAGTAACGTTTGCTCGGTTTCGTATTTTTAATGTCAAATTGTTTGGTAACGTTCGTTGGGGTGCATATCGTGAACTTTCGGCCGATGATGTGGCTGCCCTTATCTGTGATTTCGGTATGCGTCAATCTGTGGCGTGTGAGTCGGATGTGCCCGAAGGTGAGGGTGTGGTTCCAATGTCGTTTAAGAGTGGTGGTAATTATGCTATCCTGTCGCGACTGTGTGAACAGTATTATGTATATGAGAACAGCCCCAACTTGCAAAAGAAAATAGTTGGCGAAGTGGAGGAGATTATCAATGAGTTGCGCAATGATGATGAGGCTCAACGCGAGTTTGAATTGGTACTCGATGCCAATCGAGATGGAGTTATGAGTCGTTTCAGACGCGATTATCCCGCATTGAAGGAGAAGGATTATAAGTTGTATTCCTACCTTGCAGCCGGATTGTCGGCTACTACGATAGCAGTGTTGTTGGGCATAGAGAAATCGGCCGTTTACAATCGCATATCGCGATTGAAGCGTTTCATCAAAGAGAATAAACCGGCGTAGGTAGTACCACTTATTCGGCAACCCAAGCCAGCGAACAGCCGTTGTATAGGGTATAGTGTGCTGTTATGTTCTTATTGTCGAGGGTAAGTGTGGCAAGGGTGCTACCTTCGAGCCGATGTGATATGGGCGAGAGAATAATATCTTCGCGAAATTCTACTGCCGTAGGGTATATCTTGTATATCGCCTCCTTGACCGACCACGCAATGTGCATAGCAGCCAATCGGCACGATATGTCGCCGGATGTTTCGGCTGTATCGTCGGGTAGGGACGCCAACTCATCGCTCGACATAAATCGCGAGGCTACTCTCGCAACTTTTGTTCCCAACGTTTCTATATCTACCCCGATGCGTCGGGTGGGATGAAAGGCTGCAACAACGTGAGTGGTTGTGTGCGAGATGGATATGTTGCCTTGCTCTATGATGGGCGCACCATTGTCGGCGTGTTGCAAGGGTGTGTCGTAACCCCAATATCGGCGCAATAGCAGTGCCGTTGCCAATATCTCGCGTTTGCGCTTCTCGGATGAGGCCTTGTCGAAGTTGGCAGGCAAAGGCGCATCGCCCCACATTGCCAACAGTTGCGACAACTCTTCGGTAAGTCGCCACACGGCAATCTCTATCTCCTGTGGTGTCGATATGGTTTCGATATATGGCATCTTTTAGTGGGTTGTATGGGTGATACTCTCAATCATTTGTATGATATCCGTTTCGATGTAGTGTAGCGAAGGAGCCACGCTATCGGTCTTTACCGGCGTGTCGAAATATAAAGCCCCTCGCAGCAGGTAGGAGGTGCTGTCGGTTGCTATAAATTGTAACGGTGTGGCACTCTCGGGCGAGAGGGCATATAGCGTGGCAAAGATGCGTTGCTCATAGTCCTCGTAAGCAACAGCCTCCACCTGCTCGGTAATGACATTTTGGCGATATACCAAGTCGATGCTCTCCTCCATCAGTCGCTCTATGTCGTTGTGGATGGGTATGTAACTGAGGTATATGGTGGCTTGATAGCGTGGATAGACGATGTTGAGCCAACTGACCCCTCTATTGTCTTCATCTTTTGTCTTTAAGCAGTGCGCCGAGTCATTTACTTGCAATGATATGCCACCTATGATGTGGGGAGTGTAGTGGGCTGAGTACGGCTCGATGCGAAAATAACCGTCGGGACGGGGCGTGGATTGTTCGCCACAAGATGTAGTGCATATAGCAATAAAGGCGCACCACATAGCAAGTAATATGGTGTGAGCCTTGAACGAGTATTGTGATTGTGTGTTGTGCATAGTCGTTGAGTATAGTTGCAAAGGTATTAATTTTTTGTAAACAACCAAAGTTGTAAAATAGTGTAGAAGTTGCGTGTGGTGTCGAAACAAAAAAGTGGTCAGTTATGTTTTATTGAAAAAAGAAGTTATGGAAAAGAATATAGTACACATCGTGCCACAAGTAGAGGTGAGAGTAATAGAGTGTGGACCACTGCGCATAGGTGGTCGTGTGCGCATCATTATGCCCGATGGCTCGGTGCTTGTGAAGCGTCGTACCTTTATATGTCGTTGCGGACGTAGTAAGACAGGGCTGTTTTGCGATGGCTCGCACGCCTTGTAATAATCAATTGTACCTAATGCGTCGTTATTGATGTGCCTCGTACTGCGATAGGGTGATTTTTAGTGTTAATTAAATCTAAAAAGTAAAATATTCGCTTGTTGTTTACCTATAAATACTACCTTTGCAGTGGTAATAAAACCATTTTGTGGTATCTTGCCATTGGTAGGATAATAATTATACCCCAGCAGTATGACAGAACAAGCAGCAATAGCCCGTATCAAGCAGTTGATGAGCAGTATGGGTATGAAACAGGCAGCCTTTGCCGAGCGTATAGGGATAGACCCTTCGAACTTTTCGAAACATCTTAATGGTAAATTACCATTGAGCGAAAATCTTTTTAACAAGATAGTGGTCAATGTAGGAGCCTCGAAGGAGTGGCTTGTTACCGGCGAGGGAGAAATGTGGAGCACCACCCCCACCACGGGACAAATTTCCACCATAACCGTGCCGGCAGGAAAGATATCGTCGAGCAGTGTGCGAGGTGCTTATGTATATGACCTTGATGTGACGGCCGGAGGGGTGTCGCGTGAGCGAATGTTTGCCGATGAGCAGATAATAGGCACTATAAATATGCCGGCAGTACATCCCGACTGTTGTATCGTGCGAGTAAGTGGCGATAGTATGTCGCCCGTTATAGGTAATGGCGACCTTATAGCCATTCGTGAGGTGCGCAACCCCAATCTTATCTTTTGGGGTCAGATATATGTTGTATTGCTCGACGATTATCGTATGGTGAAGTATATTCGCCGTCATCCCGATGCATCGCAAGTGATATTGCGCAGCGAAAACAGCCGATATGATGATATCGAAGTAGCCAAGAGCGACATTCGCAGCCTATTCTTGGTGGAGAATATTATACGCATCGATAGTCGTATTTGATATAATAAATCTATATTGGGTGTGATTCGTTGATTATAACACAAAAAATCACTACCTTTACGCCCTCAAAACAAGAACATTAATATCGATGAAAAAAATAGCGATACTATTATCAATCCTGTCTCTTGCATTTGTGTCACAAGCACAAACCAAAACTGTGGATATAACAGCCGGAACGCTCGAAAATGCGTTGTCGGGCGATTATGCTTTTACCGACCTTGTTGTCAGTGGTACGATGGATGTGCGCGACTTTGCTTGCATCAATGAGAATGCTATAACCTTGACCTCTATCGACTTGTCGGGTTGTGCGATTGCAGCCTACGACAGTCGCGATGAGCAATACTTGGGTTATCGCACGCATTTCGACAGTAATGCCATACCCCCGTCGGCATTCTTTGGTTTTACCAAATTGGAGAGGGTTGTACTGCCTGCCTCTATCACAGTGATAGGCGATGGCGCTTTTGCCGGCTGTGACAAACTCACCACCGTCACCGGCAACGATGCTGTAGAGGTAATAGGCGATTATGCCTTCAGTGGATGCACAGCCCTTGAAGAGATAGCCTTGCCCAATACACTGAAGCGCATAGGCGATTATGCTTTCGATAAATGTAAGGCTCTGACATCGGTCGATATGAGTGACTGCGACCGACTTGCTTATATAGGAAAAAGAGCATTTGCACAAAATACCTCCTTGTCAACGGTTAAGTTATCCAATGGAGTGAAGACGTTGGGCGAAGCAGCCTTTGCCGGTTGCAGTATGTTACAAAATGTAACTATGCCGGCCGGCGTTTCGGATTGTGGTATTGGCGTTTTTGCCGGATGTAGTATGTTGAGCAGTGCCGATATATCGCAATGTACGCTCGATACGTTGCCTGCTTGGACATTCTCGGGCTGTTCGGAACTTGGCGAGGTGTTGCTTCCCGAAAGCCTCTCGGCTATAGGCGAGGGCGCTTTTTACTACTGCTTGGCATTGCCTTCGGTCAACCTGCCTTTGGGTATCGAATATCTCGACTCTTTTGCCTTTGCCGGTTGCCGTGCCTTGCAATCAATCGATTTTATGCCCGAGGGCTTGGAGTCGATAGGTCGATACACCTTCTATCAAAACATATCGGTGGATAGTGTAACAATACCTGCAACAACCTCTTATATAGGCGATCACGCCTTCGATGGTTGTGTCAATGCTGCAACATTCTCTACCGAGAGAGAGATGCCCGCCGAGTTGGGCGAGTTGGTTTTTGCCAATATGAATGTCGAGGAGAAAACCCTCAGCGTTCCTACCGAAAGCGTGGTGATATACGAAGCCACAGCACAATGGCAGGACTTTGGCGAGATAAATGGAGCAACAGCCGTAGAGGAGGTTGTGGCCGATAACGCATTCAAAGTAATGTTTGAGCAATACAATCTTGTAGTTACATCTACACAAGATATGACCGAGGTGCGTATGTATGATACTGCCGGTATTTTGCTGGCGCGTGTATCGCCCAATGCTTGTCGAGCAATGATTGACACTCGCTCGTTTGTAGGTAATATATTCTTGTTGCAAGTAACAACAGCCGACGGCCTGCAGGCAGTTACCAAAGTGGCTCGCGTAATACGATAGACATCGATAATTATGGCAAAAAATAAATTGCAGAAATTTGCTGATATGGCTACCTATAGCCACATCTTTCAATACCCGTTTTCGGTTCTCAAGGAGCAAGGTTTTGCTATGCGAGGACGGTGGAACGAAGAGTTCTTCCATAACAACAACCCCATTGTGCTGGAGTTGGGTTGTGGTAAGGGCGAATATGCCGTAGGCTTGGCTCGCCGTTACCCCGACAAGAACTTTATAGGTGTCGATATAAAGGGTGCGCGTATGTGGAGTGGAGCAAGTGAGGCGCAAGCCGCGGGCATACACAATGTAGCATTCTTGCGCACGCATATCGAACTTATTACACACTTTTTTGCCGCCGGCGAGGTGTCCGAGATATGGATAACCTTCCCCGACCCACAGATGAAGAAGACCCGCAAGCGCCTTACTTCAACGCGTATGATAGAGTTGTATCGCGAAATTCTTGCCGAGAATGGTATTATTCACCTCAAGAGCGACAGCCCCTTCCTCTACACCTATACGCGCGCGATGGTGCAGGAAAATCGCTTTCCCGTATTGGTCGATACCGACGACCTATATAACTCGGGTATCGACGATGATATATTGAGCATAAAGACCTTCTATGAGCAGCAATGGCTGGAGCGTGGCAAGAGTATCAAGTATATAAAGTTTGTGTGTGAGCCACGCGAAACACTCATTGAGCCTGATATAGAAATAGAACTTGATGACTATCGCAGTTTCAACAGAAGCAAGCGCAGTAGCAAGACAACCAATAAGGAGTAGCAGTAGTTATAGCAATACTCTGTCGAGAGTTATTTTCTCTTCGATACGTTCTTCAAGGTCGCGACAATAAGCATTTAAGTATTCGGTTACATATACATCTCTTGCCTCGATGGCAAGGGCGTGTGCTTGTTGTGCATATTTGTGAGCCGTAGCATAGTCGTCTTCTATTTCGTAATATACAGCCAAGTTGGCTGCAGCCTTGGCCTTGCGCCCGGCGTTGTTGGCGTTCTTCAATACATACTCCCATATATATGAGGCATCGGTATATTGTTTGTTTTGCCAATATTTGAAGGCATCGTTCATAGCAACGTGACCGGTTACAAATATGAATCGTTCGACAACGCGCTTGTGAGGGGTAAGATTGTCGGCAACTCTCTTTGACAAGTGCGAGAGAGCCTCCTCAAGGCATATATCAAACATAGGCAAGTCCATTCGAGCCATTTCGGGCGTATCGCCGTAGGCATACCACGCCAATGTGTCTGATACGATTATCTGCGTAGGCGATTCTCCCGGAATGCAGCATTGCACTTGTGCCGAGGTTGCCAAGGATAATGCAGCCCCAAAGATGCCATCCAAGATTTCAATCTGCATTATAGCCTTGGGCTTTATCTCGTTGATAAGGATATGAACCATATCGGGGTAGTACATATCCCATTCTTGTTGCATCTCTTGGGTAATACCGTCGGTGCCACTGATGAGGCTGCTATCGGGCAGATATACCTCGACCGACTCAAAGAAATTTCGCTCGTACAACCGAGAGGCAACCGACATTGCAAAAAACTCGGGAATACTGTCGGCATTATACGAAAGTCTGTAACGTTTGCCATTCTCGTCGATGTAGCGACTGTAACTGCTGCCGTCGGGTATCGTACAGTTGTTTACTACCGTTGTATAGGGCGATGAGGTGTGATACTCGACTTTTGCAGGGCGAATTGTGTCGAGGCGCAGGCTGTGTACCGAACTGCACGCACACATTATAAATATTACACTAATCAACAGTATATGTGTAAAATTTTTCATACGGTAATAAAATTTGTTCGTTCTTATCCGTCGCAAAACTAATAAAATATCTCTAATAGGCTTGTTTGTAATCCCTATTTTAACAAATTGCAGTACACGCAAACAAAAATCGCTACCTGTATTGACACAGATAGCGATTTTGTGATCCAGGCGGGATTCGAACCCACGACCCACAGCTTAGAAGGCTGTTGCTCTATCCAGCTGAGCTACTGGACCAACTTTAAAAGCGGTGCAAAGATAAGCATTAAAATTGATATATCGAAACAGACGACGTAAAAATATGAATTTAGTGATTGTAATTACCCTATAGAGGTATTCCTTATGAGGCTGTATTGGCAGGGATGGTATCAGTAGGGATGGGGGTAGTTCCTACAGTGACACTATCGGTGGGAAACTCATCGGAGGTGATTATCTCTACTTTATATCGGGTTTTACCGTCGTGTTGTTGTATATCGCTGCGCGATGGACTCTCTATCTGTAGCGAGCCTTGGGGCATACCCAGCATCGATTGCCAATGCATTATTGTACTACGATTGCGCAACTCTATATTTTTCAGCAACTTATCCATTGCGCCCTCGCCATATAGGCGATGCATCTTGTCGTTGAGCGTGCCTTCGGTCGATAATCCTCGCGCCTCGAGTTGCTTGTTGGCAAACTGTGCGATAGCGTTATCTTGTAACGATATCTTTTGGTAGGTATCAACATCTACCATATTGAGCGCATTGGTTTTCTCGGGGTGTTGCGATAGGTAATAAGCGCATCGCATTTCATCCTCGACAATGGCTTGGATACCTTTCTTATAGTTAACCTCATGAATGAGTTTGATAGACAACTCGGGCTTTTCCTTGATAACGGTTGAGAGTTTCTCTATCTTGTCATACTGCTCGGGGGTAAATTGGCGTTGCGAGGCATTAAATTCTATTTCGCCTATTTCGTTGCTGTCGATACCCAATGAACTTGCTATGAGGTCGAAGGGTGCTGCTGCAATTTTTACGATTACGTTGATGATGGCTTGAATGATAATCTTGCCGTAGGAGAAGTGTGGTGAGTTGATATCGCCCGATACCGGCAGGTCTAATTCGGCCTTGCCTTCACGGTCGGTGAGGACTACAATGGCCAACTTGAGGGGTACTGCTCCGAATTGTGCATCTATGTCAGTACGTTTCTTATCGACAGTGGGGTTGTATAGCGATAGGTCGTTGGCTCCTTTGAGTTTGCCGCTTGATATGATGTTTTGTCCTTTGAACGACAGTTTGCCGTCGGAAATAGGGTAGCCAAAGAATGAGAGCGAATAGGGCGAGATATTCTCTAAATCGAAATTGTTGAGGAATATCGACAAGTCGTGATCTTGTCGGGCTATGTCGCCTTCCCATTTGATGCGAAACGCTCCTGTTTCTTGCAGTACCGAGAATAATTCGATGCTGTTGTGACCTTGTGTGGTGAAGTTGGGTGATTTGAAACGCATCTTGCTCAATCGCAATGAGAATGGCTCGGGTAGTGTGTTGTCGGTAAAGGTGAAGTTACCGTTGCTCAACTCTACATTGGTAATGGCGAGATTGAGTCGGGGTGTTCCCACACTGTCGGTCGTTGCTATGATAGTATCGGCCTCGGCAACCGGTTGGGCTGTGGGTTGTTGGGTTGTGGTGTCGCTCTTGGCAAAGAGAGTGGCAAAATTGTTGCTGCCGTCTTTGTATATTTCGTATTGAGCCGATAGCCCGTCTATCGATAATTCGCGCAACTTGATGTTGTAGTCGTGAGCAATATTGATATGTTCTATATCGGTTTTGAAACGATTGAGCGATAGCAACAGGTTGTTGTCTATATCGTGAACCATTGTGCTGTCAATCTGTATATATCCGTCTAAATCCGACGCCATAATATCTTCGATAACACCCTTGGCGTGTAGGTTGACGGCCATTCGACCTTGCACATCGCCTACGTTGATAACATCCTTCATAAAGGGCATAAGTACACCGAGGGGGTAGTCGGCTATTTGACAATTCAGGTCATAGTCCATCGTAGAGCGATTGTATGAGGCTTGCAAGGCAAGATTGCCACCTCGCGCAAAGTCGAGATAGAGTTGCGCATCTGTTCCACTGCCCGAAAGGTCAATCTCGGGGATGTTCAGTTCTATATTTTGCATTGTCCAATCTATGTCGATGATGTCATCGGCATAGCGTATCTTTCCTTGGTGCAAACCTATGTCGCGCAGGATAATGCCCCAACCACTGTCGGCGTTGGTGGTGTTTGTGGTGTCTTTAACCTCCTCTTGTGGCTTGGTGGCAAAGAACGTAAGTATATCATCGAAGTTGAGTCCCTTTTCGGTGCGCATAATGGTGGCGCGAGGGGCTGTTATGCCTATCGTATCGACTATAATATCTTTGCGCAGGATGCCCCACACTTGCATATCGGCATCGATTTGTTCAATCGATACGAATGTATCGACGGCGTTCGACTCGTATAGAACAAAGTTCTTGACTTTCAAACTGCCTAATAATAACCTTACATCGAGTTTTTCGATTGTTACTTCGCGACCTATCAACTCCTTGTCGTGCTTTTCGATGTACCACTTGGCTATAGGCGATACTAACAGCGATGCCAATAATAGCAGAACGAAAATAGCGAGAAGAATAATGATAGCGACTTTTTTACTCTTTTTCATATAACTGCGTAATAGGGAAGTCCTGTTTCTTGTTGTACAAAGGTAATAACTAATATTGTATTATTGAGCATTGGCAACGATAATTAACAGAATGGATTGTTTGATTATGCGACATTGATATTTTTATTAAAAGTAGGTGGGCTTTAGGCGTTTATTGCGAAAAAAGATGTAACTTCGCAATTTGTATGAAATAATCAAAACTTTGAGCCACATTTATGAAAAATTATTATTGTTTAGTAGCATTACTCTTATTGGCATTTACGGTAAATTTGTCTGCCCAAAAGCGTGAGAAGATACCTTTCTCGGACTTTGAGCAGTGGGTAACTCGTAATATGACCGAGTCGAAACTTTTAGGCGGTAACAACCGTACTTTATATGCTATAGCCCCTACAACTACTATCGAGGGCACTGTGGCGTATAGAAATATGGGTGGCTCGCCGTGGGCTACCTCCAACGCTTATGCCAATGTCGTAGGTATTAAAAAGGCGAGTTGTACGGTTACACCCGACCGTCGTTCGGACAATGGTGGTACTTGCGCTCGCTTGGATTCGAAACTCGAAGTGGTGCGCGTGTTGAATATGGTGGATATTGAGGTGCTTGTCAGTGGCTCAATATATCTTGGCGAATTGTACGAGCCTATACGCTCGGTGAACAGCCCTTATAGCAAGATGACTATGGGTATTCCTTTTACCAAACGTCCCAAGAAGTTGGTGTTTGACTACAAATTGCAGATGTCGGATGACGGCAATCGCATATATTCTACCGGCTTGAAGCCCAAGAAGGTGGTGCAAGGACCTGATAGTGCCGAGGTGTATATCCTCTTGCAACATCGCTGGGAGGATGAGGACGGTAATGTCTATGCGCATCGCGTAGGTACCGGTCGCAAGCGTTACACCCAATCGACCAATGGTTGGGTCAATGGCGAGGCTATCGATGTGCATTATGGTAATATCTCTACCGAACTTTTCTATCGACCCTTTATGGGGCTGCTCAATGGCAAGAGGAGTTATTCTTGTATGAACAGCAAGGGCAAAATTGTGCCTGTTCAAGAGGTTGATTGGGGCGCACCCGATGAGGAGGTTACCCATATGCTGGTAATGGCATCGTCGGGCTGTGGTACGGCCTTTGTCGGAGCAGAGAATACGACTTTGTGGGTCGATAATTTCTATCTTGAATATTAACTATTCCTCTAAATAACAACTGCGATGATTATACCTCAACCTCTCCGTCAGGGCGATACGATAGCCCTTGTTTCGCCTTCGAGTAAAGTCAAGGCTGCTTATATCGATGGCGCTGCTCGGCGATTGGAGTCGTGGGGTTATCGTGTGATTATAGGCAAGCACGCATACGGCTCGTATGGCAACTTTGCCGGAACGGTGCAAGAACGGTTGTCCGACTTGCGCGAGGCTCTCTTCAATAAGGAGGTGAAGGCTATACTTTGTACGCGAGGTGGATATGGTGCTGTGCATCTGTTGGATGGTATATCGCCACAAGATATACGCGACAATGCCAAGTGGATAATAGGCTTTAGCGATATATCGGCACTGCACGCTGCTTGGTTGCGTGCCGGTGTGGCATCGCTTCACGCTCCTATGTGTAAGCATCTTACCGAGGAGAGCGATGAACAGTTATCGACTGTGTATATGCGTGACGTACTGCGTGGTGTGATGCCCTCTTATCACGCTCCGGCGCACTCATTCAATCGTTGTGGTACTGCTCGGGCGCGTATCGTAGGAGGTAATATGGCTGTCCTTTGTGGCTTGTTGCGTACGCCCTACGACCTATTTGCCGAGAATACAATACTCTTTATTGAAGATATAGGCGAGCGCACCTATAAGGTGGAGCGTATGTTGTATAACCTTGAGTTGGCAGGTGTGTTGCCTCGATTGGCCGGACTTGTGGTTGGGCATTTTACCGAGTATGACGAAGATGCCGGAATGTGCGCCACGATGTACGAAATGATAGCGGCAAGGGTTGCTCGTTATGATTATCCGGTCTGTTTCGGATTTCCTGTGGGGCACGTTGTCGATAATCATCCCATTATCGAGGGGGCAGAGGTTACACTGAGGGTTACTCCCGAGGGCGCAAGTTTGGATTTTTAATTGTATCTTTGTCTTTATGAAAATATTGCACACATATATACTCGTGGTTATGGCGATAGTTCTATGCGCCGGATGTGGTGGCGCAGGCATGGTGGAGTCATCACCGGCTACAACCATACAAGATGTTGCCATTCCTGCTTTCAATGCCGATAGTGCTTATGCCAATGTGGCGCGACAAGTGGGCTTTGGTTTTCGCATTCCGGGTACTGACTCGCACAAGGCTGCTGCTCAATGGCTTGCCGATGAGATGACTCGCTACGGTGCCGAGGTTATCAGGCAGCAAGCCGACCTCACTGCTTACGATGGTACACAATTGCCTATATGCAATATTATAGCCCAATTCTCGCCCGAGAAGAACAATCGTATTTTGCTCGCTGCGCATTGGGATTCGCGCCCTTATGCCGATTATGACCCCGATGAGGCTTATCGCAACAAGCCTATCGACGGAGCCAATGACGGAGCAAGTGGTGTGGGTGTACTGTTGGAAATAGCCCGCCTCATAGGTAAGCAAGCCCCTGCGTTGGGTGTGGATATCATACTCTTTGATGCCGAGGACTATGGCGCGCCCGAGTGGGTGGGTGGCGATACAAGCAGTACTTGGGCATTAGGCTCGCAATATTGGGCTACACACAAGCATAAGCCCGGATATAGAGCGCGATATGGTATCTTGCTCGATATGGTGGGTGCCTCGGGCGTGGGTTTCTATCGAGAGTATTTCTCGGAGAGATACGCCTCGCATATCGTAAACAAGGTGTGGGAGTGTGCTGCACAGTTGGGTTACGACGGACTCTTTATCAACGAGGAGGGTGGGGCTATTACCGACGATCACCTCTATATGAATCAGGCCGGTATTCCTACTATCGATATTATACAACACGACCCCACATCCGATACAGGATTTTTCCCCCAATGGCACACGCACGAGGATGATATGGCGCACATCGATGCCTCGATGTTGGATGTTGTGGGGCAAGTGCTGTTGGCAGTGATTTATGGCGAGAAATAATATAGAATAACTATGACAATAGAACAACTACAAGAAGAAATCATCGACGAATTTTCGGTGTTTGATGATTGGATGGACAAATATCAGTTACTCATAGATATGGGTAATGCACTACCCGAACTCAATGCAGCCTATAAGGTGGAGCAAAATCTTATCGAGGGTTGCCAAAGCAGGGTGTGGCTGCACGCCGAGTATAACAATGGTATCGTTACCTACGAGGCCGAGAGTGATGCTATTATTGTAAAGGGTATCGTGTCGCTGTTGGTGCGTGTACTGTCGGGGCACACTCCCGATGAGATACTCGATACCGACTTGCACTTTATCGATGAGATAGGTCTTACTGAGCATTTGTCACCCACACGTTCCAACGGATTGGTGGCTATGGTGAAGCAGATGCGCCTGTATGCTCTTGCATTCAAGACCCGTGGCGAACAAGCATAATAACTATCTACAACGCATACACATAAAATTATGAAAAAGATTACTGTTTTCTGTTCATCGTCGAGTATGCTTGCTCAACAATACTATGATGATGCTACATTGGTGGGCAGTTGGATAGGCTCACACGATTGTACATTGGTGTATGGTGGCTCGGCAAGAGGTATGATGGAGGTTGTGGCTCGGTCGGTCAAGGATAACGGGGGTAAAGTTCACGGTATTATACCCGAGCGTTTTGCCTCGCAGAATATGGCCAGCAAATGTGCCGACCAAGTGACGGTTACTGTCGATATGCACGAGCGCAAGCGATTGTTGCTTGCCGAGAGTGATGTGGTTGTTGTCTTGCCCGGTGGCGCAGGCACGATGGATGAATTTCTCGACGCTTACGTTAGTCGTAAACTCGGATATATTAAGGCCCCTATTGTGATATGCAATACCAATGGCTTCTTCAATCCCTTGTTGGCGCAACTCGAGCGTTGCTATGCCGAGCAGTTTGCATCGCCCCTTGAAGTAGGAATGTATCAAGTGGCCGACGATGCCGAGCATTGCTGCCGTATGTTGAGTCGTTTGTTTCCCCTTTTAAAGAATAAGAACAATGAAGAAAAGTAATCTCTATACAGCCACCGGCGATAAGGGTACTACATCGCTCGTGGGTGGTAAGCGTGTGTCGAAGTCGGATGTTCGCCTCGAAGCATACGGTACGACCGATGAGTTGAATGCACATATCGGTCTGTTGGTTGCAATGATGTCGGAGGGTGACGATAAGGCTCTCTTACGTCGCATACAAGATAATCTTTTTGTAGTAGGCTCGGCCCTTGCTACCGACTTGTCATCTACACAATTGCACGATGCGAGCAAACTCGATGTTGCCGAAATATCGCTTGTCGAGCGTCGGATCGATGCCCTCGATGCCATTGTGCCCCCGTTGTGTAAGTTTGTATTGCCCGGTGGCGACAAGGCTGCGGCGCAGGCTCACGTTTGCCGTACGGTGTGTCGTCGTGCCGAGCGTTGCGTATGCGCACTTGCTACCGAGCATCCTATAGCCGACAATGTTTTGTGCTATATCAACCGACTCTCCGATTACTTCTTTGTGTTGGCTCGGTACATCAATCACATTACCAACACTCGCGAGTGTTTCTGGGGCGATAGAGAGTAGGCTAAATCCTAATATTTTAAAAATATGTTTTAAAACATATTAATAGGTTGCATATTTATATTGGTGTAAATTATCTTTGTGGCGGAATAATGAATAATTAATTTACTTTTGTTTATGAGAATAAGGTTTTTATTTACATCAGTTATGTTTTTATCCGTTTTACTTATCTGTTCGTGTGGTAAGAAACCGGTAGTAAGTAGTAATAATTATGTAACCAAGCAGATAACCGAAAGTGTTCCCTGCTTCAACAGCATTTCGGTCGATGATGATATCGATGTGGCTTTTGTCACAGGCGAGTGTGCCGTATCGGTGTATAGTGCCGATAATGTCGTGGATTACATAGCCGTCAAGGTTGAGAATGAAACTTTGCGAGTGGGATATGCGCCCGATGTTGTTGTTGTAGGCGATGATAACACAACCGTGTATGTGTCTGCACCTCAATTGTGTGCTGTTACACACAACGGCAGTGGCGATGTAACGCTTACGGGCGCGACGTCCAATGCTGTATATACAGTTAATGGCAGTGGTGACCTCGATGCCGATGAAATGGTAGCCGACACGCTTACCGTTACAGTAAACGGTAGTGGCGATGTCGATTGTTACGCTCGCAACCTGCTTATAGCCAATCGCGCAGGACGTGGCGAGATAAATTATGAAGGCGCACCTACGTTGCAAGTACAGGCCAATGGTCGTGGTATAGAGCGCGATAATTAATATTAAATTATAAACACCCTAAAGCAACAATTATGAAAGTAATGAAATTTTTACCGTTGCTTCTCTTGGCAATGGTATGTATAGCCCCCAAGACGTATGCCGATGACGACCGTGCCGGCTATGTAACCGTCGATGTAGAGGGATTGAATAGTTTTGAAAATATTATCTCAAACGCACCATTCGATGTAGAGTTTACACAAAGCAATGTGCAGAGTGTTAAAGTGATTGCTGCTCCCAATGAAGCAGAGAATGTGAAACTGTCTGTAATTGGCAAGACTCTCTTTGTGGCAGTTAAGGAGAATACCACCGTATCGAATAATGCCAAGGTTGTGATTACAGCCCCCGACTTGCTATGTGCCATTACCGGTGCATCGGGCGATATCGATATCAAAAATCTGTGTACTACCAAGTTTACTGCCACAGTTTCATCGACAGGCGACATTGAGTTGACAGGCAGTTGCGATGATGCCGAATATACCGTAAGTGGTGGTGGTGATATCGATGCCGATGACTTTGTAGTGAAAGATATATTGCACGCCTCGGTAACAGGCTCAGGTCATATCGATTGTCGCGTGTTGGATACACTCCACGCCTCGGTTACCGGCAGTGGTAGCCTCGAGTATCACGGTCATCCACGCACTATCAACCGTTCGGGTCGCAAAGCCGGCATCCGTCACGATTGATACCCGGGTGTAGAGGTGTCGCGAGCATCGCACCCTCTACAAATAGTGAAAAATACAACAATGCGAGCCACGTTCTTCGTGGCTCGCATTGTTGTTAAAGAACGCAACGGGGATATAGACACAAGAACAAAAAGACAAAGGGTGTTGAGGGTGGAGAGTCGAAAAATCATCTGCAAAGACGGGAAGCCACATCACACACCTCGCCATAAGTAACCGTATCACCCGATTTTGTGATTCTTTAACAATTTTAGAAGGGATATCCTATAGCGAGGTGAGGACGGAGGTTTTCCCAGAAAGAGCCTTTTATGTTGTAATAGTCGGTTATGCCGGTGTTGTAGGGTGCGTGGATAGGAATACCTACGTCGATGCGAACAATCAGGTAGTTGGCGATGTCGTATCGCAAGCCTATACCTGTGCCTAATGCTATTTCACGACCGAATGAGTTGAGTGTGAGTTGTCCTCCCGGGCGCAACTTGTCCTCCTTGAGTAACCACACGTTGCCGGCATCGACAAAGGCTGCTCCTTGCAGTCCTCCCCATATAGGGAATCGCAATTCGATGTTGGCCTCGAACTTGAAACTACCGGTTTGGTCGAAGTAGCCGTTTTCGTTGGCCTCATCGGGATGATAGCTACCCGGGCCTATTGAACGAATGGTGAAAGCACGAATGCTGTTGGCACCACCTATGTAGAATTGTTCGCTATAGGGTAACTCGGTAGCATTGCCGTAGGCATAGCCTGCACCGAGGAACAAGCGCGATGCGATGCATACGTCGTGTGGGAAGTAGTGGTAATATTTTACCTCATTGGTGAGTTTGACAAACTGTGAGAAGGGGTTGCCAAATATCTCTTTTTCGCCTTTTACGCCACACAGCGAGTAGATGCCGTAGAATATATTACCGGCTTCGGTGGCTCCTATCTGCCATACCCAACGGTTGTTGCGTTCCTTTTCGTAACCGTTGTCGTAGGTGAATGTGTAGCCTATCATTGGTATGAATTGGTCGCGAAAACTCAATGCGATGGCAGGATTATCGGCAAGTGTTTGGTTAAATTCTTCGGTGCTGTCGAGCATCTTGGTATATACCAATTTGAAGGGTGTGATGTTGTGCATTGCCGTCGATGAGGTGTGGAACTCGTAGGCGTATGATGTGTTGAACGACACCATACGGAAGTAGTGGGGGCGATTGATAATATTGGCTCCCAATTGTATGTTGGTACTCGACTTCATTCGGCGAAGATGTCGTTTGGGGCGCAGTCCGAGCATTCGGGGGAACTTGAGCGTTCCCGTTGCACCGAACTCGTATGAGTTGAATAGCGAACTGCTCTCCTTGCCTGTTTGCCACTCATAACTGCCGTTGAGGTTGACCGATAGTTGTTCACCTCCTCCAAATAGGTTGTTGTGCGATATACCCACTATAAGACCCGGGCCTATGTAACTGTTTGACTTGGATGCCACGTTGGCCTCTACCATAAAGCCTATAGGTAGTGTGTATCGGAGGTCTAAATTGACATCTATCGAGTCGCTGTTTTGTATCGAATCGAATGGGGTGACATCCATTACTACCGAACGATATATACCCAATGATGATAGGTTGCGCAGGGTGTTGTTTTGTTCGGACATCGAGAATGTCTTGCCTTGACGCAGTGTGATGGCATCGGGTAGCAATCCTCGACGCAATTTCAGCCCTTTGTATCCATTTACATCCATAAACCTGTATGATAGTGTGTCGCGTGCAGCCTCTCCCTCGGGTGGGTATAGGTTGACGGTTATCTTGCCTGTCTTGTATGCACGCAAGGCATTGTCGGGGGTCGATGGGGAGATAAGCATTCGCAAGTCAACCTTACCGTTGCGC
This sequence comes from Bacteroidaceae bacterium, assembly GCA_017531985.1. Taxonomy (GTDB): domain Bacteria; phylum Bacteroidota; class Bacteroidia; order Bacteroidales; family Barnesiellaceae_A; genus Barnesiella_A. The sequence continues at coordinate 32,999 of JAFXJY010000017.1, forward strand.
ATAGTGGTATCGGCCTGGTATATTAGATACTCGCTACGAAAGTAGTAGTAGCCACTGTCGCGCAGTATGGTTGTTATGCGTTCGCGTTCGAGTGCCAGCGTATCGGCATTGTAGCGTTGTCCCTTGTATAACAGCGACTTGTCGCTGTTGCGCCTTATCATATCGGCAAGAGGAGTAGTGTCGTTGGGGAAGGCAATGCTATCGAGTGTGTAGGGGCTGCCGGCTACAACGTGGTAACTGACGGTGGCTTTTTTGGGGTTTTTCTTGTCGTAGTTGATGGTGTAGGTTGCCGTAGAGTTGAAGTAGCCATTGTTGAATAAGATGTCCTCGGCAATGCCCGAACGGAGGTCGGGGCGAACAGTCTGTATCAATACCGGCTCTTTGGCAAAGATGTTGAAAAGCCAACCCTTGAAACTCTTGGGGTTGGTCGTGTAGAGGTAGTTCCACGCCCACAATTCGGTGGGGATAAACTTCAACGAGTTGGAAGAGAAGAGGGCGTTGTTGGGAGGAACAGACAGCGATTTTTTCACTTTACCCTTTACCTCCGAGTTGAGTTTCTTTCCGTCGTAACTCTCTATCTTCATCTCCTTTACACCGGTGTATAGTGTTTCGTTTTCGGTGAGGCGCTTTGTCGTAGAGCAAGCCGTAAAGAGGGCTAACCATAATGTTATGGCAAGCATACGCAGTGTGTATGTAATAATAGACTTCCTCATAGAGTGTCGTTATCGGTAGGGGTTTGCGATTGAACAACGTCGGGTACACTGTCGGTTGTCGTTTCGGGTACTCGGGCGTTGGTGGTTGTATCGTTTGTGGTTGTTGTTCGCGCTTTTTTACGGAATAGGTCAAGCAGCGAATTTACTTGCTTACGGAACAAGAAACCTACGCCGGTTTGTGTTATTTCGCCCTCTATAATGCTTTCGTATCCCGTTTGTCGGAATGCCTTCAGGTACATATTGTCGCGTTTTGTAAGGCGATATTCAAGCGAAATGTCGTCGATAAGATTCTCGCGTAGATTGTCGGTGATGTCTTGGTTGGATGCGTAACTGCCACCGATGACAAACTTCAGACGGTTGTCGAACAGGCTCTTTGAGAATTGATAAGAGTAGTCGGTACGTTGCAATCCGGCTTCATCGAGCCCATAATTGTCGATGCCAAAGGTGAGATCGACACCTCGCAGGGTGCGCTGCGCCCAAGTATTCAGTTCGTATTCAAGGAAAACGTTGAGGGGGTTGTTTATGAACGTGTTTTCGGCGGCGGCAGCGAGGTTGTCGTATGAGTTGTATATAATCATATTCATCGCCTTCGTCTCGCGCTGTTCCTCGGTGAGTCCTTGTAACTCGTTTTGTATGGCAATGTCGTCGGTTGTGGCGAGGTCGAATGATATGTCGAGATTCTTGAGCGTATTGGATATGATAATAGATACCTCGAAATCTACCAATCTCGAATCATCGCCGTTCTTAACTGTCGAACGTTGCGATTGTACGGCAGTGATGTTGAATGAAGGGTCGGCAATATTACCATTCCATAGTACATAACTGCCATCTTCGATGTTAAATATCTTTTGTGATATAAAGGGTGGGGTGTAGCGCACAAAACCACCTGTGAGAACATATCGGCCTGTAACGTGGTTGTCGCCCAATGCCGATGCTGTGTATTGCAGGTTGCCTCCGCCTATCAGGTCGATACGATTGTTACCGTCGGCCGATAGGTTGATGCCCAATTGTACGCCTTGGTCTATATCTATATCGATATTGGCTGTCATATTGGCTTTGTGTTTTACCTTTTCCTCTTTCACATTGCTTGATAGGGTGTCGGAGAAGGAAACAAAACTCACCATATCGGAGTAATCGGGGCCCGAGTTGATGCCACTGCTCTGCATAATGTAGGTGGCATTCGTACCCGACAACAGTGATATATCGCCGGCTATTTTCAGCGCATTGAGTGAGCCTCTTACTTGAGCATCTACATCTGTATATACCGACCCGTATAGCGTTGCCATACGGTTTTCGGCGGCTTGTATGGGTTGGAAGTTCTTGCCTTTCAGGTCGAGGCTTGTTCTTATATCCGACATATCCGATATATCTATCCAACCATTGATGTTGAGTGGTTCTTTATTGACTCCTCTGATGCCGTAGTTTCTCATAGCAATGCGACTCTCTTTGACTGTTATGTCGTTGTTGTCGAGCGTTAGCGATACGCCATAATCGCTCATAAGTGTGCGAGTGTCGTTGAAGCGAATAAAGCCATTGATATTGGGATTGTCCAATGTACCCGAGAGAGTCAAGCGACTGTCTAATGAGCCCGATACCTCGCCTATATTGGTAGGGATGAAGGCGTTGGCTATCGAAAGGGGGAATTTCTCAATATTGATATTTCCTCCTATGCGTGAGGGAGAACTGTTGTCGAGGTGTAACGTTGTTGAGAGTATATTCTTGCCATCGCATAGGAGTGTGGCATCGATATTGTTGCCTCCGTTTTTGTCTAACCGATAATCGATGTCGGCATTGAAGTTGCCTACTTTGACAGAGTTATATACGAAGTTGTTTAAGTTCAATTTGCCATTGGCCTCTATCTCTTTCTCGGGCATATCTACATATAAGTCGGCCGAGAGCAGTCCCGACATAGGTGTAATAAAAGGTGTGACGGTAAACCAGTCGGCAAGTTCTATATCTTGTATATCAATGTGCGCACCGTCGATATCTTTGTTGCGACGGTCCTCGGTAGTGGCGAAAATGTGACTGTTGCCGTATGATAATCGAACGTCGGCCGACAGGTCGTGACGGTCGTACCGGTAGGTCATATAATTGTCTTTATTGAGTTGCCACTTCTTGTAGCCGATGATGGGGTCGGAGGGGCCGAATGTGAGTTGTACAAGTTCGGGAAGAAAATCAATCTTACATCCTAACAAGAAGCCTGTTTCGTCGTTTCTGTTGCTTTGTAGGCAGTAGAGTTGGGTGCTGTTGCCCGACAAGAAACCCTCGACGTGAACGTGTGAGAATTTGTCCAAATTGCCCGGCCTGTTATTGAGTGCCAAGTGGTAGTTGAGTTGATTCTCTTTCTCGTATGCCTTGAGCGTGATGGTGTCGAGTTGTATATTCGATATTTCGAGTCGTTGTATGAGAGCCGAAAGGTTAAACAGTGAGTCGTTTGATGCAGCAAAAGATGCCGATGCGAGGCCTATGCCTTGGCTTTTGAGGTAACGATGCACGATATTGTTGTTGCCTATGTGTGCCGCGAACGTAAAGGGTGGCAACCCTCGGTGCAACTCATCCATATTAAGACGCTGTTTCTGAAATATGGTATCGACAAATTGGGTGAGCCGTTCGAGGCTTGGGCGCAGATGTGTCAAGCCGGCATCCGATGAGAGGTTGAGGCTCATATCGCCGGTGTTAAAGTCGATGTAACTGTATGTTATGTCGCTTGCAGCGAGCAGGTTTATCGAGTTGGTAAAATAGACGTAATCGCCTATGCCCAACTCTATGCTATCGACCTCGATGTATGCTTGCACAATGCTGTCGATATTTGAGAGTACCACCTCGGCTGTGATATTGGTTGCAATGTCCAAAGGCTGCTTAACGAGGTTTAAGGCCTCCAAGTCGAGCATCTCTATTTGTGCTTTCATATCGACGGTAAGCAGGTCTTTCTTGTATAACCCCGAGGCATTGAGTTGTAGTTCGGCCTCTTGTTGTCGGCTGTTGGCTGTGAGTTTCCACTTCTCCTCTTTGGCTACAGCATCAATCTCTACGCCTCGATATTCATATCCCTTGTAAGAGAGGGTGTCGATAGTGAGTTGTGCATCGATCCACATCGAGGGGTTGTCGAGCGAAAAGTGCTCGCCTGCGAGCGTGGCGTGTGCCGACAGATTGCCTATGGTATCGTAGGGCAAGAACATATCGAGGGGAATTTGCGAAATGGTCGCTTGTGCATTGTAACTCTCCTGTGCCATATTGTAAGAGGCATCGACATCAATGATACCGTTCATACAGTTGAGCCACGCCTTGGCTTCTATGTCTTGTGCTACCAAATGAATATCGGCATCAGCCGTAATAGGTTGCATAACGATGCGTGCAGCGAGCGTAGAGTCGGGGATGTAATTGCTCAATGTGAGTTGTTCGGTCGTGTTGAGCCTACCCGACAAGGTGATGTCGCGCTTATGCTCTTGCAATGCGTTAATTAAGTGGGCTCGGCTGTCGAGTGTGAAAATGCCCGGTTGCAATAGATTGAGTTTTTCAACAACAATATCTTTGCCTATACCCGAGGCCTCGATGTCGAGTGTGAAAACATCGCTTACCGACGCCCATTGATTATCGTTATAAGTGTGCAGGAAATAGTGTTGCGCTGTGGGGAATAGCGATACAACATCGCGACTTGCAATGTGTGCATTGGCAAGTAATTCGATTGTGGCATCGGGGTCTTTGTCGAGGAGTTGCAAGTCTATTCGGGCATCGGCACTCACATCACTGAAGGGGGTCTTGAGGCTGAAGTCCGATAGTGTTATTACATTGCTGTCGTTCATTGCAAAGTTGCCTTGGGTGTGAGTGATGTACAAGCCCGAGCGTTCGTGTAGCGACAGGTCGGCAATGTGCAGTTGCAGGTTGCTGCCTCGGTTGTATATATCGTCAATGTCGATATGGATGTTGTCGGCAGTTATGTGAGAAAAGTCAATACCCTGCTGTGGGGGAAGGTTGCTTGTAATGTATGCAGCCTTGTTGTCCGACAACTTTACTTTGGCCACTCGTACCAGCCAAGGCTCGGTGGCAGTTGTGTCGGTGGCAGTAGTGCCCGGCTCGGTGATGGGCTTGTTGCCGAGTGCTACATACCTATAGTCGCCCTTGGTGATATGGATGGTTGCTACATCTACCGATTGTTGCGATAGAGATACTTTTCCGTCGAGTATATGGGCTTGAGGTATTGTTGCTCGCAGTGTATCTACCGTTCCCGGCATATACATTGTGTAGTCGATATCGGTGAGGCTTATATTTGCTATATTGATGTCCCACTCGGCTCGCTTGCCGTCGGTGGTTGTGGTATCGACTTTGTTGCTATACCACAATGCTATTTGTGACTTGTCGAGCGAAATGTCGTCGATGCTTACCTCCTTCTTCTTTAAGGCTATATTACCACGTTCTACGCCCAAGTTGCCGGCATTGACTTGTAAGTGCAGGGTGGAGTCGGGGGTGATGTAGTTGATATAAGCGTCGTGCAATGAGATATTGCGAATGACTACGCGTCCCCTCAATAATGGAACTAAAGCAACGTTGGCTTGCAGTTGTTGTGTATCGGTAATGGTATCGCCATCGGTAGTTGTCGCAACAACATCCTGCAGGACTATTCTCAGGGGAAATTGCAATGAAAATCGCTCTAACGATAGGCGTATAGGCGTATTGTCGGCCACCCACGATAGGGCATATCGGCTTGCTGCTTGTTGCACCGGTGGTATATATACAACCAATGGTGACAGCAGTATCAGCATTACAAGAACGACAATACTCAACAGTATGTTCCTTTGTCGGCGTTTCATTTGCTACACAGTGAGTTTAACAACTTTAACCACCCCGAAGGGTCTGTTTCAAAAACATATTCGGCTATGTTTTGTTTGTTATGATGTCAAACCTTTTAATTAGACGGTAAAAATATGAAAAAAATGTGGATTATGACACTTTTATCGGCAATGTTTCTTTGTATTTCGGGTTACAGTTATGCCGATCATCACGAAAAGGAGGTAAGTATGCAGGATTTACCTCAAAGTGTACAACAATTTATCAACTCGCATTTTACAGGAGTGTCGGTGAGCAAGGCTTGTGTAAAGGAGAAGGGTGTGCATAAAGTGATGCTTACCCAAGGCTACGAAGTGGAGTTTGACCGAAATGGTAATTGGAAGGAAATAGAGAATGATTTGCACGCGGCATTACCGGCATCGGTAGTAGGATTGTTACCTCAAACGGCTGTCGATTATATGAATAAAAATTATCCTAACGTTGCTGTATATAGTATTGAACGTGAGCATAATGGATATGAGGTAAAATTGCACGCCGACCGTATGGTGGAATTGCACTTCGATAAAAACGGCAACTTCCTCCGTAAGAAAATGGAAGATTAATTCAAATAACTTATAGTTTCACAAAGAACGCGCAGAGCCTGCTCAATTTACTTGGCAGGCTCTGCTTCTTTATGGTATTGTATATTACAAATTGAAAGGTATATTGATAGGCTCGGTGCGAGGCGCGAAGATGAGTCGGCTGCGGCACAAGGCCTTTTCGCCGTGGCGCAACTCAAGAACGTGGTCGTTCTCCTCTTTTATCTCTCGGAATACATCGATATCAATGCCGGGACGGGCTTCGTTGGCGTATGCAATCTCGAAACGAGTCACTCGGTTGTTGTCGTACCATTCAAAGGGATATTGGTTGAGCAGATACTCGACATAACGCGCGCTGTTGACGTGGCGATTGAGGTCGATGTCGCTGTAGCGAACGGTGAAAGAATCGATTTTTTCGCCCTCCTCGATGCGCATACGCGAGGGGGGCTCGATGGGGCAGGGACGGTCGAGAATGAGGTGGCGCAGTTCGTTTAACTCTTCCATATTGGCATTACGGCGAGCGTTGAGGTCGAGTACCAACCAGATGGTGCGTGCATAGCCACATACCTCGCCACGACTGTCGAGTATGGCCATATTTCGGGTAGAGAAACGTGTATTATAGTCCTCAATCCACGTTTCCAATGTATAGTTCTCGGTAATCGCTGGGAAACGCTTCATCTCGATAGACAATCGTGATAGTACCCAAGCCGTGCGACTTGCTATCATTTTTTCATATCCTACACCCCACAAGTCGGCGTGCATCGATGCTACCTTGATAATGCGACCTACCAAGAAAGGAAGAAACATCTCTTGCTGTCCGTTGCACTCACCGGGTGTGAGGGTAAATGTTTTTGTGAATAGTTTTTGTTTCATATTGGAGCGATTGATGAGTCGTTTAGTTTCGTTTAGCGTTGCAAAATTAATAAAAAAACGAAATAGAAAGGCATAACCACACTGCGATACAAGGCTGTTATATCTTTTTAAGGCCTCGGGCGTGTTGTACTCGTTTTTTTACATTATCTTTGCCAAAAATGTCAATTTTTGTTGGCAGTACCTATATACAGCCTGTTTTATGAAGAAACATACCACACACCGATTGTCTATTGCAAGCATCGTTTGGTTGCTTGTCGTATTGGTTTTGGTGGGCTGTAGCACTACTCGCCACGTGCCCGATGGTGAATATCTGTTGGATAAGGTGCATATCGAAACCGACAATAAGAGTGTGCCTCCGGCAATGTTGCGGACATATATTCAGCAAAACCCCAATTATCGTGCATTGGGATTCATTCCTTTCCAATTGGGGTTGTACAATATGTCGGGTAACGACACGACCAAGAGTATAAATCGATGGCTGCGCAAGGTGGGTGATGCACCGGTGATATATGATGCGAAGGCTATGGATGCCTCTTGCTATCATATCTCGAAGGTGTTGTCGAATATGGGCTATATGCACGCCTCGGTTGAGGCCGATACCGTGGCCAAGGGCAAGCGTATGGCTATTACTTATCGTGTTAAGACCGATGAGCCGTTCTATGTAGATACATTGCTATACGATATCCCACATACGGTTATCGACAGTATTATACACTCGCAACCTTCGTCTATTACCAAAGGTATGCTGCTCGACCGTTCGTTGCTCAATCTCGAGCGCGACCGTATCGCTGCTATGTTGCATCGCGAAGGTTTTTATACTTTCAACAAGGAGTATATCACCTTCAGTGCCGATACGGTGTCGTCGTCGCGAGCCGTAGAACTTACAATGACCCTGCGCCCTATGCCCTCGTTCGACAATCAAGGTACGGCATCGTACGACTCATATAGGCAATATCGCATCAACAAGGTATATGTTGTTACCGACCCCGGGGTGGTGGCAATAGACCTCGCGCAAGTAGATGTGAGCCACACCGAGCCTTATCGTGGTATTGACATTGTATATGGTGACAACCGATATATCACGCCGTTGGCATTGGCTGAGAACTGCTTTATTATGCCCGGTGAGATGTATAGCAGCGAGATGGTCGATCGCACCTACAGGGCATTCGGTCGGCTTACCTATCTGCGCAATATCAACGTGCGATTCAGGGTGCATAACGAGTTGCCCGATGATACACGACTCGATTGTTACATCTTCTTGGCCCCCGGTAAGTCACAAAATATAAGTGCCGAGGTTGAGGGTACAAACTCGGAAGGCGACTTGGGCGTAGCGGCACAGTTGACCTATCAGCATCGCAACATATTCAAAGGCTCGGAAATCTTCACTGCCGAGGTGCGTGGCGCATACGAGAGTGTGTCGGGTACGATACAAGGCCTTATCAATGATAGTTACACCGAGATAGGTGGTCGCGTAGGGCTTAAAGTGCCTAAATTCCTCTTTCCGTTTGTGCCATACAAGACACGTCGCAAACTCCTCGCCACAACCGACTTCGATGCCTCGGTCAACTTCCAGCAACGCCCCGAATATACCCGTATCATAGCCGGTGCAGCGTGGCGATACAATTGGGCCGACGGTGCGCATCGTCACAGGGTTGACCTGCTCGACTTCAACTATGTATATCTGCCATACTATATGGATGGATTCCTCGAGCAGATAGCACCCTCCAATCCACTGTTGCGATACAGTTACGAAGACCACTTTATAATGGGCATAGGCTATAACTTCTATACCAGCAACTTGCCCACCAATACCCCTTTGCAAAAGACTCAATTGAGCAACGCCTACACACTGCGAGCCACAATCGAGTCGGCAGGAAACCTCTTATACGGTATATCCAATCTTACCGGCCCTGCACCCGACGACGGATATAAAATGTTCGGTATAAGATATTCGCAATATGTCAAGGCCAATCTCGACTATAGTTTCCTGCACAACTTCAGCAAGCGACACGGCTTGGCATTCCACGCCGGTGTGGGAGTAGGAGTACCATACGGCAATTCATCGGTAATGCCCTTCGAGAAGCGTTTCTACTCGGGAGGAGCCAACAGCGTGCGTGGATGGGCTGTGCGTACATTGGGCCCCGGTAGTTACAACGGATACAATACAGCCAACAACTTTGTGTATCAATGTGGCGACGTACGCCTCGACCTCAGCGTAGAGTATCGCGCCAAACTGTTCTGGAAAATCGAGTCGGCCATCTTCATCGATGCCGGTAATATATGGACCATCAACGACTACGAAACCCAACCCGGAGGAGCCTTCCGTTTCGATACATTCTACAAGCAGATAGCCTTGGCCTACGGATTGGGCTTACGTCTCAACTTCGATTTTGTGGTAATACGAGCCGACTTCGGTATGAAAGCCTACAACCCCGCCGACGGCAGTGTTAAGTGGGCCATAGCAGCACACGACTTCAATCGCGACTTCGCTTGGCACATATCCATAGGCTATCCATTCTGATAGAAAAAAGGCTCAAAAATTTTGCTATCCCGAAAAAGCGCACTATCTTTGTCGTCGCAAAACAAAGTCGCACTGCGAAAGTAGCTCAGTTGGTAGAGCATAACCTTGCCAAGGTTAGGGTCGCGGGTTCGAGTCCCGTCTTTCGCTCAAGGTCTGCCCGGATGGTGGAATGGTAGACACGAAGGACTTAAAATCCTTTGACCATTGCGGTTGTGCGGGTTCAAGTCCCGCTCCGGGTACAAAACAGGAAATCTCACAGAGGTTTCCTGTTTTTGTGTTTTAGGGGCATAAAGGATCATTATAGAAAAATAGAGTGTCCGGCTTATTGGTCAAATTAGTACATATCATCGGGGTGGTATTGAGCCAGAAAATCCGATTCATAATTAGGTATAACTTTGAAGCTGTTTGAATTCTATTAGAAAATATTTCTATATTTGTGCATCTATTTCGGCTTCTTTGAGTCTGTTTTTGTCATCTTTTCTTTGTTGTCTTTTGTAAATAGCCCGCTATTCTCCGCAAAACAACAAAGAAAATCTACTCAAAAAAAAGTTCTCAAATAATTCCGAAATAAAATTCAAACAGTTTCTTAATTTATATTATACCTTTGTTGTCACATAAAAGTAGTCTGAAATAAATCGAATATATGGAATATCATAACACACTCCCCACCGGTGCAACGTTGCGAGGTAAGTCCTATACCTATCGCATAGAGCGGGTGTTGGGACAAGGGACGTTCGGCATTACCTACTTGGCAACGACTCGCGTCAAGGTCAATGGACCGCTGGGGGTTATATATACCAATGCCCAAGTGGCTGTCAAGGAGTTTTTCATGCGTGACTTCAACGAACGCGATGGCGACAGCGTGACCGGTGGTAACAGCATGGGTACTTACAGCAACTACAAGCGAAAATTTGTGCGTGAAGCCGATAGCCTTAGCAGGATGGATAATCCTCATATTATCAAAGTGTTGGAGTCGTTCGAGGGTAACAATACGGCTTACTATGCTATGGAGTTTTGCGAGGGAGGAACTCTCGACGACCTGATATGTCGTTATGGAGGACTGGGCGAGACCGATGCCATGCTCTATTTCGAGCAGATAGCCACCGCACTGCACTATATGCATCAACGCAAGATGTTGCACCTCGACCTTAAACCCGGCAATATCATGTTGCGAAGCGAGGGAGAGGCGGTGTTGATTGACTTCGGCCTCTCCAAGCAGTACACTGCCGACGGACTGCCCGAGACGAGTACCATGATAGGATTGGGTACACCCGGCTATGCTCCCATCGAGCAGGCCAAGCACCGAGATGACAGCAAGCAATTTGCCGCCACGCTCGATGTCTATGCCCTTGGGGCAACGCTCTTCAAGATGCTCACCGGCGAACGACCTCCCGAAGCTTCCGATATTGTCAACGATGGTTTCCCGGTGGAGATGTTGCAGTCACGCGGAGTGAGCGAGCGTCTGATACGCTGCGTGACCAAGGCTATGGCACTGCGTTCGCAACGCTACCCTTCGGTGCGAGAGATGGCAGCCGATGCAGGTATCGCATTGGTCGACATCCCTCTATCGGCCACCGATCACCACCGGCACGAGACGATGGCTGACGAAGCAACTATAATAGAATTTCCCATCGATAGCGTGGAAGATGCAACGGAGTTGCCCAATGTACATAACGGACACGAATGGGTCGATTTAGGTTTGTCGGTCAAGTGGGCAACGTGCAATGTAGGGGCGAGCAGCCCGAGCGATTGGGGTAACTATTATGCATGGGGTGAGACGACCACCAAGACCGAGTATAATTATGGCAAGTGTGCAACATGGCAAAAGAACTTCGGCGACATCAGTGGGGATTCGCGTTACGACGCCGCCCGTAAGAATTGGGGCGGCAGTTGGCGAATGCCCACGAAAGCCGAGTGCCAAGAACTCGTGGATAATTGCACATGGACATGGACAACACAAGGCGGACAGACGGGATACAAAGTCACCGGTAAGAATGGCAACAGTATCTTTCTTCCGGCTGCCGGTTCTCGAAGAGGGTCGTCGCTCTTCAGCCTAGGAGAGTACGGTAGCTGTTGGAGTTCTACGCCCAACGAGAGCGATACCGAGTTTGCGTGTAGCCTCGGCTTCTATAGCAGCAGTCGCCGCGTGGGCTGGGGCCATCGCTACCGCTGTCTCACCGTCCGCCCCGTTTGTGATTAATTGCCCAAGTAAGTAGGGACGCACCGTTGGTGCGTCCCTACCTCTTGCGAAAACACAGGGGCGAGGTAACCTTTTCTGCCCCTGCGAGCGTAGCGAGATAGGGGAAGTCCCCGCAGGGGGAAGGGGTTGTGACCTAACGGATGCGTTCAAGCGAACATGATCTATCACCCCTGATTTTTATTATTATTTTAACCCCTCTGTCTCGCAGAGGCTCGACATCTCCCCTATATTTTCTGACGAAAACACAGGGGCGAAAATGGTAACCCTATCAGCCTGTATACGCTATCGCTTTCCCGTCCTCCGAACGCATTGTCCGTAACCGTAGGGACGCACCACTGGTGCGTTGATGGCATAATTATATAAAAATCAATTAATATAATAACCGTACGCACCAATGGTGCGTCCCTACCTCAGGAGAAAACACAGGGGCGAAAATGATAACAACCAATACGTCGTAGACGTATGGCTATCGAAACCCCACGATGAAGCACGCAGTGCGTAATCGTGGGGTATATGGTGACTGGATATGCCACTACGTCGGAGACGTAGTACAGCAATAGTGGGGCATAACGTCTTCGACGTAAGGATACCACACGCACACACATCTACCCCATGTAACGCTCCGCTCACATGGGGTTTCCACTACACAACGTCTCCGACGTTGCAGCGGTGCGTCCCTACCTCAGGAGAAAATACTGGGGACGAAAATGGTTACTTTCTTCCCAAAGATTCATGGGCAGATTGGTATAAAAAAAATTTCATCGCACTGACAGGTATTGTTTACCTTTGAGGTAAACCTCGAAGATACTTTCACTCGCTGCAAGAAATATTCAAGCAAACTTGATATTTCTCGCTCGTTTATGCTTACCTTTGCGGTAAACCGCGAAGATACTTTCACTCGCTGTAAGAAATATTCAAGTAAACTTGATATATCTTGCTCGTTTATGCTTACCTTTGCGGTAAACCGCGAAGATACTTTCTCTCGCTGCAAGAAATATTCAAGTAAACTTGATATTTCTCGCTCGTTTATGCGTATCTTTGGCAGTGACAATAAAAACAAAATAATATGAGACAATATTTAGACCTCTTGCAGCATGTTCTTGATCATGGCGTACGCAAGGACGACCGCACCGGTACGGGTACCATCAGCACTTTCGGTTATCAGATGCGTTTCAATCTCGATGATGGCTTTCCATTGCTCACGACCAAGGCGTTGCACTTGAAGTCGATTATACACGAGCTGTTGTGGTTTTTGGCAGGTGACACCAATGTGAAGTATCTGCAAGAGAATGGTGTGCGTATATGGAATGAATGGGCTGATGAGAATGGCGACTTGGGTCACATATACGGCTATCAGTGGCGTAAGTGGCGTGACTATCAAGGTGGTCACATCGACCAGATACAGGAGGTGGTGGATACGTTGAAGAACAACCCCGACTCGCGTCGTATCATTGTCAATGCGTGGAATGTGGCCGATCTGCCGGAAATGAAGTTGCCACCCTGCCATGCCTTTTTCCAGTTCTATGTGGCTGATGGCCGTCTCAGTCTGCAACTCTATCAGCGTAGTGCCGATATATTCTTAGGTGTGCCGTTCAATATTGCATCGTATGCCCTGTTGTTGCAGATGATGGCTCAGGTGACCGGTCTGCAAGCCGGTGATTTTGTGCATACTTTGGGCGATGCACATATCTATCTCAATCACTTAGAGCAGGTACAAGAGCAACTTCGTCGTGAGCCGCGAGCTTTGCCTCGCATGGTAATTAACCCCGAAGTCAAGTCGATATTCGATTTCAAATATTCCGATTTCCAACTGACCGACTACGACCCGCATCCTCACATAGCAGGTGTCGTGGCGGTGTAAATAGCAGAATAACTATGATTTCATTGATTGTAGCCATAGCCGCCAATAATGCCATAGGTCGCAGCCAAGAGTTGCTGTGCCATCTTCCCAATGACCTGAAACGCTTCAAAGCGATTACTTTGGGGCATACCATCGTGATGGGTCGTCGCACTTACGAGTCGTTGCCCAAGGGTGCATTGCCCGGGCGTACCAATGTGGTGGTAACCGGTAGTGCCGATGCAGCGTGGGAGAATGTCGAGGTGGTTCATTCGGTCGACGAGGCACTTGCCAGGGAGGAGGGTAAGGAGCTTTTCGTAATAGGAGGAGCAACACTTTATCGCCAGACCCTCGATCGTGCCGACCGCCTCTATATCACGCACATACATCATAGTTTTGAGGATGCCGATACGTTCTTCCCCGACCTCGATTATAGCCAATGGCGAGAGATAGAGCGAGAGTCGCACGCAGCCGATGAACGTCATCCTTATGACTATACTTTTGTGACTTACGAGCGAAAGTAATAGTGACGTGTGAGGTTAAGCACAGCCGAGCCACTGTCGGTCGATAATAAGGTGTGTTCTATCAATCGGTAGACAAATTCATCGTTGTCGGTAGTTTCTATTTCGGTCGCTTTTGAATCTATTGCAGTATGTATCTAATTTTCATTTAGTTACAATGTTCGCATTGTGCCATTGTGTGAAATTGGAAATTTTCTCACAATAATCTTACAATCAACTCGATCTAATGGATAGAACCTCTATAAAGAGAATGTGTGGGTAGCCTTTGCGTGCCATCTACACATTCTTTTTTGTCTTGGCGTTGCGATGCCGATATTATTCGTACCAATGTACCAGAACATTGCCCGTAGGGTCGAAATAGAGTGTGATGGTAGGTGAGGTGGCTAACTCGATGTTGTATCCTGCCGATGACCGTTCGATGGCACTTACCTCAAAGTCGGCATACTCGCTGGCAAGATAGTCAATTATGTTCTCAGGCAGTACTGCTTTAATAAGCTCGGAGGGCAGTACAGCGTGGTTGCTATCGATTTCCTGCCAACGTCCGTCGCCATAAAAAGTGAGTTCGTAACCGTTGTCGAGAGTGACCTCGTAGCGAGGTTCTTCCTTGTGTCGTTCGGCCTGAGTAACGACATTGTTGGGAAAATATTTTTGTAGGAAAGTCTGTGCTTCGGACGGCAGGTCGTCGAAGTAGACCGAGTCATGTTCGTTACAAGCTATCCAGCCGAAACATAACAGTGCGAGAAGAGTGGCAGTAAATAAGAATTTTTTCATAGCTTTTTTCCTTTTACAACATCGTTGGTGTGTAAAAGGTTTATGCAGCTGATCGGTAGAGTCAACTTGAAAAAGGGAGAATGGAATGAAAAGGCACAAAAAAAAATTGATTGTCATCCCGACAACCAATCTTCGTTAACCTTAATTCTAATACCATGAAAAACACGATGCAAAGGTAGTGCGTTTTTGTGCTATTGTCAATAGTAGAGGGTTGCAAAGTTATTGTATTTAATAATATTTAACAAACCTCTATCCAATTCCCTTCATTTTAGTTGATTGTGATAAATAAAATGGTGGCATAAAGAATGGATATAGTGAGTTTATTTCTTGATGACCATCTCACAGTGAGAGCAGTCGAAGTGTAATGAAAGAGTTATATTGCCATGTTGCAGGGTGAGAGGTGCAGTGAGATTCTTACCTTGTGGTGTGCGTAGGCAAGCCCCGAGGTGGTGTCGCAAGCAGTGTCGCGTACGCATGAGTTCGGCCTCTCTAACCGGCTGTAATTCAAATGCCGGTCGACACGATTTTACACCATGTTGACGGTAAAAGGCTTCGGAGAGGGGATTAGCGATATTGGCATGATAGTCGACCTCGTCAGTGTGCCACAATGTGTGCGATGAGGCATGCTTGCGTCGGTCGGAACGGTAGGCGAGGCGACGAGAACGGTCGAACCATTCGATGGCTTCGCGTCGCCATGTCGACAGGAGCGAGGGTGGGATGAAATAGTCTTGCGAGAGTGATATTTCGATGTGCGTAGCTCGGTAGGGCGTGTTGCCGAGTTTGCCAAGTTCTTGACGTTGACGGTCGGATTGTGGTGTGCGACTCGGTGTCTTTTCGCAGTCGCAGCGGTGTGTAATGCTGTTTTTGCCATCGCTGATGGAGAGAGCAAATCCATGCGGTTGTTCGGTTAGTGTGATAGAGACCTCGATGTGTCGTTGAGCGGTGGGGCGAGCCAGTTGCGAGTCAAAGAGTTGGTCGCTGTTGCGGAACAAAGTGATACCTCGTGATATTTGTAAGGGAGTGGCGGCATGCAGAGTGTTGCCTTCGACCCGATTGACGCGAAACCCATGAAAACTACCATTGGTGTCTATGTAGCACAATCCATCGCCATTGTGTAACGATGCCCGGCTTTCGACCACAATGGTGCGATTGTTGATGATGCGTTGTACGCGACCTATGGGTTCGCCTATCGACTTGGGTGTGTCGGGTTGTATGATGGGATCTTTGCTACGACCATCGAGGAAGTAGTGAGTAAATCCGCGATTGAAACTTTTATAGGGGTCGGGGGTGAATGTGAGGGTGGATACTCCTTCCGAAGCTCTATACAGTGTGTCGCTGCGACGAGCTATAATCTTGTCGAGAGCCTGTCGATAGTAGGCTGTGATGTTCTTGACGTATGTTACGTCTTTGAGACGGCCTTCAATTTTGAATGAAGAGGCACCGGCATCTATAAGCTCTTCAAGGCGATTGCTCTGGTTGAGATCTTTGAGAGAAAGTAGGTGCTTGTCGATGGCAATTTTGCGACCTTCCCCATCGATAAGGGTATAGGGCAGTCGGCAGAATTGGGCACACTCACCGCGATTGGCACTGCGACCGCTCAGTGCAGCACTCATGTAGCACTGTCCGCTGTAACTTACGCACAAAGCACCATGAACAAAGACTTCCAGAGGCACATCGGTGGCTACCGAAATGTTGCGTATGTCTTGCAGGGATAATTCGCGAGCGAGTACGACCTGCGAAAAGCCTGCATCGGCAAGAAATTGTACCTTTTCGGGGCTGCGATTGTCGCATTGAGTGCTGGCATGAAGGGCAATAGGGGGTAAGTCGAGGCTCAATAAGGCCATGTCTTGTACAATGAGTGCGTCGACACCGGCATAATATAGTTCCCATATAATGCGGCGAGCATCATCGAGTTCTTCTTTATATAATATAGTATTGAGGGCAACATATACACGAGCGTTATAGGTGTGGGCAAAGCTGCAAAGTCGGGCTATATCGGCTGTTGTACAACCGGCCGCCGCTCTTGCTCCGTAACGAGGAGCTCCAATGTACACAGCATCGGCTCCATGAAGGATGGCTTCTATACCTGTATCGGCATTCTTGGCAGGTGCCAGTAGTTCTATTGCTCTGCGTTGTTTCATCTTATTTTATTGAGGTCGTAGGGGGTGAGTTGATATACAAAGTAGTTGAGCCAATTGCTAAACAGCAGATTGCCATGCGAACGCCAACGTACTATTGGTTCGTTATCGGGATTGTCGTCTCGGTAGTAGTTGAGCGGAGGTTCGATGGGCAGACCCAGTGCGAGGTCACGTCGATACTCGGTGTCGAGGGTATAAGGAGCATACTCGGAGTGACCTAAAATGTAGAAATCGCGACCACCGCGAGCCATAGCAATGTGTACGCCGCAATCGTCGGAGTAGGATAGCAGAGTGAGGGCTTTCTCTTTCTCGATGTCTTCGCGAAATACTTCGCAATGTCGGCTATTGGGGACATAGAAAATGTCGTCGAATCCTCTAAACAGAGGATTGTGGTTGTTGTCAACTTGTTGGGTCGCAAAGACTCCAAATCTTTTTTTATCAAGCATCCGCTTGGGGATACCATAGCGGTAGTGGAGAGCGGCTACGGCTGCCCAGCAGATGTGTAGTGTGGAGGTTACATGGGTGTAAGCCCAGTCGAAAATATCGGTCAATTCATTCCAGTAATCGACTTGATTGAAGTCGAGATGTTCGACAGGTGCCCCGGTGATAATCATACCATCGTAATTGTTGTTGCGTATATTGTCAAACTCCTTGTAGAATGCATCAAGGTGTTCTTGCGGTGTGTTGCGAGATGTGTGACCTGATGGAACTATCAGGTCAAGTTCAATCTGCAAGGGCGAGTTGGATAATAGACGTAGCAGGTCGGTCTCAGTAACAATCTTTAAAGGCATAAGATTGAGAATGACAATGCGTAAAGGGCGAATGTCCTGAGCATCGGCACGATGATTGTCCATTACGAAGATATTCTCGCGGAGCAACATATCGACAGCGGGCAGCGAAGCCGGTATCTTAACGGGCATGTACGGTCGGGATTAAAAGTTGTGTTACTTTTTGTTGCGAGATCTGTTCGAGGGCTTCTTGTTGTTTTTCTCCGACAGCTGTTTGGTTGTAGTATTCGTTCGAGATGTCGACGATGTTCGACTGTTACGAGCCATTCCTCGTTGTCCCGAACGTCTTACTTGCTTCTCGTCGGTTGCCTCCTCTGCAACGCGAGGAGGTCCCCAGCGGTGTTTCTTGGGACGAGCTTCACGAGGAACAAATGCCAGATTTTCTCCATCGATACGCACTTTGTCATCGTCGGTAACGCGATCGCCGGCAGTGGCAAGGCGGTTGTTTATCGTTACACGTTGGTCTTCAATGAGTTTGTCGGCCTCACGACGCGAACAGAAACCATAATCGCTGATGTATTTGTTGATGCGAATACCTTCGTTGTTTTTCTTTTCCATAGTGATAGTTTGTTATCAACCCAGTTCAATTTTTTGAGCCGTGATGTTGTCTTGAAGGAAGAGAGCCGCGGTGTCGGCAAATTTCCTCTCAGATTCGGTTGTCAAATAGGTGCATGTGCCATGAGTCGAGCATCGCTCTTCCATCTCAGGATGTCGAGCTAAGTAGTCTTTAAGACTGTCGGCTACCAATGAACCTTGTGATAGGATGTTGATGTGAGCCGGCAGGTGCTTACGAATGAGGTTGTAAAGCAGAGGATAATGGGTGCATCCCAATATTACGGTGTCAATGTTGCTTTCCTGAGTCATAAGTTCGGAGATGTATTTGCCGACAAAGTAGTCGGTGCCTTCGTTGTCGGTCTCGTTGTTCTCAATGAGAGGAACCCACATGGGGCATGCTTGTCCGTAAACGTTGAACTTGGGGTATAATTTATGAACTTCGGCTGTGTAAGAGCCCGATTGTATAGTTCCCGGAGTACCTAATAGCCCTATATTTCCATTGTTGCTGATGCGACTCAGAGCCTCGACCGTGGGACGGATGACACCTAATACACGACGTTGAGGGTCGATGTGTGGCAGGTCGTTCTGTTGTATGGTGCGTAGAGCCTTGGCCGATGCGGTGTTGCAGGCCAATATAACCAGTTGGCAGCCTCGGTCGAATAGATATTGTACGGCTTCGAGCGTAAACTTGTAGACGATTTCGAACGAGCGAGTACCATAGGGGGCTCGGGCGTTGTCGCCTAAGTATATGTAGTCGTATTGCGGTAGAGCCTTTCTTATCTCGGATAGTATGGTGAGTCCGCCGTAACCCGAGTCAAAGATACCGATGGGGGCTTGTGTCATTGTAAGTTGAGGCATGAAGGTTATTTCTCGAAAAAAGCTGTATCGGTATAGATAATCCGACACAGCTTTTCATGTATTAGTATAGGCATCTTGTCGGGAAATGTCCCGTAAGAGCTTATTTTATACCCAATTTGGTCTTAACAAGGGGTGTGACATCTTCGTTGCCTATACCTTTATAGTAGGCTGCATTGGCATCAAAGATGTAAGTAAAACCATTCTCCGAACCAACTGCATTAATGGCGTCCATCAATTTTTGTTGGATGGGGATGAATAATTCTTCTTGTTTCTTGGCAAGGTCTTGCTCAGCCACTTGACGGAAACTTTGTATGCGTTGATCCATAGCTTGCAACTCTTCGTAACGACGCATTTTGATAGTTTCGGGAACGGTGTCACCCATGGCTTGAACTTCTTGGTATTTCTTTTGGAAATCTTCTTGAAGTTTTACAAATTCGTCCTCATAACGTTTGGTAAGGTCTTGCATTTGTTTTTCGGCTTCGATACGCTCGGGCATGGCTGTAATAACATCGGTTGTGTTTACTGTGCCGAATTTCAAAGATTGTGCTACCATAGTCATAGGCAAGCAGCACAAGAGGGCAATAATAAATTTTTTAAGCATAATATTGTTTTTTAATTGTTTATTACTGTGTTGGTTTTAACAATTTCAGGCGACAAATTTAAATATATTATTTGGAATATCCCAATTTTGAGAGTACATCATTGCTAATATCGGCCTTGGGCGATGCAAAAATGATGTTGCTTGACGATGCTCGGTCTATAACCATCATATATCCTCTCTCTTCCGATAGCTTTTTGACAGCATTGTATATGTCGTCTTGAATGGGTTTCATGAGGCTTTCACGCTTCTTGTATAGCTCGCCCTCAGGACCGAAATATTTGCGGCGTAGTTCTTGAACTTCTTGCTCTTTGGCTTTGACTTCGTCAGCTCGTTGAGTTTTCATTTCATCGGTGAGAAAAACCATATCGGCCAGATAGTTCTTGTACAGAACTTCGGCTTCGGAAGCCAAGTCGTCACACTCTTTCTGCCAGCGTTTGGCAACTTGATTGAGTTGTTCATTAGCCATTTCGTACGAAGGTATATTTTTAAGTATATACTCCATGTCGATGAGAGCATATTTTTGTGCCGAAGCAGCTACTATGCCTGCGACAACAACACATAAGGTGATAATTAGCCTTTTCATATTGTTTCTTTTTGGTTAGACAATTGTTTTTTCACTATGACTGATTTTGTGGCATAAAGTTAAATATATCCCTTCATCAAGTCTTTATTTATGGTTGTTTTTTTAACTCAATTAACATAATTGATAGTTATTTTTAGAACTCTTGACCCAAAATGAAGTGGAAGTGACTGCCGCCTCGTGTGCCGAATACTTTATCGAAACCGTATGCCCAGTCGATACCCAACATACCTATCATGGGCAGATATACGCGAATACCTGCACCGGCCGAGCGTTTCATCGAGAAGGGGTTGAAGTCGCGAATGTCTTGCCAAGCATTACCTGCCTCGACAAAAGCGAGGCCGTAAATGGTGGTAGAGGGTTGCAGCAAGAACGGGAAGTGTAGTTCGAGGGCAAAACGAGTGTAGGCATAACCTTCGTATCCCCATGGAGTGAACGAGCCGTTATCGTATCCACGCAGACCTATTGTCTCTGTTGCGTAGGTGTAAGAACCTGTCATACCATCACCACCAACATAGAATGTCTCAAATGGTGATTTCTTGTAGCGATTGTAGCTGCCTAACAGACCGAAGTCGGCACGGGTCATGAGTACCAATGTGTATTGAGTTTCGGGACTGGTGAGTGGTGTGTATGTACGACTCTTGAACTTAATCTTGTAATATTCAATCCAGCGGTACATCTCTTGCTTGGACTTCTGTGTATTCTGTTGCGAGAGGCTCTTGTAATCCTTGCCATCCCATGCCGAGTAGGGAGGTGTGAGTTGCACTGACAACGAGAATTGCGAACCACGACGGGTGTATATAGGGTTGTCGAGCGATGTGCGAGCCAGTGTTGCACCCAGTGTGATGCTGTGTGATGTACCGGTGTTCATGTAATAGAGGTAATCCCAGTTTTTGAGCATATAGGCTTGATAACCGAGGTCGACCATGAATGTGAAATAATCGTCAGGCCATGAAAGACGCTTACCGAAAGAAAAGTTGACACCTACCATCTGTAACGACTTAGAGGGGTCGTAAGCATTCATAATCTGTGATTGATAGTAGGACTGGTCGTAGGCACCGTAACCGTAGCCGTATCCACCGTAAAGGTAGGGGTTGTAGTAGTTGTTGTTATAATATGAACTTTCTATACCCGTCTGCATGCTGTAATAGGCCGATACCGAGAATTGGTTGGGGCGTTTACCTCCGAACCATGGGTCGACGAATGATATGCTGTAAGCCTGATAATAGCGGGCATTGGTCTGGGCACTGATGGTGAATGTCTGACCATCACCTTGCGGAATAATACCTTTGTAACTCGATGGATTGAACAAGTTACGCATGGAGAAGTTGGTGAATTTCAAACTCAGTTTTCCAATGATACCCGTCTGACCCCATCCGGCCGAGAACTCGATTTGGTCGTTCGACTTGGAGGTTAAGTTCATTTCAATATCCACTGTTCCATTTTCGGGATTGGGCTTGGGTTGTATGTCCATTGTCTCGGGGTCGAAGTGTCCGGTTTGTGCAATTTCACGAGCCGAACGTACGAGGTCGGTTTTGTTGAAAAGTTCGCCCGGTTTTGTGCGTAACTCACGACGTATTACATGCTCGTATAATCGGTCGTTTCCGTTGATTATTACTTTGTTGATGCGGGCTTGCGGACCTTCGACAATCGACATTTCGAGATCGATTGAGTCGTTGGATATGTTGGTCTCCAATGGAATGAGGCGGAAGAAGAGATAGCCCTTGTCGAGATAGAGGTTCGATACAGCATCATCGTCTTCGTTGATGCGTTTATTGAGCAGTTTCTGGTTGTACACGTCGCCCGGTTGCAGACCTAAGAATTCGGAGAGAACATCATTGGTATAGACTGTGTTGCCTATCCATCGTATGTCGCGGATGTGGTATTGATTGCCTTCATCGATTGAGATATATAGGTCAACTTTGTTTTTGTCGTAGGGTACGATACTGTCGCACACGACAACGGCATCGCGGTATCCTTTTTCGTTGTATTTCTCGGTGAGAACTTGCAGGTCGTTCTCGAAGTCGCTTTCGACAAATTTTTTCTGCTTGAAGAGAGTGAGTATGTTGTCTCTTTCACTGGTTTTCTTCATAGCCCACTTCAAGTCGAAGTCGGAGAGAACCTCGTTGCCTTTGAAGTATATCTTGTGAACTTTTATTCTTTCATTTTTATTTACATTGATGTCAACGATTACTTCGTTTTTGTGAGCGAGATCTTCGTGTTGTACGAGTTGTACTTCGGCATTTTTAAAACCTTTTTCGTCGAAGTATTTTTTGATAATCATCTCGGCTCGGTCGACAATATTGGGCGTTATCTGTTGTCCTTTGACAAGACCCAAACGGCTCTCTAAATCCTCTTGCTCGCCTTTTTTCATGCCGTTGTAGTTGATTTGTGAAATACGAGGTTGAGGAGTAAGACGTAATTCAATCCATGCTTTATCACCGTAAGTCTTGGTAAGAACAATCTCAATGTCGGAGAATAGCCCTTGTCTCCAAAATCGTTTGGCGGCATTGGTAAAAGCATCGCCCGGGATTTCGACACGCTGTCCGACTGATAGTCCCGAGTATCCTATGATGATATAATCTTCGTAATTATCAGCACCGCTTACAGTGATGCCTGCTATTTCGTAGGTCTTGGGTTTATTGGTATATACTACTGTGGGGTTGTATATAGTATCGTTGACGAGGGCTTGTGCATGCGATAATGAGGTGATGCACAGGCTCGCAATGAAGCTAAGGATGAGTATGTAGGACTTATGTGACATATTGTCTGGTTATATATGCTTATGCTTTGTCGCAGGTTTGTACTTGTTCACTTGTTTTGCCAAATCGGCGTTCGCGACTCTGATAGTCGATGATGGCACGACAGAGGCTTTCTTTGTTGAAGTCAGGCCAATATTCGTCGGTAAAATAGAACTCGGCATAAGATAGTTGCCATAGAAGGAAGTTGCTGATGCGAAGTTCTCCTCCGGTGCGAATGAGCAGGTCGGGGTCGGAGAGGTGGGCTGTGGTGAGATGGGATGCCAATAGCTTGTCGTCAATGTCTTGTGGCTTTATTTCACCCGAAACAGCTTTTTGTGCCAGTATTTGAGCCGCATGAGTTATCTCCCATCGAGCAGAGTAGCTGAGGGCTAAATTTAGCGTGATGCGGTTGCCTCCGGCTGTATCTTCAATACACTTTTTCAGGCGTTGTTGTACGTCGTCGGGCATACGAGAGATGTCGCCTATCACACTTAGTCGCACTCCGTTTTCGATCATACCGGGAGTCTCTCGTTCGATGCCGAATACGACAAGTGCCATTAAGGCGTCAACCTCTTCTTGTGGTCTGTTCCAATTCTCGGTTGAGAAGGCATACAACGTTAGACATTCAACACCCAGGTCGGCTGCGTCGTTAGTGATTTCGTGTACGACATCAAGACCTTTGCGGTGACCTTGTGAGCGGTCGAGGTTGCGTTCTTTTGCCCATCGTCCATTTCCATCCATAATGATGGCTATGTGGCGTGGTACACGTTGTAAATCTATTTTTTCTACAAGAGACATCTCCGGTAATTTTTTTGGTTTCTAATAGTATTCAATAGTCATCGGGACAAGTATTGCATGGTAATGTCTTGAACCCGAAGTCGTAGGTAATGGTAAAGACCAGTGTTGAGAACCAGTCGGTGTTTTTAAGTGCCGAGCTTGGTATCTTGTAAGGGTCTTTGAGATCTTGGCTGTCGATGCGGTCGCCTAAGACCTTGTGCATGGCAAATTCCAGACCTAAATTCCATCGCTCTGCCACCTTGTATTTTGCACCTATGCCAAAGGGTATATTGACGGTGAAAAAGTTGTTTCCCTCAGGAAATCCGGCACAGAAAGCCAGTCCGGCTGTAATGTATGGCGATATGCGACTGGTATTTTTGTAGGCGTAGCCTATGCCATAGTTCAAAAAGTTAAATTCGGCACGACACCCTGCATCGAAGAGTGTGGTGTTGAAACTGTATTCACCCCCTCCGGGGAAAATATTATTTCGGTCGGCTGTGTTGCCCGAAAGCATGGCTGCCGACAAATTTGCCCTGATAGCCCAACGGTAGTCTATTACATAGCGGAAGATAGCTCCACCGGTAAAGCCCGGGCGATATATGATAGATGTCTGGTTGGCATCGCCCCAATAACTGCTGATGCCGGCCTCGACTCCTATTTCGTATTTATAATCCTGTGCAAGTGTCTTGTGAAGGCAACTTCCTATAAGAAAAATGCTCAGGATGGTCAAGATTCTTTTCATATTGCAGTCTCTTTGTAATGTGTATATAACTAAGAACGTAAATGAAAGGGTGAAAAGTATCTTGCTGTTAAAATTTATGGTATGGGTTCAAATCTCAGACGGTTGATGATACCACGCCACACTTGGTTGTAGTTTATTCCGTCATGTGATTTTCCTCCAAACATATATATATATGGTACTAATGTGTTGTCTTTGGTACTGTACATGGGTATGCGACGATAGTTCTGTGGGATGGGTAACATATCGATGCTCTCCCATGAGGGAATAGGACTGTTGATGGGTTCGTCGCAGATGATGACAGATGCAAATCCTCGGGGTAGGATGTATCCGGGCAGAATCATTTCATCACCGGCTTCTTTCCATGTCACGCCATAGTTGTTGGAAATCCATATGTCGCGTAGGGCTGTTGTCTCGTTGATACCACCTATTACAAACCAAGTAGGCATCTCGGTGGTAATCCAGTTGTCGTCGACGAAGAATGTAACGTAGGGGAAGAAAGTTGCTCCTTCACGAGCCGGAAGTGTGTTGTTGAGTCTTGCCCAATTGCTGCCATCATATCCCCACATAGCACCTGTCAGTGAACCATCGGCTGTGCGTCCTCCTATTATCATGCCTTGGGGTGTGGTGAGCCAAGGAGAGTCGTAGGTGAGCATATCGCTATGACCCGATACAGGAAATCCTTGGGCTGTGGGTTGTGGTGTGTATCCCTCGGGACGGGGGTATATGTCGTGATAGTAGTTGCTTCCATCATGAGTGAGTGTGAGCAACTGTTCATCCAAGCAGCCTATGATGGCGGCGTATTTCTGATTAGTACTGTTCCAAGTAATACCATCGGTCGATGTGTGCAGGATGCCGTCGTTATCGAGTAGATATAATGCGTTATGACCGGCTCGTAACGATTGTAGTTGGGGGGTGAACGATAGGTCGAGTGTTGTGATATCCCATTCGTCGCCGGGTCGGACGGCCGTTGCACGGTAGTATGTATCGTTGCGTTGCATGTAGCAGTGTATGAGTCCGTTGTATTGTATGGTACGTTGCTCTTGGAGCGAACCTTCCCCGGGAAGTGACGAGTATTGTACTCCGCCCCATGTGAGACGATCGGACTCCATGGTGTGTACGTTGACCTTTATCTGATAGTCTTTGGTATATAATTTGCTTCGTGACACAACTTTGGCATGGATGGGGAATGTGAGGTCTATTTTTTTCTTGTTGTGGTCGAGATAGTTGTAGGTCGTATCGAGGGTCGATATGGTGACTTCCGAAGCACTATCTGTTGAGATATTGATGGCGAGTTTTGATACATCGGTGCCTTTGGGTAAAGAGTCGGCATTGTAGATGAGACCTTTTTCGAGGTCGATTGTGAAAAATACGGTGTTGAGGTTGTCGAGTATGGTTGTGTCGGCCGAAAGTGAAAAGGCTGTTATGCGTACACTATCGGAGTGCTTGAATTTCTCCTCTTTGTCGTCTCTACATGCTGTGAGTGTACATATCAGTACACATAAAAGTATTGTATATCTTAGAAATTTTGTCATTGGCTAATGATGTTTTTTGTAAGCAATATATAACAAACGACAAAGATAGCAACTTTTTTTATCATAGAGGTATATAGATGTACACAATTATAATTATTTAGAGATAAATAAACGTCGTTTTTAATTTTATTGTGGTTATAAGTGATGGATAAGCGTGTCGGGCTTGTGTTGCAGGATGCTCAGCGATTGACCAATATGTGAGTGTGGTGTGCAGTGTTGTGTCTGATGGTTTGCCATATTGTGCCTTTTATACAAGGGGCTTCTATGCCACTGTGCAGTTGTGTCGGGGCAACTTCGATACGAGCTTCATCCCATAGATCGGCATCGATGAAGGACTGCAATAATTCTCGTCCACCCTCTACGATAAGACTCTGTATATTACGGAGGAAGAGGGTGTGGGCAATGTCTTGTGGCGTGATGTCGGCGGTGTTGAGAGTGATAGATTCAATGTTGTCATGGGAACAATTGCCATTGATGAGTAGTGTGGGTGTAGAACCATCGCAAATAGTATAATGCTCGGGTATGCGGTGATGGCGATCAATGGTAATACGCAAAGGATTCTTCCCATGCCAATATCGAGTGGTGAGCGAAGGATTGTCGGTTAAAATAGTATTAGTCCCTACGATGATGGCATCGTGCGTTGCTCGCAATCGATGTGACCAAGAGCGTGTGGTGGGAGTGGAGAAGATGGTGGCATTTTCGTTAGGTTGGCGATTGCGGTCGATGTATCCATCGCAACTTTGAGCCCATTTTAATGTGATGTAGGGCCGTTGTTTCTGCTGGTAGGTCATGAACTTGCGATTGAGCCAAAGGCATTCCTCTTGCAAGACGTTGACTGTAACTTTTACGTTGTTTTTACGCAAACACTCAACACCGCGACCACTTACTTGTGGAAAAGGATCGAGGCATCCCACAACAACGTGAGGAATACCTGATGAAATGATAAGGTCGCAGCAAGGAGGTGTTTTGCCATGATGCGAACAAGGCTCTAATGAAACGTAGATGGTCGATTGCGAGAGTAGGGATTTGTCGCGTACCGATGCGATAGCATTAACTTCGGCATGAGCTTCGCCACAACGACGGTGGTACCCCTCGCCAATGATGCGTCCATCGCACACAACTACTGCACCCACCATAGGATTGGGCGATGTGTTGCCGTCGGCCATTCGAGCCAATTGTAAGCAACGTTGCATATATCGTTCGTGAATATTCATGCTGCAAACTTACTAATTTTCTAAATATTTTTTTGTAAATTCGCGGCGAATTTTAGAAATGGCTTATTTTTTAATTCGTTACTCTTGAAAGAATGTAATGAAACAGACTCTCGATTTAATACATAGCTTGCTGGCGGACTATTATCCCAAAGGCGAGATTGAGGGCTTCATTCGGTTGATATTCGAGGAATTATGTGGTTATACAACAGTGGATTTGTTGCTGAAACGTGAAGACGAATTGCCTGTCGAAACCAGAAACAGGATAGTGTCGATAGTGGAACGATTGAGGCAATATGAGCCTATTCAGTACATCCTTGGAAATGCTTACTGGAATGAAATGAGCCTTGCAGTGGGAAGCGGTGTGTTGATACCCCGTCCCGAGACAGCTGAGATTGTGAGGCATATTATCGCAGAGATGGGCGATGTAAAGGGGCATGTATTGGATGTGTGTACGGGCAGTGGTTGCATAGCCATAGCTCTATCGCGAGCATGGAGAGATGCGAAGGTCGAAGGTTGGGATATTTCGCCCACAGCCTTATCGTATGCTCGTCGAAATGCCGCGGAGTGTGGAGTCGATGTTCGGTGGTGTGAACGTGATGTGTTGTTATATACCCCTGAGAATAAGCCACGCTATGCGGTAATGGTAAGTAATCCGCCGTATGTGCTGAATAGTGAGATGTGCGATATGGATGATAATGTATTGCGATATGAACCACACGAGGCTTTGTTTGTTCCGGATGAAGAGCCATTGTTGTTTTATCGAGCCATTGCCGGCATTGCACTATGCGAGTTGATACCCGGAGGAGTGCTTTATTTTGAGATAAACAGTCGAATGAGTGAAGCCTGCTGTGATTTGTTGCAGTCGATGGGATTTGTTTCGGTCGAGGCATATCGCGATTATAGAGGACAGTATCGCATGGTGCGAGCTGTTAAGAGTTGAGAAATAGTAGAAAAATAAATCATATATAGCAAAAGAAAGAAATAATAATGTCGGATGTAATTACGCGAGACGAAGCGTTTCGTAAATTGGCTGCCCGATGCACCGCTAAGGAGTGTTGTGTGTCGGAGGTGCGAGAAAAATTGCACAATTGGAATATTCAGCGTGTAGATGAAGATAGTATAGTCCAGCAATTATTATCGGAGCGATATATCGATGAAGATAGATATTGTCGTGCATTTACACATGATAAATTTAAGTTTGATGGTTGGGGACGTATCAAAATAGGATATACGCTGAGACAGAAGCAAATAGATCCGCTGACAGTCTCACAGTCGATACAGACCATTGATGAAGAAGAGTATTATCAATCGTTGCAACATCTGCTGAAAGGTAAAAGTAGAGGTCTGAAAGCTATACCGGCAGAATTGCAGGGGGAGAAGTTAATGCGATTTGCAATGTCTCGCGGATTTGAGCCGGAATTGGTGCGTGAGTGTCTCAAAGGTATGTCCTTGCAATGCGAGACTGGTTTAGAGATATAGCCGATTTTTTCTTTCCACGCACTTGTCAGGTGTGTGATAGGGTATTGTTGCACAATGAAAATCATCTGTGTACCCATTGCTTGTTAAATATGCCCCGAACGGAATTTGTTCGAGATCTCGACAACTCGATGGCACAACTATTCTATGGTAAGTTGCCAGTACAACGTGCGTTGGCCTATTTCTATTTTACCAAAGGGAGTGATTATCGCACGCTCATACATCGCATCAAGTATCATGGCGAGAAGGAGTGTGGACAATATTTAGGTAGGATGTTTGCCCGAGAATATCGGTTGGATGATATTTGGACTGGCATTGATTACATAGTACCGGTGCCATTGCATCGTCGGAAGGAACAGAGACGTGGATATAATCAGAGTGAGTGGATAGCTCGTGGTATTTCACAAGAGACGGGTATACCGTTGTGTTGTGGTGTATTACAGTGCAAGACGCATCGCCAATCTCAGACACAAAAAGGTATCTACGAACGATACTTGTCAACTCGCAATGTCTTTGAATTGCAGCCATCTTCGCCTCTTGTCGGCCGTCATGTTCTGCTCGTCGATGATGTGGTGACAACAGGAGCTACCCTGTTGTCGTGCGGTGAGGTCTTGTTGCAAGGTGGAGTCAAGCAATTGTCCCTCTTTACATTAGCAGCGGCACGCATGACTTGAATAATCAAATGGATGATATTCTATATAGCAAGATGTCAGACCGCAAAGGGGGGTGTCTTGTGGTAGGGGAATGGTATAAAATACCATATCAGGTTAAATAATTTGTCTTGGTTGTAATGGAATATTGGCATTTTTTTTAACTTTGCACTCGATATATCAATGCTCACTATCGGGCAGAGATGAAAATACAAACTTTAAAAGATAAAATAATATGAAAACCGTGGAAAAATTATTGGCCGAAAAATTGTTGAATATCTGTGCTATCAAGTTACAACCGGCCAATCCTTTTACTTGGGCTTCGGGATGGAACTCGCCCATATATACCGATAATCGTCGTACTCTTTCTTATCCCGATGTACGCAGTTTTATCAAGGTTGAGTTGTGTCGTCTTATTCTTGAAAACTTCCCCGAAGTTGATGCTATTGCGGGTGTGGCAACCGGTGCAATTGCACAAGGTGCATTAGTAGCCGATACTTTGTGCCTACCTTATGTGTATGTGCGTTCGTCTCCCAAGGATCACGGTCTTGAAAATCTTATTGAGGGTGACTTGAAGCCCGGACAGAAAGTTGTGGTTATCGAGGATCTCGTTTCGACCGGAGGTAGCAGTATCAAGGCTGTCGAAAGCATCCGCAATGCAGGTTGTGAAGTGATAGGTATGGCAGCGATATTTACCTATGGCTTCCCCGAGGCAGCACGTCGCTTTAAGGAGGCTAATGTCGAGTTATTGACATTGAGCAACTATAACGCCATGCTCGAAGTTGCTATTGAGACCAATTATATAGCACCTGAGTATCTCGAAACATTGCAAGAGTGGCGTAAAGATCCTGCCAATTGGCAAGCCGATAAGAAAATTTGATACCCTTCTTTATGACATCGTTCGAGAGTAAAATAACCCGAATACCGGCTCCTATCGATAAGGTGTATGCCAAGTTGTCCGACCTGAATAATCTGGAAGCTATTCGCGATAGAATCCCTGCTGATAAGCTCGCTCAGATTAAGGAGATGCGATTTGATGCGGATTCTTGTACAATAAATGTTGATCCCGTAGGAGCATTGACATTTCGTATTATCGAGCGAGAAGCTCCCAAGTTGGTAAAATTTTCAGCCGAAAATTCGCCTCTGCCACTATTTATGTGGGTACAGTTTGTCCCTGTCGATGAGCAGAATACCAAGACTCGTATCACTGTGAAGGCCGAGATAAATGCATTTCTTAAACCAATGGTGTCGAAACCTCTGCAAGAGGCGATAGATCGCATGGCCGAAATGTTGGCGGTTATTCCTTATAATAATTGACACACAGTGTAGTGTGTAAAAATAAGAGAGTGATTGTTGTGTGCTTGTATCAAGCTCCGATGGCCACTCTCTTTTGTTGTTATAATAGATGAAATATTAATCAGTGGAATTTAAGGAAGTTCCTCTCAGAGTGTAGCTATGAAAATTATACGACTTATATTCTTGTGCGTGGTGCTAATGGCAATGGCAGCTTGTGAGTATGCCGAGTATGATCGTATTCCGGCGGCTCCGGTACGCATAGAGTTTGGTACAGCTGCCATGTGGAGTGTCTATGGAGTGCGAGCCTATCCCGATCATCGCGAGTATATCAAGGAGGAAAATAAGCCCAAGGGGTTCTCATATGTTGCGAACTCATATACCGGATATGGAGGAGTGATGCTGGTGTGCGATCCTGTAAATACTGTTCATGCCTACGATCTGGCATGTCCAGTCGAGCGTAGTGCCAAGGTGCGTGTCGATTTCGATAACGAAGACTTGGTGATACGGTGCAAATCATGCGGTTCGACCTACGATGTAACTACCGGAGTGCCACTATCGGGTCGTGCCAAAGAAAATAAGTATTATCTCCAACCTTATGCAGTATATTTCAGTCCTATGGGAGGTGTGTTGGTGACAAGATAACCGTTTGTGACCGCAAAAAATGGGAATGTGGAATATAAATGGAGAAAGTGTGTTGTTTTTTCAATATAAATAATTAACTTTGCTATCGTTAATTAACGAGAGATGAGCAATGTTGTGAATACTCTTACGACATTGCTGTAAAATCAGCCTAAACTAAGATACTATGATAACACAATCGGATGAGTTGATGAGAGATGATGTAAAGCATGACTTGCGTTATCTTACTTTGCTTTCAAAAAAGTTTCCTACCGTAGCCGAAGCCTGCTCCGAGATTATCAATCTTGAAGCCATATTGGATTTGCCCAAAGGAACAGAACACTTTCTAACCGATATTCATGGAGAGTATGAAGCCTTCCAGCATGTATTGCGAAATGCCTCAGGCTCGGTGAGTCGCAAGGTGGATGAGGTATTCGGGCAGACCTTACGGGAATCGGAGAAAAAAGAGTTATGTACGCTGATATATTACCCCGAGGAGAAGCTTGAACTTGTGAAGGCTGCTGAAAATGATATAGAAGACTGGTATAGAATAACACTGCATCAACTCATACGAGTGGCACGTGCAGTGTCGTCGAAGTATACTCGTTCCAAGGTGTCAAAAGCCCTTCCACAGTCTTTTGCTTACATTATGCAGGAGTTGCTGCATGAGTCATTGTCCGAGCCTAAGCAGGGATATGTCAATGTTATTATTTCCACAATCATAGAGATAGGTCGTGCCGACCATTTCATTATTGCTATGTGTGAATTGATACAGCGACTTACCATCGACTCGCTGCACATAGTGGGAGATATTTTCGACCGTGGTCCCGGTGCACATATTATATTGGATACTCTGCATAAGTATCATGACATTGATGTGCAGTGGGGTAATCATGACATATTGTGGATGGGTGCTGCTTGTGGTAATGAGGCTTGTATTGCCAATGTGTTGCGAATAGCATTGCGATATGGTAATTTGTCGACCATCGAAGATGGATATGGTATCAATCTCCTGCCTTTGGCAACATTCGCAATGGATGTTTACGGCGATGATGAGTGTGAGATGTTTATGCCTACTGCTACTGCTATGGCTCATAGTGCAAAGACCAATCGACTTATAGCCAAGATGCAGAAGGC
Source organism: Bacteroidaceae bacterium (assembly GCA_017531985.1). Classification (GTDB taxonomy): domain Bacteria; phylum Bacteroidota; class Bacteroidia; order Bacteroidales; family Barnesiellaceae_A; genus Barnesiella_A. The sequence continues at coordinate 65,501 of JAFXJY010000017.1, forward strand.
TATTGCTATTATACAATTTAAGGTCGAGGGACATATCATTGACCGCAATCCCGAATATGAAATGCAGGATCGTAACTTGCTCGACCAGATTGACTATGAAAACGGAACGATTGTAATGGCAGGAGCAACGCAAGAGTTACGCGATAAAAATCTGCCGACAGTCGATCCTAAAAATCCGTATAAACTGACCGATGAAGAGGCCAGTGTGATGCAAAAGTTGCGTCTCTCGTTTATCAATAGTGATAAAATGCGTAAGCATATGCGTTGGTTATATGCCAAGGGTAGCTTGTATCTTGTGCGAAACTCCAATCTTATGTTCCATGCTTCGATGCCGATGAACGAAGATGGCTCTTTTATGAAGGTGATTGTTCATGGCAAGGAGTATTGTGGAAAGGCTCTCTTCGATAAGGTCGACGAAGTGGTGCGTGCGGCTTATTATGGCAGTCCCACGAGTGAGCAACATCAGCGTGATGTCGACTATATGTGGTATCTGTGGTGTGGACCTCATTCGCCTTTCTTTGATAAGGATAAGATGACGAACTTTGAAAAATATTTCATCGCCGACAAAGAGTTGAAAAAGGAAAAGAAGGGCCATTATTATACGTTGCGAAATGAGTATGATATATGTGTGAAAGTGTTGAAGGAGTTTGGTCTTGAAGGACCCCATTCGCACATTATCAATGGTCATGTCCCTGTAAAGGTTGCGAAAGGAGAGCAGCCGGTGAAGGCAGGAGGTAAGTTGCTGGTAATAGATGGCGGATTTTCCAAAGCCTATCAGTCGGAAACGGGTATTGCGGGCTATACGCTCATATATCATTCCCGAGGCTTACAACTTGTACAGCACGAGCCATTCCAGTCGACCCAGAAAGCAATTGAAGAGGGTGTTGATATTATATCCAATCGTTTTGTTTTGGAATTTACCAACGATCGCGTGAAAGTGCGAGATACCGATATAGGACGTGAGTTGATAGGACAAATCGAAGACTTGAAGAAGCTCTTATGTGCCTATCGTTCGGGACTGATTAAAGAGAAAGAGTAAGAGAAAGAAATAATCCCTTATATGGCAAGACTGACGAAGAATTTTTGTTGGTCTTGTCTTTTTATACACTTGCAAGAGCCGTAAATTATATATAAATTTGTCGGAAAATAAATACAATGCCATGAACCGCTTTGCCGATGTGATATTACCATTACCGTTGTATCGATATTTTACTTATCGCATACCCGATGAGATGCAAGGACGCTTGCGTCAAGGTCATCGTGTGGTAGTGTCATTTGGGCGGTCGAAATTTTATACTGCCATTGTGGTAGCACTGCACGACATGGAGCCGCAGGGTTATGAGGTGAAAGAGATAGCAACGTTGCTTGATGATGAGCCTATTGTGTTGCGTACGCAATTGAATTTTTGGCAGTGGATAGCCGAGTATTATCTATGTTCGGTAGGCGATGTGTATAAGGCAGCCTTACCATCGGGGCTGAAACTCGAAAGTGAGACATCGTTGACAATAAACAACGACTACGAGGAGGATGTGGATAATAGACTTACGGAGCGAGAGGCTGTGTTGCTGCAAACTCTTGCCGGTCAAGGTCGACTTACGGTACAGGAGCTGGAAAAGGCAACAGGATTGCGTAATACCTTGCCGGTGTTGCGGAGGCTTGTTGAGCGAGAGGCTGTGTTTGTCACAGAGCGGATGCGAGTCAACTATAAGCCTAAGACCGAGGTGTGTGTGCGATTAACTTTCGAGCAAGGCAATCATGAAGCCTTGCGGGCAGCATTTGATCTTGTAGGGCGAGCCAAACAACAGGAAGTGCTGTTGCTGTCGTTTCTCGATCTGTCGCATTTTATGCAGAAAGGGTGTTATGTAGAGGTGTCGCGTAGTGAGTTGTTGGCACGAGCCGATGTGTCGCCGGCAGTATTGGCCGGACTGGTCAATAAAGGCGTGATGGAGACATACAAGCGTGAAGTGAGCCGTTTTGTCCCTTTGGTGCATCGGAGTGTCGAACTACCCCGGCTCAGCGATGAACAGTCGCGTGCTTTGGGAGAGATATATGGCAGTTTGGGTGATAAATCGGTCTCTTTGTTGCATGGTGTGACGTCAAGTGGCAAAACTGAAATATATATCCACATTATAAATAATATCTTACAGCAAGGTAGACAAGTGCTGTACCTTGTTCCCGAAATAGCACTGACCACACAACTTACCGAGCGGTTGCAGCGTGTCTTTGGTGATAAGTTGCTGATATATCATTCTCGATTTTCGGACAATGAGCGGGTGGAGATATGGTATAAAATGCTGCGAAGTCGTGAGCCGAGAGTGGTGCTGGGGGTTAGATCGTCGGTTTTTCTTCCCTTTCACGACATGGGATTTGTGATAGTTGATGAGGAGCATGAACCCAGTTACAAGCAATACGATCCGGCACCCCGTTATCATGCACGCAGTGCGGCCATCGTCTTGGCAGGAATGTATGGGGCTAAGGTGTTGCTTGGCTCGGCAACTCCGTCGATTGAGAGCTATTACAATGCACTGACCGGTAAGTATGGACTGGTGGAGTTGTTGGTGCGATATTCCAATAATCCCCTTCCCGACGTACGAACCATCGACATGCGAGAGCAACGTCGTCGCCGACAAGTAAAGGGGAATTTTTCCCAAGCTCTGATAGATGCAATGCAAGGGGCATTGAAGCGAGAAGAACAGATTATTTTGTTTCAGAATCGCCGCGGTTTTGCTCCTATGGTTGAGTGTCGCGAGTGTGCTTGGATACCTAAGTGTACGCAGTGCGATGTGAGTCTTACTTACCACAAGCGTGACAATCGTCTGGTTTGTCACTATTGCGGATATTCGTGTGAGATACCTCATGTATGTCCGGCATGTCTGCAAGCGACTATTGAGGTGCGTGGATTTGGAACGGAACGAATAGAAGAGGATGTCGAAGAGATGTTTCCCGATGTAAAGATGGCACGTATGGACTTGGATACTACTCGTTCTCGTAATGCTTATCAAGAGATTATTGACGATTTTGCCTCGGGTAAGAGTAAAATACTGGTAGGAACGCAGATGGTAACCAAGGGTCTTGATTTTGACCGCGTAAGTGTAGTGGGAATACTTAGTGCCGATACGATGCTTTCCTTCCCCGATTTCAGAGCCTATGAGCGGGCTTTTCAGATGATGTCGCAAGTGGCAGGTCGCTCGGGGCGAGGCAAAAGCCGGGGCGAGGTATTGTTGCAAACATCTCAACCCGAACTACCTATTATCGGTCAAGTTATAGCTCACGATTACATCGGTATGTATCAAGAGCAGATACTCCAACGTCAGCAATTTGGTTATCCTCCATTTACACGCCTTGTGTACATCTACTTGAAGCATCGCGATGAGGCAGTTCTCGATACATTGTCGCAGCAATATGCAACACTGCTTCGTAAAGTGTTTGGCGAGCGAGTGTTGGGACCCGATAATCCACCTGTGGCACGCATACAGTCGTTATACATTCGCAAGATAATGCTTAAAGTAGAGATAGCAGCATCCATGTCGCAAGTGAAAGACTTGCTAAGAAAGATATACGAAAATTCACTTGCCGATTCACGATTTAAGCAACTCGTGCTTTATTACGATGTAGACCCCATGTAGCCTGATAGGCTGAGAGTTGCCGCAAAGAGTGTGGTAGGCAATAAAATAGCTACTGCTTACGTTACTATTGTGTACATTATTTAATAGAGTTTTGCTATGCACTTTTTTTATTTCAATAGTCGTATAGGTAAATATATATTCTTTGCCGTAGCAGTCATTCTTGTAGGTGGTTCGCTGTGGATATCTAACAATCTTGTTCGCAAGTTGGAAAAAGAAGAGCGTAACAAGATGGAAATATGGGCAGCAGCGACGAGTGAGCTTGCCACAATGACCTCTGATGCCGATATCGAACTGATACTCTCAATCATACGAAGCAATACCACTATCCCCGTTATAGTGGTAGACGAAAATGATGAGATAACGCAGTACTCAAACATTTCAATCAATTCGACCGATACCGTTGGTTATTTGTCGCGTAAGTTGGCGTCGTTTCGTGATAACGGCTCATCTATTGCCATTGACTTGGGTGACAATATGACCCAGATGCTATATTATGAAGATTCTATCCTTTTGCGGCAGCTCTCATATTTCCCCTATATACAACTGTTGGTACTTATAGTCTTTGCCATCATAGCTTATATAGGGTTGATTAGTGTCAAGCGTGCCGAGCAGAATAAAGTGTGGGTAGGACTTTCCAAGGAGACAGCCCATCAGTTGGGTACACCTATATCATCGTTGATGGCATGGATTGAATTGTTGAAAATCAATGATGATGTAGACCAAAGCATTGTGGCAGACATGGATAAGGATGTGAAACGCTTGTCGATTATTGCCGACCGTTTTTCCAAGATAGGTTCAGTACCCGACAAAGAGTTGGTCTATGTCAACGAGCTGTTGGAGGATACTTGCGATTATATGAGTACTCGCATCTCCAACAAGGTGAGTCTCCGCTTGCACATGCCCGATGATGCCGAGGGTGTGATGTTGTGTCGCTCGCTTGTCGAATGGGTTATTGAAAATCTCTGTAAAAATGCCGTCGATGCCATGGGCGGTGAAGGCGTTATCGATGTAACCTTGTCATCGAGTCGTAAGCAGGTCTACATTGACGTTACCGATAGTGGGAAGGGAATAGCACGAAAGGACTTTGACAATGTGTTTAAGCCCGGCTATACGACCAAGAAACGAGGTTGGGGGCTGGGGCTTACGTTGGCACGACGCATTATACAGGAGTATCACAATGGACAGATTTATGTCAAAGATTCGGACCCCGGTGTGGGTACAACCTTCCGCATAGAACTACCCAAGATAGTCATTTAGCTCCGATGTCGGGAAAATCCTCTTTGACGCTCTATCTATTCACTATATAAGTATCCCATAGTAATCATTAAAAACACACCCCCCCGCGGGTGTGGAGTTATTGCATATACATTATTATAAAGTTATTGCATTGATAGAGAATGAAAAAATATTAAAAAATATTTGTCTTGTAAAATAAAAACACTACCTTTGCAGTCCGATTATTAGCCAAATAAGACAGTAAAGCACGCGAATTGTTCTTCCTTTGGCCGGGAAGATAATAAGTGGGCAGTATTAAGTAACTAATTATTAAAACTTTAAAGCAGTGAACACTTTAAGTTATAAGACCGTATCAGCCAACAAGGCTACAGTAACCAAAGAATGGGTGGTAGTAGATGCTACCGACCAAGTATTGGGTCGTCTTGCAAGTAAAGTTGCCAAAATTTTGCGTGGCAAATACAAACCCAACTACACTCCCCACGTAGATTGTGGAGACAATGTAATCATTATCAATGCCGACAAAATTGTACTTACCGGCAAGAAAATGACAGACAAAGAGTATATCGACTTTACCGGCTATCCCGGTGGTCAACGTTTCAAATCGCCTGCCGACTTGATGGCTAAGGGTGCCGACCGCCTTGTACTCCGCGTAGTGAAGGGTATGCTTCCCAAAAATAAACTCGGTGCACAATTGTTGCGTAACCTCCGTGTGTATGGCGGTGCCGAGCATGAGCATGCTGCTCAAAATCCCCGAATTATAGATATTAACCTCTACAAGTAATATAATATGTATCTTCTCGAAAAAGCTGTAGTAGGCCGTCGTAAAGCAGCCGTAGCTCGCGTATTTATCAAAGAGGGTAATGGTACTATCACCATCAACAAACGCGACTTGACTAATTATTTCCCCTCGTCGATACTGCAATATGTTGTAAAACAACCCCTCGCTACACTCGGTGTGGTTGAGAAATATGATATCTTGGTTAACCTCAATGGTGGTGGTTACAAAGGTCAAGCTGAGGCTCTCCGTCTCGCTATCGCTCGTGCATTGGTAGCCTTGAACCCCGAAGACAAAGCAATTCTCCGTCGTGAAGGCTTCATGACTCGTGACCCCCGTGCTGTTGAACGTAAGAAACCGGGTCGTCCCAAAGCTCGTAAACGCTTCCAATTCAGCAAACGTTAATCTATTTGTAAGCTCAGGGCGACAAGTAAAAGAACGTTTAGTATCCAAATTGCCGCGACTTGGCTCGCTGCTTGATGTAGCGGCTTAACTACCCGGCAATTGTAATAGTAGAATGTAAACGAAAAAAATAGTAAAGAAAAATGGCTCTTACATCATTTGAACAACTTCTCGAAGCAGGTGTACACTTCGGTCACCTCACAAGAAAGTGGAATCCCGCTATGGCTCCTTATATCTTCATGGAGCGTAATGGCATTCACATCATCGACTTGTATAAAACAGTAGCAAAAATCGACGAGGCAGCTGCTGCCTTGAAGTCGATTGCCAAATCGGGCAAAAAAGTACTTTTTGTTGCTACTAAGAAACAGGCTAAGCAAGTTATTGCCGACAAAGCTACTTCGATCAACATGCCCTATGTTATCGAGCGTTGGCCCGGTGGTATGCTCACCAACTTCCCCACTATCCGTAAGGCAGTGAAGAAGATGACCACCATCGACAAGATGACTAAGGATGGCACTTTCGATAACCTTTCAAAACGCGAAAAACTCCAAATAACTCGTCAACGTGCTAAGCTCGAAAAAACTCTCGGTAGTATTGCCGACTTGAGCCGCCTTCCTGCCGCGTTGTTTGTTGTTGACGTTCTTAAAGAGCAAATCGCAGTACGCGAGGCCAACCGTCTGGGTATCCCCGTATTTGCAATGGTCGATACAAACTCTGATCCTTCAAACATCGACTTCGTAATTCCCGCCAACGATGACGCTTCAAAATCGATAGAGGTTATCCTCGATGCATTGTGTGGTGCTATGGCTGAGGGTATCGAAGAACGCAAAGTGGAGATGGTCGATAAGGAGGTTGATGAGACTGCTGCTCCCAAGCGTGAACGTAAAGCTCGCATTCCTCGTCGCAAAGCCGACGACAAAGAAGAGGTTGCTGAAAAGAATACCGAAAACGAAGAGTAATCAATCTCATACACAAGAGCGATCCTTTGATACATAACAAGGCACGCTCTTTGTTTTTTATACCGAATATTAACTACTAAAATAATACTACTATGGCAGTAACAATGGCAGAAATCAGCAAGCTCCGCCAACTTACCGGAGCCGGCATGATGGATTGCAAAAAAGCATTACAAGAAGCTGACGGCGATATCGAAGCCGCAAAAGAAATAATCCGTAAAAAAGGACAAGCTGTTGCAGCTAAGCGTGAAGACCGTGAAGCTGCCGAAGGTTGTGTTCTTGCTAAGGCTGACGGCGGCTATGCTGCTATCGTTGCCTTGAAATGCGAAACTGACTTCGTTGCCAACAACGAGTCGTTCGTTGCCTTGACCAACCGTATCCTCAATGCAGTAATGGAGGCTAAACCCAAAACTCGTGAGGAAGTACTCGCTCTTACTATTGACGGTGTAGAGGTTGCTACTCTTATTACCGATGAGATAGGTAAGACTGGTGAGAAGATGGAACTCGGCGACTTTAACTATATAGAGGCTGAACATACCGTAGTTTACAACCACCAAAACAAGAACCAACTCTGTGCTATCGTAGGTCTTAACAAGGTGAACGATGAGGCCGGTAAGCGTGTAGCTATGCAAATTGCCGCTATGAACCCCATCGCTATCGATGAGGATGGTGTATCGGAGGATATCAAGAATTCCGAAATTGCAGTGGCTGTTGAAAAGACTAAGGCTGAACAAGTACAAAAGGCTGTTGAAGTAGCTTTGAAGAAAGCCGGTATCAACCCTGCTCACGTTGACTCGGAAGACCACATGGAGAGCAACATGGCTAAGGGTTGGATTACAGCCGAAGAGGTTGCCAAGGCTAAGGAGATTATCGCCACCGTATCGGCTGAGAAGGCTGCCAACCTTCCTGAGGCTATGATTCAAAACATCGCCAAGGGTCGTCTCGGCAAGTTCTTGAAGGAAGTTTGCTTGCTCAACCAAGAAGACATCATGGAGGCTAAGAAGTCGGTTCGCGATGTTCTCAAAGAGATGGATGCCGACTTGAAGGTAGTAGCTTTCAAGCGTTTCACTCTTCGTGCTGAGTAATAACTCCGTTCATTCTGTTTATAAGAATACTGTGTCTCAGTTGTGGGATGCAGTATTTTTTTTGTATATATGTGCCGATGGGTAGAATCTTAATTATAAATTTAGGGTGCTATAAGTGGTGTAATGAAAAAATTACTAATTTTGTGCTTGCAAACTAATAAAGGAGTTTAATAGTTTGCCACGACAGACATAATAACAAAAGCATTAGCTTGTATTCTTGTTTCAGAAAATTCGCCAAAATTTAAAGAAGCAATCAAGGGTAAAAGTTGATGCTCACAGTGTATACTGTGGGCTTTTACTCATATATGATTGCAAGGTGTTTGGCGATACCTCTGAAACGTAGATGAAAGGAAAGTCCACTTTTTCTATACACTGAGGTATGTATCATGCAGGTCAAATAATAAAAGAAGCATTGCATCGGAAAGGCAGAACGGTGACATGGTTTGCCGAGAGGATGTGCTGTACGCGTACCCATGCACATAAAATGTTCCGCAAGAAAAATCTGGATATAGATATTATGTGGCGAGCTTCGCTTGTGTTGGAGTGTGATCTCTTTGCAGCAATGTCGCAAAGACTTCCGTTGTGAAGCGTGCCGCGAGGTGTGTCCTTATCGGATACTGTGTCTGTTGTGGAAACGGCTTGGTGAGATAATGTTGTTGTGGTGGTTGTATATTTGTCTCAAACTAATAAAAGCAATCCACGAAGCTGTTAGAGTGGGATAAAAATTTGAGAATTATGAGTATAATTGTAGAAAATGTAATCTCTAAGAAAAATGAAGGTTATTCTTCTTATTATGGTACTGTTGTTGTAACTGTTCGTAATACAGAGACTGGTGAAGTTAGAACAGCTACTGCTAGTTATAACCCTTCTAAGAGCGAAGCAGTAGCTACGGCGGAAGCAATAGAGGAGGCTTCTAATAAATTTTGAAAATTTAGTATTGTTCTATAACAATTGAGAGTTTGTAATGAATACGAAAAATCCGAGACGAAAATCTCGGATTTTTTGTGTTGTTATGAAAAGTTGTATAATTTCACTCCACCGTAACCGACTTGGCGAGGTTGCGGGGTTGGTCTACGTCTTTGCCTTTGCACACTGCAATGTGATAGGCGAGTAGTTGCAAGGGGATGGAGGCCAACAGTGGGTATAGGAAGTCGGTTGTTTCGGGTAGTTCTATGACGTAGTCGGCGATTCTCGAAATAACGTCGTCGCCCTTGATGACGAGTGCTATTACCTTGCCTTGTCGAGCCTTTATCTCTTGAATATTGCTGAGTACTTTTTCGTATAGTTTCTTGTTGGTAGCTAACACGACGACAGGCATTTCGGCATCAATCAGGGCGATAGGGCCGTGCTTCATCTCGGCAGCAGGGTAACCCTCGGCATGGATGTATGAGATTTCTTTGAGTTTCAATGCACCTTCGAGTGCTACGGGGTAGTTGTATCCGCGGCCTAAATAGATGAAGTTGTGTGCGTAGGTAAATGTACGCGAGAGTGATGCGATGGAGTCGTTCGACTTTAAGATTTCTTCTATCTTGTCGGGGATGAGAAGTAGTTCTTGGAGTGCCGATTCGAGATCTTCTTGTGAGATGGTGTTGCGTTCTTTGGCTATGCATAGGGCAAGCATGGTGAGGACGGTAACTTGTCCGGTGAAGGCCTTGGTCGAGGCTACACCTATTTCGGGTCCGACGTGTATGTAGGCACCTGTATCGGTGTTGCGAGCTATTGATGAGCCTACCGAGTTGACAATGCCATAGACGAAAGCACCTCTGTCACGAGCCAATTCGATGGCGGCTAACGTGTCGGCTGTCTCGCCCGACTGGGAGATGGCTATTACGACATCGTTGTTGTTGATAACGGGGTCGCTGTAACGGAACTCCGATGCGTAGGCAACCTCGACCGGTATGCGACAGAAGTTTTCTATCAGGTTTTTGCCTATCAGTCCGGCATGCCAAGAAGTGCCACATGCTACGATGATAAATCGATGAGCGTTGATGAGACGTTTGCCGTGGTCGATAACCGATGAAAGTCGTATTTCGGTTCCGTCGCTGCTGATGCGGCCTCTCATGCAGTCGAGCAGGCATCGAGGTTGTTCGAAGATTTCTTTGAGCATGAAGTGCTCGTATCCTCCTTTTTCTATTGCACCGAGGTCGATGTTTATCTCGCTTACTTCATGGTCGACAAGTTCGCCCTGGATGGTGACGCATCGAAGTCCTTCGTGGCGGTTGATGATGGCTATCTCGTCGTCGTTGAGGTATATGATGCGGTGGGTGTATTCGACCAAGGGTGTGGCATCGGAGGCGAGGAAGTATTCGTTTTCGCCCAGTCCGATAGCGAGGGGACTCGACTTGCGAGCGGCGATGATTTCGTCGGGATTGTTCTTGTCGAGTACGGCAATGGCATAGGCTCCGATGACTTGTTTTAAGGCACGCTGTACAGCCGATAGGAGATTGGACTTGTGTTCTTGTTTGTAATACTCGATAAGTTGTACGAGGACTTCGGTATCTGTCTCACTGACAAACGAGAAGCCCTTTGCGATGAGTTTCTCTTTCAGAGAGGCGTAGTTCTCAATAATACCATTGTGAATGAGAGAAAGTGTGCCGGATGATGAGAAGTGGGGATGAGCATTCTCGCGACATGGGATGCCGTGGGTAGCCCATCGGGTGTGTGCTATACCGATTGTACCTGAGTCGTCTTTATCGGTGAGGAAGGATTCTAAGTCGGCAACTTTTCCTTTTGCTTTATATACATTCAGTTCTCCATGTTCGTTAATCATAGAGACGCCGGCACTATCGTAGCCACGGTATTCAAGTCGATGCAAGCCTTTAAGAAGAATGGGGCATGCTTGCTGATGGCCTATATATCCAACAATTCCGCACATATTATATAGGTAGTAGATTTAGTTTCAAACTATTGTGTTCAAATTATTTACAAAGATAGTGGTAAGCGAGCGAGAAATATCAAACTTGTTTGAATATTTTTCACAGCGAGCAAAAGTATCTTCGCGGTTTACTGCAAAGATAAGAATTATTGGCAAACAATTCTTATCTTTGATAAAAAAAATACCACCCTAAAATGTTAGGATGGTGATGAATCTTTTGTGGGCGTTGACGGATTCGAACCGCCGACCCTCTGCTTGTAAGGCAGATGCTCTAAACCAGCTGAGCTAAACGCCCTCGTAAGGAAGAGTGCCGAGGCACCCTCTGGGAATATATAAAGTTGAATAATGGTGGGCGTTGACGGATTCGAACCGCCGACCCTCTGCTTGTAAGGCAGATGCTCTAAACCAGCTGAGCTAAACGCCCATTATACTTTTCGAGTGGTTTGTTTCTCTCGCATGAGAAGCCGTTTTGTCTCGGTGGGCGTTGACGGATTCGAACCGCCGACCCTCTGCTTGTAAGGCAGATGCTCTAAACCAGCTGAGCTAAACGCCCGAGTTGTATTATCGAAAAGCGATGCAAAGGTAATACTAATTTTTGATTCACAAAACAATTTCGCAAAAATATTTCAAAAAACTAATAAATAATGCTATCTTTGCACTCACAACCGTAATAAATTCGATTATGCAAATCACCCCATTAACAGCTGTGTCGCCCATCGATGGACGTTATCATAGCAAAACGGCCTCTTTATCGGCCTATTTTTCGGAGTTGGCTCTTATCCGTTACCGTGTGCGTGTAGAGATAGAGTACTTTATAGCCATATGCGAGTTGCCCCTTCCTCAGTTGGAGACTGTTGACAAAGCAGTGTTTGAGGAATTGCGTGATATATATCGTAACTTTACGCAAGAAGATGCTGCCCGCATAAAGGAGATAGAGGCGGTAACCAACCATGATGTAAAGGCCGTAGAGTATTTTATCAAAGAGCAATTTGACCGTCTGGGGTTGGAACGATATAAAGAGTTTATACATTTCGGTCTGACATCGCAGGATATTAATAATACAGCCGTTCCCTTGTCTATTAAGGAGGCTATCTATGAAGTGTATCTGCCCATGCTCAACGAGATGTTGTCGATACTGAACGGATATGCCGAAGAGTGGGCTGATATACCCATGCTTGCCAAGACACATGGACAACCGGCATCTCCTACACGCCTTGGCAAGGAAGTGCGAGTGTTTACATATCGTCTCGAACAGCAGGTTGAGCAGTTGCGTAACATACCCATCAGTGGCAAATTTGGTGGAGCAACGGGTAATTTCAATGCACACCGCACTGCCTATCCCACTATCGACTGGCCTGCCTTTGGTGCATCGTTTCTGCACAATAATCTGGGAATAGAGCGAGAGGCGTATACTACACAGATATCCAATTATGATAACTTGGCGGCTCTCTTCGATGCTATGCGTCGCATCAATACGATTATTATTGACCTTGATCGCGACTTCTGGCAATATATATCGATGGAATATTTTAAGCAGAAGATTAAGGCCGGAGAGGTGGGTTCATCGGCAATGCCTCACAAGGTCAATCCTATCGACTTTGAGAACTCGGAGGGTAACCTCGGTATAGCCAATGCAATCTATGAACATCTTGCAGGTAAATTGCCCATCTCTCGTTTGCAACGCGACCTGACCGACTCGACAGTGTTGCGTAATGTAGGTGTACCTATGGCACATACATTAATAGCCATAAGCAGTACCATCAAGGGCTTAGGTAAGCTATTGCTCAACCGTCAGGCCATAGAGCGAGACTTGGATAATATGTGGAATGTTGTGGCCGAAGGAATACAGACCATCTTGCGTCGCGAGGGCTATCCTCAACCTTATGAGACACTCAAAGCTCTTACACGCACCAATGCTGTAATAGATGAGCAAGCTATCAGTGCATTTATCGATACACTCAATGTGTCGGATGAAGTGAAGGAGGAGTTGCATCGCCTCTCACCGCAATCCTATACCGGTTTCTGATGTGAATGAAGATGTTGCTATATTAAAAGAGGTTAAAAAGTGGAGTGGGGATAAACTTTGAACAACTTTATCTGTTACGTTAACAAACCCTTGCCACTTTTTAGCTCTTTTATGATGGAAAATTAAAAAATACTTTGCAACTTTGCATTCAAAATAAAAAGAGAGTATCCAAGTAAAAACCTTAATGAGACAGATAACTCTAACAGAAAAATAAAAACAAAGAAAAGAGATATATACACAGCCGAGAGGCTAACAATTATAAACAATTAAATAAATTACGTACATGGACGAAGAAAAGAAAGTAAAACGCCCCCGTATTAATGAAAGTCGCGGTGCGATGCACGAAGATTTTACCGCAAACACAGAGAAAAATGTAGAAAACGGTACTCACGATTATCAATCATCGACTTACGGTAGTGAACGCCCCTCGTATAATGGCGAACGTCGTCACTATAACAATGGAGGCTATAACAACAATCGCAACGGTTATAATAACAATCGTTACAATAACGGCGGTTATAACAATCGCTACAATAATAACGGTGGTTACAACAATAATCGCTACAACAATCGTTACAATAACAATAATGTCGATGGCGAAAATGCCGAAGCGGCTAATGGTTATAATCAAGAAGGTGGTTATACCGGCAACCGTGGTGGTTATAACAATAATCGCGGTGGCTATAATAACCGTGGCTACAATAACAATCGTGGCGGCTACAACAACAACCGTTACAACAACAACGGTTATAACAATCGCTACAACAATAATGGTGGCTATAACAATAATCGCTACAACAATCGTTACAACAATAATGCCGATGGTGAAAATGTCGAAGTAACTAACGGCTACAACCAAGAAGGTGGTTACTCCAACAATCGTGGTGGATATAACAACCGTGGCGGATATAATAACAATAGAAACTTCAACAATCGCGGTGGTTACAACAATAATCGTGGTGGTTATAATAACAACCGTGGTGGCTACAATAATAACAATCGTAACAATCAACGCGGTGGATTTAACAAACGATTTACACCACGTCCACAACGCATTGAGTATGAATTGCCACCGATCGATCCTACACAACCCATCCGATTAAACAAATTCCTTGCCAATGCCGGTATATGTTCACGTCGAGAGGCTGATGAATTTATACAAGCAGGCGAGGTGCAAGTAAATGGCACAGTTGTTACCGAACTTGGTTCGAAAATTACTCCTGCCGACATCGTAACATTCCGCGGACAAGAAGTGGGTCTTGAAAGCAAGGTGTATGTCCTACTCAACAAACCCAAAGATTGTGTGACAACAGCCGATGATCCCCAAGGTCGTCTCACTGTGATGGATATTGTTCGCAATGCATGTTCCGAGCGTATCTATCCTGTTGGCCGACTCGACCGAAATACCACCGGCGTGCTTTTGCTCACCAATGATGGCGATTTGGCTTCAAAATTGACACATCCGCAGTTTATTAAGAAAAAAATCTACCATGTGTGGACAGATAAGGATGTAACCGAGGAAGATATGCAACGCATCGCCGATGGTATAGAACTTGACGATGGCAATATCCACGCCGATGCAGTAAGCTATGCCACTGAGACCGATCGTAATCAGGTAGGTATAGAGATACACTCAGGACGCAACCGTATAGTGCGTCGCATATTTGAAGCTCTTGGTTATCACGTTATAAAACTTGATCGCGTGTACTTTGCCGGTCTTACCAAGAAAAATTTGCCTCGTGGACGTTGGCGTTATCTTACACAAGCCGAGGTAAACATGCTCATGATGGGCTCGTTCGAGTAATACCAAGTAAGAAAATAATTCGCCACCGCTACTTCTTGTCGAAGGGCGGTGGTTATTAAAGAAATAAATAAAAATGGAAACACTGAGAAGAACAAAAATAGCAGATGTATTCAACCCCTCGCTCATAGGTTCGACTGTGTGTGTAAAAGGTTGGGTGCGTACACGTCGCGGTAATAAGCACGTTAACTTTATAGCTCTTAATGATGGTAGCACCATCAAGAACATACAAGTTGTAGTCGACCTTGCCAACTTTGATGAAGAGACACTTAAACCTATAACAACCGGTGCAAGCCTTTGTGTTGTGGGAAAACTTGTAGAGTCGATGGGTAAGGGTCAAACAGCCGAAATACAGGCTGAGAAGATAGAGATATATGGCACAGCCGATCCCGAGCAATATCCCTTGCAAAAGAAAGGTCATAGTCTCGAGTTTCTACGCGAGATAGCTCACTTGCGTCCTCGTACCAATACCTTTGGAGCAGTGTTGCGTATCCGTCACCACATGGCCTATGCCATACACAAATACTATAACGATCACGGATTTTTCTACCTTCACACACCACTTATCACAGCAAGCGACTGTGAGGGTGCCGGTGCTATGTTCCAAGTGACAACTCTCGACCTCAACGAGTTGCCTCGCAACGAGGAGGGTAAGAT
This sequence comes from Bacteroidaceae bacterium, assembly GCA_017531985.1. Lineage (GTDB taxonomy): Bacteria > Bacteroidota > Bacteroidia > Bacteroidales > Barnesiellaceae_A > Barnesiella_A. The sequence continues at coordinate 80,940 of JAFXJY010000017.1, forward strand.
TGACTATGCACAAGACTTCTTTGGTAAACAGACCAGCCTGACTGTGTCGGGACAACTTGAAGGTGAGCTTGGAGCCACTGCATTGGGTGCTATCTACACTTTTGGTCCTACATTCCGTGCCGAAAATTCTAACACTCCTCGCCACTTGGCAGAGTTCTGGATGATAGAACCCGAGGTCGCTTTCAATGATATTACCGACAATATGGATCTTGCCGAGGACTTCCTTAAATATTGTATCAACTATGCACTTGACAACTGCATGGATGATCTTAACTTCCTCAGTGAGATGTATGACAAGGAGTTGATCGACCGATTGCGTTTTGTGGTAGATAACGACTTCGTGCGTCTGCCCTATACCGAAGGTATTAAGATACTCGAAGCCTCGGGCGAAAAATTTGAATTCCCCGTATATTGGGGTGCCGACCTCCAATCGGAGCATGAGCGTTACTTGGTAGAGAAACACTTCAAGAAACCTGTTATCCTCACCGACTATCCCAAGGAGATAAAGGCTTTCTATATGAAACTCAATGATGACAACAAGACTGTGCGTGCCATGGATGTACTCTTCCCCCGCATCGGTGAAATCATCGGAGGCTCAGAGCGTGAAGCCGATTACAATAAGTTGCTTGGTCGCATCGAAGAGATGAATATTCCCATGAAAGATATGTGGTGGTATCTCGATACCCGTCGTTTCGGTACAGTGCCTCACGCTGGTTTCGGTCTCGGTTTCGAGCGTCTGTTGCTCTTTGTGACAGGTATGACAAACATTCGCGATGTAATACCTTTCCCCCGTACACCCAAGTCGGCAGAATTTTAAAGAGAACAAATACTTTATATCAGAACGCATCGCTTGTCGGTGCGTTTTTTTATATTGTAATGAAGAGTGTTTTTTATTACCTTTGTCGAAAAAATAAACAATAACACATTGTAAGATGAGATGCAAGAGTTATGATCATGACCAATGCAATGATGATGTTGATTCTCATAAGCAAGTGGATGCAAAATTGGTAAATGTACATGCGTATATCGATTTAGGATTGCCATCCGGTGTGAAGTGGGCTACTTGTAATATAGGTGCTTCTCTCCCCGAGGAATGTGGCAACTATTATGCTTGGGGCGAAGTAGAAACGAAGAGTGAGTATCTATATGAGGAGTGTGTAACGTATGAGAAAAGCATCGATAGTATAGATGGTGATGAGAGATATGATGTTGCCAGAGCCTATTGGGGTGAAGCTTGGCGAATTCCTACACAGCAGGAGTTTCAAGAACTGATAGACAACTGTACATGGGTGTGGGATGAACAGAAGAAGTGTTATAACGTCATTGGGAAAAATGGCAATTGTATTATCCTGCCGGCTACCGGATGGTTTTATGGTGAAAGTATCAAGGGTAGAGGAGAGTATGGAACATATTGGAGTGCTACAAGCTATAAAAGTGATGAGCGTGTAGACCTCAATGAAAATATACGGGAGGAGGCCTATTATTTCTATTGCGATGATAGTGGTGAGCGTTTCGTCAGTTGGGGCAATCGCGGTGTAGGTCGTGCTGTGCGACCGGTGTGCGATGCACTCTGATAGAATACTGCTAAGAATAAAGTCGTTAGTTGAGGAGTATATATGGAGTAAAAAAGAGATAGATAAAAGTTTTTTCTTCATTTTCATGTGTTTGCAACGGAACTTTCACTATCTTTGCACGATTTTTAATGGAAAGAAAAATAAAGATTTTATGAATGTCGTAAAAAAGACCATCGATCTGGGTGATGGAAGAACCATTACCATCGAGACCGGCAAGTTGGCGAAGCAAGCCGATGGTGCGGTAGAGGTACGCATGGGCAACACAATGTTGCTTGCCACAGTGTGCTCGGCACGCGAAGCCGGTGAGGGTGTTGACTTTATGCCCTTGCAAGTAGAGTACAAAGAGAAATTTTCAGCTTTCGGACGTTTTCCCGGTGGATTTACCAAGCGTGAGGGACGTGCCTCGGATTATGAAATCCTTACAGCCCGTCTTGTAGACCGCGTATTGCGTCCGTTGTTCCCCGATAATTATCATGCCGATACATTTGTAAACATTACTATGTTCTCGGCTGATGGTGTTGATATTCCCGATGCATTGGCCGGTTTGGCCGCTTCGGCAGCTATTGCTGTGTCGGACATACCTTTCAATGGTCCTATCTCGGAAGTGCGTGTAGCTCGTGTGGATGGAAAGTTCCGCATTAATCCCACATTCGAAGAGCTTGAACGTGCCGACATGGACTTGATGGTGGGTGCTACCTACGACAACATCATGATGGTGGAAGGTGAGATGAATGAAGTGTCGGAGCAAGATTTGCTCGAAGCATTAAAGACCGCTCATGATGCTATCAAGGTTCACTGCCGCGTGCAAGAAGAACTTGCCGAGGCCGTTGGCTCGACTGTTAAGCGTGAGTATTGTCACGAAATTAATGATGAAGAGTTGCGTGCTGATGTCAAGGCTAAGTGCTACGACAAGGCCTATGCCATAGCTCGTCAAGGTAATGCCGATAAGCACGGTCGCATGGAAGCCTTTGAAGCCGTTTGCCAAGAGTACTTGGATGCTATGACCGAGGAGGAGCGTGACGAGAAAGAATCGCTCGTTCGTCGTTACTATCATGATGTAGAGAAAGAAGCTATGCGTCGATGTGTACTCGATGAGGGAGTGCGTTTGGATGGTCGCAAGACAACTGAGATACGTCCCATCTGGTGCGAGGTTGACTACATTCCCGGCCCTCATGGCTCGGCAGTCTTTACTCGTGGCGAAACACAATCACTCTCAACCGTTACATTGGGTACAAAACTCGATGAGAAACTCTTAGACGATGTACTCAATCAAGGTCATGATCGCTTCTTGTTGCACTATAACTTCCCTCCCTTCTCAACCGGTGAAGCTAAGCCCGTTCGTGGTGTAGGTCGTCGTGAGATAGGTCATGGTAACTTAGCCAATCGTGCATTGAAGAGCATGATTCCTGCCGACTATCCCTATTGCATTCGTGTCGTATCGGATATCCTTGAATCGAACGGTTCGTCATCGATGGCCACCGTATGTGCAGGTACTCTTGCGTTGATGGATGCTGGTGTGAAGATTAAGAAACCGGTATCGGGTATCGCTATGGGATTGATTACCGATAACTCTAAATATGCAGTCCTCTCGGACATCCTCGGAGATGAAGACCACTTGGGCGATATGGACTTTAAGGTGACAGGTACTCGCGATGGTATTACTGCTACGCAGATGGATATCAAGGTTGATGGCTTGTCTTATGAGATTCTTGAAAAGGCACTTCTCCAAGCTCGTGAAGGTCGTATGCACATTCTTGACAAGATAGAGGCTACTATTGCCGAGCCTCGTGCCGATCTCAAACCCCACGCACCCCGCATTGAGACGATGGTCATACCTAAGGAATTGATAGGTGCTGTGATAGGTCCGGGCGGAAAGATTATACAAGGTATCCAAGAGGCCAGCGGTGCTACTGTAACTATCGAAGAGATAGATGGTGAGGGTCACATCGAAATATCGGCTCCCGGTCGTGATGCTATCAACGAGGCATTGCGTCGTATCAAAGCTATTACGCAACAACCCGAAGTAGGCGAAACTTACACAGGTGTTGTGAAGTCGATTCTTGCATTCGGTGCATTTGTCGAGTTTATGCCCGGTAAGGATGGTCTGCTCCACATCTCGGAGATAGGTTGGAATCGCATCGACAGTATGGAAAATTCGGGTATCAAAGAGGGCGATGAACTTACTGTGAAATTGCTCGAAATAGACCCCAAGACAGGTAAATTCCGTCTCTCTATGAAGGCTCTTCAACCCCGTCCCGAAGGTTATGTAGAACCTGAGCGTCGCGAACGTAGAGAACCTCGCGGTGATCGCGGTGACCGTCGCAACAACAATCGTCGTGAGTTCCGTGGTGATCGTCGCAACGAGCGTGATGACAACAACGAATAATATTTGTTGAAATATATTTACAACACCGAGTCGCTACAATAAGTGACTCGGTGTTATTTTATGGCTATAAGTTGTGTTTGGGTCACTATTTTTTGTATTTTTGCACACACATCTATCATATATTCCTAATGATAACACATACATTCCGATTTTCGACATTATCGCTCATAATACTCGCATGCATGCTGTGTGTAGTGACTACATTGAAGGCACAAGATTGCGAGGTCGTTGCCCATGTTATGGAGTCGAGTGGTGAGGAAATGGTCGGCTCTTTGGTGTTGTTTCAGCCCGGAACATCTACACGATATACACAGCTGACCGAAGTAGATGGAGACAAAGGATTTTTTTGTGGGGATAGGTATTATATAACAATAGAGAGCGTCGATGGGGGTGAGTGCGTGTGTCGATATTATAATGCCGGGAGCTGGGTGCAGGTGGCAACACACACTTTCAATGAAGATGTAAGACAACTACTATCGGCTGTCTACAATCCCGCCGATAGCGTTGTGTATTGTGTGATGCAGGATGCAGGTACGCGAGAATATATCTTGCAGAAGGTACGTATCGATGATAATACATTGGCAATCGAGGAGGGTGAAAGCATGGTGCTGCAACGAGCTTTTTATGCTTTAAGTGCTACCCGTGAAGGAGATCTCTATGGTTTCGCCACCGATGCAGGATTGTATCGAATTAGTGCTTCCGATGGTAGCAGTGAAAAATTGTTCTCTACAAGCAGTGTCGGGATGGATACCCAGTCGACATGGATCGATGCTGAGGGCGTAGTGTACAGAGCTGTGCCATCGAGCATAGGTACAACGATATATAGCTACACCCTCGATGATAAAAGAGAGAAGATGGTCAAGGTATATACATCGGTCAAGAGAATTGTGGCGATGGCTGCCAATGATTTTACCATCGACAACAGTAAGCCTATGCCCGTTACTGATGTGACTGTGCGGTGGGAAGAAAATCACAATAACGGTACTATATCTTTCGTTGCTCCCGGTGTAGATATAAATGGAATAGAATTGACCGATAGTCTCACAGTCAGAGTATTAGTCGATGATATAGAGATAGCGACGTTGCGAGTGCAACCTCTTACTCGATGTCAGTTGCCCTATGTGTTTACTGACGGGATGCATAAGATAGAGATTGTGGCGAGTAATGAGTATGGTGATAGTCAAGAGGTGATATGTGAAGTCTATGCCGGTTACGATGTTCCGCAGCCCATAAAACGGGTTGGAGTGACATGCGATTTCCCCTATGTCGATGTGATGTGGGCTGAGCCTTCCGGCGAGCATGGCGAGGCGGTTGATGTTGATAATCTTCGATACAAGGTTATTCGTTACCCCGATTGTGTGCTGATTGCCGATACGGTAGCAACAAGTGTACGAGACTCACTTCCATCTATGCCGTTCTATTACCAGTATGGAGTAGTTGCTTATTTACCCGATTATGAAACGACAGAGACTAAATCTATATCGTTTTACTATGAGTGTAAGATGCAACCCCCGTTCAGTTTTACATATTGGGATCATAATATCTTCAATGCATTTCAGGTCGAAGATGCCAATGGTGACGGTGTTACATGGGAGTATTTCAAGACGATTTCTGACGAATTTGTTTTGCGATATAAGTATAGTGGGATAAATGCGGCTGACGATTATCTTTATTTCCCCATCATGCAGTTACAGGAAGATGTTTACTATGAGGTAACGGCGTATATGCGGACAGGAAGTGAAAAGTATGGCGAGATGTTCTCAATGGGACTTAAACCCATGAATGAGCAGCAAGGTCATATCGCTCTATTATCGCATGCGGCTGTCGATAGCAAGCATAGTACACCTTATAGTAAAGGATTTGTGGTAGATGAAAGTGGCGATTATAGACTATATGTGCATTGTAGCAGTCCGGCCAATAGGCACATCTTATATATCGATAGTGTTGTGTTGACGATGCAACACATTACAACACAGCCACAGCCGGTGAGTGATGTGGAGTTGCTTACCGATGATCAGCAACCAAGCGTTGTGACGATCGCATGCATGGCTCCCACTACAAGTGTCGATGGGTTACCACTTGACGACCTGTACGAAGTGGCCATATATCGCAATGGAGAAGTTATATATACAAGTGCATCGCCCATGCCGGGTGCATCGATAACTTATCGAGACTCGGTGTGCGAGATAGGTAATTATGACTATACGATTATTGCAAAGAATACAAGTGGAAGCAGTAGCCCGGTTACCCGAAGCATAGTAAGAGGTATTGCAACGTTTCCTTTTAGTCACGACTTTGCCGATGGAGCCGGTTTTTTTACCACTATCGATAATAACAATGATGATGTAACGTGGCACTTTTACGACGACCGCTTCTTGGGATGTATGCGTTACCTGTCGAGTGAGACGCACGCAGCTGATGATTGGTTGATAACTCCACCTATCTTTCTCGCCGATTCGATACGCTATCAAGTGGAGTATAGTTGTTGTGCAGGACATAGTCACTATCCCGAGTCGATTCGTGTAATATTGGGTCGTACACCGCAGCCCAATGCCATGTCTATGGTCATAGACGACCTTATTGAATTTACCACCATCTCGCCCGACACATGTGTCATTGTTCCGTTTGATATACCGGTATCGGGTGTTTATTATATGGCATTTCAAGCTGTAAGTCCGGTCGATAGTTATGCCATACTCTTCCGTAATGTTGCAGTGAATGAATACGACCCCATGTCTGTCTCATTGCCCATGAGTGACAGCTGCAAGGTGTGGGGAAGTGTGGGCAGTATTGTGGTCGATGCAATATCCGAAAATGATATTTTGATATACCATCTCGATGGCCGATTGGTCGAGAAGCGAAAAACAAAGACTCATCGTCAACATATCGTCATTGCACCCGGTATGTATATCGTGTGTATTGACAATGTGCCTACCAAGGTGGTGGTGAGATAATGGTAATAATCAATACCTTTATAAAACATCTTTATAAAAGGTTTCACCAACTTTTCTTATCTAAGCATCTTGTACTCTTCTTATATTTTCTATACCACTCTTTGATAGCTCTGCGACTATGCACCGAGCTGCTCGTTGCGGTGCCCCCGGAGCTCCTAATCGTTGAGCTACTTCGTTATATCCTTCGGTTACTCTATTGTGTACTTGCTTGTCGTGAAGTAGGAAGTTCAGCTCTTCGCGTATGCGTTCGGCTGTGCAATGGTGTACTAACAATTCTGTCACAACACTGCGGTCGGCGATGAGGTTGACAAGTGAGACATAACGAACTTTGAGCCATCGTTTAAAGATATTGTAGATTAATGCTCCACCCGGCATTGCGTAGCACACCACTTGTGGTACATGAAGTAGAGCGGCTTCGAGTGTAGCGGTTCCCGATGTTACGATAGCCGCTGAACTTTGTGCCAGCAATCGATAAGTTGCGTTGAATGTGACTGATACTTTACCTTCTTCGAGATATGGTGTGTAGGTGTCAACTTCTATACCCGGTGCTCCGGCTATAACCAATTGATAATCGGTAAAACCATATGCCGCTTCTATCATGCGAGGCAGATTGCGACGAATCTCGGCTCGTCGACTACCTGCGAGCAAAGCTATGATCGGCTTGTCGGGCAGATGGTGATGAGATATGAACTGTGCGAACGTTTCGTTACTGTGCGAACGTTTCGCCAATTCGTCGACCGTTGGATTTCCCACATAATGTATATTGTAGTTGTGGCGACGATAAAATTCGACCTCAAAGGGTAGAATGGAAAATACTTTGTCGACGTATCGTCGAATGGACTTGATGCGATATTCTTTCCATGCCCACAGTTTGGGAGAGATGTAATAATATATCGGTATGCCCAATGTGAGTTTGATATGTCGGGCAACTTTAAGATTGAAACTCGGGTAGTCAATAAGAATAAGAACATCGGGACGCCATGCTTCGATGTCACGCTTGCAATTGTGCAGATTATTTAATATGGGGCGAAGGTGTGCAATTACCTCGGTGAACCCCATATAAGCCATTTCGCGATAGTGCTGCACACAAGTACCACCCACAGCGGACATCATGTCACCACCATAGAAACGAAATTCGGCATTTGTGTCTTCTTGTGCTATTGCTGCCATTAAGTGCGAGGCGTGGAGGTCGCCCGATGCTTCACCTGCTATTAAATAATACTTCATTTATCGGTTCTCTGTTTTTTTACAGTGCAAAAGTACAAAAAACTACACAATCACATGCTTAATAACCTTGTAAATAGACTTAAAGATATTAAAAGTGAGTGCATCGTTATTGTATTGCCTATACAATAATTAGCCTCGATTATCGTTTATCTTGTATATGAAAAGAGTTCTATTTCCCATAACGATGCTGTTGCTATGCCTTACAGGATTGTTTACAGCGTGTATCGATGATAGTTTTACCACATCGTCCAACGATGTGTTGGAATTTTCGGTCGATACGATTAATTTTGATACTATCTTTACCGATGAAGGAACAGCTACTCGTTCACTCAAAGTATATAATAGAAGTGATAAATCGTTGCGAATAAGTTCTATCAACTTGGGTAAAGGTGACAACTCGGGCTTTGTTGTCAATGTTGATGGTCTATCGGGTACAGCATTCAGTAATACCGAGTTGAGGGGTAACGATAGTCTTTTTATTTTTATCATGGCTAATATGGCTGAAACCGGTCAGTTACAGCCTGTTGAGGCTCGTGATTCAATAGTGTTTGTTACCAATGGAGTGACTCAGCATGTAAAGTTGTTGGCACAGACGCAGGATGCCAAGCGGGTGAAAGGACTGGTAGTAAATGGAGATTCGCTATTGACGGCCGAGAAGCCATTTATTGTTTATGACTCATTGGTTGTGGCTCACGATGCTACCCTTACAATAGAACCCGGAGCAACACTCTACTTTCACAATGGTGCATCATTGCAGGTATATGGTAGGTTAGTGGCAGAGGGGCAACCCGGACTGCCGGTAACGTTGAGAGGTGATCGTCTCGACCGTATGTTTGATAATCTGCCCTACAATAATCTTGCCGGTCAATGGGGTGGAATACGGTTTCATGAAGGGAGTTATGATAATCGCATAACGCATGCAATGGTGCGAGGCACAACATGGGGAATTGTGTGCGATTCTACCGACCTTTCGCACACTACGCTGACCATTCACAATAGTATTATACACAATTCGACAGCCAATCTTCTTGATATAGCATGCAATCGTGTGAGGATAACCAATAGTGAACTATCTGATGCAGGAGGTTCGGTTATCTCCATTCGCAGGGGTTACGCCGATATTACGCATACAACGATAGTCAATTACTATTTCTACGATATGATAAAAGGGGCCATTGTGCATACTCCTACATGTGAAGAACTGATAGAGTGGGGGGTGCATTTGACTCTCAATAACTGCCTTATTGCAGGTAATGCTTCGCCGCTTTCTGAGGGCGACTTTACAGGAAGTGATGTATATCTGAATAGTTGTCTGATAGCCGGTGTCGAAGGTAGTGATGATGCCAATTTTATTCACACCATGTGGAATGGTGAACCAAAGTTTTGGCTTATCGACCGAGAAAATTATCTCTACGATTATCGCATAGGCTCACCCGAGTCGGCAGCCGTAGGATGGGGAGCAACAGCTTATGCCAATGATTCAACGGCTGTTGATATGTATGGAGTAAGTCGTCTTGAGCGTGTCGATGTGGGAGCTTACCAGTTTACCATTCCCTCACCCTCATACGAGGAAAAAGAAGATAAAGCCTTGTAATTATGCAACTATCGAATGTGTGGATGGCTTATGCCGATGATACTGACATGGGCATGGTAGTAGTGCGAGGTCGCATGCATATGGATGCAGTGCGGCTGTCGGGCGATTTTAATATCAGAGTTGAAATGCAATGGCTGATTCAAGGTGATGATAAGGGTACTCCTACCGATGTCGAATCGGAGGTGATAGAACGAGTGATGAGTATCGTATGTGACGCAGTAGAGCGTGGCAATGTGGCTGTGTTGACAGCTATACACACCGGTGCCCGACAGGTACGATACATATTTTATGCAACAAGTATCGATGCCTTTTCGCAATCGGTTCAACCGCTTTTACAGCGGTTGGGTAATCTCCCCCTGCATATAGCAGCTGTTGTTGATGAAAATTGGAGCGACTATACATCCATGATAGCCCGTCAAGCCATGACATAGTGTTATGTGCAACTATTTATCAATAATGTTGATGCGGTATCCATTTTTTTTGACTACTTTTGCGATGTCATTTATCATTATTAACAATACAACTTACAATGAAGAAATATTTAATATATGTGATGCTTGCGGTTGTCGCCCAGTTTGTTGCTTGCGATAATACTCCTAAGTTTACTATTAGTGGCACTATCGATGATGCCGATAGTCTTACGTTATACTTAGAAGATATAACCAACACTCGGAGCGTGCTGCTTGACTCGGTAATGCTTGATGCGACCGGAAAATATTCATTTACACAACAAGTCCCCGAGCAAGCGGGTTTCTATCGATTGTCGTTGGGCGAACAGTATGTGTATCTCGTAGTTGATACAGTAGCCAATATAAAATGCAATGGTACGTCCCGTCATCTCTCTACCGATTATACAATAGCAGGTAATGACGATTGTGCTGTGGTGCGAGAAGTGACCTTGGACGGTGGTAAGCTGAAAAGCATTGTGAATAATGCTCTGTCGATGAGTGGTCGCGAAAGCCAACAAGTTGCATTGGATAGCATAGCAGCTTATAAGGAGCGTATGACCGCACTCATCTTGCAGGAACCGTCGTCGCCGGTGGCTTACTACATACTGATGCAACGCATCAACGGATTGCCCATATTCGACACCTTTGACCCTCACGACAATCGCATTATCGCTGCGGTGGCAACAGCTCATGAAGTGTATGCCTCAGAGGCTCCTCGTACAGCAATATTACGTGACATTGCTTTGCAGGGTATGGCAGCACGTCGTAGTGAGAAGCAATCGGCCATAGAGATTGATGCCGATAAGGTGACTCATGTGGACTATGTGGACATAGCCTTGTATGACGTAAAAGGAAAGGAACAAAAACTCTCATCGGTCGCGACCGAAAAGAAAGTGGTATTGCTCGACTTTACTGCCTATGCTCTCGAATACTCGCCTGCTTACAACATGCAGTTGATGGAAATATATGAAATGTATCGTAACAGAGGGCTTGAAATATATCAAGTATCGTTCGACAGCGACTATAATCGTTGGCAGACTGTGGCCGATAATCTGCCTTGGATAAGTGTCAATGATGCCGACAATGTGTATTCGACACTCGTTACCCTCTACGATGTTCAATCGCTGCCTACATGCTATGTAATAGTGAATAATGGAGAGCAGATATTACGTCCTGTCGATGTAGACGACTTAAAGCAAAAATTGACACAAATTATGGGTTAACAGCATAAAACACAAAAAAATAAAATTATCATATTTTATTTGCAAAACACAAAATAAACCCATACCTTTGCATTCGTAATAGACAAGGAGACCCGGTCAATACGGCGGGGTTTCTTTTTTATTTTGTTCTTTGTGAACCAAGATAACATTAATATTTATCCTAATCTTAACAAAAAAGAATTATGGCCTATAACTATATGACCGAAGATGGTCTGAAAAAGTTGAAAGAAGAATTGACTCACATGGAGAGTGTCGAGCGTCCTCGTGTTGTAGCAGCTATTGCCGAAGCTCGTGACAAGGGTGACCTCTCGGAGAATGCCGAGTATGATGCAGCGAAAGAAGCTCAGGGTATGCTCGAAATGAAAATTGCTCAGCTACGCGATACCATAGCCAATGCTCGTATCATTGACGATAGTCGCCTCAATACTGATGAGGTGCAATTGCTCAATAAGGTTAAAATTAAGAATGTGGCAAATGGAGCAACAATGGAATACTCGATTGTATCGGAAACAGAGGCCGACTTGCGTGCAGGAAAAATTTCAGTAGCTACACCCATTGCCAAGGCTTTATTGGGACATCGTGTAGGTGATGTTGTCGAAGTGCAAGCACCTGCCGGAAGAATTAGTTTCGAAATTCTCGAAATCAGTATTTAAGTTACTTTGAACCGTTGCGAATAATTTTGCAAATTATAGACAGCGGAGTACCCCGATAAGGCTGGTACTCCGCTGTCCTTGTGTAAGAGAATATCAGTTGTGCAGATAGATATATCCGTTCAGATAAGTGGCCATTATCAACCATACAATGTAGGGGATAAACAAGTAGCTTGCAGTGCGATGATGTCGGTGGGTGAGCATGATATATATCAACACCACGATGTCTAATGCAACAATATCTATCAACCCCCATAGCGGATTACGCATGTAGAAAAACAGTATGCTCCATAAGAAATTGAGCAGTAATTGAAGGATAAAAACGATTGTAATAGCTCGGCGGTCGGTATACATCGAACCCGTTACAAGACCTATCGATATGCCCATGAGTAGATAAAGAATACTCCACACTATGGGGAAAACAATATTGGGAGGTGTGAGTGATGGGCGGTTGAGTAGGGGATACCATTGAGTCAAGGCATCGGCTTGAAAATAAGAGGCGGTGAGACCTACCGCAAAACAAACAAGCACCGCTATGGGAATAGTAAATACTTTGTGCATAGATAAGATTTTTTTTATGTGTAACAGCTGTGGTGACCGATTTGTTTGTCGAGCCTCATAAAAAAACGCACCTTGCATTTTTGCAAGGTGCGTTGAGTATAACGGATAATGAGTTATTAAGCGTTAACCGAAGCCATGTGGGCGATGAGGTCGAGAACTTTGTTAGAGTAACCAATCTCATTGTCGTACCAAGATACAACTTTTACAAAAGTATCGGTAAGAGCGATACCGGCCTTAGCATCGAAGATAGAAGTACGAGTGTCACCGAGGAAGTCAGAAGAAACAACAGCGTCTTCGGTGTAACCGAGAATACCTTTTAATTCGCCTTCCGAAGCAGCCTTCATGGCGGCACAAATTTCGGCATAAGTAGCGGGCTTAGCCAAGTTAACAGTCAAGTCAACAACCGATACATCAAGAGTGGGAACACGCATAGACATACCTGTGAGCTTGCCGTTGAGTTCGGGGATAACTTTACCTACTGCCTTGGCAGCACCTGTCGAAGAGGGAATGATGTTGCCCGAAGCGGCACGACCACCACGCCAGTCTTTCAATGAAGGACCGTCAACAGTCTTTTGTGTTGCTGTTGTAGAGTGAACTGTTGTCATCAAACCATCGGTAATACCGAAGTTATCATGCAATACTTTGGCGATAGGAGCCAAGCAGTTGGTGGTACAAGAGGCATTCGAAACAAATTGAGTGCCTTTAACGTATGTTTTCTCGTTAACACCGCATACAAACATGGGGGTGTCGTCCTTCGAAGGAGCCGACATTACAACATATTTAGCACCAGCCTCGATGTGAGCTTGAGCTTTTTCCTTAGTCAAGAAAAGACCCGTTGACTCAACTACATACTCGGCACCTACTTCATCCCATTTCAGGTCGGCGGGGTTACGCTCGGCTGTTACGCGGATTTCGTTACCATTAACAATGAGTTTGCTGTTTTCAACATCGGCTTCGATGGTGCCATCAAATTGACCGTGCATTGTGTCGTATTTGAGCATATATGCCAAGTAATCGACGGGGCAAAGGTCGTTGATACCTACGATAGCAATATCGTTTCTTGTTTGAGCAGCACGGAAAACAAAGCGTCCGATACGGCCAAAGCCGTTAATACCTACTTTAATCATTGTAATTAAGATTTTAGTGTTTTTATTATGATTTGTTGGTTTTTTTAGTTTGTTGTAATGTTATTTGACAAAAATTTCTACCTTTGCCGATAATTACTGTCGAGATAGCTTTTTTGTGTTAGAAATAACAATTTTGTAACTTCGATAGCTCACCATGCTATTGAATAATTATGCGACAAAGATAGTAATTTTTTTGAAGATATTGTCAGTGTATTCTATTAAATTTACACAGTATTATGCTTTATATACGATTTTGATAGCACTACATTGCAATATCGATGATTAATAATTGTATAACATAAATTTAAATAATAGAATTATGAGCTTTTTTAAAGATTTTAAAGCGTTTGCTATGCGTGGCAACGTTATCGACATGGCTGTCGGTGTTATTATTGGTGGTGCGTTTGGTAAAATCGTGACCTCTGTAGTAAATGATATTATCATGCCTCCTATCGGTCTTTTGGTAGGTGGTGTCAATTTTACCGACCTTAAATGGGTTATGAAAGAGGCAACAACAGCTGCCGACGGTACCGAAGTAGCAGCCGTAACGCTTAATTACGGTAACTTCTTGCAGCAAACATTCGATTTCCTTATTATTGCGTTTTCTATTTTCTTGTTTATCAGTCTTATCAAGAAAGTAACTGAGAAGAAAAATGAGGAAGAACCTGCACCGGCTCCCGCTCCCGAGCCCGAACCTTCTAACGAAGAGAAATTGCTTACTGAGATTCGCGACTTGTTGAAGAATAAATAATTCTTTTTGAATTCGTTTTTTGTCGAATTTGATAGCCCTATTTTATATGTGGGGATAGTTACGAAATAAATCAGTGATAAACAAAAGGCACAATCGCAGTAGTGATTGTGCCTTTTGTTATGGGATTTTAGATAGAGTTTTCTTGCTAAAAGTCCGATAGATTTTAGTATTGTTCTTGTTCGTTAGGAAAATCTTTGTTCTTAACATCTTGTATGTATTGTTGCACCGCTTCTGTTATAACGGAGTTAAGGTCGGCATAGCGACGCAAGAAGCGAGGCGAGAAGTTTTTGTTTATACCCAACATGTCGTGCATTACAAGCACTTGCCCGTCAACACCGCCTCCGGCACCAATACCGATAATAGGTATGGTCAATTCTTGTGCTACTCGACTAGCCAGCTCGGCTGGTATTTTTTCGAGAACGAGTGCAAAACAACCCAACTCTTCAAGCAGATGTGCATCTTCAATTAGTTTTTCAGCTTCGGCTTCTTCCCGAGCTCGCACAGCGTATGTGCCAAATTTGTTGATAGATTGAGGCGTGAGTCCAAGGTGTCCCATTACCGGGATACCTGCACATAGAATACGCTCGATACTCTCGCGAACTTCCGAACCTCCCTCCAACTTTATGCAATCGGCATGCGTCTCTTTCATGATGCGGATAGCCGATGCAAGAGCCTCCTTTGAGTTGCCTTGATATGTACCAAATGGCATATCTACTACTACCAATGCACGGTTGACGCCTCGTACTACCGATTTGCCATGATATATCATTTGGTCGAGTGTCATGGGTAAGGTGGTAATATTTCCGGCCATAACGTTCGATGCCGAGTCTCCAACGAGAATAACATCTATGCCCGACTGGTCTATAATTGAAGCCATCGAATAGTCGTAGGCTGTGAGCATCGAAATCTTTTCGCCTCTTTGCTTCATCTCTATCAGGCGACGCGTTGTTACCTTGCGGTTGTCTTCTGTGTAAGTTGACATTTTTAGATTACAGTTTTACGAGTGTCTCTCGGTGTTACACGTTAATTTGTGTTATTGCTGCAAAGGTATAGTTAATTTTTGGAATAGCCTATTGTTTTGAGGTCAATATTATATGTAAACCGGTCAATAGCTTATTTGTTATTATATATATAATGTGTACCTTTGTAACAATAAATGATCCAGTATATGATAAAATCAGATAAAGATACATCACGACCTCCTCATTGGTTCAGTGTGATACTTTTGTTTATGTCATTACCCTTGTTGGGCTATCCACTGTTCTGGGCTTACATTCGTCAGTATGAAGTGGTGAGTGTCAATGATGGCATGATGAAATTTATTCTATATGCCCTGCCTGTGTATGTGGTAGCATCGCAGTGGATGAGTTATTGGATATACCGCGAACGTAAATCCTTAGCTTGGATACTCCAAGGCGTGTTGCTGATGGTGTATATCTTCTGTGTGTGGCTTGTGTATTATGTGGGTGCTCAATAATCTTTTTGTCTAATAATATCAATCAATCATGAATACAACCGAAATACAACTTAACGAACACAACAAAACCGAATATCCACCCATGCACACTGCCGAGCATTTGCTCAATGCAACAATGAATCGTATGCTGGGTTGCGGTCGAGCAGTAGAAGCTCATATTGAACGAAAAAAATCAAAATGCGATTATGTTTTCAGCCAAGCTCCCACCGATGAGCAGATTAAAGCTGTGGAAGATGCCGTAAATGAGGCCATAGAGGCCAATTATCCGGTGACGTATGAATATATATCGCGAGAAGAAGCCGAGTTGAATTTTGACCTCAATCGCCTGCCTGATGGAGCAAGTGACTTGCTGCGAATAGTACGCATTGGCGACTATGATGCCTGTCCATGCGTTGGGCTGCACGTTGCATCAACAGCCGAGATAGGCAGGTTTACAATCATTAGTCACGACTATGCCAATGGTCGGTTACGTCTGCGTTTCAAGCTTAAATAATCATCTCAGCATCTTATTAAGTTTGAATAAGCACATACTATGTCTGTGTTGTTAATATCTTATTAGTTGTAATTTGTTGTATATCAACTATATAGCGGATAATAACAAAGTTGTTAACATCATTGTTGATAACTTTGTTGAAAACTAAGAAGAAAAAAAGTGCCAAAATATTTGGTTCGTATTTGTTTTTCGCTGTATCTTTGCAGTCGCTGCGAAAGAGAAAAAATGCAGCGGTTGGTCGTTGAAAATATTTTTTTTTTGAAAAAAGTTTCGAAAAAATTTGGAACATAAAAGAAAAAGGTATTATCTTTGCACCACTTTCGCAATTCGAACGAGGAGAGCGAAACCAAGACAAGAGATCATTGGAAAAATAAAAAGAGACAAAGTAGTACGTAACGGGATTACGAGATTCTCATTGAAGTGAGGATTGAAGTAATAAAGAACGTAAGTACGAGTCACGTCAGTTTTTAACCCGAGCTAAGGAAAACTTAGAGTCCGTTTGTATATAGAAAAAGAAAATAAAAATAAGATATACAACGAAGAGTTTGATCCTGGCTC
>JAFXJY010000018.1 GCA_017531985.1 Bacteroidaceae bacterium
TTCATCAAATGCAATGGCTGAGTGCTTTAATGCTAAAGTTAAACTTTTTAGAGCTAATCTAAGAGGTGTTGCTGATAAGAAATTCTTTCTGTTTAGAATGGCTAATTTATTTGCTTTCCCACACTAATTTTCTACTGAGCCCCGAAATAGAATATCTCGCCAATGTTTACCTTTTACTCATTTCAAGAATATCCTATACATAAGCAAAGCCGTCTCGCGACGGCTCTTGTTGCTTTTCAAACTTTACAATCTAATACTATGAAAAAACTGTAACAAAGGTAACTCTTTGCCCTATATTTGCCAAATGTTTTTCTTAAAAATATATTGTGTTTTAACAAACTTTCTTTTAACATAGGTGCTTTTGTTAACAAATAACTTGCCTTGTAAAAAGAATGTTGCAGTGCGTTAAATTTGCATCTTCCGATAAGACCGGCTCTGCTTCGGGATAAAAAATAAATAGATTTATTTTGTTCTCCTCTCGGCTTGCACTATCTTTGCCCCGATGACAGAGAAAGAAAATACAATGTTTGTTTCGCGATTGCTACAATGGTATGGCGACCATGCTCGTGACTTGCCTTGGCGACACACTCATGATGCCTATCGTATATGGGTGTCGGAGATTGTTTTGCAACAAACGCGAGTGGCACAAGGCTATGACTACTATATGCGATTTATCGAGCGTTTCCCCGATGTAGCATCCTTGGCACTAGCTCACGAGGATGAGGTGATGAAGTATTGGCAAGGGTTGGGATATTATAGCCGAGCCCGTAATATGCATGCTGCTGCTCGTGATATTATGGAACGATTTGATGGGGTATTTCCTTCGGACTATGAGGATATTCGTTCACTCAAAGGCATAGGTGACTATACGGCTGCTGCCATAGCTTCATTTGCCTTTAATCTGCCTCATGCTGTTGTCGATGGCAATGTGTATCGAGTGCTTTCGCGAATATTCGATGTAGATATTCCCATTGATACTCCTGCCGGACGTCGTTATTTTGCCGAACTGGCTCACACGTTGCTGTACAAGGATAATCCCGGGTTGTACAATCAGGCATTGATGGAACTGGGTGCATTGCAATGTGTTCCGCAACGGTGCGATTGCTCGGCTTGTCCATTGTGCGATATGTGTGCAGCATTTGCCTTAGGTAAGGTCGATAAGTTGCCTGTTAAGCTGGGCAAGGTAGCTGTTAAGTCGCGTTATTTCAACTATTTCGCTATTGAATGTGATGGGACGACGTGGCTGCACAAGCGTGAGTCACGCGATATATGGCGTAACTTGTATGAATATCCACTTATCGAAACCGACGCACCGATTGACTTGGTGGAACTGTCGCAGAGTGAGGCTTATAAGCAACTGTTCGATGGAGTCGGAAGGGTTGTTCACACAACGCCGCCATTCGCTTGCCGCCACATTCTTACACACCGCATCATATATGCAACATTTTATACAGTCAGTGTTGAGTTGCCGCCTCGTTCTCTGTCGCATCTGACACCTCTCCGGCTCGATGATGTCGACCATTATGCGGTAGCTCGCTTGACCGAACTCTATTGGCAATATATGAGCCATCGTAAATAGATGTCTTTGGTTGCTAAAAGCATTGTCATGGTGTATCTATTTACTGCATTTTACACTTATTCGCTTCGGCCGACAGTCTCTTTGTCGCGATACATTAATATTCTTTTGGCAAAGCTTTCACTCTTTCATTTCTTTATTGTATCTTTGCCATGAATTAGGTAAATAGGGTTATCTCACCCGGTATTAAGGGTGAATAATACAAGTGTATAGCCAATATAAGTAGAGAAAATCGATAAATGATAGAACGTATAATTATTCTTGATGGAATTGACCCGGTGCTATTCTACGGGGTGAATAATTGTAATATACAGTGTGTGAAGAACTTGTTCCCCAAGTTGCGACTTGTGGCACGCGGCAATGTGCTGAAAGTGATGGGCGATGAGTTGGAGACGGCTCTCTTTGAGGAGAAGATAGGACAACTGATTGCTTATTGTGAGGAGCATAATTCACTCAATGAAGAGGTGATTATAGCTATTGTCAAAGGCGAAAATCCAACTCCTGTCAAGCGTGATGAAGATCTTATCATTTATGGGGTCAACGGTAAGCCTATTACCGCCCGTTCGGTCAATCAGCAGAAACTCGTAAAGGCGTTTGAAGAGAATGACCTCGTTTTTGCCTTAGGTCCTGCCGGCTCGGGTAAGACCTATGTGGCTATTGCTCTTGCTGTGAAAGCTCTTAAAAACAAAGAAGTGAAACGCATTATACTCAGCCGTCCGGCCGTTGAAGCCGGTGAGAAACTCGGTTTTCTGCCGGGCGACATGAAAGATAAGATTGACCCCTATTTGCAACCGCTCTATGATGCTTTGCAAGATATGATTCCGGCTCTCAAACTCAAAGAGTTTATGGAGACCAACGTTATACAGATTGCTCCTCTTGCATTCATGCGTGGACGTACACTCAGCGATGCTGTGATAATACTTGACGAGGCTCAGAATACGACAACTCATCAGATGAAGATGTTCCTTACCCGATTGGGTATGAATGCCAAGATGATAGTTACAGGCGACATGACCCAGATAGACCTCCCGGCACAGCAAACATCGGGACTTGTACAAGCTGTTCGTATCTTATCGCGTGTCAAGGGTGTGGGTCGCATCGAGTTTAACAAGAAAGATATTGTGCGTCATAAGTTGGTACAGCGTATTGTCGAGGCTTATGAGCAGCACGATGAGCAAGTAAAGCGTGAACGCGAAGAACGTAAAGCTGCTCAGAATAGTGAGCATAACAACGAAAATCCTCAATCGAAATAAATAATAATTTAATACATAAAACTATGAGTAACGCATTAGTAAAAACAGACTTTAACTTCCCCGGACAGAAGAGTGTATATCATGGCAAAGTTCGCGACGTGTATAACATCGATGACGAACTCTTGGTAATGGTGGCGAGCGATCGTATATCGGCCTTTGACGTAATTCTTCCCGAGGGTATTCCATATAAAGGACAAGTACTTAATCAGATAGCTGCCAAGTTCCTTGATGCCACTGCCGACATCGTTCCCAACTGGAAAATGGCTACCCCCGACCCTATGGTGACAGTGGGTGTGCGTTGTGAACCTTTCAAGGTGGAGATGGTGGTACGCGGATACCTCACCGGTCACGCTTGGCGTGAGTATAAAGAGGGTAAACGCACCATCTGTGGTGAACCCATGCCCGAAGGTATGCGTGAAAATGAGAAATTCCCTCAACCCATTATTACTCCCACTACCAAGGCCGATGAGGGTCACGACGAAGATATATCGAAAGCTGAAATCATAGCTCGCGGCATCGTCTCGAAGGAGGATTACGAGCAACTCGAAAAATATACCCTCGCACTCTACCAACGTGGTTGTGAAATAGCTGCCGAGAAGGGTCTTATTCTCGTCGACACCAAGTATGAGTTTGGTAAAAAGGATGGTAAGATAATTCTCATCGATGAGATACACACCCCCGATTCGTCACGATATTTCTATGCCGAAGGCTATGAAGAGCGTCTTGCTCGTGGCGAAGACCAACGTCAACTTTCAAAGGAGTTCGTTCGTCAGTGGCTCATTGCCAACGGTTTCCAAGGAAAAGAAGGAGAAGTTGTTCCTGAGATGACTCCCGAGTATTGCGATAGCGTGACCGATCGTTACGTCGAGTTGTACGAAAACATTGTCGGCGAGAAGTTTGTTAAAGCCGAAGTTGCCGACATAGCAGCTCGTATCGAGAACAATGTGACCGAATATTTGAAAAATCGATAATGCAATCATGAAAGCCGAGGAGATAAAACCCTACGACGACCATGCAGCCAAAACCGGACAGGTGCGAGAGATGTTCGACTCAATCGCACCTGCCTACGATGTTATGAACCGTATGATGACATTCGGCATCGATATTTTGTGGCGTCGTAAGGCCATAGACATGGTAGGTGAGTACAAGCCTTGCAGAGTGCTTGATGTAGCCACTGGTACAGGCGACTTGGCTTTCCTTATCGATGAACGCATTCGACCCCAGTCGCTCTTGGGTATAGACTTGTCGGAAGGCATGCTCAACGAAGCACGTCGCAAGGCTGTTGAGCGAGGTGTTGCCGACCGCGTGTCGTTTGCCGTAGAAGATTGTCTTGCACTCTCATTGCCCGATGACAGCTTCGATGCTGTAACAGTGGCCTATGGTGTACGCAATTTTGAGAACCTGCAACAAGGTTTTGCCGAGATGTATCGGGTGCTATCGCCCGGCGGTGTACTATGTGTGATAGAACTTTCCACTCCCGAGCATTCCCCATTCCGACAGCTTTACAAGCTATACACCTACACCATCATCCCCTTGGTGGGTCGCATCGTTTCACGCGACAAGCAGGCATATAGTTATCTGCCACGCTCGGTAGCCGCAGTAGCACAAGGCGAGGAGATGCTCGACATATTCCGCTCGGTAGGCTTCAAGAATTGCCGCCTAAAACGTCTCACCTTCGGAGCATGCACTATATATATGGGTGAGAAATAGGGTATTCATGATAATAATTAAGAATGAAAGAATTTATACATACGCAGATGGCGAGTGAACGAGCTGTTCTCGTGAGTCTTATCACTGCCAACCAGAATGAGGCTAAGACCAATGAGTATCTCGATGAGCTTGCATTCCTTGCCGAGACTGCCGGTGCCCGGCCTGAACGTCGTTTCTTGCAACGACTCGATTACCCCAACCCTCGTACCTATGTGGGTACAGGTAAGTTGCAGGAGATAAAAGACTATATCGAAATGACTGCCGAAGACGAAGAGGGTGGTGTGGGACTTGTTATCTTTGATGATGAACTGTCGCCTAAGCAGATGCAGAATATCGAACGTGAATTGCAGGTGAAAATTCTTGACCGTACCAGTCTTATACTTGACATTTTTGCTTTGCGAGCTCAGACTGCCAATGCCAAGACGCAGGTCGAACTGGCTCAATATCAATATCTGCTGCCTCGACTCACTCGCTTGTGGACACACCTTGAACGGCAACGTGGTGGTATAGGTATGCGTGGCCCCGGTGAAACGCAGATAGAGACTGACCGTCGTATCATTCTTGACCGTATATCGCGACTGAAAGAGGAACTTCGCAACATCGACCGTCAGAAGATTATCCAACGCAAAAACCGAGGTAAGATGGTGCGTGTGGCTCTTGTCGGTTACACCAATGTGGGTAAATCTACATTGATGAATTTGCTTAGCAAGTCGGATGTCTTTGCCGAGAACAAATTATTTGCCACTCTCGATACCACAGTTCGCAAGGTTATTATCGATAATCTGCCATTCTTGCTCTCCGATACAGTGGGTTTTATCCGCAAGCTGCCTACACACTTGGTCGACTCGTTCAAGTCGACACTCGATGAAGTTCGCGAAGCCGATATGTTGGTGCATGTAGTAGACATCTCGCATCCGGCATTTGAGGAGCAGATTGAGGTTGTCAATCGCACCCTGCATGACATCTGTCCTAATGAGGAAAAGCCTATGATTATAGTATTCAATAAGATAGATGCTTTTACTTATGTTGAGAAGGCAGCCGATGACCTTACACCTCGCACTCGCGAAAATATTTCGCTCGATGAGTTGCGTGAAACGTGGATGGCTAAGATGAACGATAGTTGCATCTTTATTTCGGCCACCGAGAGGAGCAATATCGAGGAGTTGAAGGCGATGTTGTATCAGCGTGTCAAGGAGATACACACGCAACGTTTCCCTTACAACGACTTTTTATTCCAGCACTACGAAGAAGATACCACCGACGAAGAATAACAACACATGGAAGCCCCTTATGTATATGAACTCGACTTCAAGGTACGCGACTACGAAGTCGATATGGAAGGAATTGTCAACAATGCCAACTATCAGCATTATCTTGAACATGCTCGTCACGAATTTCTTTTGACACTCGGACCCGGTTTCGGTGAGATGGTCTCACAAGGTATATCGCCCGTAGTTACTCGTGTTGACATTCGTTATCGCACACCGTTGCGTAGTGGTGATAGTTTTGTGTGCCGACTTTATGTGCGTCGTGTGGGTATCAAGTATGTTTTCTATCAAGACATTTACAAGCACTCGGGCGAATGTTGTGTCAGTGCAGTGGTCGAGACAGTGTGTACCCGTAACGGACGTCCTACCCGGGGTGAAGAGTTTGCTCCATACATTGGTCAGTATGCCGACGAAAAATAATTGTTGATGGATACCTTTGTTGATGAACAACTGCGTTATCGCATAGCCTTGGCGAGTGTCAAGGGTATGAACCGTATACTTGCCGACAAACTTGTGGAATTGACGGGCGATGTATCGGTTTTTTTTACTTTATCGCAGCGTGAACTGACCGAGTTGACCGGATGGGACAGCTCATTGTTCTCGGAGGTGGAGCGAGGCAAGGCTTTGAAAGATGCTCAGTCGGAGGTTGCATTCATTCGCAAGAATAATATTTCACCACTTTTCTTTACAGATGAAGACTATCCTCAGCGGCTCTTGGAGTGTGACGATGCTCCACTGATGCTTTATTATAAGGGAAATGCCTCGTTACAAGCCTCTCGGGTAGTGAGCATCGTGGGAACACGTCATGCCACTCCCTATGGACGTAGTTTTGTTGAGACTTTTGTTCGCGACCTTGCCGACGTATGCCCCGATACGCTTATTGTCAGTGGATTGGCCTATGGTATTGATGTTACGGCTCATCGGGCGGCTCTTCGTTGCGGATTGCCTACGGTGGGTGTGTTGGCTCATGGACTTAACACCATTTATCCTGCTCAACATCGTAATACGGCGGTCGAAATGTTGCAATGTGGGGGATTGCTCACTGAGTACTCCTCGCAACAAACTGTGCATAAAGGATTTTTCTTGGCTCGCAACCGCATCGTAGCAGGGGTAGCCGATGCGGTGGTGGTGGTCGAGTCGGGGGTAAAGGGTGGATCGCTCTTTACGGCTAACATTGCCGGCGACTATCATCGCGATGTCTTTGCTCTGCCGGGTCGAGTGGGCGATATTTCATCGATGGGGTGCAACAATCTTATACGCAGCAATCGTGCTGCTTTACTTACCGGTGCCGATGATTTTATAGAGGCTATGGGGTGGACTGTCCGTTCCCATAAATCGGTTCAGGCTACTCTTACTGCCACTAATGATGTGACCCTTACGGGCGATGAGCAGCGTGTCATGAACTACCTCATTGCACAAGGTGAAGGTCAGATAAATAGTATGGCTATTGAATTGGATACTCCCATAGCTACCTTGTCGGCGACCCTTGTCGAACTCGAATTTAAAGGACGTGTCATTACCTATCCGGGAGGAGTGTATCGTCCGGTATAGGTTTTTTATTTATCTGTTCTTTGCAGTCATCCACGTTGACGCACAACTTCGTACATCATAACACCCGCAGCAACCGATACGTTGAGTGAGCCTATATTGCCTCGCATGGGGATGGCTACCATTTCATCACAATGACGTAGCACTGCCGGTGATACTCCGGTATCCTCAGCTCCCATCACGATGGCTGTGGGGGCGGTATAGTCGACTTGGGTGTAATTCTTATCCGATTTTTCCGATGCTGCAACAATGGTGAAACCACTATCGTGGAGGTATTTAACAGCATCTTGAATGCTTCGTTCACGACACACCGGCAGGGTATGTAATGCTCCGGCCGATGTTTTGATAGCATCGGCATTAACCGTTACGCTGCCGCGAGCCGGAATGACAATGGCATTAGCTCCAACACACTCACAAGTACGAGCGATGGCTCCAAAGTTGCGTACATCGGTTACTCCATCCAATAGTACGATAAATGGTGTTTCGCCCGATTCGTATAGTGATGGAACAAGAGTGTCGAGGGTGTGGTATTCGACAGCCGATAGGAAGGCTACAACTCCTTGGTGATTTTTACGCGTAATACGGTTGATACGTTCCACCGGCACACGTTGAATGGGGGTGCCAATGGTGCGTGCTGCGGCAAACAATTCGTGAGCCAACTCTCCTTGTAAGTCTTTTTTAACCAGTATCTTGTCTATCTCTTTACCGGCTTCTATTGCCTCTATGACGGCTCGTATGCCGAAGATGTAGTCATTCTTATCCATGTGGGTCTATTCTTGTGTGGTGAGTAATACGCGTGCATTATTGAGGGCAGCTTCCGATAGTGTGGTGCCACTGAGCATGCGTGCTATTTCTTCCACTCTCTCTTCTTCGTTGAGGAGTGATAGGTGTGTGCGTGTTGTCTCTTCGCTGTTTTCTTTATATACTCGATATTGACGGTCGCCTATGGCTGCCACTTGTGGTAGATGTGTGATGGTAATCACTTGCATGTATTGTGACATACGTTTCATGATGTTGCCCATGCGTGCGGCAATGTCGCCCGATACGCCGGTGTCTATTTCATCAAATATGATGGTTGGCAACGACAATGCATCGGCTACAAGTGACTTGATTGATAGCATCAGTCGTGATATTTCGCCCCCCGATGCAACATCCGATACGGGTTGTAATGGTTGATTCTTGTTGGCCGAGAAGCGTATCACAACTTGTTCGGCTCCCATCTTATAGTATTCGCAGGGTTCTATATCTATGGATATGCGAACATGAGGCATACCCAATGGTTTCAGTTCATCTGCTAAGTGTTGAGCGATGTGTGTAACCTGTTGAGTGCGAGTGGCAGTGAGTGCTTCGGCAGCCGATTGTCGCTCCGATTCGACTGTTTTCAGTTCTTGCTCTAATGCGGCTATTTCTGTATCGCTGTTGTCAATTCCCGCCAGTATTTGTGCATAGTGGTTGCGTATGTCTATCAACTCGCTTATGCTATTGACATGATGTTTTTGTTGCAGTGTGTATAATGTATCGAGACGAGTCTCTACCCATTCAAGGCGGTCGGGATCTACGGCAAGTCCTTCGTTCCAGTCGTAGAATGTAGCATGTAAATCTTTTAACTCAATAAGCGAACTTTCCAAGCGGTCGACTGCTTGTTGAGCCTCGGAGAAAAAGTTCGTCAGACTGCGTGTGCGTGACACTATTGTGTTGAGTGCCGGAAGTACACCTCCCTCGTCATTTTCCAACAACGAGGTGATTTTGTATAATGATTCTTTGATGTCGCCTGCATGAGTGAGCCGTTCTTGTTCGCTTTCCAATTCCTCCTGTTCACCCTCTACAAGCCGGGCTTCGACCAATTGTGTGTATTGAAAACGGAGGTAATCTTCATCCTTACGAGCATCATCAAGACGTTTGCGAGCCTCTTGCAGCTTGGTTTCGACGGTTAAGTATTGCTCGTGGGCTGCTTGGTATGCAGCCAGTTGAGAGGCATTCCCTGCCAATACATCGACCAGTCGCAACTGAAAAGAGCGGTCGGCAAGGAGCAGATTCTGATGCTGCGAATGGATGTCGATAAGATTCTCACCCAATTGTTTGAGTTGGGCAATAGTTACCGGTGTGTCATTGATGAAAGCTCGTGACTTGCCGGTGGGTGAAATCTCGCGACGGATGATACATTCGTGAGCATCGTATTCAAGGTCATTCTCTTCAAAGAACGACTCGAGTTGGTAATCGGCTATCTCGAAAGTACCTTCTACAAGAGTTTTTTGTGTTGTATCGGTCACTACCTTGGTGTCAATGCGTTGTCCCAAAATTAGTGACAAAGCTCCCAGTATAATTGACTTACCGGCACCTGTCTCGCCCGTGATGACTGAAAAACCTTTCTCAAATTCTATGTCAAGGCTTTCAATCAGTGCGTAATTGCGTATTACTAATCTTCTTATCATGGGGTATCAACGGCTTTCTTCTTTGATTTTTTCAAGAATATTATTTTCCGATGGGTATATGTCTATCAGCAAGTCATACATGTCGCTCTTTTCGGTCGAGGAGGCTTTGGAGTAGATGTTGATAATCTCATCGAATTTAGCTTCCTTAAACATGGGGAAAATAACCGACGTGGAGTTGTTGCTATATAGCTCGGGGAGTATAGATAGTGACTTGCCAACGGTCGAGCGAGCCTTGGCTACTCCCAACACCATTTCGTCCATGCCTTTGCGGTGATAGTTGTACCACATTTCGCGAAACGGCTTGGTGGCAGGCTCGGTAAATGCTGCCAATATGGCACTGCGGTTGCGGTTGTTCTCAAAGGCCTTCCAGCCCGGCTCTTGTGTCGACTGTCCTAACGATACCATGGTGCGAGCCATCTCGTAGAATGCATCGCCACCGTACAAGGTGAAGCTGTCAAAGTCTATTCCCAATATCATGTAAGCATAGAAGTTGAGTATGCATGTGAGATTGTTCTCGTAGGTCGATGATGAGTAGATGAGTGGGTCGTACTCTTTGTAATTAAATTCTACCTCGTTGTCCTGAAAGTTGATAAGTGTCGATGTATAAGAGCTGTTGTAGACGGGACGACGCGATTGTATCTGCAACTGGCACACAAATCGCTCGTCGGTATATTCCGATACGATGAATTGTAACGTACACTCTATGCGTTCGGTAGGAGAGAGTTGTACTGATGTAAATTTAGTATCATTCATGTACTCCGATATCGCATTCTGCAACGTGTTGAATACCTCCTTGTTCGTACCTTGTATCTTGTCGCTGTTAACAACTACGCGACAATTTAACTCTTGTGCTACCATTGAGGGTATCACCATGAAGAGGAGGAGCAGGGCAAGAGTGTATCGTTTCATATCTCTATCTGTTTAGGTATTGAGCCAAAAGTGCTACTATATCATCGGCTACTTCGCTCTTGGGTTTGCAGGGATAGTCGGTCGATTGACCATTTCGTTCGATGATAGTTACTTGGTTGGTATCATGACGAAATCCGGCTCCGGGGTTTTGTAATGAGTTGAGTACCACGAAATCGAGATTCTTCTTCTCCAACTTGCTTTGTGCGTTGGTAGCTTCATCATTGGTCTCCAATGCAAACCCTATCAAGCATTGTCCCTTTTTCTTGATCTTACCCAAGGCCGCAGCTATGTCGCGATTGGGTACAAGTTGCAATGTCAAGTCATCGCCACTGCGTTTCATCTTCTGTTGGCTGCATGTAGCCGGCTTGTAGTCGGCTACGGCTGCACACATGATGGCTGCATCACTTTGTGTAAAAGAGGCGGTAGCAGCTTCATACATTTCATCGGCACTCTCTACATCGATGCGAGTAATGCCGGGATGGTGTGTTGTAAGTGATACGGGACCGGTTATAAGTGTAACTTCGGCTCCGGCCTTGGCACACGCTTCGGCTATGGCAAATCCCATTTTGCCCGATGAGTAGTTACCTATAAAACGTACGGGATCGAGTTTTTCATATGTCGGACCGGCTGTTATCATCACTTTTTTTTTTGACAACGACTGTTGCGTTGCAAAAAAATCCTCAATGATGGCAACTATGCGGTCAGGTTCTTCCATGCGACCTTTGCCTTCCAAGTGACTTGCTAACTCGCCCGATGTCGGTTCTATGATGTGATTGCCATAGGAACGCAACAGGTCGAGGTTGTGCTGGGTTGACGGATGGGCAAACATATCCAAGTCCATTGCCGGAGCTATAAATACAGGTGCTTTGCTTGACAGATAGGTGGTGATGAGCATATTATCGGCTATGCCATGAGCCATTTTGCCTATCGATGAGGCTGTTGCAGGTGCTATGACCATGGCATCAGCCCATAACCCTAAGTCGACATGACTGTGCCAAGTACCATCGTTGGCTGTGAAAAATTCGCTCACTACGGGCTTGCCACTCAATGCCGAAAGTGTCACAGGGGTTATAAACTCTTTTCCTGCCGGAGTGATGACTACTTGCACCTCGGCACCTTTCTTGATAAAGGCTCGTAGCAGATAAGCGGCTTTGTAGGCTGCTATACTGCCGGTAATGCCCAGTACGATATGTTTACCTTTGAGTGTCATATGTTTATTAGCGTGTATTGGTGTTAAGTCCTCGTAGGCGTATGCGTGTAATCACATCCTTGGTGTTGCGAGGGAAGTCACCTTGCATGATCCAGTTGTAATATCCGGTGTCGCGTACCATTACTTCGGCAACAGGCATGCCTTTGTATTTACCGAAGTTGAATACTTCAACATCGTTTTCGTTATATATGATGCGACCGGCAAAGTCGACATTGCGGTTTTGTGTCGAAAAATCGGACAGAAATTTTACATCGTTCTGCAAATTACCGTATCGGTCGAGTTGTGCTTTCAGTACTTCGTATGTAGCTCGTGTGTCGGCATCGGCCGAGTGTGCCCCGTCGAGTTCCTTGCCACAATAAAATTGGTAGGCAGCCGACAAGGTGCGTTGTTCCATTTTGTGGAAAATGGTCTGAACGTCGACAAAATGACACTTTGAGAAGTCTATATTGGTTCCTACACGCAGAAATTCCTCAACCAGCAATGGCACATCGAAGCGGTTACTATTAAATCCTCCAATATCTACGTTGCTGAAAATGCGTTCAAGCTCTTTGGCAACTTGCTCGAATAGAGGCTTGTCGGCAACGTCGGCATCGGTGATGTGATGTACGGCTGTTGCCGCAGGAGGAATGGGACGACCGGGGTTAATACGCATCGTAGCACTCTCTTCGTGTCCATCGGGGTATATTTTGATGTAAGACAACTCGACAATACGATCGTCTATGATATTGGTCCCGGTGGTCTCGAGGTCGAAGAATACGATGGGTTTTTGCAGTTTCAGTTCCATTATTGTGCTTCTTTACTTGTTGAGCAACATGGGCATAAGCAACATGAGCAACTCTTCGTTCTCGTCATTTTCGAGCGGGCATATTACACCGGCACGACTTGCATCGGAAAGTGCCACAGTTACTTCATCCGACTGGATGGTGTTGAACACCTCGATGAGCTTGGGGGCATTAAATCCAATGGTAAAGGGTGTACCCATGTAGTTGCAGTTGACAGTCTCGGTAGCCGATATTGAGTAATCGATGTTCTGTGTCGATACGACCATGTGATGATCGTCGAAAGCGAGTTCAATTAGACCTAATGCTTGGTCGGAGAATACTGATACGCGACGCAATACGTTGACAAACAATGAACGGTCTATTGTGAGTACATTAGGGCTGTTCTGTGGTATAACCGAGTTGTAGTTGGGGTAGTTGCCCTCGATGAGACGGCAGGTGAGTACAAAGTTGGAGAGGGTAAATCGTGCACTCTTCTCGTCAAATGTTATATTTACATCTTCGCTTTCCTTGGGAAGTATTGCCTTTAACAGCGTAGCGGGTTTCTTGGGAAGGATGAATGAAGCTCGCAGCCCGGCTTGGATGGAGAGGTCGCGGAAGCGTACCAATTTGTGAATATCCGAGGCTACAAATGCTATGTTGTCGGGGAAGATGTCAAAATTGATACCGTTCATGATGGGACGATAGGTGTCGTCGGCTGTGGCAAAGAGTGTGTAGCCGATGCCTTTGAGCAATCGCTCGGCTGGCATAGTGATGGTTGCTGCCTCGTCGCTCAATGGGCGTGCTTGGGGATACTCGCTACCGTTGACTCCCATCAGATTGAAATGACCGTTTTGGTAATTGATGAAAATTTCAAGATTGTCGTCGTTGATTTCGAACGAAAGAGGTTGCTCGGGTAGTTCTTTTAATGGGTCGAGCAGTATTTTGGCCGATACGGCAAAGCGTCCTTCTCCCGATGCTTCTACCACTTCGATGGTGGTGTTCATGGTCGTTTCTTGATCGGAGGCTGTTACGGTAAGATTGTTGCCTTTCAACTCGAATAGAAAGTTTTCGAGAATCGCCATTGAATTTTTGGAGTTGATGACTCGGCTGATGATTTGTAAGTGCGACAGCAGTGCTGTACTCGATACAATGAATTTCATAGTTCTATCTTTATTATAATTATTTTCTTTTTCTTTTTTACGGCCGTCGTTTGACGGCGATGGCTATATCTCGCAAATGTACGAAAAAAAATCATATTATGTAGTGGTGTTGGAAAAAAATATTTAACTTTGTATCGATGGCTGTTCGTCGTAATCTTATAGTGTCTGTTATTGCTGTTTTGCTGCTTGTGTGCGGCATTATGGGGTTGTGCTTGTTCTACTTGTCGAACGAGCAGAACGAACGCGAAATGTATCTCTGTTGCAAGGTTTCGCACTACATTTCGCAACCTGCCGATGCCTGTATCTACTTGGTAAATGATGTGAAAAATGTGCAATGGAGTGACTTGCCTAATCTTCCCGACTCGTTGTTGCCGCCGCCCTCTGTGTGGGGTGGGCGGATAGTCGATGTGACGCGACCGTTGTATATTGCTCGATATTCGTCGGGCGATGTTGTCTTGTGGTGTGCGGCCTCTCAGGATGATGTGTGTCGTGTTATTGATGGTATAACTACTCTCCTGTGTGATGGTTATGCTCCGGTCGAGGAGGTGCTGGGTCAAGGTCGAATGTATCACTTTGCAACTCGTGAAAATAGTTTTCTGCACCTTTATGCTGCTCCCGGTATAATGGGGTGTAGTTATCGTGAACGACTGTTGGTGCCTCATGATGTCGATACGGCTCTTGCTTCATTTATTGACGAGGTGCAGCGTTTGTCGCATTGTGGTGTTGTGTATTATGCCGGTGGCTATCATTATAACGATATACATCTTGCGGAGGATGGGTGTGATATGCGTTGGGTGCAGGATGATTGTATAGAGGGATTGGGTGATGCAATGATGATTGATACAACGCTTATATCACGTCGTGCGATGATGGCGGTGCAGTTGCAACTTTCGTCGCATCACCAAGCACTTTCGTCGGTGTTTACGCTTGCTTATATGCCTTCTGTGGCTGATGGTGCAATGCCTGATGTCGTGTTGTCGGTTCCTATTGTGCAACCCGATGTTTTGTCGCTCGAATTATTGAGTGTCCATACGCCCTATGGTTATCGAGCTGATAGTGTTGCTATGCGTCGATGGTTTATTCCTGAGTTGATTACTGCTGAACAATATTGGCTTACAGCTCGCGATGGTATCCTCTTTGCTTCGCCATCGCCTGCTGCTATGTGGAGTTATGCTACCGACCTGCATCGTGGTTGTCACTATCGAAATGGTGGTGGGCTGATGTCGACAGCATCACTTTTTGTTGTCGGTGATAGTGTCGATGTGGATTTGTTACCCTTATTTATTGCTCGTGAGTTGCCTCCTTATGTTTCTTCTGCCTCTCTTATTCAGGTGGTTCCATGCAATAGAGGATATAGATACAGGGTGAGGTGTGGTGGCAGTTTCTAAAAAAAACGCCCCGATTTTATGTGCTGATTTTTCGGGTGTCCCATTTTTCGCTCTCCACCGGAATTTCAGACGGAACCTTTTCTACTATCCCCCCATAACCTCTCGGGGAAAGTATGACCTTGATGTTGGACGGGGGATTAATAAAAAAAAAGAGAAATCGTCTTGCGACAATTTCTCTTTTTCAGTGTCCGAGATGAGATTCGAACTCACACAGGCCTACGCCCACTACCCCCTCAAAGTAGCGTGTCTACCAATTCCACCACCCGGACAAGTATCTTTATGTTTCACTATGTTGCGATAGGCTGAGTGCCCAAAACAGGACTCGAACCTGCACGACCTTTCAATCACTAGAACCTGAAACTAGCGCGTCTACCAATTCCGCCACTTGGGCTTGATACTCGCGTCGCTCACATAGTGAGAGCGAAAGACGGGACTCGAACCCGCGACCCTAACCTTGGCAAGGTTATGCTCTACCAACTGAGCTACTTTCGCATTTTTTGTTGTCAATTTTGTTGCTCGCTCATCCTCGCTTGGATGAGTTGAGCGAAAGACGGGACTCGAACCCGCGACCCTAACCTTGGCAAGGTTATGCTCTACCAACTGAGCTACTTTCGCGATTGCGGTTGCAAAGATACGACAACTTTTTGGATTGAGCAAATCTAAGCACCATTTTTTGCATATTTTTTTGAAAAAAATATTTTATATGCTGTAAATGAGTTTGTTGCGATGAAGAAAAAGTTATCGATTGATGAGTCGTAGAAACTCTGAACGCTTGTTTTCATCTTCGAAACACCCGGTGTATTCGAGAGTGGTGGTTACGGCGTTTTGTTTTTCTATGCCTCGCATCTGCATGCACAAGTGCTGACCTTCTATCATCACAATGACTCCATGTGTCGACAGTGTATTGAAGAGACTGTCGCATATCTCCTTGGTGAGTCTCTCTTGTACTTGCAGTCGGCGAGCAAATACTTCGACTAAGCGAGCTATCTTGCTGAGGCCTATCATGTTGCCATTGGGTACATATCCGATGTGTACCTTGCCGAAGAAGGGAAGTATATGGTGCTCGCACATGGAGTAGAACTCTATGTCTCGCACGATAATCATTTGCGAACCTGCATATTCAAAGATGGCCGATTCGATAACATCGCGGTCGTTTTTCCGGTAGCCATGTGTGAGATAGGACATCGCTTTGGCAGCACGACGAGGTGTTTTTTTTAGGCCTTCGCGGTCGGGATCTTCGCCTAAAAGTGAGAGTATGCAGCGGTAGTGATACTCCAGTTGTTGGAGTGTCTCTTCGTCGAGAAGGGTGTCGTTGGAGTAATTCATTGGTAAGAAAATCAGTCGTTTGAATAATTATGTACGGGAACATTTACGCGTTCTCGAATGATGAGTATGCCTCGTTCCATTTCAGGGAATTTGCTCTGTATGAGGTATTGCATGGCTTGTGCTTCTTCCCGAGTGTGAAATTCACCGGCTCGTAGTCGCCAAAAGGGCGATGCGTAGCTTACGTTTAGGGGCAGGTCGGGAAACTCGGCTTCTACTTCAAGAGCCAACTTCTCGGCTTGTGCTTTGGCATTGCTGTTGTTGGCCGAGAATAGTTGTATGCGGTAGATGGGCATTACTACCAAGCCGTTTTCTTGTTCATCGCTGTTGACACGCGACACGCGGTGGGTAAGTTCGACGGGCTGTGAAATCTTCACAGTGCCTCCGGTGTTACTGCGTTCGAGATATTGCACAATCGATGTATCGCGTACGACCGATTGAGCTGTTGCGTGGTGCATAAGGACCGTACAGCATGCTGTAAGCACTATCTGAACGATATATTTATACAAGTTTCTCATATCATTGGCTTATTAGTATGTTCCCTTAAAATGATAAAGTCTGCAAAAATAAGCATTTTTCTTATTTTTGCAGACTTATATGGTCAGGTATTTTTATTAAAATGCTGTAATTATACCCATGAAGTCACTTGCTTTGAGTGCAGCACCACCGATAAGTCCTCCGTCAACATCGGGCTTGGCGAACAATTCGGCTGCATTAGAGGGCTTGCAGCTACCTCCGTAGAGGATAGATGTGTTGTCAGCTATTTCATTGCCATATTTTTCGGCAATGGTCTTGCGGATAAAGGCGTGTATTTCTTGTGCTTGGTCGGCTGTGGCGGTCTTACCGGTACCAATAGCCCATACCGGCTCGTATGCGATAATAATCTTGGCAAAGTCTTCGGCTGTGAGGTTAAAGAGCGAATCTTTTACTTGTGCAGCTACAACGTCAAAGTGTTGTTCGGCTTCGCGTTCTGCCAATACTTCGCCTACGCAGAAGATGGGAGTAAGACCATTTTCCAAGGCAAGGGTTACTTTCTCTTTCAATATATCGGCAGTCTCGTGGTAGTAGGCACGACGCTCAGAGTGTCCCAAGATGACATACTTGGCACCTGTCGATGCTACCATGCGTGCTGATACTTCACCGGTAAATGCACCTTCGGCCTTGTCGGCACAGTTCTCGGCACCTACACCTATGCGACTTGCCTCTACTGAATTGACAACTGACACCAAGTGTGTGAATGGTGTTGCTATGATTACATCACAGTGAGTCTCTGTGGTTTTAAGAGCTTCGTTGATTTCTTTGGCCAACGCTACACCTTCTTGGAGTGTGGTGTTCATTTTCCAATTGCCTGCGACAATGTTTTTTCTCATACCTTGTAGTTTTTAATGTATTATTAGTTAATTGTTTATTGTTTGTTCGTTTTTTTTATTCTTGCTCTTGCGATATTGACGCAACATTGTTAGTAACAATCGCTCGCCTATGTATAAAATGATGATGGGCAGAACCAGCAATGTTATTACAAATGCGGTGGCTTGTCGTGGGGTAAATTGTTGCGAGGGTTGACATTTTTCGACTTCCTCGAATACAGTAGTCAACTCGGTCTCGTCGGGGAGTTGCGATATAGGGCATTTGTAATAGATGTTGCCATCGCGTAGTATCAATACAAAAGGATTGTTGCGTGCTATGGTGCGGATGGTGGTTTTGTCCATAAACATAAATGTATATTCTCCACCGGTGTTATCTAACCACTCGTCTATCTCTTGGGGTGATGAGGCTGTGACGGCATAGAATGGATAACCATATTCTTTGCAATAGTCATGTAGCTCGTTGAGTTTGTTAACATGGTTGTCGTTGGCTGTATTGAGATCTTGTGAGAACATGATGAAGCTAAATCCCGACCGATCGAGAATTTCTTCGGTAATCTCATCATTGCCATCGTATATGGTAAAGTGTTCGAGTAGTATATTATGGGCCGATTGTGCCGATGTGCCACTGCGTTGCTTGCGTTCGACAAATTGCCATCCCTCTTCCTGATTAGGCAGGTTGTCGATTGTGAAGGTTGCCTGTTGTCCGTTTCGTTGATATATGAAGTCGTATTCTATATCCGGTGTTCCTTCACCGTAGTATGCCGCAGCAAGGTCGGTTCCTGTCTTGAATGGGCGAAAATCGAGAATGGGCATATACGCCAATGCTATCCACACAATGATAGTTGCATATATGATGCTCCATATGATGGTAAAGGCTTGAAACTCACGATGGAAAACCGACTTGACGCAATGATTGTATCGATATAAAAAGATGGCTCCGCTTAGTAATACGACGTTCTTGGCAAATGTTTGCCAGTTTGATAAATGTAAGGCATCACCGAAGCAACCGCAATCGGGGATGGGATTGACTACCGCCAGGAATAATGTGAGCGGTGTCATAAAAATCATGAATATAAGTAATAGAAGTGGGTTGCTGCGGAAGTAGGAACCTAATAGCGTGTTGACTCCTATCAATAACTCGGCGAGTGATAGAGCTATGGATGTGATTAGTGGAAGTGGCGACATGATACGCAAGTTGGCCACCATCAGATAATCTTCAATTTTGTAGGCTGTTCCCCATGGGTCAATGAGCTTAACTATACCCGAAAAGATAAATACGCAGCCTATAATGATGCGTACCGATATTATTGCAGTCGACAACCACTTGTTGCAAGGTGTAGTTGTCGAGGGTGCTGTCATCTTGTCAGATACAATATGTTTTTGTTCATTATTCGCCATACTCTATTCTTATGAGACCAAACAGGGCATAGTTGACCATGTCCATGTAATTGGCATCAATGCCTTCCGACACGAGTGTTTTACCTTGATTGTCCTCGATCTGCTTGGTGCGATGTACCTTGGAGAGTATAAGGTCGGTATAAGATGTGGGACGCATCAGTCGCCATGCCTCGTCGTAATCATGATTTTTGGCGTACATCAATTCCTTGGTCTGCGTCATATACTGGTCGTAGAGCTTTAATGCTTGTTCGCTGGTTATATCTTCACGAACCGAGTGTCCCAGACTCAGTTGTATAAGTCCGATGATGCCATAATTGACTATACCGATAAGCTCGGAGCGTACTCCCTCATCGATGCGACTTACACCTTTCATCTCTATCGACCTGATGCGATTGGCTTTGATAAAAATCTGGTCGGTAAGTGATGTGGCTCGCAGGATACGCCATGCCGGTCCGTAATCTTTCAATTTCTTGGCAAAGAGTTCGCGGCATATTCCTATAACATGTTCAAATTGTTCTCTTGTATCGGTCATTGTATCAATGTTTTAGAAGGTGTATAGGGAACTGATGAAGGTCCCGCTGATATGTATTTGTGCTGGGAACACGTTTGTTTTTCTATTGCTCTCTTGGGGTTTTGACCTCAATTGCCTTCCTGCTATGCAGTCGAGGCAAAATCGGAAATTCTCCGAAAGAATAATTTATAAATTAACGCAACGCAATTTATCATTGCGTTTCCTATGCTAAATCTTTGCAAAGGTAAGAATTTTTGAGAGATAACAATGTTGCAGCGGGCATATATTAATGCTCATTGTCTTTTATTTCTTCAAAGTCGACATACTCTATCGTGCTGCTATCGATGGGAGTGTCAATGTTGCTCGGCACGTCATCGTTGTCGCTTTGTGGTTGGTGGTTGGTTTCGGGTTTCTCATCGGTATCGGTGGTTGTGCGTGTGTGACTTCTCACCCGCCCGAATAGTGATATGAGCAATAATATAGGTAGTATTATCGCCATGATTATTATTAAACCGAAACTTTTAAACAGGCATCCCATAGTAATTCGTTTTTATGTTATTGAGTGTACCTTTTTTAAATCAAATATTGTTCCAATTGAACCATGATGTCATTTTTGTCATGACCGATGGCTTGATAACTTTTTGCATAGTATAGATAGGAGTATGTATAGTCCTATTACACTTGCACAGCCTGTTACACCTTGCCACAATAGTAACAAGGTCGATGCTGCAATCATA
The DNA here is from genome assembly GCA_017531985.1 of Bacteroidaceae bacterium. GTDB lineage: Bacteria > Bacteroidota > Bacteroidia > Bacteroidales > Barnesiellaceae_A > Barnesiella_A. Next base: position 20,552 of record JAFXJY010000018.1, read on the forward strand.
ATGTAGCGTATCTCATTGCCTCTCCATTGCAGCCCTTTGAATTTGAGCGAGAACATGGGTAGGTTACATATCATCAAATAAGAAAAGAGCAGTATTGATGCGGTTACTGACCATGTTGTAATATCGTTATTGTTCTCAGTCAATAATCGGCAAGCTCCTATCCACCACAGGGCATTGGCGGGAACGGGCAATCCGCTGAATGTTGTCGACTGGTTGTCATCGATATTGAATTTTGCCAACCGCAATGCAGCAAAGATGGGTATGAGCAATGAGGCATAGGCCATCCATGTAAGATGTTGTGGCAGATGTTCTTGTAGTGTAGTGTAGAGCATAAGAGCGGGGGCAAGCCCGAAACTTATCAAGTCGGCAAGTGAGTCAAGTTCCTTACCCATCGGGGAGTATGCATGTAGTAAGCGTGCTGCCAGTCCGTCGCAGAAATCGAATATTGCCGACAGTGCGATGCACCATACGACCATGTGGATGTTGCCTGTTAGTGCCGATATGACTGCAACACAACCCGATAACAAGTTGAGACAGGTAATCGTATTGGGGATATGTTTTGTAAACATGATAAGATGAAATATGTTGTGGAGTTTTCTATAAATATCTCTGATTGGTAATGTGTGGGTTATAAGGAGTATTCTTTTTTGTGCCATAAGTCTATGGGGTTCCTATTGTCTTGATTTCTGTCTCATAGCTTGCTATGTACTGTCAATCAAATTTCAAATTCTCCTCCGGGAAACCCATAAGCCATTATAACACAATTTATAGAAGCTCTCTTATTGTTATCGCAAAGGTATAGTATTTTGTTGACATAGTCACTATAAATGAGCTATAAAGTGCATCTCATAATGCAACGGGATGCGTTACATGTCGTGACGCATCCCGTTATATTCTATTGAAAAGGTTGTGTTATTACATCATACCTCCCATGCCACCCATTCCGGGAGCACCCATGGCGGGGGCGGGATTTTCTTCTTTCTTGTCGGCTATTACGCACTCGGTGGTGAGGAACATACCGGCTATGCTGGCTGCATTTTCAAGAGCTACGCGTGTAACCTTGGCGGGGTCAATAACACCGGCTTCGAAGAAGTTTTCATATACTCCTGTGCGAGCATTGAAGCCATAATCACCTTGACCTTCGCGAACCTTTTGAAGGATAACGGCACCTTCGAGACCGGCATTAGACATGATTTGACGCAATGGAGCTTCGATGGCACGGCGTACGATTTCGATACCGGTAGTTTCGTCTTCGTTGGCACCTTTCAGGCCTTCGAGTGAGTCGATGCAACGGATGTAGGCAACACCACCACCGGGGACGATACCTTCGGCAATAGCAGCACGAGTGGCACTGAGAGCATCGTCAACACGGTCTTTCTTTTCTTTCATCTCTACTTCCGATGCGGCACCGATGTAGAGAACAGCCACACCGCCTGCCAATTTGGCAAGACGCTCTTGCATTTTCTCTTTGTCGTAATCGCTGGTCGAGTTTTCGATTTGAACTTTGATTTGTGCTACACGAGCCTCTATTGACTCTTTGCTTCCCAATCCGTTAACAATAACAGTATTGTCTTTGTTTACAGTGATTTTTTCGGCACGACCCAGCATCTCTACTGTTGCAGCATCAAGACGCATACCTTTCTCTTCCGAGATAACTACACCACCGGTGAGTACAGCAATGTCTTCGAGCATCTCTTTACGACGATCGCCAAATCCGGGTGCTTTTACTGCACATATTTTCAATGAGCCACGCAGACGGTTTACTACCAGTGTGGCAAGTGCTTCGCTATCAACATCTTCGGCAATGATGAGCAAGGGGCGGCCACTCTGAGCCGATGCTTCGAGGATGGGAAGCATATCTTTGAGGGTTGATATTTTCTTGTCGTAAATGAGGATGTAGGGGTTCTCCATTTCGCATTCCATCTTCTCGGTGTTGGTCACGAAGTAGGGCGAAATGTATCCGCGGTCAAATTGCATACCTTCAACAACTTCGACGGTTGTATCAGTACCTTTGGCCTCTTCGACAGTGATAACACCGTCTTTTTTCACCTTACGCATGGCTTCGGCAATGAGTTGACCTATCTCTTCATCGTTATTGGCCGAGATGCGGGCTACCGATTCTATTTTCGAGAAGTCGTCACCAACCTCTTGTGCTTGTGCTTTGATACCTTCAACAACTTTGGCTACGGCTTTGTCTATACCGCGTTTGAGGTCCATAGGGTTAGCTCCGGCAGTAACATTTTTCAAGCCAACGTTTACAATGGCTTGTGCCAGTACAGTAGCTGTTGTAGTACCGTCACCCGCATCGTCACCTGTTTTTGAGGCTACTTCTTTAACGAGTTGGGCACCCATGTTTTGGAAAGGATCTTCGAGTTCTATCTCTTTGGCAACAGTCACACCATCCTTGGTGATGTGAGGAGCTCCGAATTTCTTATCAATGATAACGTTACGACCTTTGGGACCGAGAGTGACTTTTACGGCATCGGCCAAGGCATCAACACCTATACGCAACTCTTCGCGAGCCGAGGTATTAAATTTTATATCTTTTGCCATTGTTGTATGATATTTATAATGTTAGACAATATGGATTAGATGATAGCAAGAATATCTGACTGACGCATGATGAGATACTTCTCGCCTTCAAGTTCGAGTTCGGTACCGGCATATTTGCCATAGAGAACTGTATCGTTGGGCTTGACAACCATTTCCTCGTCTTTTGTGCCGTTACCTACGGCTACAACAGTACCTTTGAGGGGCTTTTCTTTGGCTGAATCGGGGATGATGATACCTCCGATGGTTTTTTCTTCGGCAGGAGCAGGCAATACCAATACTCTATCTGCCAGAGGCTTAATGTTCATAATTCGTTTTTATGTTTTATGGTTTATAATTTTTCTTTTTTTATGTTCTTGTGGTGATACACCTTTAATTTATCCAAATCTGTGCCAAAGTACTAAATGGTGTCAGTTCGGACAAATTGTCATACTCTTGCTGCATAACTGCGGGTAAGGTATGACATGTTGTTGAATGTAATAGGTCGATTTATATAATCGGTTATAGGTTGTTCTCTTTATCCGAGTTTTCGTCGGTGTTGTGTTTGTTCATCTCGGCACGACGGCGTTCGCGTATCTTTTCTTGTTTTCGCAATGTGATGTGGAGCATGATTATGCACAACAGTGTCACGATGAGTATCCCGAAAAATTCCCAATAGTTGCCCGATAGGAGTTGGTCGCGTCCCATGTAGGCCATAACACCCAAGTATATGAGTAGAATAGAGGGTATAAATATCGATTTTTTCAGAGGTTTCATAGTTTCTGTAATTGATGAAATGTTATGGAGTTGCAATAGTGTAGTAAAATTTGTTGCCGGCTTGTAGAGCATCATAGATGTGCAGGCATGCCCATGCGTCGAGGGCTGCGTAGCATTGTTGTGGAATGGATAGTTCGGTTGCCTCCCAGTTAGATAATCGCTGTGACTTGGATATTTTCTTGCCGAAAATGATGGCATAGATTTTCTGCAAGCTCATGTCGGCTATACCATATTGCGGTACGATATTCTGTAAGTCAACGAAGTTGTGTGGCTCGAACTTATTGACGCGATACAGTACTGATAGGTCATCTCGTAGGGATATGCCCACTTTGGCTATCTTTACATCGGTAAGCAGTTGACGCAACTCCTCTATTAAACCTATCTTGTTGATGCGAAAAAGATAACAATCAGTGTGGGTCGACAATTGTATGAGTGATACTTTATTGGTGTGTCCTTTCCTGAACGAAGGGCGTGTCTCGGTGTCGATACCCAGTATGTTGTGCTGTCGCAGTTGCTCAATACTTGCGAGAGCCTGCTCGACGGTATCGATTACATGAATCTGTCCCGAAAAGTTCTCAATGGGAAGGGTATTGATAATATCTTTGGTAATGGTTATGCGTTCGGGTGGCATCATACGAGTTGTTCTTACTTCATTAGTATAAGAAATTATTATCCTCATTATCATCGTGAGAGATAAAATCATCTACGTCTTCGGCATCGCGGTCGAAACATATAGCATGCAATGGACGCATGGCATTGACAAGCCTTTGTCCCCAATATTCAATAAAATTGTTGCGACAGCGTCCTATGGCGGCCAGTGAGAGTTCTTCGTTGCCCATGCGATATATTTCCAGCATGTCGCGTACATCTTGATATACATCGGCAAGATTTTCCGATATAGTTGCCGACAATGGTGTGTCGCTGTAAGCCATGTCATTGTCGAATACTTCCAAGTAGGCATCTTGTTCGCCCAGTACATCCGACAGCGACTTGGAGAGATACATATACTGTTCCTCTGTAACGTATTGTTCGAGGTTGTCGAAGTCTTCATCTTGGTTTTCGGGTAGGAGTGTCGCTTTGAGATAGAGCAAGGGGAGTATTCGCACGAGTTTGAGAATAAATTCTTTGCGGTCGTTCTCAGTGGCCTGCTCGATGAGCGAACAGTATTCGACACCTACGGTTACGAACTCTACAATATCCTTGGAATATACTTGCTGATTTATCATATTGTTTTGTATAGTTGATGTTCTTGTATGTATTGATACACTCCGTTGGGGAGAAATACCGACATGTTGCGTCCTTCGGCAATGCCTTCGCGTATCCATGTTGACGATATTTCTATCATGGGTGCCTCTATGTAGCTTACTCTTGTGGGGAGTGTGTTGCTGTCTATATCGTAACCTCGTCGAGGGTATATGCACACATGGTAATCGTTGATGATGCGTTGCGACTGATACCATTGGTTGAATAGCAGCCAATTATCGGCTCCTATTATCAACGTAAAGTCGTGTTGCGGATAGGCGGCTTGCAAGGCATCGAGGGTATTGATGGTGTAAGAGGGTTGCGGTAGGGTAAATTCTATATCGCTGAATTGTATCTGAGTCATTCCTCTTATGGCCATCTGTACCATCGCACAACGATGATTGTCGTTGTTTTTCGAAGTTCGTTTGCGTAGTGGGTTGTGTGGTGATACCAATATCCACACCTCGTCGAATGTTGTGTACTCGACAAAGTAGCTTGCCAGCATGATGTGTCCCATGTGTATGGGGTTGAACGAACCTGAGAAAATGCCTATTTTCATATTCTTTATTCTGCAATAAATTTTCCGACAAGCGACAACACCTCTTGTTGAGCCTCTTCAAGTATGTCGTTGATAACTATTTTATCAAATTGTGGGGCGTAGGTGAGTTCTTCCTCGGCTTTGGCTACTCGTGTGGCTATCACTTCGGGTGCATCGGTAGCACGACCTATAAGGCGAGTGCGTAGTGCCTCGATGGAGGGTGGCTGTATGAAGATAGAGAGTGCTTCATCTCCATAGAATTGTTTGATGTTTACTCCGCCCACCACATCTACATCGAAGATGACATGACGACCGGCATTGCGTAGACGTTCGACTTCGCTTTTCAGTGTGCCATAGAACTTGCCGGGATATACCTCTTCATATTCAAGAAACTCTCCGTTGGCGATGCGTGTACGAAACTCGTCGACGGTAAGAAAGTAGTACTCTTTGCCGTGTTGCTCACTACCTCTGGGTGACCGGCTTGTAGCCGATACCGAGAACGATAATGGCAGGTCTTGTTGCATCAAGTAGTTGATAAGGGTCGATTTGCCCGAACCCGATGGTGCCGAAAAGATGATTAATTTGCCACGTTGTGTCATGATACCTTGTCGATTTACATGATGTTAAGTACTTGCTCTTTTATTTGCTCCAATTCGTCTTTCATGCGTACTACGATGCGTTGCATCTCGGCATGGTTCGATTTGGAACCAAGTGTATTTATCTCGCGACCCATTTCTTGGGCTATAAATCCCAACTTCTTGCCTTGTCCACGACCATTATCCATAGTCTCTATGAAGTAACGAAGGTGGTCGGCAAGACGATGCTTCTCCTCGTGTATGTCGAGTTTCTCTATATAATATATCATCTCTTGTTCGAGACGGTTCTTGTCGTAGTCGACTTCTTTTATTTTCGACAACCCCTCAACGATGCGACCTTTTATTTTGTCGATACGTTCTTGCTCGTATTGCTCTACATCTTGCAACAAGGCGGAGATGTTTTCAATCTTGTTGGTAAACATTTCTTGTAGTCCTCGGCCTTCGTGCATGCGAAATTCTTCGAGCTGGTCGAGTGCATCTCCAAGGGCTTTCATCAGTGCCGCTGCTTCATTTTCGTGCAACTCGGAACATTCCGTGGTCATGATTTCAGGCATGCGTAGTAATACTGAGAACCAGTCTTGGGGAGTAGCTATGCCGGTTTGTTCGGCGGCATCTGAGATCTGACGATAGTAACTTTGCAATACGCCCATGTTGATGTGCGATGTACTCTCGGCATTAATGCTCTCGGTTCTTATTGTTAAATCTACTTTTCCGCGTTCGAGTCGGCGTGCCACTTCACTGCGTATGTCCATCTCTTTTTCGCGATACTGTGAGGGTATGCGTGTCGACAGATCGAGTTGCTTGCTATTGAGCGATTTCAGCTCAACAATAATTTTTTTATTGGGTAATTCGGCAGTGCCTTTGCCAAATCCTGTCATTGATTGTATCATAGTCTTTACAAATGTTTGTGCAAAATTAATTTATTTCCTGCTTAAACAACCAATAATTTGCAAAAAAAGAGTTATTTTTGTGCATCTTATTCAAAATAAGCCTCAGTATGCCCAATATTATACACATAGAGACCTCAACCGAGGTGTGTTCGGTAGCAGTATCGAGCGACGGCATTGTGAAATTTCACCGTCAGGATTTCGATGGGCCGTCACATGCCTCTTTGTTGGGTGGTTTTGTTCAAGAAGCAGTAGCATATGCTCGCGACAATAATATCCCGTTGCATGCCGTGGCGGTAAGTTCGGGTCCCGGTTCTTATACAGGATTGCGTATCGGTGTATCGGAAGCTAAGGGTTTATGCTTCGGGATGGATGTGCCGCTTATTGCTGTAAGTACGCTTGAATTGTTGTGCTGCACTGCTATGTTCCGATTTGATGTCGATGAGGATGCTTGGATATGTCCCATGATCGATGCTCGTCGCATGGAAGTTTATGCCGCAGTCTACGATGAGACGCTCAACCCCGTTATGCCGGTGGGTGCATACATTGTCGATGAGAATACCTTTGCCGAGATACTTGATCGTCACAAGATTATATTCTGCGGAAATGGTGCCGGAAAATGTCGCGATGTGATAAACCATCCCAATGCTATCTTCGTTGATGATGTATATCCCTTGGCTACCGGTATGCTTGCCCTTGCCGAGCGTGCTTTTGCCCAAGGCGATTTTCGTGATGTAGCCTATTATGAGCCCTTCTATTTGAAGGAGTTCGTAGCTACTACACCCCGAAACAAAGTGTTATAAGACAATATTGCAACAATATGTTAGAATATAATTCGCAACAGAAACAACTTGTTATGCCCGAGTACGGGCGTAATGTTCAACAGATGGTCGACCACTGTCTCACTATCGAGGATCGTGAAGAACGCACTCGATGTGCCTACACCATCATTAACATAATGGGCAACCTTTTCCCACACTTGCGTGATATTGACGACTTCAAGCACAAGTTGTGGGATCACTTGGCTATCATGTCCGACTTTAAGCTCGATATTGATTACCCTTGTGAGATAGTTCGTAAGGAAAATCTTGATACACTTCCCGAGAATGTCCCTTATAGCAATACTTCCATTCGTTATCGTCACTATGGTAACATTACCGAGGAGATGCTGCGTAAGGCTCAGCTTATGCCCGAGGGTGAAGAGCGTGATGCCTTGGTAATGATGCTTGCCAATTATATGAAGCGTTCTTATCTGACTTGGAATAAAGATAATGTCGATGATGAAAAGATATGGCAAGACATTCGTGATTACACGCATGGCACCATACGCATTGATACACCTTTGATGCACACCAAGGCTCTGAAAGAGAACAATAGTCAACCTCAACAAGCCAAGGCAGGTAGCAAGAAAAAAAAGAAAAAATAAAGACTTCGTACACATTATTAATATATAGCAACTATACCATGTCATCATTTATTGTCGAGGGCGGTCACCGCTTGAATGGAGAGATAACACCCTGCGGAGCTAAAAACGAAGCATTGCAAGTTATCTGTGCAACTTTGCTTACCGCCGAGAAGGTTACCATCAACAACATTCCCGATATACGCGATATAAACAATCTCATACAATTGCTTCGTGATATGGGGGTTGAGGTGACTCGCAACACGTTGAATACTTATACGTTCTGTGCTGCCAACCTCAATCTCGACTTTTTGCACAGCGACGAGTTCCTATCCAAGTGTGCAGCCTTGCGTGGCTCTGTAATGATGCTTGGTCCACTTGTTGCCCGATATGGTTATGCACGCATGCCTAAGCCCGGTGGCGATAAGATAGGTCGACGCCGTCTCGATACACACTTCCTCGGTATGCAGAAGTTGGGTGCCGAACTCTCTATTGATGCCGAACGGTCGGTATATGAAATCCGTGCCGAGCACTTGCGGGGTACATATATGTTGCTCGATGAGGCCTCGGTAACAGGTACGGCCAATATTCTCATGGCAGCAGTTCTTGCCAAAGGAAAGACTACCATATACAACGCTGCTTGTGAGCCTTACTTGCAGCAACTCTCTCGTATGCTCAACAGCATGGGTGCAAGGATTGAAGGTATAGGCTCTAACCTGCTTACTATACATGGTGTCGACTCATTGGGCGGTTGCTCTCACACCATTTTGCCCGACATGATTGAGGTGGGTTCGTTCATAGGGTTGGCTGCCATGACCGCCTCCGATATTACCATTAAAAATGCGTCGGTCGAGAACTTGGGCATTATTCCCGACAGTTTCCGCCGATTGGGAATAACCATTGAGCAGATTGGTGATGACTTACACATACCACAACATGATGTGTATGAAATAGATACATTTATCGATGGCTCTATCATGACCTTTGCCGATGCTCCTTGGCCGGGACTTACCCCCGACCTGCTCAGTGTATTTCTCATTGTTGCAACGCAGGCCAAAGGTAGCGTATTGATACATCAGAAGATGTTCGAGAGTCGTCTCTTCTTCGTCGATAAGCTCATCGACATGGGGGCTCAGATTATTCTTTGCGACCCTCATAGGGCGGTTGTTATTGGGCAGGCTCATAAGCACCCCCTTCGTGCTTGTGACATGGTTTCGCCCGATATTCGTGCCGGTGTTGCTATGCTTATTGCCGCCATGAGTGCCGAAGGTACCAGTCGCATTCACAACATCGAGCAGATTGATCGTGGTTATCAGGATATTGACCGACGACTCAATGCCTTGGGTGCCCGCATTACACGTTTATAACTATATCAATATTGCTTATAGAACATCTCTTATGATACTTCGTGACGAACTGATAAGAATAGGACAATTTAATAAGCCTCATGGCGTACGTGGCGAAATCTCGTTTACTTTTACCGATGACGTTTTCGATCGTGGTGAATCTCCCTACATCGTTTGTTGCATCGATAATATTTACGTCCCCTTTTTCATTGAGGAATATCGCTTCAAGAGCGGTACTACTGCCTTATTGAAACTTGTGGATGTTAACGACGAAAACGAGGCTCGGGCTTTCAGTAATCTCGATGTCTTTTATCCCAAGCGTTTCTATATAGAGGATGAGGATGATGCGACCCCCGATGATTATTTTATTGGTTACACCATCTCCGATATAACTCATGGCGAATTGGGTGTTGTCGATGCCATAGACGATAGCACAATAAATGCTCTTTTTGTGGTAGCTACACCCGATGGAGGTGAACTGCTCATCCCCATTCAGGAGACCTTCGTGCGAGCCATTGATGAGGAGGCTCGCATCATTCACATGGACCTTCCCGATGGTCTGTTGCAGTTGTAATTGAGTAGCGATACTCAGCCGATAGCGTTCATCCTATCTAACTATTATTATATTTTTTTCAAAGGGAACTTCTGTCAAATGCTTTGTTATAGATAATGGTTTTTTCTTTGGGAGGATTTCGGTTGCGACCGCATGTGTAACGAGCGAAAAGACAACTCGTCAATCGTATTTCGTCGGCTATTATGCGGTTGAGGCTGAAAGATACCAAGAAAAAACGCGAAACTAACCACGAGGATGTTCCTCGCGGCGAATATATTATTAATATGTGGAGTTGATAGAGATTCCCTAACGTGTAGTGTTATGGCTAAGAATGTATCAAGGTTTCGTAGTAATAGGTGTGTACCCCTCTTATTGCTATTACTCTTGGTTGTTGTGCTGATAGTAGTAGTTATACTCTCCTTGTCGCATGTAGTCGAAGTGATGTTGGGATGAGTCTTAACGATATGTTTGTCCGCTCCCTGTAAATCCGGTTTTACACTCCACTTCTCTAAATAAGAGAAGTGGATATTCATGCAAAGATACATTAAAAGTTGAAAAAGAGTGCTATGTGAAGTCGCTTTTTTGTAACAAAAAAATTAAATGCCACAGTGCCATACGACTTAATTCATCCATACTTCAA
>JAFXJY010000019.1 GCA_017531985.1 Bacteroidaceae bacterium
GGTCTCTATTTTTACTATCTCAAAACGTTCCAGTATCTCACTCGGTAGTACTATACGTGCAAATTGTTCCAATATCTTTGTTTCCATAACTGCAAAGATACAACTTTGAACGAATTTCCCACACCTTTTTGCTACTGAGCCATGAGTAGCCCATTGTAAAGAAGCAGCCCGATACGACTTTGTGAAGAGGTCGTATCGGGCTGTTTCGATGGTGTATGTACCAAGTATTAGAACTCGGAAGTAAAGTGGAAGCGAATCTTGGGGAAATCGGTTTGAGCCATCTGTAAGACGTATCCCGAGTCGGCCATGAAAACATCTCGTCCCTCTTTATCGACACACATGTATTGAGCCTTGCGACGCTTGAAGTTGTCGAGAGCTTCGGCATCGTCGCTTTCTATCCAACAAGCCTTGTACATGCTGATGGGTTCCCAGCGGCATTGAGCCCCATATTCGTGCAATAATCGGTACTCGATAACTTCAAATTGGAGTTGTCCGACAGTGCCAATAATCTTGCGACCGTTGAATTGATTGGTAAAGAGCTGTGCTACGCCTTCGTCCATGAGCTGGTCGATACCTTTCTGCAACTGCTTGGCTTTCATGGGGTCGTTGTTCTCGATGTACTTGAACATCTCGGGCGAGAACGAAGGTAGACCCTTGAAATGTAGCTCTTCGCCTTCGGTGAGGGTATCGCCAATCTTGAAGCTACCGGTATCGGGCAGACCAACAATGTCGCCGGGATATGCCTCGTCGACAACCGATTTCTTCTGAGCCATGAAGGCAGTGGGACTACTGAAACGCATCATTTTGCCACTACGCACATGCTTATAGTTGGCATTACGTTCAAACTTACCGGAGCAAATCTTAACGAAAGCGATGCAGCTGCGGTGGTTGGGATCCATGTTGGCGTGTATCTTAAATACAAATCCGGTGAATTTTTCTTCTTCGGGTTTGACTACACGTTCGATAGCTTGCACACTCTTGGGTGTGGGAGCTATCTTGACAAAACAGTCGAGCAACTCTTTGACACCAAACATATTGAGAGCCGAACCGAAGAAAACGGGTGCGAGTTGTCCTGAGAGGTAGTCTTCAACTTCAAACTCGGGATATACACCGTCGAGCAGTTCAAGATCGGCACGCAACTTAGCAGCCTCACGTTCTCCGATGTACCCGTCCAACTCGGTACTGTTTACGTCGCTCAACTCGATACGTTCGGTAACGACTTGCTTATTGGGAGTAAAGAGGTTGAGGTTTTGCTCGTACATGTTGTAGACACCCTTGAACGTAGCACCTATACCGATAGGCCAAGAGAGGGGACGAACCGATATTTTGAGTTCGCTTTCGAGTTCATCGAGGATATCGAATGCATCGCGACCTTCGCGGTCGAGTTTGTTAACAAAGACGATAACGGGAGTATTACGCATGCGACACACTTCCATGAGTTTTCGTGTCTGTTGCTCCACACCCTTAGCCACATCGACCACAATAATAACGCTGTCGACGGCAGTGAGTGTACGGTAAGTATCTTCGGCAAAATCTTGGTGACCGGGGGTATCGAGGATGTTGATTTTATAATCGCCATAATTGAATCCCATCACCGACGTGGCCACTGATATACCACGTTGTTTTTCGATTTCCATCCAGTCGCTTGTGGCGGTTTTTTTGATTTTATTAGACTTAACCGCACCTGCAATGTGAATGGCTCCACCAAAGAGCAATAGCTTCTCGGTAAGGGTTGTCTTACCGGCATCGGGGTGGCTTATAATGGCAAATGTTCGTCTCTTGGAAATTTCTTCGGTCAATGTACTCATAGGGGTATAATGTTGTAATGTTGTATTGTTTTAAGGGAACTTCTATAAGCTCCACAGATTAATTCGGTTGTTAGGTGAAACACTCTTTTATGGAAGTTTCCTTAAAGTTCGAGTTCACCGGCTTTATCTTGATGATATTTTTCGGTGAGTATAGCCATGAAGTCGGTAATATCTTTCACAGCTTTAAGCGTATCTTGGCTTACGTCGTGGTGTTGCAGACGCAGCATAAGAATGCCATATAGTGCATTGAAACAGGTTTCTATTTCACCTACTTGTGCCTCGGGCGACTTGGCACGCAGCTCGACGATATAGGGCAACACCTTGTAGAATGCAGCTGTGTAGAAAGGTTCACGCGGCGATTTGAGCAGTCGTAAATGCAGATCAGTGAGGTCAATGATGACGTTCTTGTTGAGCTGTATGTGACCTTTTTCGACAACACCTTCGCTACGCATCATGTCTACCAGACTTTCGTACCACTCGAACAACATCTTACGTTGCTCGTCGGTAATATCGGTATAAGCATCGACTATGTCGGTGCTTATACGGTCGATGTCGAGGTTGTAGGCTCGTATAATATCTTCAATCTGCCACATGTAGAGCAGATACTCGGCAATGTTTTCTTTTTTCTTTACGCTGGCTGTAAACATCTTATAGGTGGGTGGAAGGGATAAATAACCACAAATTATTAAATTGCAACAGGAATGTATAACAAACTGAGACATCGGCAGTCGTTCAATTTATCGAAGTTCCTGTAAAAGCGAGTACAAAGGTAATATAAATTTTCTTACCTTTGCACACAACTAACAAGATAAGCGTGATGAAGAACCTATACTTGCAACTTTTCACGACATTTATGAAGATAGGAGCATTTACCTTCGGCGGCGGATGGGCTATGATACCTCTGATAGAGCGGGAGGTAGTAGATAGGCATCGGTGGATAAGCCGGGAGGAATTTCTCGATGAACTGGCGGTGGCACAATCGTTGCCGGGTATATTGGCTGTGAATGTGGCAGTGCTTGTGGGCAACAAATTGCGAGGTGTGAAAGGGAGCTTGTGGGCAGCCACAGGGACTATCCTACCCTCCTTTGTCATGATATTGATGATAGCGATGTTCTTTACCAACATATACGATAACGAAGCGGTGGCCAGTATCTTTAAGGGAATACGTCCGGCTGTTGTGGCTCTGATTATCGTACCAGTACTCAGCACTGCCAAGAGTGCCAAACTCAACCGATATACATTTGTTATACCCATAGTGGTCGCTTTGGCTATATGGATGTGCGGAGTGTCGCCCATCTATTGTATTATAGCCGGTGCTGTGGGTGGATATTTGTATTATGTGGTGTCGCAACATCGCACGAAAGGAGGTGACGCATGATGACATATCTCTCGTTGTTTTTGACCTACTTGAAAATAGGTCTGTTCGGATTTGGCGGAGGATATGCCATGCTATCGCTCATACAGCATGAAACGGTCGATGTGATACATGCCGGCTCGACGGAACCTTGGCTGACACCTACCGAGTTTACCGATATTGTTGCCATCTCGCAGATGACACCGGGTCCGATAGGAATCAACAGTGCTACATACATAGGATACACCGTAACGGGTAGCGTGTGGGGGTCGATAGTGGCAACAATAGCCGTGTGCCTGCCTTCGTTCTTATTGGTACTGCTTGTGAGCCGACTGATACTGCAACACAAGGAGAATCCTATCATCAAGAGTGTGTTTAAAGGACTGCGACCTGTCGTTGTGGGACTGATAGCCTCTGCAGCATTGCTACTGATGAATAGTGAGAATTTTACCGACCACACATATAGTATAGCCATCTGTCTGCTATCGCTGGCACTGGCCTACTTTACTAAGTTACATCCTATATTTATCATTCTTCTTGCCGGTGTGGCAGGATATATCATTTACTGAGATGAAAAGTTACGAATGTTTAATCGAAGAGTTATATAATCGCTTCCCGGCCTTTCAGCAAGTGGGAGCAGGTGCATATAAACCGGGGTTGGAGAATGCCGAGGCATTAGATGCATACTTCGGACATCCACATCGTCAATACCACACGATACATGTGGGAGGTACCAATGGAAAAGGCTCGACCTCGCACACGCTGGCTGCAATTCTTACCGCAAGTGGTTATCGTGTAGGTCTCTACACATCGCCTCACTTGGCCGACTTTCGCGAACGCATTCGCATTGACGGCAAGATGATACCCAAGGATGTAGTGGAGCGATTTCTGCGAGAGTATAGCGATGATGCTCTCTCGTTCCGTCCTTCATTCTTCGAGTTGACCACGTTCATGGCTATGCAATATTTTGCCCAAGAGAAGGTCGATGTTGCAGTAATAGAGGTGGGGTTAGGCGGTCGATTGGACACAACAAATGTTATCACCCCCGACCTAAGTATCATAACCAATATCAGCCATGACCATGTTGCGTTACTGGGCGATAACCTCAGTGATATTGCACGGGAGAAGTCCGGTATCATCAAAGAGGGCATCCCGGTAGTGATAGGTGAAGCAGAGGGAGATGTGAAAGAAGTCTTTATGCAACGAGCCAAAGAGGTGAACGCACCCATCAGTTTTGCACAAGAGAGCAATACCATGACGGCTGCCGAGCCGTCGGGTAGCGGATGGATGTATAGAGGAACCATCGTTGGCGATGTGTGGGGAGAACTGGGAGGTTTGTGCCAAGAGAAGAACGCCGCCACAATACTCACTGCGGTTGTCGAGTTGCGACGGATGGGTTATACTATCGGTGATGAGGCTATATGTGAAGGATTTGCCCATGTTACAACCAAGACCGGACTGCAAGGACGCTGGCAGAAGTTGTGCGAACGTCCGCTTATGATATGCGATACGGGACATAACATAGGAGGAATGGAATATATAGCTCGACAACTCAATAGCACACCATGCCATGCATTGCACATTGTTATAGGTATGGTTAACGACAAGGATATATCGGGAGTAATAGCCTTGCTGCCTCGTCATGCTCACTATTATTTCACACAAGCCTCAGTAGCCCGAGCATTGCCCGCACAAGAGGTGGCCGCCATAGCTGCACAACACGGACTGCAAGGCACGACTTACCCTACCGTGCAGCAAGCAATTACAGCAGCAAAAGATGCAGCACAAGATGATGACTTTATCTTTATTGGTGGCAGCACATTTGTTGTAGCCGATGCGTTGAAAGGATAGCATCATTTGGTTAAACAATGGAATAATCGCTCATTATTCATCGACACTATCATTATAGTGATTAATTGGATATTCAATATATACAAGGGGTTGTGATTACCTGAAATATTGCTCGACGAAAAAAAGAGTTGCGATTGCAACTCTTTTTTTAATACTATGTGTAACATTTTACTTAATGCGGAGGAAACTGAGTCCGAAGCGTTCGCAAGCGGCACGTTCGAGTTCTTCGCGAGCAGAAGGCTCGGCGATGCGAATAAGTTCCTTGGCACGTTGAGCAAGGTCTTTGCCTCGTAAGTAGGCAATACCATACTCGGTAACGATGTATTGTGCTTGGGCTCTTGTTGTTACAACACCGGCACCGGGCTTGAGCGTGGGTACAATCTTTGATACACCTTTGCCCGAGGCAGCAAGCATAGCGATAAATGTTTTACCGCCTTCCGATAGCGAGCCTCCATACATGAAGTCGTGTTGTCCGCCTACACCCGAGAACATGCGAGTACCTATCGAGTCGGCACATATCTGACCTGTAAGGTCTATTTCGAGAGCCGAGTTGATGGCCATCACCTTGGGATTCTGCATGATGCGGAAGGGGAAATTAGACCAAGCAACGTCTTTGATAATGATGTCCTCGTTGTAGTTCATGTAGTCGTAGAGACGCTGTGAACCGAGTGCAAGTGAAGCGAGCGACTTGCCGGGCAGGACAGTTTTCTGACTGTTGTTGATGACACCACTTTGCAGCAAAGGCACTACACCATCGGTCATGGCTTCGGTGTGAAGTCCGAGGTTTTTGTGCGATGTGAGAGCAGTCAACACCGCATTGGGGATGCCACCTACACCTATCTGCAAGGTTGCTCCATCGGGAATTTGCTCGGCAATGTAACGTCCTATCTGTTGTTCCTTTTCGTTAGGAACAGCGATGGGAAGTGCTACAAGGGGTTCATCAACCTCAACACATGCATCAATCTTAGATATGTGAATGAGGGCATCGCCATAAGAGTATGGCATCTGCTTGTTGACTTGGGCAATGATTACCTTGGAGCATTCTACTGCCGATACGGTAAGGTCGGCCGAGACTCCGTAGCTGCAATATCCGTCCTTGTCGGGGAGCGAAACATTGAGGAATGTCACGTCGAGAGGTATGAGACCCTGACGGAAGAACTCGGGTATTTCGCCCAAGAAACCGGGGATACACTGTCCTTCACCGCGTGCTATCGAGTCGCGAACGCTGTTGGCAATGAACAAACTCTTGACAATGAATGAGTCGCGATACTCGGGCAAGCTGTATGGAGCGACACCGCGTGCAACACCGAAGGCCGAGTAAACCTCGACACCGGTCAGCTCGCTGTGACGGTCGGCAAGTGCTTGGCACAGCACCTCGGGAATGGAGGTGCTGCCTTGCACATATACTTTGTCATACGATTTTACCAATTTTACCGCTTCGGCGGCAGTCATAAAACGGGCTTCTGTCATATAATTACACATTATTTATTATTTTCATCGAAGATTTTGAGGCGATAGTCGAGTGTATCGTAATCGCTCTCGGCAACTTTCGATGTACACACTCTGATACCTTCTTGACGGCTACCGGTCGACTTCAACGAGATGGCCGATATACCATAACGCAACAACTCGGAGAGAAGTTCATCGCCGGTGAAACCTTTGCGTCCCATGGTGAAGAAGAAACCATCGCTGATGTCGGCATCCAAGTCTTTGTCGTAGACGATGTGGAAACCGTTGCGAATGAATATCTCTTTGACACGCTCGGCACGCGTGGCGTATAGGCGAGTGTCCTCAACAAAGTTAAGAGTGCCATCGCAAGCAGCATTGTACATGGCTGCCAAGGCATGCTGTGCCGAATGGCATACGCCCGACGATAGTGCATATGTAACGATGTAAACCATGGCATCGCCTACTGTCTTCATACCCCACTCTTCGCGGAGGTAGTCGAAACTGCGTGCAGCCAACTTGTCGGACATGGCAGTAACGGCTATACGTTCACCGGCATAGCTGAATATCTTAGAGCCTGAAAGCATAAGGATATAGTTGTCGGTGTAGTGAGCTACTGAGGGTTGGTAGGGAGCTTGGAAAGGTTTACCCTTGTCGGTGCGAACGTCCATGCAGAGGTATGCCAAGTCTTCGAGTACCACTGTGTCGTACTTGGTGGCAAGTTTGCCAATATATTCCAACTCTTTCTCAGTGAGACATACCCAAGATGGGTTGTTGGGGTTGGAGTAAATAATGGCAGCAATCTTGCCCGATGCAAGTATCGAGTCGAGTCGCTCATAGAGTTTCTCTCCACGATTGTCGTATATATCGAAGTCGACACGGTTGTAACCCAATATTTTGGCTTGGAGAGGTTGTACAGGGAAACCGGGATTGATGAAGAGGATGGTATCGCGTTCCTTGTAGAGGTGACGACACAAGATGAATGCACCGAACACGCCCATCATAGAACCTACCGAGGGTACACATCCCGAAGGAGCTACATCGACATTGAGGAAGGCTTTGACAAAACGTGAAGCAGCATTTTTCAACTCGGGTATACCGTTGATGTCGGGATATATATTGGCGACACCGCGGTCAAGGGCAGCCTTCTGAGCTTCTACACCTACTTGACAAGCCGGGATGCCGGGGGCACCTATCTCAAAGTGGATAAATGGCTGACCGGTAGCCTCTTCAAGACGCTTTGACACGGCAACAGTCTGACGGATGGTAGCATTACCTATCTGTTGAATATTCAAGTCAGACAATATATTATCGACAACATCTTTTCTAAACGGAACTTCCATGATTACTTGATGTTTTGTTGTGCATACTCACATCCGGCACGCAAGGCCTTGATGTTCATTTCTACTACATCGTCGCCTTTGCGACCAAAGATGGTGCGGATACCCTCTTCGAGTTCGGTAATGTCAATTCCCAAGAAAGGAGCTGCTGCACCTAACAGGACGATATTGGCTGCACGAGGCGAAGCTACTTGCTTGGCTATTGCATCAACATCGATGGCTATAACGTGAGGCAACTGGGCAAGAGTCTTGCTCAACTCCTCGGCATCGGGATAGTTGTCGATATTGACGAATGGAGCTGTATTGGTAATAATCCAACCTTCCTTATCGAGATAAGGGAGATAACGCAAGGCCTCCATAGGCTCGAGCGAGATGATAAGATTGGCACCGCCAAGGGGAATGAGGTCGGAACTGATGGGGTCGGAGCTGAGACGCAGGTTAGACTGAACATCACCTCCACGTTGGCTCATACCGTGAACTTCGGCTTGTTTGATGTAAAGGCCTTTGTTGATGGCCGCTGCTCCTATGATGGTGGCGATAGAGAGGATACCTTGTCCTCCTACACCCGAAAGTACAATATCAGTACGCATAAGATTAAGATTTTTTATTGTGACGTCTTGCTGTTTGAATACACTCTCTGCGAGGGATGATGACAGAAACACCGTGATAAGCGAACTCTTCGCGGATGATTTGTTTCATTTCCTCTTTGTTCTTTGCCAAAGGCACTACTACGCGGATGTGTGCGGGATCGACACCTATACCTTGGCATATTTGTTCGAGACGACCTGTACCAGCCGAGTCTTGTCCACCGGTCATACCTGTGGTAAGATTGTCGGAAATGATAACTGTAATGTCGGCATTTTCATTAACTGCATCGAGCAATCCTGTCATACCCGAGTGGGTGAAAGTAGAGTCGCCAATAACAGCTACGGCAGGATATTGACCCGAGTCGGATGCACCCTTGGCCATTGTGATAGAAGCACCCATGTCGACTACCGAGTGGATGGCACGATAGGGAGGCAAGAAGCCGAGTGTGTAGCAACCTATATCGCTGAATACGCGAGTATTTTCGAACTCGGCAGCCACTTCGTTGAGAGCGGTGTACATATCGCGGTGTCCGCAACCTTGGCACAATGCAGGTGGACGAGGTACTACAAGTGGCGAAGGCTCGAATACTTGTGCATCGTCTATACCGAGAGCTTTGCGAATGTTGTCGGGAGTAAGCTCACCTGTACGGGGTACGTCGCCTGAGAGACGACCACATATCTCGATGTTGTCGTTCTTGATTACGCCACGCAATTGTTCTTCGATAAAGGGTTGACCGTCTTCGAGTACCAAAATCTTGTCGCAACGTTGAGCCAAATCGTTGATTTGTGTCAAAGGCAGAGGATATTGCGAAACTTTAAGTACGTTGAATGGAGCTCCTGCGGGGAAGTGTTCCATCAAATAGTTGTAGGCAATACCTGATGCAACGATACCCATGCGATGCTCGGTGGTAGTGAAGATGTTGTGCTTGGATTCTTCGGCTTCACGAACGAAATCTTTCTGGCGTTCCACCAACTCGGCATTGCGAACACGAGCCACAGCGGGCATCAATACCCATTGACGGGGATTGGAGGGATAAGAGATGGGATTCGGCTCTCGGATGGCACCAACTTTTACAACGGCACGAGAGTGAGCCAAGCGAGTAACGACGCGGAACAAAACGGGAATTTTGTAACGTTCGGATAACTCAAAGGCCTCGCCTATCATGTCGTATGCCTCTTGTTGTGTCGATGGCTCGAAGATGGGAACCATGGCAAACTTACCGTAGAAACGCGAATCTTGCTCGTTCTGCGAAGAGTGCATCGAGGGGTCATCGGCGGCAACGATAACGAGACCACCGTTGGTACCAGTCATTGCCGAGTTGACAAAGGCATCGGCTGCGACATTCATACCCACATGTTTCATACACACTAAGGCACGCTTACCCATGTAAGACATACCCAAAGCGGCTTCCATTGCAGTCTTTTCGTTGGTCGACCAACGGCAGTGAATACCACGCTCGGCTGCCAATGCATTGCCTTGAATAAACTCAGTAATTTCGGTTGAAGGCGTACCGGGATAGGCATAAACGCCCGATAATCCGGCATGAATTGCTCCCAAGGCAATAGCCTCGTCGCCTAATAGTAACTTGGTGTTTTCCATATTAAAAATTATCTTGTTTTTTGAGTCGTTCACAAATGTAGCAATAATTTTGCCAACGACAATGAAATATCGCGAGAACTTTTTACAAAAGTTGATTTAATGTCCATTTTTTGCTTTATGTGAAGATTATGTATTGACTAAATTTCTGAAAAAAAATTGTAATCCTTCATACAAGATAATAATATATAGTGTACTTTTGCCACTAATAATTTTAAAAAGTTTTTCTACTATGACAATACCACAAGATCCGTTTATACTATTGAGTTACATCAACACTCAGTTACGAGACAATTATGCATCGTTGGACGAGCTGTGCGACAGTCTCGGTGTGGAACGAGCTGCTCTGGAACAGAAATTAAAGAGTGCGGGATTTGATTATTTAGAGGAAATCAATCAATTTCGCTAACAGAGAAATATTTCAGTAATAGACCATTCGACTGAACGGTTGTTGACTCCGAGCTTCACTTCCGATGAATGCCTCACAATAAAGCGACCGTAATTGTATAGTATAAAATGATTTACGAAACAGAAGAGCGGCAGACGGGACTCGAACCCGCGACCCTCAGCTTGGGAAGCTGATGCTCTACCAACTGAGCTACAACCGCAAGTTGTGACAAAGGTAAGGATTTTTTTTGATTGATAGAGCAGCAGAATGAGAAAATATAGTGTTTCGATGATATTTGCTCTATTTAATCAGGCTTTATCAAGAAAAGATTTTGTAAGTTTACCCCTACATAAAATAGCATACCATGAAACGTATAGGAATCTTATCGGATACACATGCTCACTGGGATGAGCGTTACGAGAAGTATTTTGCCGAGTGCGACGAGATATGGCACGCGGGTGATATTGGGAGTGAGGAGGTATTGGACAAGCTGGAAAGTATAAGACCGGTGCGAGCGGTGTATGGGAATATTGACGGACATCCCATTCACATCAGAACGAAGCAACACGAACGGTTTGTGATAGAAGGAGTAAGTGTGTGGATAACACACATAGGTGGTTATCCGGGCAGGTATGCTCGTGAGGTAATTCCTGAAATATTGCAACATCCACCTAAGTTGTTTATATCGGGACATTCACACATAGCCAAGGTGATGTACGATAAGACTCTCGATTGCTTGCACATCAATCCCGGTGCAGCGGGATTGTATGGGTTTCACAAGGTACGCACCTTGGTGCGTCTTGTTATAGATGACGGAGAGATGCGAGATCTTGAAATTATAGAACTTGCCGATACGAAATAGCATTGTGTGTGCATTATGGTTTTGTAATAAAAGGAAAAAATATGTAAAATACTGTGGTTTAAAAAAAAGAATGTATATCTTTGTCGCGAACTGCACAGATGTATGACACTCGTTGCTAAATAATTAACAGCATTGAGATAATCATGCATCCGATATAAACAACAGATATAATATTAATTAATGAGACCATCATATTACCCTATATTACGCATAGTGCTGACGCTGATAGCGGGCGTTGCCATGATATTATTTCCGGGAGAAATACTTTCATACATAGCTATATTGTTGGGCTTTCTACTCATCATACCGGGTGCGATACAATTGATAAGGTATGGCGTAGTACGTTTTAAGCGTAATCGTCGCGACCGTCGCTATCATCCCATGAAGTTTCCATTTATAGCATTGCTTGCAGTCATAGCCGGTGTTGCCATCGTAGTGTTGTCGCACGAACTGGTGGGAATTTTTTCAATATTGCTGGCATCGGCTCTTATCTTTGTGGGCGGGTATGAGATTATAGCTCTGATACGCACCAAGAACAAGCTGAAAGTGGCTGTATATTTATTACCTACGTTGTTGATATTGCTGGGTATATTTATTCTTGTCAACCCACTTCATCTGATACCCAGTATGATTGTAATCATGTTTGGTGTAGGTGCTATCATATATAGCATCAACGAGGTGGTGTATCTATTAATGAAGGATTAGGCTACTTATATTAAGATAGATAGTTCAATAATAGATGAGTTGTCGAAGTGTTTCACCACAAGGAATACTACCGATAATATCGTGTGCGATGCATATCATCTAAGATTTCGAATATCAGTTGCATGACTTGCGGTATGACACGTCGTACCTCGGGCGAAAGTTGTACACCGATAGTTGGGTTATTGCTTACACTGATGGCAAGTAACTCGACACTGGGTACTTGGTTACAATGGTTGAGAGCAGCTATAATGTCGTATAAGTTATTATGATGATTATTAAGCAGTTGAGGATAATCGGTGGATATTCGAGGCGATAATCGTTGTACCGTGCCGGGAGGGTTATTGTCGATGGCAGCATCGATGAGGATGAGATGCTTGTACTGCTGCATGGTGTCGAGCAGTTTGACAGTATCGGTACCCCCATCAAGAAGATCAACATCGTCGGGCATACTCATTGATTTGAGCATGTGAATAATGTGAATACCTACTCCGGCATCGTTGAGAACTAAGTTTCCTATTCCTAATATAAGTACATTTTTCATTCTTGCCATATTTAGGGAACTCCTATCAATTCCACAGATTAATAATTCAATCAAGACTTTATATTGATGTCGTTACCATGAAGGGTACATCATGTAAACGAAGCACAATGTTATTTGTTCACCATCGAGGGTAATGTTATGGAATGATTAAGAATCTGTTTTGAATTTTAGTAAACAAGTTCATCCGCTATTGTTAAGAATTGTTTCGGCTTCTTTGAACCTCTTTTCGGCATCTGTTCAGAATTGTCCTCAAATAATCTCGTAATAAAATTAAAACAGATTCTAACAATAGAACAAGTAGATAAGAGTAGAATGCTTCACATTTTGAAGCATGGGTATTGTAGGTATAGGAGTTTTGTTGTAACTTTACGGCTGATAAATGAATATCACATATATTAACCAATAGAGCAACCAGAACTTGTAAAACTGAGATAATATGAAGCGATGTACCCTACCGGCATTGATAATGATTGTGACAATGGTAATGTTTTCGTGTAAGCCTAATTATGAGGCGACAAAGGCGGCTTATGAGAAGGCTATGGCGGCTGCGATAGAGAAACCCACCATTACAGCCGATACACCCACCGACGATGCCATTACCGAGATACAACCTATTGTCAACAGGACTACCGTTGCACGCGAACGAAGTGAGAGTGTCAAGGTGATAGATAATGGAACGATAGAGCGATATAGTGTTGTAGTGGGTACGTTTAAGCAGAAAACCAATGCTTGTGGCATGCGAGACCGACTGATAGCTGATGGTTATGAAGCCGTTGTGGCACAAAATGCACAAGGCGTGTATCGTGTGATAGCATGTAGTTACGACAATAAAGCCGATGCCGAGAAAGCACGTCGTGAGTTGATGGAACACTACGGAGAGTCATACATACGCGACCCGTGGTTACTTGTCAAATAATGGTGTGCAAAAAAACAAGTGATAGGATATAATTTAATAGAGCTGTCTACGTTTATATAATGTATAAAAGCAAACTGTATCTATGAAATATATCGCAAGGATAATAATACTCGCAGTCATGGTGCTGATGGCAGGAGGACGAAGTTACGCCCAAGAGGGACGTACATCGTATGACTTCATGAACATTACTCCATCGGCTCATGCCTACGCACTGGGTGGCAACAACATATCGATAATAGAAGAAGATATTACACTGATAGAGAACAATCCGGCTTTATTGGGGCCGGAGATGCACATGAAGTGGGGTATCAACTACATGATGTATGTAGCCGGCATACATTTTGCCGGGACAACATTCGGAGTAGCAACATCAGATCGCGGAGCGTTAGCGGCCGGCCTACAATACTACGGTTACGGTTCGATGCCTATGACCGATGAGACCGGTCAGGTATTAGGGAAATTCAGTCCACAGGACATACAGATACAATGCACTTACTCCCACGACATTATAGAGGGACTGCGTGGAGGTGCAAGGTTGAAATTTGTATATTCCAATTATGAGCAGTACACCGGCATGGCACTTGCCGTAGACCTTGGTATCAACTATTACAATGCCGAGAAGGAGTACTCGCTATCCTTGGTAGGTCGTAACCTGGGTGGTCAGTTGAAACGCTTTGCCAACAGTTACTGTAACTTGCCGATGGACTTACAGTTGGGGTACAGCCAAGTGGTAAAGAACACACCCATCCGCATCTCAATCACAGCCCATGACTTGTGGCGATGGAAGATACCCTACCCCACTACAACGATTAACAGTGAGGGGATTATTGTGGAAGATAAGTTTTTCGAACATTTCTTCCGCCACCTCATCTTTGGAGCTGAATATTTGTTCAGTGAGAACTTCTACATAGGATTGGGGTACAACTACAAGGTGGCAAGTGACATGCGAACCGACAATCGCAATTTCATATCGGGATTCAGCATAGGAGCCGGATTGAAGGTGAAAATGTTTGCCGTAGATGTGGCTGTGGCAAGTCATCATGTGGGAGGAACAACACTCATGTTAAACTTGTCGACAAGTCTGAGCGATTTTGTAAGATAAACCAAGCATACATCATCATGAATATACCTCGCATAACAATAGCCATAGACGGATTTTCGTCGTGCGGCAAGAGTACAATGGCCAAAGAGTTGTCGCGACGCATAGGCTACATATATATAGATAGTGGAGCGATGTATCGTGCCGTTACACTCTATTGCCTCGACAACGGTGTGATAACCAATGGAATAATCGATAGAGAAGCACTTGCTGCGGCTATCGATAAGATAGAAATAACCTTTGCTGCACATCCCATTACAGGCAAACAAGAGACCTACCTCAACGGAGTGTGTGTCGAGCAGGAGATACGCACCATGCGTGTGTCGAGCAGTGTAAGCATCGTTAGTCAAGTAGATATTGTGCGTCAGGCTCTTGTGTCACAACAACAAGCATTGGGCAAGAACAAGGGTATTGTGATGGATGGTCGCGATATAGGAACGGCAGTATTTCCCGATGCAGAGTTGAAGATATTTGTGACAGCTTCGGCTCGTGTGCGAGCCGAGCGACGTGCTGCCGAGATGCAAGATGCCGATATTGATGAGATAGAGCGTAACATAGCCATGCGTGATGAGATGGATATGACTCGCGAGATAAGTCCGCTACGCAAGGCCGATGATGCCATAGAACTTGACAACTCACACATGAGCATCGAGGAACAAAACGAGTGGCTCATACAACGCTATCGTGAGGCAATAGCAAGAATAGAGATGATGTAATAATATGGCACAAGTAGAGATAGATAACAACTCGGGATTCTGCAACGGAGTGGTGAGAGCCATACAAGCAGCCGAGCATGAGCTGGAACAAGGTGGCGAGTTGTATTGCCTCGGCGATATAGTACACAATAGCAATGAGGTGGAGCGTCTGCGTGCCAAGGGGCTGATAACCATCAATCATGATGAGTTGCGTAACCTTCGCAATGTCAAGGTTCTGTTACGAGCTCATGGCGAACCACCTGAGACATATCGAATAGCACAAGAGAATAATATCGAGATTATAGATGCTACCTGTCCGGTAGTATTACAGTTGCAACGCAAGATAAAGAAAAGCTACGATACTCGCAGCAGTATCAATGACCAGATACTCATATATGGCAAGGTGGGACATGCCGAGGTCAATGGGCTTGTGGGTCAAACTGATGGTGAAGCTATCGTACTGGAAAGTCCTGCCGACCTCGACAAAGTGGACTTCGACAAACGGATAGTTCTTTATTCGCAGACGACCAAGTCGGTACAACATTTTGCCGAGATGGTGGAGCTTATCAAAGAACGCACCGAAGGAGAACGATTTGAGTGGCACGATACGATATGCCGGCAGGTTGCCAACCGTATTCCCAACATCCGCGAGTTTGCTCGCACACACGATCTTGTACTCTTTGTGTGTGGCAAGAAGAGCAGTAATGGCAAAGTACTCTATGAGGAGTGTCGCTCAGTCAACCAACATACGCACCTTGTATCGGATATTGAGGAGTTGGATGCCTCTTGGCTCAATGGCAAAAGCAACATAGGTATATGCGGAGCTACTTCGACTCCACGCTGGCTTATGCTACAATTTCAAGCTCGCGTCGAGGAGTTGTTAAGGGATATTCTATAAAAGAGCAAGAATAACACCATAGCAGATCAAGAATAGAGCAAGGAGGTTACCCGTTATGATGGGAAACCTCCTTGGCATTTACAATGGACAGTAAATAATATTATCTCTCACCACCGGTGAAAATCACGATGCGATTCCAGTCGTTATCGTTGGGATAGGGTTGCTGACTACTACCCTCACCAACGATGATGATGCGATCAGCAGCAATGCCATATTGGTTGCGTAATATCTGAGCGACAGCCTCGGCACGACGTTGGCTCAACTTCATGTTATAATCGGCCGAACCTGTGTTGCGGTCGGCATAACCGGTAATGGTAACTTTGCATGTGGGGTTGTCTTTAAGCCACTGAGCAACGTTGTAAATGTTGACCATCTCGCGTTGAGACACCGTTGCACTGTTGATGGCAAACGAAACCGAAGCCGTCATTGTACCACTGCAAGCATCTTGTTCGACAACGATTGTCTCGGTCACTTCGGGACAAGGCGGGCAGGGTTGTTTCTCGGGTGTGCGAGAACGACATGCATCGAGCTCGGCTCGTAATTGATTGGTACGACGATTAAGTTCGGCAATCGCCAACTGGTCGACATAGGGATCATAGGGTTTGAAACGACCTTGACGAAACTTGAAAGAGAGACCGGCAATAGCCGAAACAGCCATTTCGACCTGACTACCGGCAATGACATGATTGAACTGGTCGCCGACAGCTTGTACTCGTCCCTCGATAAAGAAATCGACATAGTGAGCCAGATTAAAATTAAACTTAATACCACCGGTAATGGGTAAAGCCCATGTCTTGTCGTTATTGCCGGTGTGATGCCAACCGTAGGCACCTCCAAGACCCACAAAGGGGATGATAGATAGAACCCGACGCTCGCTGTAACCAAAAACCGAGTTGGTCATGTTCCATAGAAAATCGAGATAGAAAGCACCATATTTCATGGAACCTTCGTTATTCTCATTCCAGTTGAAGTGTAGAGAGCCGGCCATCGCACTCATACGCATACCTACATATGGAGTTATCCACTTACCCACAGCCAAGTTCATGGCCAGAGTGAACCGAGCATCGCTACCGCTATGCTCCGAGAGGAAAGTCTGTGTACCTGCACCCAGTGAGAGATACCAGTTGTCAAGATTACTATCGGCATAGTAATGAACTTTACCGGGAACTAACTCGGCAACAGTCACTTGCTCTTCAACGACATATTGTGCCGAAGCCGATAAAGCCGAGCTGCATGCAAGGGTCACAATACCACATAAGTAAAAAAACTGCTTCGTTCTCATTTTTTCATAAAAATTTAATTGATAATATTATTTTCACGTCGGTAAAGGACAAAATAACCTTGATACCAACATTTTTTTGTAATTAAAACAATTGAAGGTTAATAGTGTTCAACCTCGAAAGAGATGAAATGGGATAGTTAATGTGCAGGGCGAGGCTTACAAATCACAAAAAATTGTAACGAAACTGCGTAGTTTCTATATTATTTAGTACATTTGAGACGCGAAGCAACAATGTGAACCAATGGCAAAGAATATGAAAAATAAAAAAGACAAAAATAACACACCGCACCAGAACAAGTTGCTACAACGATTCCGCATCAAGTTGTACAGCGAAAATGACGATAACGAAATGTGGAGTGGTAGCAGCACACGCTTGGGTATGATAGCTATCGTAGCGGGTATTGTAATGTTTATAGGCTTTATAATGTTCAGTCTGTTTGCATGGACTCCGCTTCATAATATATTGCCGGGTTATCTGCGAGCCGAAGCACGAGCTCAGGCCATTGACAATGTACTTCGTGTTGATTCGCTATCGCATGAGATGAGTGTCAGGGATATATATATGGAGAATATTTATCGTATTCTTACCGACGATATACCCTTGGACAGCATTGTACTGAACGATAGTATTGCGGCAAGCCTCGACTCGGTAAAGAGATGGACTCCCGAGATACTCTCCAAGTCGTCGCCCGAGAGCGAAGCATTCTCGCGAGCGTATGAAGAGAGCGAGGAGTATAACCTCACAATGTTGCCACCACCATCGGAAGGAATACTTTTCTACCCACCATTGAATGGCAATATTGTCAAGTCGTATGCACCGCAAAACAAGATGTACGGAATAGAGATACAAGCTGCACGCATGTCGTCGGCATCGTCGGTATTGGATGGCACTGTGGTCTCGATTACTCACACTATCAGCAACGGATATGTGATGGTGATACAGCACAATAACAACTACATGAGTGTGTACGGTAATATAGGTGAGTGCATGCGTCAAGTGGGTGATAATGTACTGGCCGGAGAGCGTATAGGTCGCGTGGGAACAACGATGAACGATGTTTTACACTTTGAACTATGGGCAAACGGAACCTCTATCGATCCTCAAAGGTATATTGCATTCTGATGTAAACATACAAGTATCATGGCAACAGAAATAGAACATAAATACATTGTAACGAGTGATGAATATCGCACAGGAAGCATTGAGCAGCAGCGATATATACAAGGCTACCTGACGACAAGCAAAGAGTGTGTCGTGCGTGTACGCATAGCGGGAGAACGTGCCGTCCTGACTATTAAAGGCGAAAATCGCGGTGCTTCACGTCAAGAATACGAGGTGGATATTACTATCGACATGGCCCAATCGATGCTACACCACATGAGCATCACTCCTATTATCGACAAAACCCGTTACATATACCCCTACCGCGGACATCGGTGGGAAATAGATTGTTTTCATGGCGATAATGAGGGTCTTGTGATAGCCGAAATAGAACTTCAAAGTGAAGATGTTGAATATGAGCTACCACCTTTTGTGGGCAAAAACGTAACAGGAATAGCACGATATTACAACTCCAACTTGGCACAGCGTCCATTCAAGCAATGGAGTATCGAGGAGCAATGTGGTGTCGATTAAAGGAAAATACCATAGCATTATGAAACGTTTTATCACATTACTAATAATCCTTATAAACATAACACCCTACGTCAACGGTCAGAACAGGATACAAGGAGTAGAACGGTTGCGAGATATGCAAGAAAAGGGTATAATGTTTGGTCACCAAGATGCACCATTCTACGGTGTAGGATGGCGAATGCAACCCGAACGTTGTGATGTAAAAGAACTATGCGGCGATTATCCTGCTGTGATGGGCTTCGACATAGGAGGTATTGAGGTGGGAGACAAAAAGAATGTAGATAGTATCCCCTTTACACGCATGCGAGAAGAGATTCTGTCGCATGTGGAGCGAGGAGGTATTGTCACATTAAGTTGGCACCCACGCAACCCACTGACCGGAGGTACGGCGTGGGATGTATCGGACGAAACGACAGTGAGCAGTGTTCTTCCGGGAGGCACGCAGCACTACAAGTTTCTGGTGTGGATGCGTCGCGTAAGAGACTTTCTGCAATCATTACGAGGCGAATATGACCGTCCTGTCAGTATCATCTTCCGCCCGTGGCATGAGAATAACGGAGGATGGTTCTGGTGGGGAGAGCCGCATTGCAGTGATGAAGAGTTTCATGCACTGTGGTGTATGTTGCAAGATTATTTTCTTGTAGAAGGTCTTGAAAACCTGATATGGTGCTATTCGCCCAATTATAGTTCACGTCTTACCGAGGAACATTTCCTTGAACGCTATCCCGGTGATGAGCGTGTGGATATAATAGGTCTTGATGCCTATCAATGGACTCTCGAAGAAGAGGAACAATACAAGACCCAACTTAGTTCCAACCTTGATGTGGTGTGTAACTATGCCGAGGTTCACGATAAGATAGTGGCACTTACCGAATGTGGAATGCAGGATGTAGCCAATGCCAAGTGGTGGACAGAGGTTATTACTCCGCTGATAGAGGACTATAAGATAAGCTATTTTCTTGTGTGGCGTAATGCCGGCCGACATGCTTACTACGGTCCGTCAAAAGAGAATGCCGATGCAACCGATTTTCTGCGTATGTATGAACGAAAAGATATACTCTTTCTTGAAGATATATTGAGAAAAACCGAGTAAGCACAAGCTCTCATAAGCTGTAAAATGAGGATATTATAAAAAAATGAGATTTTTTTCGCCTCAAAGTAACGGAAATATCAATTCTTTTCACTACATTTGCATCCGCAAACGACTAATAAAGGAAAGATGCCGGAGTGGTCGATCGGGACGGTCTCGAAAACCGTTGTACGGGCAACTGTACCCAGGGTTCGAATCCCTGTCTTTCCGCTGATAAAAAAGGTGACTCTTCACAGGTAAGAGTCACCTTTTTTGGCTATCATAGTATCGATACTTGTCAGCAAATAGATTCGATAGAGGGAACAAAGTTTTTCTGAATGGTCAATGCAATGGCATTGGCAACTTCCATTTCACTGAAACCGATATTGGCTCCAAAGTTGTAGAGGAAATCGAGTTCGTCTCTTGAAATCTTATTATCGGACATGACAATACCTATCATATAGGTCAATATACCATCACGCATGCCGGGGTTGATATTGAGAATACTCTGAATGGCATTGTTGAAGATCTCTATTACATCGCCTTGCACAATTTCATCGAGGAACTGACGTGGATAGACTTTCAGATTGGCAAGTGTTTCGAGTATGCGTTTCACTTCATCTTCCGACACTTGGTCATCGATGTTGGCAACTAATATACCCGCTGATGCAATAAACTTAGCCATGTGTTCATCAAGTTCGCCATCGCCCACTTTGAGTAGAATGGAGATAAGTTCGTCCATACCTTCTTGCAATTTTTCCTCGCTCGAGCATGTTGCATAAAGGTTGAGAGCTTGCACACGAATGGGGTTAACGGGATGCGAAGCATGGCTGAGACCTTTGTCGTTGAGGAAATATTCGAGTCGACGGCTGTTGTCGGCCAAGAGAGCATCAATGCTCACATTCATCTTGGCAAGGTCGAGTCCCGATGCCATCTTAAAGAATGCCGTTACACATGCTTCGAGGTTCTCTACTGCTATGTATCCGTAGCGGTCGGCTACCAACTCGGCAAGTTGGTCATGGAGTCTTATCTTATATTGCAGACTGATGGGTATGTTGGTCTCGGGAGGAAATACGAAGCGGATGAGTCGACCGAGAGCCGAGTCTTTATTGATGAGGTGTCCCAATTCATGACCGATGACAAACTTCAACTCGTCACGCGACATGAGGTCGAAGAGAGCCGAGTTGATGTTGACTATGTGAGGCTGATCTTGATCCTCTGCGGCCAGTGAGAAGGCGTTGACTGATGAGTCACCGGTTATATAAAAGTCGACAGCTTCTTCAAAGTTTAATTTAGCCTTTACTTCCTGACATAGTTGATATACATCGGGGAGTAACTCTTGTTCGACTTTAAGGCTATGTCCCTCCATTGCACTACGCCAGTAGGCATCGTGACTCGAAATTTTAATTTTACGGAGTACTTCTTCAACAATTTCACCTTGCAGAGCATCGTATATCTGCTTGCCTATGTTGCGTTCGAGTTCAAGAGTAGGGTTGAAACTGTGAAGTTGGTGTTCCTCGATACATTCTTCTTTCGTCTTTGAGAACCAAGAAAATAGATTTAAATTATTCTTTTCCATGATATCAGCTATTATATGATTATTCTGTGATGGTATTTTTCCTACGTTATACAAATGTAGGAAAAATTATGGGAATGTCAATAGCTATTACCATTTTTTTTGAGAGACGAAAGGCAATGTAGTTGCCGAGGCTGTACTTTACAGCATGATTACCGCCAAAGAGAGTGTGGCTATCACAATCCACAACACAACTCCTTGTACCATTGTTTTGACTCCCACCGAACGAATGGCAGCGAGGGACAATCCGCTACCTATGAGGAAGAGCGTCATGCAGAGTCCTTTCTTGGCAAACCATACGATGTATCGAGTGACGTCGGAGGGTATGGCAAGATAGGTATTAACTACCATTGCCAAGACAAAGAGAAGGATGAACCAAGGGATGGATATGCGGCTTGTCTTTTCGCGAAAGATGAATGTTGTAACCAAGGCGAGGGGTATAATCCACAAAGCTCGTGTACACTTGATGAGTGTGGCTATTTGCAATGCTTTACCTTCCTGGCCGGGGAAATAGGTTGCGTCGTAGGCCTCACCGGCACCTACAACCGAGCTTGTATCGTGAATGGCTATGGCAGCCCACTCGCCAAACTGCTCTTGTGTCATACCTAACCAATGTCCTATGGGAGGGAAGATAAAGAGTGCAATTGCATTGAGAATAAAGACAGTACCAAGTGCTACCGACATACTATTATCGTCGGCTCGTACAATGGGAGCAACCGCAGCTATGGCACTACCGCCACAAATGGCTGTTCCGGATGATATAAGATAGGAGGTTTTGCTGTCAACTCGTAACAGTCGACCTACAACATATCCAACAAGCATCACCGCAGTGACAGAGACGATGGTAAATAACATGCCCTCACGTCCCGAGGCCAAGGAGTCGTGCAGATTCATTCCGAAACCGAGACATACTACTGCTACCTGTAAGAGGTACTTGGATGTTTTCTTAGCCATCGAAGGCATAGGGTTGCCCAATACCAAGGCATAGACAAGCCCCATAAAGAGTGCTATGGCCGGCGTAACGAAAGGCATGAGGGTCAGATGCATACACACCAGAAACAGGACACGATTGTATGGTGCTATAAATTGACGGAGCTGTTGCATAGCTGATGTTTATTTCTTGTTTATTTTACCTAATATATTCACTACATCAAGTTCAATGACGTCATCGTCGTCTTTATTCAATTCTTGAAGTTGCCGAGTGAGTAACTTAATCGTTTCAAGAGCTTCTCTCAGTTGTGCGTCTTTTCTTTGTGATTCTTCTTTCTCGACTTTTAGGTCTTTTTCAAGTCTTTTTATCTTTAATGTAGTATCTCTTTCTCGGGCATTATCCAAGCATTTATCTTTGATCTTGTAATTTTCAAATTCTTTTTCAAGACTGTTATATCGTTGCAATATCTCATGATACTCAGACCACAAGCAGTTGAGATGCCCCTTGACTTCGTCATGGAGTTCTTTACCATCGGCATAGCGGTCGGATGGATTCTTGGCAAGGCACTTCATGATAAGGTCTTCGAGCCATTGGGGATAGTCGGGTTTATCCATTGTCTTACCGGGGTGAGCCTTCTCGTAAGCGTGCTTGCGTAGGGGGAATATTTCCTTAGGATTCTCGGTGCAATGTTTATTCATATAGGCACATCGGTCTTCGAAGTTAGATCTATCACCATCAAATATGAAGGGTAGTTGTCCTGCCAGATATTCATAAAGCATCACGCCCAATCCATATATGTCGACCGATGCTGTTATGGGTTTCCCTTTCCACTTTTCGGGGGCTTTGAAGAAGTCCACACCATTTTCAATGCGGCTGCTACGGTCGGCTTCATCGGCTGTAACAGCCAGTCCGAAGTCGAGCAGTATATAGGTGCCATCTTCGCGTCGCATTACATTGCGGTCGTGCATGTCGTTGTGAACAATGCGATAGGTCTTGATAAGTCGTTGGCGGGTTTCATCATCGATAAGTACCTGACGAGCATCGTTGGGATCGTCTTTCAGCTTGTCTCTCTCTCGATCGTAACAATACTTGTATATGTCGACGTGGCATAATGCCAATGCACTGCTGATGTCGGAGAGCATTTTCAACACTTCATCAACGGGAACAAAGTTGTTGTTTTTTTCGAGATAGCCTATCAGGGAATCGCCCTTGATATAGTCCATCTCTACCATGGCACGACTATCGATCAACATATGGCGGTATATACGCACAATGTTGGGATGTCCACTGCAACTGAGTCGGAATAGTTTCTTACATTCGCTCAGGAATGTTCTATATTTATTATCGTTCTCCGACTCTATATCGCCTAAAATAACTTTTATAGCACGCACATGATTGTATTTTTTATTTCGCACCTTATGTACAGCAGCAAATCCCCCACTTGCTCTATTTAGGCATTCAAAGCCCTCCTTTTCTAAGATTTCATGTATTTCGGCCATGATGTATGTTATTTAGGTAGTTGTATGATGAATGTAATACAGCAGCAAAGTTATGAAAAAGCAGTGTCAAAACAAAACTTTTTTTTCCTTATATTGTATTATGATTCACAATTCTGTTTTTTTACAAATTTGCTTCCCATCGGTAATAGGAAATAGGTAATATTTTTTTTATTTTTGCACCAAGATGATAATAGAACTATAAATTAAGAATGAATTAGAACTTTATACTCATGAAGAAATTTTTTTTATCAGCGTGGCTTGTAATAATATTAATGCTATATCCCACCCTACTGCGTGGCGAGGTTCATGCGAGCGATACATTGCGATTGTATAGCGATGAGGAGGTGACCGAATTATTGCGGAATATGCCCAACATTGAAGTGGGAAAGGGTGTTACATTCAAGAGCAAAGACAATCGTTACAAGATGACCATGCGGTTGCGATTGCAGAGTATGGTGGGAATATCGCTTGATGATGCGATGGGTGTGAACGAGACTGAGGCATGCATCAAGCGTCTGCACATGCGTTTCGATGGTTATGTGTTCACTCCTAAGGTTGCCTACTCGATACAACTGGGGTACTCACCTTACGATACCAAGGGTATGCCTGATGGAGGAGGTCTTAATATCATACGCGATGCGATGATATACTATGTACCATCACCGATGTGGAGCATAGGTTTGGGACAGACCAAGTTGCGTGGAGGTCGAGCCAATATCAACTCGTCGAGTGCTTTACAGTTTGTTGATCGCAGCATTGTCAACTCACAGTTTCACATCGATCGCGACTTTGGTCTCTTTGCCGAGTATCACAATCACATAGGCAAGCAATTCAACTATGCGATAAAGGGTTCAATTACAACGGGCGATGGACGAAACTATTACGTTTCGCAACAGAGTGGCTTGGCTTATACCATTCGTGGAGAACTCTACCCGTTGGGGCAATTTACTTCACGCGGAGAGGTAAGTGAGGGTGACTTTGTGAGGGAGTCTTCACCGCGATTGGCTATTGGAGGAGCATTCAGCTACAACGATCGTGCATGTCGTGTACAAGGAACGAAGGGCAAAATATTGATTGATGACAACCGCCGTTCGCTGCAATCATGGTTTGCCGATGTAATATTTAAGTATCAAGGATGGGCATTTTATACCGATGTGATGGGTCGCTTATGTAACGCACCCGATGTGTACAATAGCGATGGCAGTGTGGCACAACATGTGTACACCGGCTGGGGTATCAACGTTCAGGCAAGTTATCTGTTTACCAAGAACTGGGAGCTGGCTATTCGCCACTCATCGTTACTACCCGACAAAGGGACTGCTGCGTACGAAGGTTACGACAGCGACAATCAGGCGACACTGGCAGTCACGAAGTATTTCATAGGTCATAATCTGAAAATTCATGCCGACTTTTCATATAATTATGCCACAGGAGCAACGGTTGGCACATTACGCAACGATCGCTGGCAGGCACGCCTCTCGGTCGATGTGGGCATATAGTGAGATATTTTCGATGTTTTATTTGTTGTAATCAGACGATAATGGAGATAAAAAAACATATAGTGGCACTCTTTCCTTTGACTTTGCAAAAACGCATTGATTTGTGGTGTCAAGGAGCTATGCTTGTAATCTCTGTTGTCACAATAGCTGCTGTAATCGTTGACTATGGGTTTGTATTGGATGAGTTTGAAACCGATATAATACATCGCCTCTATAATGTCTCTTGGTGGTGTTTTTTCATCAATTACACCCTGCGATTGTTGTTCAGCATTACTCGCATTAAGCGTAAGGCTATTATAATGACCGGCATAACGGGTTTCATGTTATTACTATCGGCATTGCCTAAGTTTATCCCCCTTGTAAAAGTGGCTTCGTGGTTACATCCGATGTGGTTACTGCTGGGACATAATTATTTCCTTATCGCGACATTGATGTTATTGTCTATCTTGGAAACATCAAAGAGTATTACCACCTTCATAAATAGGAACTCTAATCCGGGTATGATTATGGCGATAGGGTTTGCAATCATCATCTTGTTAGGAACTCTCCTATTATTGCTTCCTCGCTCCACGCATGAGCATATTCGACTGCCTATTATCGATGCCCTTTTTATCTCGACGAGTGCGGTGTGTGTTACCGGACTATCACCGTTAGATATTGCACAGACATTCAGCATCGAGGGGCAAATCGTAATATTGCTACTCATTCAGATAGGTGGATTGGGGGTACTGACTTTTACAAGTTTTTTTGCTATCTTCTTTATGGGAGGAGGTGGATTATACAACCAGTTTATCCTACGCGACATGATAGGAGGTGAACGACTCGAATCGCTCATATCGGTATTATTATACATACTTACATTCACCTTTGTGATAGAGATAGCAGGTGCAATAGCTGTGTGGATAAGCATTCATGGTACAATGGGAATGAACATACAAGAAGAGATTTTTTTCTCGATATTCCACTCGGTCTCGGCCTTCTGCAATGCGGGATTTTCGACACTAACAGGGAACTTAGGTCATGAGAGAATCATAGAAGGGCACAATTCGTTTTATTTAATCATATCGCTATTGGTAGTGCTGGGTAGCATAGGTTTTCCTTTGTTGGTCAACTTCAAGCACATTTTGTCCTACCATTGGGGAAGAATATTCAATAGGATATCGAAATATACCATCAAGCAAGAACGCTTTGTACATTTGTCCAATATCAACACCAAATTGGTATTGCACATTACCCTATTGCTCATTGTTGTGGGAAGTGTCTCCATAGGCTTGTTAGAGTGGAATAATGCATTTGCACACATGCCCATAGCCGATAAGATAACTCACTCGATATTCAATGCCGTAGTTCCCCGGACAGCAGGTTTTAATAGTGTCGATCTCACACACTTCTCGATACTGACACTTACTATTTACACACTACTAATGTGGATAGGCGGAGCTTCACAGTCGACTGCGGGTGGTATCAAGGTAAATACGTTGGCCGTAGCCATTGCCAATTTCATATCGGTTATCAAGGGGCATGATCGAGTGACCTTGTACAACCGAGAAATTTCGGTTGTATCCATACGTCGTGCATTGGCCACTATCTTTGGTTCAATATTTATCCTTGCTATATCATTTATTATTGCTATTATTCTCGAACCCAACCTGTCGAAACAAGGCTTATTGTTTGAAATAGTTTCAGCATATTCGACAGTGGGGTCGAGCCTCAACATAACGCCACAACTGGGTTACGAGAGCAAAATTCTTATTATTGCACTGATGTACATGGGACGTATAGGCTTGATAACCTTTATATCGGCCTTTACACACCACCCCCACATCCCTAAATATCGTTATCCTAAGGGCGATGTAATTATTAACTAATTAACTGATAAAACTTAAATAGATATGAGAGTTCTGATAATAGGATTAGGAAATTTTGGGAAAGTATTGGCAACAGAGCTTACCGATATGGGTCACGATGTGATAGGAATAGATCACAACGAACTTCGAGTGGAAGAACTCAAAGACCGCATATCACTCTCTTATATACTCGATGCGAGTGAGGTATTGTCATTAAAATCACTTCCGCTTGATGAAATTGACTGTGCCGTAGTGACCATAGGTCAAAGCATGGATTATTCACTGCGAGCCGTATCGGCCTTGAAGCGACTGAATGTTAAGCGAATATATGCAAGAGCTATCGATGATACACATCGGTCGATATTGGGAGCAATGGGTATCACCTACATTTTCATCCCTGAGGTATATGCAGCACGAGTGTATGCTCACAATCTCAATGACAACCGCCTGAGTGACTTATTAATGTAGCAATATCACTCTTTCAGTACGGAGTAACGATGGTCACAGCACATCTTTTTTTTGACTATCGTTGTTGGATTTTTATGGGCTATTTACTATATTCGCAGAATATTTGTTTAAGAATCAGTTTTGTATTTTATTAAACAAGTTAATTTGCTATTGCTAAGAATAGTTTCAGCTTCTTTGAGACTCTTTGAGGCATCTATTTATTATGGGAATTGGAAAATAGCTCGCTATTCACTGCATCCCCCAAAGAATATCTGCTCAAAAATAGTCCTCAAATAATCTCAAAAAAAAATTAAAACAGATTCTAAGAAGTAAAAACCTAATAAAAGATAGAAGATATGTTGAACAAAATTAACCAAACAGCGGCTTACTTGAAAGCCATGGTAAGCTACCGCCCCGAGACAGGTATTATATTGGGAACAGGCTTGGGTCACCTTGCCGACCACATTACCGATAAAGTGGAAATCCCTTACGAGACTATCCCCCACTTCCCTATTTCCACCGTAGAGGGTCACAGTGGTAAGCTCATCTTTGGCAAGTTGGGCGGAAAAGAAGTGTTGGCCATGCAAGGTCGTTTTCACTTCTACGAAGGCTATGACATGAAGCAGGTTACATTCCCTGTTCGCGTATTCAAGGCTATGGGTATCAAGACATTGTTTGTGTCGAATGCAGCCGGTGGCATGAATCCCGACTTCAAGGTGGGCGACATCATGATAATCACCGACCACATCAATCTCTTCCCCGAGCATCCTTTGCGTGGTAAGAATCATGAAGAGTTGGGTACTCGCTTCCCCGATATGAGCGAGGCATACTCGCCCCGTCTTATAGCCAAGGCCAATGAGATAGCTGCCCGCAATGGCATCAAGGTGCAACATGGTGTGTATGTGGGTACACAAGGTCCCACCTTCGAGACACCTGCCGAGTATCGTTATTTCCATCGCATAGGAGGTGACGCAGTGGGTATGAGTACAGTACCCGAGGTTATCGTGGCACGCCATGCCGACATGGAGGTATTTGCCATTTCGGTGATTACCGACCTTGGTGTTGAAGGTATTGTGGAGAAATGCTCGCACGAGGATGTTCAGAAGGCTGCCAACGCTGCCCAACCACTGATGACTCGCATCATGCAAGAACTTGTAACAGAGTGCTGATAGAGATATGACAACAGAACAGAGTACAATCTACGAGGGACTTCCTCTGAAAGATACTAAGCGAACCGAGATTGCGACATTAGGCGAATTTGGTCTTATCAGACATCTAACGTCGGAGATGCCGATAGTAAACACATCGACCCGCAAGGCAGTGGGCGATGATGCTGCGGTATTGCATTACGGCGATAAAGCTACGCTGGTAACTACCGATTTGCTACTGGAAGGGGTTCACTTCGACCTCACATATGTTCCATTGGCACATCTTGGCTATAAAGCTGCTGTTGTAAATTTCTCGGACATATATGCCATGAACGGCACTCCGCGACAGATTACCGTTTCGTTGGGCATCTCGAAGCGTTTCTCTATTGAGGACATCGAGCAGTTATATAGCGGTATCAAGTTGGCTTGTGCCAACTATAATGTCGATATAGTAGGAGGAGACACCTCGGCATCTATGACAGGACTTACCATCAGTATTACCTGCATAGGCGAGGGCGAAGATGGCAAGATAGTGTATCGCAGTGGTGCCAAGGATAACGACCTCATCTGTGTGAGTGGCGACTTGGGTGCTGCTTATATGGGATTGCAGTTATTGGAACGAGAGAAATTTGCCTTTAACGGAGAGCAAGACTTTACTCCCGACTTCGGAGGCAAAGAGTATCTGCTGGAACGTCAACTCAAACCCGAGGCTCGACAAGATATTATCGCAGCACTTGCCGAGGCCGGTATTGTTCCAACGGCAATGATGGATGTGTCGGACGGACTGTCGTCGGAATTGCTTCACATCTGTCATGAGAGTGGAATGGGTTGTCGAGTGTACGAGGAGCGTATCCCCATCGATTACCAAACAGCCCTGATGGCCGAGGAACTGAATATGAACCTTGTTACAGCAGCTCTCAATGGCGGTGAGGATTATGAATTGCTCTTTACCGTACCCCTTACCATGCACGATGCAGTGAGTGCCATACCGGGGGTTAAGGTAATAGGTCATATGACAGCAGCTTCGTTAGGCAGCTACATGATAACCCGCGATGGAGGCGAAATAAAGCTACGAGCCCAAGGGTGGAACTCGTTGGAGGAGTAGTGTAGATCGTATCATAGAGCAAGAGTGTGTCGCGATGGGTTCTTCCCATATACCGACACACTCTTGTTGTATCTACACCTTGCTAAGAAAGTAAAATGAGGCTTGCTGCCATTATCATCATACCCACCACCATACCCCAAATGGCAACGTGTGGCTTGCCGTACTCTCGGGCTGCGGGCAACAACTCATCGATGGAGATATATACCATGATACCGGCGACTGCCGACAGAACTGCCCCCAATACTACCGGTGTCATAAACGGCATGAGAACAAAGAAAGCAAGTAAAGCACCCAACGGCTCGGCAAGTCCCGAGAGGAGCGAGAAAGCAAAAGCCTTTTTCTTACTTCCGGTGGCATAATAAATGGGAATGGAGACGGCTATACCCTCGGGGATGTTGTGCAGTGCGATGGCACAGGCAATGGCTACACCTATCGAAGGATTACTCTCGGCTGCCATAAAGGTGGCTATACCCTCGGGAAAGTTGTGAACGGCTATTGCCAAGGCTGTGAGCAGTCCCATGTGCTGCAAGCGATTATTTTCAGCCTCGACAGGATTATTCAAATGCTCGACCCGACGTATCTCATGAGGGTTCTCGAACGAAGGTACAAGTTTGTCGATAAGACCTATCAAGCCCATACCAACAAAGAAAAACAAAGCAGTACCTAACTCGCCCAGTCGTCCGTTCCAAGAGGATTGAAACAGCTCGCGTGCCTGATCGAAAAGCTCGACAAACGAAACATAGAGCATCACACCCGCCGAGAGTCCGAGCGTGAAAGAGAAAAATCCACGAGAGGTGCGACGCGAAACAAAGGCGATAACGCTACCAATGCCGGTAGCCAGTCCGGCAAATAGTGTGAGTAACAGAGGGTATAATAGTGACATGGTAATAAACGTTTGTAGGGGTTATCGTTTTTAGTTGCCGGTTTGAAGTTATCGCTTTGACCGGAACTATATTGTCACTCCAAAAATAGTAATTCTCGCCGACATCTACAATATAATATGCAAATATTGAATAAAGATTAACAGTCCGAAATTTTGAATTACCATCTTTCGGTATTACCTTTGTAATATGTTTGAACCATTGGCCGAGCGGCTACGACCGCGTAATCTCGATGAATATATCGGGCAGGAACACCTTGTGGGACAAGGTGCAGTGTTGCGTCGCATGATAGAGAGTGGCAATATAGCCTCATTTATCTTGTGGGGACCTCCGGGCGTGGGCAAGACAACTCTTGCTCACATTATATCGGTGCAGCTGAAAACGCCATTCTATACGCTCAGTGCTGTATCGTCGGGTGTCAAGGAGGTTCGCGAAGTATTAGACCGTTGCAAGGTCAACCTCTTTACCAAGGCACGTCCCATCCTCTTTATCGACGAGATACACCGGTTCAACAAGTCGCAACAGGACTCATTGCTGGCAGCAGTTGAGCAGGGTACGGTCACGCTGATAGGTGCAACGACCGAAAATCCGTCGTTCGAGGTGATACGACCGCTGCTGTCGCGTTGTCAAGTCTATGTACTGCAACCGCTCGAAAAGCATCACTTGGAGACACTGTTGCATCGTGCCATCACCACCGACAGCAAGCTGAAAGAACGCAAAATAGAGATCGAAGAGACCCATGCATTGTTTCGCTACTCGGGTGGCGATGCCCGCAAGTTGCTGAACATCATCGATCTCATTGCACAAGCCACGCCCGAGGATGAACCGATAGTCTTCAACGACGAAGTGGTGACACTGCGACTGCAACAAAATCCCGCAGCCTACGACAAGAACGGCGAGATGCACTACGACATCATATCGGCCTTTATCAAGAGCATCCGAGGCAGTGACCCCGATGCAGCCATCTACTGGCTGGCTCGCATGATAGAGGGTGGCGAAGATCCTGCCTTTATAGCCCGACGACTGGTCATCTCGGCGGCCGAAGATGTGGGATTGGCCAACCCTAATGCACTGCTACTGGCCAATGCTTGCTTCGACACCTTACAGAAGGTGGGATGGCCTGAGGGACGTATCATCTTGGCTGAAACGACCGTCTACTTGGCAACAAGTCTCAAAAGTAACTCTACCTATTTAGCTATCGACGAGGCACTTGCCTACGTCAAGCAGACGGGCAACCTGCCTGTACCGTTACACCTACGCAATGCTCCCACTAAGTTGATGAAGCAACTCGACTACGGTAAGGAATACAAGTATGCCCACGACTACCCGGGTCACTTCGTGCGACAACAATATCTGCCCGACGAGGCGGTGAATATGCACTTCTGGCATCCGCAACAATCGCCCGGTGAGCAACGCATACTCGACACCATGCGACACTTCTGGGGCGAACGGTACAAGGATGAGTAATAAGTTTCCGTTAGCAGTTTCCCGTCTTTCAGACGCAGGGATAGTGCTAAGGCATCACACTCCCCCAACTTCGCCTTCGCTCGTTGGGGGTTATTCATACTCGGGCTGACGCCCTCGTCCCGTCCTCCGGACGCTGAGGCTGATAGGGTTACCATTTTCGCCCCTGTGTTTTCTCATAAGGTAGGGACGCACCAGCGGTGCGTACGGTTATTATAAACGTCGGAGACGTTGTGCAGTGGAAACCCCATGTGAGCGGAGCGTTACATGGGGTAGATGTGTGTGCGTGTGGTATCCTTACGTCGAAGACGTTACGCTCCTGCAATTCCTGTACTACGTCTCCGACGTAGTGGCATATCCTGTCACCTTGCACCCCACGATTTCGCACTGCGTGCTTCATCATGGGGTTTCGATAGCGATACGTCTGCGACGTAATGTTTGTTATCATTTTCGCCCCTGTGTTTTCGTCAGAAAATATAGGGGAGATGTCGAGCCTTAGCGAGACTGAGGGGTTAAAAATAATAAAAATCAGGTGTGATAGACCATGCTCGCTTGAATGCATCTGTTAGGTCACAACCCCTTCCCCCTGCGGGGACTTCCCCTATCTCGCTACGCTCGCAGGGGCAGAAAAGGTTACCTCACGCTCCCCTAACTTCGCCTTCGGCTCGTTGGGGGTTATTCATACTCGGGCTGATGCCCTCGTCCCGTCCTCCGGACGCTAAGGCTGATAGGGTAACCATTTTCATTCCTGTGTTTTCTTCTGAGGTAGGGACGCACCAGCGGTGCGTAGGGTTATTATAATATTGATTTACATATAATTATACCATCAACGCACCAACGGTGCGTCCCTACTTGCGAGGGTACAATAGTTAGAAAAATCCACGCTCGCAGGAAAAGGCGAGCGTGGAAAGATTTAAAGGCTCGTTGCATAAGCAACTCGCTGAAAGCCTAAATTAAAAAGCGGCAGCTGCGCGGACGTAGAGATTGTCGAAATCCTTATCGTCGTAGTCGAGATCACCATCATCCATATCGACATCCCACGCGTCCCAATCGCTGGATTCGCTGTATTCAGTTGATGACCAATACCATCCGTCATCAAGTAACGTACCGCCTTGCTTAGAGAGGGTGGCATTGATTTTATCTTTGTTGCGGTACATTGTCAATAGTTCTTCCTTCGAGGGCAGATACCAGTTGCTACCCTTGTTGCGACACCACATAAAGGCTCGGTATTCATCGCGGTCGCTGCGTGAAAGTATCTTATCGGTATTGGACTTACCGTCGCTATCGCTCGATGCTCCGGTGGTAATGTTTTTGCCGTACTGAGAAGAGGTACACCAACAGGTTTTACCTCTATCCATACTCAATACCTTGCCATGTCGTCCGCCATCGCTTACCTCAAAGACTACGCCGCGTATGCCATTGCGGTCGTAGTAGTCGCCTACCTGATAGGTTGGCTCAGCTTCGGAGTGTGTAGCCACAGGCTGCTCCGAGGATGTACCTACCGCCGGCTTATTGGGATTGAGTTCCTCCCACAGCCGCTCTATCTCACGTTCTTTTTC
Organism: Bacteroidaceae bacterium; assembly: GCA_017531985.1. Taxonomy (GTDB): domain Bacteria; phylum Bacteroidota; class Bacteroidia; order Bacteroidales; family Barnesiellaceae_A; genus Barnesiella_A. Next base: position 34,031 of record JAFXJY010000019.1, read on the forward strand.
TATGCGTTGTTTTTCGGCTTGTCTATATAAAAGTCGAGCTTTCTCAAACTCGGTGCGAGCTATATCTTCGGCTTTTTTCAATGCTTGGCACTCTTCACGCAACTGAGCCAACATGGCCTCTTTTTCTTTGCGACCTTGGTCTTCACACCCCAATTTCTGCAACGCTTCGATAACTTCTGCTTCGCTCTCTATCCACTGTACATTGATAAAGACAAAGTCCAATTCATCGTTGTCGTCGAAACGAAAATCGCCGATACGATATGGTACGATTGTCTTGTGATGCTTGTTGGCAAAGAGAATTTCTTTCTGCGTCCATTCGGATGATGCCGAGTGCGATGATGCGATGAATACTACAACCTTGCACCGGCGGATATATTGTGTTATCTCGGATAAAAAATTGGCTGAGCCATGAATATTGCGGTCAATCCAATAACTGATACCTGCCTTGTCGAGAGCATGGCATAGGCTGTCGGCTACTGCCTTATCCTCGCGTGAATAACTGATAAAAACGTCGTATTTCATGGGTGTGATTATTTTCTATGTGCAAAGATAATGTTTTCTTTCTCATAATAGACCCTACGATGAGCAAAATCTACACCGCAGCTATCGCCCGGTGGAATATGATAGTGAACTTCCATCGGTAGGTTCTATAAATCTCCCATAAAAAAAGACCGCACCGGACACGAAGGGTCGGTGCAGCCTTGTAAGGTCAAACTATTGATTGAAGTTCCCTTAACAATCAATGGTTATTAATCGTTGTATGCAGGGAGTGTGCGATATTGCTCAGAGTAACGCAACATCTGCTCGGCGTAACCTTCGGTGTAGTCGAGTGTTACAGCAGTGATGTTACCTTCGGCATCGGTTTCGGCATTGTAAACGGGGTTAACAAAGCCCTTGTAAGGAGCAAGGTTGAGTGCTTCGTAACGCTCCAATACCTCCTTGTGCAACTCGGGGTCAACCTTAACAGCATATTTCTCAACCAATTGACGACCGGCTTCGTAGTCGCCTTCGCTCTTGATGCGTTGTATCTCGGCGAGTTGTTGACCGAAGATGGTACGCAACTTGTCATAATCGTTAATCTTGACATATCGTTTGCCATCGCGAACAGCCAACTCGATAACGTTGTCGGCCTTACCGAGATCGTAAGCCCAAGCAGCAATAAGTTGACGGTCACGCATGTGACTCTCCTCGATGTCCTTACCGGGTTCGATACGGTGCAATTGAGTCATCAAACCGTTCATCATTTGCTGATAGTAGCAAGCCTTGTAAGCCTCGGCGTTGGGGATGATGCCGAGTTCGACCAACTTAGCATCGGCGATGTAATAGAGAGCAAAGAGGTCGGCACGAGCCTCTTCGAGAGTAGAACCATGAGCTTTCAATGCATCGGGATCGACACCGGGAAGCAACTTACCCGAACCGTGACCCAAGCACTCGTGGAGGTCGGTGTGGAGACCACCTGTTATGGCACCATACTCTTCGAGCAACTTGCGTTCTACATCACTGTAAACGAACTCTTCGTTAAAACCGTTACCCTTGGCAGCTTGGTTGTAAGCATCGGTAATGTTGTCGATTGTAACCGACTTAGAACCATGAGCGGCACGTATCCAGTTGGAGTTGGGCAGATTGATACCGATGGCAGTCGAGGGATAGCAGTCGCCTGCAAGGATAGCAGCAGTGATAACCTTGGCAGTCACACCGGTAACGTTTTCTTTCTTGAAGCGGGCATCGGTGGGTGAGTTTTGCTCAAACCATTGAGCATTCTGGCTGATCAACTCGGTGCGGTGTGAAGCCTTCAAGTTCTTGAAGTTGACAACAGCTTCCCAGCTGGCTTTCATGCCGAGAGGGTCGCCATAAGATTCGGTAAATCCGTTTACGAAGTCAACACGACTGTCGAGGTCGTTAACCCAGAGGATAGCATACTCGTCGAATTGTTTCAAATCGCCCGATTTGTAATATTCAATAAGTTTCTCGATAACGGCACGTTGTTGGTCGTTTTCGGCTACTGATGCAGCTTTTTCGAGCCAGTAAACAATCTTTTCGATGGCTTGACCATAGCGACCACCTTGCTTGTAGACCTCTTCATATATCTTGCCGTCACGCTTCACGAGGCGACTGTTAAGACCATACGAGATGGGAGTCTCTTTGTTGGGGTCGGCAGCTTTCATTTGAGCATAGAAAGCCTCGGCCTCGGCTTGTGTTACACCATCGTAGTAGTTACCGGCAGATGTTTTCACTACATCCTCGCCATCGGCTTGGTTGGTACGCTTAGGCATAACGGTGGGGTCGAACATAATGGGAGTGATGAACGACAAGAATTGCTCCACAGTTTCGCCTTCACGAAGGGGCAACTTAGTTGCATCGGCAGCTTTGAGAGCCTCGGCAAAGAATTCTTGCGAGAAGGCAGGCATAATCTTATCGCTCGAATAGTGGTGGTGCATACCATTGGCAAACCATATCTGCTTGATATAGGTTTCAAAAGCAGCCCAATCGGCAGTGTTGCGATCGCCTTGATAACCGGTATAGATGGTTTCGAGGGTTTGACGGAGAGCCAAGTTCCACTTACCATTTTGGTCAAAGAGGATGTCACGACCATAGAGGGCAGCCTCTTGCAAGTAGTAGACTAATTTCTTCTGATCGAGGGTCAACTCATCAAAATCGGTAACTTGATAGCGAAGGACTTCCAAGTCGGCAAAACGCTCAACAGTGTAATCAAACTCGGCAGTCGCCTCTTTCTCGGCTCCGGGAGCACATGAAAGTAATGACAATGAAGCCAACATAATACAAAGGTTTTTCTTCATAACATTAGAAAATATTAAATGGTTAGTTTAAGTGATTATTATTCGACATACAATACCAATCCTTTGAGGTATTCACCCTCGGGGTGGTATATATTGACCGGGTGGTCGGCGGGCTGAGTGAGCTGATGCAAGATGCGAACTTTGCGACCCGACTGAGCAGCCGCCGTAAAGACTGCAAGTCGGAAATGCTCCTTGGTGACCACTTGCGAACAAGAGAATGTAAACAAGATGCCACCGGGACGTATCTTCTCGAAGGCCTTGGCATTGAGTTTGCGATAACCTTGCAGGGCATTATTCAGCACCTTGCGATGCTTGGCAAAGGCCGGTGGATCGAGTATTATCAGGTCGTAGTTACTACCCATCGCATCGAGATACTTGAAGGCATCCTCGGCAAAGGCTTGGTGACGAGCATCGCCGGGAAAGTTCAACTCGACATTGCGACAAGTAAGATCGATGGCCTTGGCCGAACTATCGACCGAGTGAACCAACTCGGCACCTCCTCGCATGGCGTAGAAGGAGAAACCACCTGTGTAACAGAACATGTTCAACACTTTGCGATTGCGAGAATAACGTTCGAGCAAGGCACGATTCTCACGTTGGTCGACAAAGAAACCGGTCTTCTGTCCACGCAACCAGTCGACATGAAAGGTCAGTCCGTTCTCAGTAGCAGTGTCCTCACCTACTCCACCCAACAGATATTCGTTCTCTTGTTCAAGAGCGGCTTTATATGGAAGAGTAGTTTCAGACTTATAATATATATTATCGAGCTTATCGCCCATCACTTCTTTCAGAGCAGCAGCCAGTGTGTGACGAGCATAGTGCATACCGGGGCTGTGAGCTTGCACAACGGCGGTATTGCGATAGATGTCGATGATGAGTCCCGGCAGATGATCGCCTTCGCCATGCATAAGGCGATAGGCGTTGTTATAATCGCCATTCTCCAATCCCAAACTGCGACGCATACGATAGGCAGCACTCAATCTATCACGATAAAACTCTTTATCGATCTCGACCGGCTCGAAAGATAAGATGCGAACGGCAATGCTACCCACTTGATAGTGACCTACACCAACAAAGTGTCCTTGCCAATCTTCGACAGTAACCACATCGCCTTCGACCGGCTCACCAATCACTCGCTGTATGGCCCCCGAGAATACCCACGGGTGAAAACGTCGGAAAGAATCCTCTTTACCGGGCTTGAGTATAAATGTACTCTGTGTCATAAGATTAAAGTTTTTTACTTAAAGAAAAACTTGATAATATCGTTGCCATTGGCATATATGAGTAGTGCAAAGAGGAGGAAAAGTCCCACAGTCTGGGCAATCTCCATAAATTTGTCACTGGGCTTGCGACGAGTTACTACCTCATAGAGCAGAAAGAGGACATGACCTCCATCCAATGCGGGAATGGGGAGTATGTTCATAAAGGCAAGTATCACCGAGAGGAATGCAGTCATGCTCCAGAACGAATACCAGTCCCATTGCGGAGCAAACAGACTGCCAATGGCACCAAATCCGCCCAAACTCTGAGCTCCTTCCTTGGTAAATACATACTTGAAATCGCTTACATAATTGACCAGTCGGCTCACACCCAACTCAACACCTCGTGGTATGGATTGCCACAACGAATACTTCTTGGTAACAAGTGTAAAGAGTTCGTTGATGGGGGTAAGCATAATACCGATACGTCCCAGCGAGTCGGTCATGACGGTCGATGTCATGAGGCTGTCGCCTCGCATATAGTGCAGTGCAACAGGTTGAGAAGGGAAGTTCTGCAACGCAGTAGAGAGTTCGGGGAAAGTAACAATGCTTATGCTGTCGACCCCCACAATGCGGTCGCCACGAGTAAGACCTGCTGCATATGCCCCCATCCCCTCTTCCACTTCATTGACAACAGCGGGTAGACGATAAGTGGCAAAACCGGTATTTTGTTGCATAATTTTCAGCATCATACTATCGTCAATGGCAACAGCAACCTCGACACCGTCACGCAAGACTGTAACCTCATCGGCTGCGATGATGGCATGCAATGACTCATTGGACATGTAGTCGAGTTTCTTGCCATCGGCTGCCAAAATGATGTCACCGTTGCAGAAACCGGTTTCGAGAGCCGGCTGACTAAATTCCATACCTGCGGTGGCATTCTCGAAGGGCAGATAGGTTTCGCCCCAGTGGAAAGTGATACCGGCATAGATGATGATGGCAAGAATAAAGTTGAACAGCACACCTGCTATCATAACGAGCAGACGTTGCCATGCCGGCTTGGTGCGAAATTCCCAAGGTTGAGCCGGTTGTTTCATCTGTTCGAGATCCATCGACTCGTCAATCATACCCGATATTTTCACATATCCGCCAAAGGGTATCCAGCCGATACCGAACTCGGTGTCGCCGGGCTTGGCTGCCCACATAGGTATCTCAAAACGTAACTTGTCACATATCTTTACGACCAACGATTGTGCCTCACGCTTGAAACTGATGAGTGCAAACTTGTAGTCGAAGAACATGAAGAAACGCTCGACACGAATGCCAAACATTCGGGCAAATATGTAATGACCGAACTCGTGAAATGTAACGAGTATCGAGAGACTCAGAATTAGCTGTAATGCTTTGATAATAAATGCTTCCATACTTGTATATGCGTATTATTTGAGAGATTCGATATATTGTGAAGCACATAGACGTGCCTCGCTATTGGTAGCTACATAGTCATCGTATCGGGGGGTGGTCATGAAGGCTACACGTTGCATCGTATGAAGCACCGTATCGGCAATGTGACAAAATCCGATGCGTTGGTCGAGGAATGCAGCGACTGCTACTTCATTGGCCGCGTTCATGATGCAAGGCATATTGCCACCTTGCTCGATGGCATCGAAGGCATACTGCAAAAGGGGGAAACGCTCCATGTCGGGACGTTCGAATGTGAGTGTTGCATAGTCGATAAGCGACAACTTACGGTCGGTCGAAGGCAATCGTTGCGGATAGGATAAAGCATATCGTATGGGCAACTTCATGTCGGGTGTACCCAACTGAGCTTTAACAGCACCATCGGCAAACTCGACCATAGAGTGTACTATCGATTGTGGGTGTACGACGATTTCAATCTGTGAAGGCTCGACACCGAATAGCCACTTGGCTTCGATCATCTCAAATCCCTTGTTCATCAATGTTGCCGAGTCGATTGTAATTTTATTGCCCATCGACCAGTTGGGGTGACGCAATGCGTCGTCACGCGTAACATGTTGCAATTGCTCGCGAGTGTGCATTCGGAATGGTCCACCCGATGCTGTAAGTATAATTTTCTCGATGGGATTATAAGCCTCGCCTACTAAACACTGAAAGATGGCCGAGTGCTCCGAGTCGACAGGTATAATGTCGGCACGATACTCTTGTGCAAGCTGTGTAATGAGCTCACCTGCCACTACCAACGTCTCTTTGTTGGCAAGGGCGATGGTTTTACCAGCCTTAATGGCCTGTATTGTGGGTTGCAGACCGGCATAACCGACCATTGCTGTCACGACGACATCAATATCGCTCATCGTAACGGCATCGGCAATAGCATCGGCTCCGGCAAAGGTTTTGATAGGTAGATGTGCAAGAGCGTCACGCAACTGTGTATAGTATTGCTCATTGGCTATTATCACCACCTCTGGTTGGTATTTAATAGCTTGCTCAATGAGTTTGTCTATTTGGTTGTTGGCTGTAATAAGGTACACCTCAAAGAGGTCGGGGTAGGCATCGACGGTCTCCAATGTCTGTCGACCTATCGACCCCGTTGAGCCTAATACTGCCAATCGTTTACGTCTGTTCATTGTTCCTAAAAAAGTACTTTTCTATTCCAAATTACAAAAATACGAAAATTTTTTGGTATTGTCACAATGATGGCTCATAACAACACATCTTTTTAAAAAGTTTTAGGGAACTTGTAAAAAGTTCCCTTTAAAAAGATGGTGCTTATAGGTCGAATATCACCGATTGCTTGACGATGATAGATGAGCTTGATAAATAAGCCGAAGGCAAAGAATCGGTGTTATTTCAATTCAACCACCAAGTATCGCGATGCCGACCAGAAACGATCGGGATTGGTGATGTGCAACGTGTAGTATCCCTCATCGTCCTTAACCAACTCGTAACTGTCGCTCGGATGCGATGTACACACCTTGACTTTCTTGCTTTCGAGATACAACGATGTAAAGTGTCGCATATCGGCCGATGTAAAGAAATCCTGATTAAAGTCACCTTTCAACACATCGGTGCGACTGAACAATCCTCCTCCTGTTAATATGTTATTCTCACGCAGCTGTTCGGCATAGGCATAGGCGTAATAGACCTTGTTGAGGGCTATCTCTTGTGACGATAAAAGGGCATCTTGCCGACGATTGGTAAGAGTAAGGTCATCGACTTGTGTGGTGAGGCTATCGACTTGCACACCGAGTTGTTCGATGCGTTGTTCACGAGCAAACAGTGTTGATTGCAATGAGTTGATAAGAGAGTCTTTCTCGGCTATCTGTTGTTTCAACAGTTCCACATTCTTACGCAGAGCGGCCGATTGGGCATTACCCGAGTTGAGTTTCTTCTCCAATTCGGCAATACGCTCACGATTGCGTTGAAGCGTTTGCGACATCAACTCAATATTGTCTTTTATACGACTCTGAGCCGATGTCGATACTTCGTCCGAGGTACTCTGCTCAATAATAAAATTCTCGGCACTCTTGATGGCTTGCATATCGGCATCGATGTCGGTAATGAAGCTTATCATCTCCTCATAGTATTCCTGAATTTCGGTATTGGCACGACGCAACGAGTCGTTCTCTTGCTGTAAGCCGCCTCTATCGGAGGTAAAAAAGTTGTCGCACGACACCATCAGCATCGCTATTGACATCAGCGTTATAAATAAGGACTTTTTCATTTCATTAAACGGTATTTATAAAGTTTCGTCATGATGGGTATTCTACAAAATAGCTATGAAGGATTATATCCAATATAGTTTTCTAAACAGACTCGACCTGATTTATAGAATCAGCCTTATGATTCTTCATATGGGCATATTTATCTTTCTTGACGTGCGGTTGCTCGGGAGCACCTGCAACAACAATAACAATTTCGCCCTTAGGCTCGTTTTCGGTATAATGCCGAGCCAACTCACCGAGTGAGCCTCTCTGCGTATCGGCATGGAGTTTCGAAATTTCACGACACACCGCAGCTTGACGTTCTTCGCCCATCACTTCGGCCAGTTGCAAGAGTGTCTTAACAAGCCGATAGGGAGACTCATATATAATCATGGTGCGTGACTCAACGGCTAAGGCTTCGAGTCGCGTATTACGCCCTTTCTTCTGAGGAAGGAAACCTTCAAAACAGAACTTTTCATTGGGCAATCCCGACATAACCAGAGCCGGGACAAAAGCAGTAGCACCGGGCAGACACTCCACCTCGACACCGGCAGCTATACACTCTCGCACCAAGTAAAATCCGGGATCGGAAATGGCAGGTGTACCGGCATCGGTAATGAGGGCTATATTTTCACCTGCCTTGATGCGGGATGCAATAGACTGAGCCGTATTGTGTTCATTGAACTTGTGATGCGATTGCAGGCGGGCTTGTATATCGTAATGTTTGAGCAATATTCCGCTGGTGCGTGTATCTTCTGCCAATATACAATCCACTTCACGCAATATACGCAAAGCTCGCAATGTGATATCTTCAAGATTACCTACCGGTGTGGGTATCAAATATAATCGTGCCATGAGGTTATTGCTGCTTAAAATGACGTTCGACGAGTTCAAGAAATTCTTTCACCACAGGTTCTTCGGCACTCCAACCCAAGTCTTGCAACAGGTATTCGCAAGCCTCGGCATAATCGGACATGGCATCGATGAGATTGAGTGTATTGTTCATCTCGACATCTTTGTTACCGAAGAGTTCTCGTCGATAACGAAAACGATCGTTGAAGCTCAATGCTTTGCGTAGCTCTTTGGCACGATGCAATGTTAACTTATCGCCGATAGTCATTACCGTCTCATCGTCATTCGATGTTTGTCCTCGGTTGTACCAATTATCTTCGGGTTCGGCAACCTCGACAACATCATACTCTTCACCTACGGCAACGTACTCATCTTCTTCATCGATATAGTTGTCGAGCATTTCTATTGAGTCGTCCGAGAGAAGTATTTCGGCAACGGCAATATCATCGCCAACTGCCATGTCACCCTTCTCCTTCCTATTTTCGACATCCATGTCATCGTCGACCGATGGAGAGCTTCCTTCATTATCGGACTTGCATGTATTGTCGGCAATCACACCCGATTCAGTTGTATCTGTGATGTTAGTGGTTAAATCAATATCGTCGTTGATTACATGGTTATTCTCATTCGACACATCGATGTGACTATCCGACTCATGTTGTATCGGATGCTCGTCGGTCTCTTCTTCAAACAAGAAGGCACTATTCACAGGAGAGTGACAATCCTTACCATCGGTGGCAATGTGTTCTTCGTCAAGAGGGTTTATCTCTTCATCGTCAATAAGAAGAGACGCAGCTTCGTCGCAGGGTCTATCCTCGCTTTTCACTTCAAGGTCATTACACTCCTCGGCATTACATTCTTGAACAGTTCTCTCATTCTCAATATCGGTTTCATCTTGCAGCTGACGCTCCGAGTCGATATTCTCGTCACCATCGGCATCCACATCCTCGCTTGTCGCATCATCGAGCCAAAGGGGATAATCGTCTGGAATGGTCACTGCCGAGGGTTGCATTTCGTCACGCCGAGCCTGCACCATCGATGTTATCTGCTGAGACTTCTCGATGGCAAGTGTATAGAGTATGTCGGGCGTTTTATTGCCACCTTGTTCAATAACTATGAGTAGGTCGCGTAGCAGTGACAGCTGCTCCATCAGTGCTTGGTTATAATTCTTATTATCCATGTGACTCTGTTTTTTATTGTATGCAAAATTAGATATAATTACGATATATACAATATATACTATCAAAAAAAGCGGTTAATGCCTCTAATGAAGAGTGGTAAAAAGCCGATGTAAGAAAAGTTCATAACTACTGCGTACTTGTGCATTGGTACAAGAGAAGTTATTGCCCATCAAAGCAATGGCATAGGTCTTTCCTTCATGTATATAATAACCGGCATAACACAATACCCCGCTCATACTACCACTCTTTAACAGCAGCCTACCGGGCAAAGGTCTACGCGACATGAAAGACCGTACGGTGGCATCGCGTCCGGCTTGGGGGAATATCGATAGATAACGTTGTCCCAATCGTTCATCGTGGAAGGCATGGGTCAACAGAGATGCCACAAAATGAGGTGTGAGTGCGTTTTTGCGTGACAGACCGCTGCCATCGCGAGCATTGACTTGCGATACATCAAGCCCTTCACCCTGCCACAACCTTCGCTGCATGTCGATGGCATGTGTCAAATCCACAGCTGTATTCTCCGATAGAGCCATATATCGTAACAATGACTCGGCATAGAGATTATCGCTATAAAACATCATCGTTCGTAACATGTCGTGCATCGGGTCGGAAGCATGATTATATAATACCTCGGTCATGGGTTGTATGTTATAATCAAGTTCACGACATAATCGGTCGGTCAACGATTCACCTTCCAAGACAATACCTTGTGCTTGCAGCGATGCCTTCATGTCAAGAGCCAACGCCAACGGAGGATCGGGCATGGCACATACCAGCGAGAATGTATCACGATGTGCCGGAACTTGACCTATCAATAAAGCCTCGGTAGCATAGGGATGCGATATGACAAAGGAGGAGTCCTTCTCACCTACTCTCAACATATTATCATAGTGCGATACGAAAAAATCGGTCGATGTTCCTAATATTTCGGGTTGAGTACCTTTGGCACCTGTTCGGAGATATAGGTTGTAAGCATTACCTTTATAATTAATTCCATGACAAGCAGCTCCATAATAGTAACCAACGTCCTCAACCATCCAGTCGGTATAACCTCCATGTCGACAACTTGACGCATCGACAATGATGTGTCCATGTATTGTTTTTATACCGGCTTGTTCAATACAGCTTGTGGCTTGTTTGACAAACAGAGATTCGGGATGTTCGGCACGTTTATGTCCTAATGAAGGGTCGATACGACCTTTCACTATTACGTCGCCATACAATACACCGTCTGTTATTGTCCCCGAATAACCCACCTGCGTGTAGATGCGTGCCGTATCATCATAACATGTCATTACCGAGGCAGCCGTGAGTACCTTCATTACCGAGGCAGGTACGAGTGCTTTCTCGGCATTGAATGATGCCACCACTTGACGGGTATCGACATCGACAACGCATACTCCTATCGTAGCATGTCGAAGGCAATCATTTTCAAGCAATGGCCGATACATCTCCGAGCCTTTCACTACATGGCACAGACAGCACATCATTACCAACAACCACGACTTCCCTATAATGTTCATGTTACTTTCGACGATTATGTTGTGTGAATTTCAGCTAATTCCACCGATTTATAATTCATTAGCTATCAGGTCAAAGAATAAAACGCATCAATCTTATCAAAGCTACCGATAGAAGTTTCATTATAAGTTACAAGAGGATGTCCGACAATAAGTCAAGGCACCCTCTTGTGATTACATCATGCTAATGTTACGCTTTTATATCGGCAGTCTCGGGTGAGATGAGCTTATATCCCTTACCATGAATATTGATAATCTCGATTGAGGGATCATCCTTCAAGTGCTTACGCAGCTTGGTGATATAGACATCCATACTACGGGCATTGAAGTAGTTATCGTCAATCCATATCGTTTTGAGTGCATAATTACGCTCCAATATTTCGTTGACGTGAGCACAAAGCAAACTCAATAGTTCCGACTCTTTGGTAGTCAATTTAGTAGTCTTATCGCCTATGGCAAGTACTTGTTTCTGAGTATCGAATGTAAATTGACCTATGTGATAGAGTGTAACATCTTTGCCTTTCTTACCCTTCACGCGACGCAAGATAGCCTCAATACGGAAAACGAGCTCTTCCATCGAGAATGGTTTGGTAATATAGTCATCAGCTCCAATTTTAAATCCTTCGAGAATATCTTCTTTCAACGACTTAGCAGTGAGGAAGATAATAGGTACTTCGCCATTGACGGCACGAATTTCCTGAGCCAGCGTAAAACCATCTTTCTTGGGCATCATCACGTCCAATACACAGAGGTCATATTTTCCTTTCAAAAAAGCCTTATATCCGGCTTCACCGTCCGAACAAAGTTCGGCTTCAAAATCCTTAGCTTGCAAATACTCACGAAGCAACATACCTAAGTTCTCGTCATCTTCGCACAGCAAAATACGCAATTTTTCGTCCATAGTTTTTTATTTTTTAATTAATGGTAATGTTATAATAAATGTAGAGCCTTCGTTAAGTTCACTTTCGGCACGGATGTCACCATTGTGATCTTTGATAATCTTATGCACATAGGCAAGTCCCAGACCGAAACCTTTGACATCGTGTCGGTTACCGGTGGAGACACGGTAGAACTTATCGAATATTTTCTTTAAATCGTCTTTCTTAATACCTATACCATTATCGCGAATGGATATTTCGACCTTGTCATCAGCGATAATTCGCGTACTGATAAAGAGCGACAATGGCACATCTTCGCGGCGATATTTCACAGCGTTATCCAAGAGGTTGAATATAACGTTGGTAAAGTGCATATCGTCGGCGGCTATAACCATATCTTCGGCAGCTAAGTCGGCATCGATAGAACCGCCAAATTTCTCGACCTTGATTTTAAAGGTACTCATTACACCTGCTATCAGGTCGTTAACATCCACTTCGTGCAACTTCAACTGTGCTTTTTGGCGGTCAAACATCGACATTTGCAAAACCTTCTCGACTTGCAATCGCAATCGACGAGTTTCGTCATTGATAACACCCGATATGTGTTGCATCATCTGCGGGCTTTTGGTCATTGCCGAGTCGTTAAGCATCTGTGCTGCCAACGATATGGTGGATATAGGTGTCTTAAACTCATGCGTCATGTTATTGATAAAGTCGTTTTTCATGTCGGTTAGCTTCTTCTGTCGGAAGACAATAATCAAGGTAAACGTAAAGGTTACCAACATGATAAAGGTAAATATAAACGACGGTATAATGAATCGTACGGAGTCAAACAAATAATCGTTCTTGGTAGGGAAATATACTCTCAACGTATTGCGACGCCCGGGAGGGTCGTTGGAAAAAATTATCTGCGAAAATAATAGATTGTTGGCTATTGCCGGATTATAATCTTGACTATGATATACCACTTTACCTTTGTTATCAATCACAGCCAATTCAAAGGGGAGATTCAGACCATTATTTTCGAGTGCGACTTTCACATACTCTTTCAGTCGCAGTGTATCGACACGCTCGAGAATGGGACGAGATGCCGCTTCGCCTAATATATTGATTATCACTCGATCAATCAACTTACGCTGATACTCATACTGAAAGTGCAACATATCCTCCATGTTGCGATATACATCGAGAATGGAAGCTGACAATTGCGAGGGTCGTGTCAATGTCGATGGGCTACCGGATGGTTGTTTCAGACTTTTAGTATATTTTTTCAACTCATCGAAAGGATAGACCTTGATAGCTCCATCGGGCGATTTAATTGACAACTGGGGTTGCAGAAATATTTCGCCCACAACGTCATTGTCACCCGAAACAATATCCAGTTCCAATCCCTCTTGAAGATACTTCTGTGTCTCCTCACGTTCAAGCTCACGCGACACATCTGAAAGGCTTCGCCGAACGGCCTCGGTGAATTGTTCATTACGCATTTTTATCATATTTTCCATATAGACAAACTGCGTAAAAAGCAACCCGACGAAGGTTATAACCATCGTTATTGCCAGAAACCATATCGTCGACTTTTTCATGCTATATTCATTTATATTACTACAACCTTTAAAAAGCTGTCTATTTTTTTATGAATTAAACAAACTATAATATAGTTATGTTTAGAAATTGTAACAACAGAGACCTGCGGCTTGTTTAACAATTCGCTGCAAAATTAACAAATAAATGTTTATTACAAAATCCTATCAAGCACAATTTCAGTCGATTTTTACATTTTTAACCAAAAAAGCAAAAATCACAACATTTCCGCTTTGTCACATTATAGCACTAAAATTATTGCAATTACCGGGATATAAGAAAATATACCTATATAATCGTATAAAAAAAATTGCCCGACATCGGGCAATTTTTCAATCAACGAAAGATTGCAAATATCACTCCAAAACTATACGCAACCCATTATCATCATCGGTATTATATGGATTTAAGTGCATACGATTCGAAGTGCGTGCATACCACTCATAATTGTGCCAATTACCACCTCGAATAACTCGGTAATCACCCTCCGAGGGGCCTTGAGGCTCGTTTAAAGGAGAGTTATTATAATAATTTTGGTCATACCAATCTTGACACCATTCACTAACATTACCACTCATGTCATATATACCCAATTCGTTGGGCGACTTAGTAGCAACCTCACGGAGCCGGACACTGCAATTAGTCCAAATCCATGCAACATCATCTACATTGTTGCTTCCACTATATTTGTAACCTTCCGACTTTTGTCCTCCGCGAGCAGCATACTCCCATTGAGCCTCGGTAGGAAGCGTAAATTCCACACCCAATAATTCGCTGAGGCGGCGAAGAAATTCTTGACAATCGTCCCACGAAACATTTTCAACCGGCATATTATCACTATTACTATAATACTTGTAAACAGAGGGATTTTCACCCATCACAGCTACCCACAACGCTTGCGTCACTTCTGTTTCGCCTATATAATAGTCATTCAGGAACACCTCATGCACAGGTGCAATATCGGTATTAAGCATATCATCATCATTCTGCTCGGGAGTAACGCCCATATCGAACGACCCACCCGAAACATGTATCATATTGAAGGTTACCCCATTGACAGTTACTGATAGATTTTCCGTATTACCATGTTCTCTTATACCATTAAAATCGGATACTTTTTTTTCACAACTGCTCAATGTTACTACCAACAAAGAAACAACGCACCAAACTTTCCACGAATTTCTCATAAATTATTCTTGTTAAACAGGTTTCGTATATATTAAAAAAAACCAACATTACACCACTGTTGTGATATAATGTTGGCAATTTTATAGATTGATTATTATTCTTCTTTATCCTCAGCTTCGTATGCTTTGAGCAATCGTTCTTGCACATCGCCGGGAACGAGTTCGTATGAAGCAAACTTCATTGTGAACGAAGAACGACCACCGGTCAATGAACTGAGAGCTGTTGAGTAAGAAGCCATCTCTTTCAAAGGCACTTTGGCAGAGAGTTTTTCAAATCCCTTTTCACTGGTCATACCCATGATGATGGCACGACGACCTTGCAAGTCGCTCATTACATCACCCATCTTATCGCTGGGAACGAGTACTTCAACATCATACACAGGCTCCAAAATCTTGGGACCGGCAGCCTTGAATGCCTCGCTGAAAGCGTTGCGTGCAGCCAGACGGAACGAGATTTCGTTCGAGTCAACGGGGTGCATCTTACCATCGTAGATACATACGCGAACGTCGCGAGCATAAGAACCTGTAAGAGGACCTTGCTCCATACGATCCATCAATCCCTTAACAATAGCGGGGATGAAACGTGCATCGATCGCACCACCCACAATACTGTTGATAACGACGAGCTTACCACCCCATTCGAGGTCGATTACTTGTGTATCACGCACGCTCATGCGATATTCTTGGTTGCCAAATTTATAAGTATCGGGAGCAGGCATACCTTCGTAGTAGGGTTCAACGATGAGGTGTACCTCACCAAATTGACCGGCACCACCCGATTGTTTTTTGTGACGATAGTCGGCACGCGAGGCTTTGGTAATTGTTTCGCGATAAGGAATGCGAGGCTCAACAAATTCAATGGGCAACTTATCGTTGTTTTCGATACGCCATTTGAGTGTACGCAAGTGGAACTCACCTTGACCCGAAACGATGGTTTGCTTCAATTCCTTCGATTGCACCACTTCCCATGTAGGATCTTCTTCATGCATGCGAGTCAATATTTCGCTCAATTTCTCGGCATCAGCTTCGTTAACGGGACGGATAGCACGTTGGTACTTGGGAGCAGGATATTGTACGAGGTCATATACATATTCGCATCCTTTCTCATTAAGTGTATTACCGGTGCGTACATCTTTGAGTTTAACGCTTGCACCTATATCACCTGCCACAAGTTGTTCGACCTTGGTGCGTATTTGACCGCTTACACAGAAGAGTTGAGCCATACGCTCGCGACTGCCGCGGTTCATATTTAACAAATCATCGCCTTCACGGAGTGTACCCGACATTACCTTGAAGTAGTAAACTTCACCGATGTGAGGCTCTACTGTTGTCTTGAATACATAGAGGCTGACAGGACCATTAGCATCGGGAGCAACTTCCTCGGCAGCTGTTGTAATGGGCAGAGGCATATCATCGACAAAAGGAACTACATTGCCTAAGAATTCCATCATACGACGCACACCCATGTCGCGTAAGGCACTTACACAGAATACGGGGAAAATGCTGCGTGTAACAAGTCCCTTGCGGATACCTTCACGCATCTCATCCTCAGTAAGCGAACCTTGCTCAAAGAATTTCTCCATCAGTGTTTCATCATTCTCGGCAGCAGCTTCAACAAGAGCTTGATTCAACTCCAATGCTCGTGGCATCTCGCTCTCGGGTATGTCGCTAATGGTGGGAACTCCACCGTCGGGACCCCAGCTATACATCTTCATGAGCAAGACATCGATCATGGCATTGAACGAAGCACCACATGAGATGGGATATTGCACTTGCACAACTTTATTGCCAAAGGCTTCACGCAATTGTTCGAGCGAGTTGTCATAGTCGGCTTTTTCGCCATCAAGTTGGTTCATGGCAAAAAGTATAGGCTTATGCAACTTCTCGGCAGTGCGGAAGATATTCTGTGTACCTACTTCCACTCCGTATTGTGAATCGATAACGATAACACCTGTATCGGTAATACTCAATGCTGTGATAGCACCACCTACAAAGTCGTCGGCTCCCGGACAATCTATTACATTGAGTTTTTTATTGAGAAATTCGGCATAAAAAACAGTAGGGAAAACCGAGTATCCATACTCCTTCTCTACCGGGAAATAGTCGGTAACAGTATTACCACTCTCAATGTTACCACGACGTTTTATCACACCACACTCGTAAAGCATTGCTTCAGCGAGCGTGGTTTTACCGGCTCCTTTACTTCCCAAAAGGGCGATGTTTTTAATTTCATGCGAATTGTAGACCTTCATAATATTGTTTTTTAAGGTTAATAAGTTTTATCATTTAACATCTTTATGCTTGTTTTGCAAAAAGCGGACGCAAATTAGGAATATTATTTGAGAACTACAAGTTTCATTTATATGTTAAATAACATGTTTTTGCGTCCATTTGTTATTTACCGACATACTCACGCTATCAAATTTAATCACAAGTTGCTGTTATCAAACGCAATACACCGATACGATATACTACTATGGTTCATTTTTAAAATTATAGAGATGTTATATAAATACAGGGAACTTGTATCAATTGCTTTATTATGATTGGCGTTTTTTTTCATAGAGCAGATTGGGGATTATGATAGAATGAGCATTGCCGGCTATGTGATTGATGTATAAGCCCCAAGATAGCAAGAAGAACATTAAACGAAAAGAATGTTTCAGTTGACCCATAAGCGATTATCTGTGGAATTTATAGAAATTCCCTTTAACTTCTAACGTTCAAAACATCTCTTAGACGGTGGTAATAACACATTATTTAATTAGTATTACTCTACATTATTTATCGATAATATGCAATGAGTAATTACGTCATACACTTGAAGTAAATAGCTGTGGTCGATGTATCGATATTTACATAAATTCGCTAACTTTGCAGCGAGAATGAATACAAGTAGGTTCTATCAATTAGGTCGAATTGATTATGATGCTTATTGTTTGGAGATTTCTCATTTCTCATCAAAGCACATGTAACTGAATGAAAATTAGAAATAAACTACAATAAATTCAAAAGCGACCGAAATATAGCCTGCCGACAACGAAAAACTTATTTACTAATTTATAGAACAGACCTATAATGTGTATGAAACATAATACGGCAAAACAATATTGTACGCTGATAGCACTTGTAGCACTATTCTATTTACTGTTGATGGTTGCTATTGCTATTTTCACAATGAAAGGTGTAGAACAGTGGCGTATGCTCATGGCCACGAGTGCCTTACAGAATATAGGTATCTTCATTATACCGGCTGTTATCACAGCTCGCATTTTCAATCCCGGCAGTACGATGCAGGTTATGGGAATCAATCGCTTACCCGGCATTGTACCGACACTGCTGGTATTGCTTATCTACATTACTTCTATACCGATGCTCAATGGCATTGTGACATGGAATGAAAATTGGCCACTACCCGAGTGGTTGTCGTGGATGCGTGAGCTTGAAGAACAGATGGCGGCAACAACCGAGCAGATGCTGGCTCTTACATCGGTAACTCGACTAATTGTTGCCATACTGTTGGTAGGTGTTCTCACCGGTATCGGCGAGGAGTTTATCTTTCGCGGCACTGTGCAACGGCTTATGAGCGAACGCAACATCAATATTCATGTGGCGGTGTGGGTTACGGCGGCTATATTCAGTGCAATACATTTTCAACCGCTGGGATTTGTACCACGCTTGTTACTGGGTGCCTACTTTGGTTATTTATTAGCATGGAGTCGATGCTTGTGGTTACCCATCTTGGCTCATGCTCTGAACAACAGTGTTGCGGTAGTTGCCTATTACACCCCATCTATCGAGTCAATGCCTTGGATAGGCGAAAGTGTTACAACCGCCTCGTTTGCAATAAGCACAACTCTGACTATTGCACTGTTATATCTGTTCTACCGATTATATCACCATAATTAAATTTTCCACAAAACCTAACGAGGCTGTTGTACGATGTACAACAGCCTCGCTCGTGTAAGTGATGTATGCAAAAGTATTGATTACTTGTCAAGTAGGTCGTTCCATGAGCGATTTTTCTCACCGCTGAGACGCATGGCTTTGGACTCGTCTTTGTCGACTCCTATACCATTGTTGTAGCAATATATAAGACCATCCATCACGCGATCGTAGTGGTCGCATGTTGTAGAGACAGATACTCCGTTGTAATAGATTGTATTATATATTTCAAATGCACGTTCGGCATCTTGATTGAAGTGGTGTCCCATGAGGAGACAATCGGCAAGATCAAGTTGAGCCTCACGGTCGCCCTTAGCTGCACGAGCTTCGAGTTGCGACAATTCTTCGAGTGTTAATCCATGTATTCTCATAAGTATTGTATATTAAAGGTTATTCAATAGGTTATTATTAGTGGGGAGCAGTATAAATTTCACAGATTATTCATTTGTTAAGGGAAATATTCTTTTTGTTTGCTTGATGTTTTTTCTTTGCATATTTCAGCCTTGATATCAATCACTTAGCCGGCTATGCACATTCAGTCAAAGTCTAACATCTACTCTAAGAAAAAATTATCAATCATAACAAAACAATTTATAAAGCACCCTATTGATATTCAGTGGGCAAATATAAATAATTTATTTGAAATTAACAACGATATATCAGATATGTTCATCTTCTCAAAAATTCTCTTATCCTTTTGACAAGATATCTTCCAAGTCCTTAGCCGACAGAGCCAACTGAAATTTTCCGTTGTGGGCTACCGAAATTTTACCGGTTTCTTCACTAACGATTACTGCTATGGCATCGGTCTCTTGACTGATACCTAATGCAGAACGGTGACGCAATCCCAAAGACTTGGGTATATCGGTGTTGTGCGAGACCGGTAAGATACAAGATGCTGCCTTGATGCGATTGTCGGATATTATCATAGCCCCATCATGAAGTGGGCTGTTCTTGAAGAAGATATTCTCGATGAGTCGTGTATTGACATCGGCATTGATACACTCGCCCGTCAGTTCATACTTGTCGAGAGGGGTGTTTTGTTCTACAACAATCAATGCACCTGTCTTGGTCTTAGCCATGCTCATGCAGGCATACACAATGGGCATTACATAGGGTTTGACTTGCTCTTTATCGTTCTTGTGAAAGGCACTGAGCAAAAATTTCCAGCGATTGCGTGAGCCTAATTCTATTAAGAAACGACGTATTTCCTCTTGGAATAATATGACTACTATCAAGATACCGATATTCATGAATGTGTCCATAATGGAGCCTATCAATCGCATATCGAGAATGAGCCTGAATATGACCCATACGACAAGGAATGCTATCAGTCCGCTGAATATTTTGATAGCACCTGACTCTTTCATCATTTTGTAGACGTAGTAAAGCAGCGAAGCTACCAAGAGAATGTCTATTGCATCTTTTATACCGAATTCTATCATATCTTAATTAATGTGTGCATTGGAGTGTTTTAGTAACAAGTTTTACCGCTTCGACGGCCTGTCGTACATCGTGTACACGCAATATATTGGCACCACCCAAGAGTGCCATTACATTGAGAACTGTTGTTCCGTTAAGGCTCTCGGCCGGTGTAATATCAAGCAACTTGTATATCATTGACTTGCGTGATATACCCACCAATAGTGGCAGCCCTATGTGTGTAAATTCATCGAGGTGCTGCATGAGCCGATAGTTGTCATCGAGGGACTTACTAAATCCCAATCCGGGGTCTAAAATTATATCATTTACACCCATGCTTACAAGGTGGGCAATCTTGACTGAGAAGTATTGCAATACATCGGCTACAACATCGTTGTAATGCAGATACCTGTCATGCATCATCGTTTCAGGAGTCCCTCGCATGTGCATCATGATGTAGGGGACTTGCAGCCGTGCCACAGTAGCAAACATGTTGTCATCCATTTCACCTCCCGATATATCATTGATAATGTGTACGCCCCACTCTTCGACACTCCATCGTGCCACCTCGGCACGAAACGTATCGACCGACACAATGGTATCGGGGGCTTGACGATGAATCGCCTCAAAGGCAATGGCGAGCCGGCGTTTTTCTTCATCGACACTTACATCGGCACAGCCGGGACGCGAAGAATAGCCTCCAACGTCTATTATATCGGCACCTTCTTCAAGCAGTGTTGTAACACGCTGCGAAACGGTGTGGGCATCGGGACAGCGACTGCCATCGTAGAACGAGTCGGGGGTAACGTTGAGTATCCCCATAACTTGCGGGCGATCGAGCGACAACAATCGACCACCTACATTGAGTGAAAGTTTTCTATTGATATTATCGACAAGCATATTGACTGCAATAATTACATGTAGCGAAGTTACAACATTTCCGTGAAAGTAGGAATATAAAATGTGATAAAAAGATTATTTTTCTTCTTTTTGTATCCGTTAGTATCGGTTTTCGATATCGATTTGGGTTATATTTCCACGACCTTCTCTTTGCAGATAGTTGTACCACTATTTTACACGTTGTACTTCTTCGATGCGACGAGGAGGATTTTTGACCTTTACATTTCGGTTTTGCATATTTGGGGCATCATTATTCGACATGACAGAGTCGGGTCGTGCATGAGTGCGACGCACATAGGTCGGTCGTCGACGGTCGACGGGTATGGTATCGATGAGTGAACGAAAGTTTTCAATTTCTTGTTCTAAGACGGAATAATCGGTTGTCTGTTTCTCGACATGTCGGCGATAGCTCCATGCTATCGCTTGCACGCCACACAACAATACTACCACACACAAGAGAACCACAACGGCACGACGTTGCCCACGAGGCATGTTTATCCAACTATCTATCCATTTGTTATGCATTATCGGCATTTTTTTCTTGGTCATCGCACCATAACGAGCCATATTTCTGGCAAATTTAATACATTTGCAAACATGTATATACACAATAGAGATAAATTTTTAAAATCTAACCACTGTTACTATGCGACATATCCTTCGACACCTACCGCCATACATATGCACCTTTATTATTCTCATTGCTGTGTGTTATTTGTCGCTTGCCCCCGAACCGATGCCCGAGCAAGACAAATTCTTTGATTTTCCGGGGAGCGACAAGGTGGCACATTTGGTGATGTATGCCTCGCTGACAGCGGCATTCTGTTTCGACTATTATCGTCGCAATTCACGGCACAATAATGAGCCATTTATTTTCACAATAGCCATCGTTGTTTCCATCATCATAGGCGGAATAATAGAGGTACTGCAACATATCCTGCCGTTAGAACGCTCGGGCGAGATATTAGACCTCGTAGCCGATGCCGCAGGTGCTTGCTTGGGAGTAATCATTGGCATCCGTCTCTTTGCCGGGCTGCAACATGATAAAAAGGAAGATTGAGACATCTCCAATCGCTGCCCTGCCTATTTTAATGATGATCTACAAATTGTAAAAGTCAAACATTACCGAGATATTCTATTACGTTCGCAGCCGAACTTGTCGGTCATCCTTTTATTTTTCAATGGGTTGTTTCTTTGTAAGAAATAAGGTAACTTCTATAAATTCCACAGAATAATCATTGATTCACGATGGAGAGAGATTCTTTTAGTGTAAATATACTCTTGACCGGTATAAAACTACCATAAAAAGAAATTTTTATGTATGTTTGCATTATAATTATCACACTAACCATAATTAGAACCAATCATGATAGAGTATATAAGCGGTGAGGTTGTAGAGTTAACCCCCACAAGTGCAGTAATAGAGACAACCGGAGGTGTAGGTTATTTCTTGAATATCACCCTTTACACCTACACAGGAATGAAACAAGGGGAACGCACTCGACTGTGGGTACACGAGGCAATACGCGAGGATGCTTATGTGTTGTATGGTTTCAGAGGACGCAAAGAGCGAGAGTTATTTCAACTACTCATTTCGGTATCGGGAGTGGGACCCAATACAGCACGCATGATACTATCGGGATTATCGCCCGAAGAGTTTGAGCAAGTAATCGCCACCGAAAATGTAGGATTGCTAAAATCGGTGAAAGGAATAGGAGCCAAAACGGCACAAAGAATAATTGTTGACCTCAAAGATAAAATAAAAGCAGTAGGTTCTCCGTTAGTAAATAGTATGCCACAAGTATCGGAAACTTATGAGGAGGCGATGGCCGCCCTTTCGATGCTGGGATTTGCACCACAAGCTTCACAGAAAGTTGTACAGAAGTTGATGAAAGATGCTCCCGGCATACGGGTCGAAGAGGTGATAAAACAAGCATTAAAAATGCTGTAAATACTCATCGACCATGTATTGAACATGGTGAACGCATATAGATGAAGATAGTAGAGAGACTTATCATTATATTGGTCATAATGTGGGGTTGTGTAGGAGTGTTCCAACCCTCACAAGCACAAACATCGGCAACACAGTCGGCAGCTGCCGATAGTGTTGTGCGTTTTCCCGTTACCAAGACTGCACCGGCGGGCTATGAAGATATTGGCGAAGAAGGAGCTGTCGACTTGCGTACACCATCGAATGTCAAGACGGTCGTAGAGTATGACCCCGAGACCGGTTGTTATGTCGTACGCACGCGTGTGGGCGAGACCGATATTGCCACTCCTTTTATGCTGACTGCCGATGAATACAATGACTACACGTTTCGCAAGTCAATGGAAGCTTATTACAGGGAGAAGAATGCATTCGACCCGGAGGCTGCCGAGAATGACAAGTTTGACTTCCTGAACATGAATTTCAGTCTGGGTCCGTTGGAGAAGATATTCGGTCCCGGAGGTGTTCAATTAAAGACACAAGGAAGTGTCGAACTAAACATGGGTGTGAAATACAACAAAATAGACAACCCAGCCTTGTCGTTGGAGGCACGTTCAAAGACTTATTTCGACTTCGACACCAAGATACAAGCCACTGTCAATGC
Source organism: Bacteroidaceae bacterium (assembly GCA_017531985.1). Lineage (GTDB taxonomy): Bacteria > Bacteroidota > Bacteroidia > Bacteroidales > Barnesiellaceae_A > Barnesiella_A. Next base: position 57,777 of record JAFXJY010000019.1, read on the forward strand.
TAAGGTGGGTAACAAATTGGGATTCAACTTAAATTATAATACCGATGCCACCTTTGCATTCGATTCGCAGAACTTAAAGTTGCAATTTCAAGGCGAGGAAGATGATATAATCAAGAATATCGAGGCCGGTAATGTATCGATGACTACCGGCTCGTCACTGATACGCGGTAGCACATCGCTATTCGGATTCAAGACGACGTTGCAATTTGGCAAGCTCACAGCGACTGCACTCGTTTCACAACAACAATCGGAGAGTAAGACTGTAAGCACCAGCGGAGGTGTTCAGACAACACCCTTCGAGTTTAATGCCGACCAATATGATGAAAACAGGCACTTTTTTCTTGCTCATTATTTTCGCGACAACTACGATGAATTTGCATCAAAACTTCCCTATGTACAATCGGGTATCACCATCAACCGTATAGAAGTGTGGGTAACCAACAAGCAGGGCAACTATGACCAGTCGCGTAATATTGTGGGATTCATGGACTTGGGCGAGAGTGAACACATACACAACAGCCACTGGCGAGGTTCAGGCAATCCATTACCCTCCAATAGTGCCAACACATTGCTGAATGAGATAAAGACCCAATATCCCGATGCACGCAACATCAATAGTGTATCGCAGGCGTTGGAAGGGTTGTCGGTGTACGGATTTGAAGGAGGACAAGATTACGTCAAGATAGAGAGTGCCCGTAAGCTCAACAACAATGAATATACGTTGAACAGTACACTGGGATATATTTCGCTGAAAGTGGCACTCAACTCCGACGAAATGGTGGCTGTGGCATACGAGTACACCTATGGTGGTCAGGTATATCAAGTGGGTGAATTTGCATCGGATATCACATCGACCGACCAAAGTTTGTATCTGAAATTGCTGAAAGGTGTTACCGTATCACCACATCTGCCCATATGGGACTTGATGATGAAAAACGTATATTCACTCAATGCCTATCAATTGAAGAGAGATCATTTCCGCCTTGACATAAAATATCTGAGCGACACAACAGGCGTGCTTCTCAACTATATCCCTGCGGGTAACATAGCCGATAAGACCTTGTTGCAAGCCATGAATCTTGACCGCCTCGATGCCAATCAAGAGAGCCATCCCGATGGATTCTATGACTATATTGAGGGATACACCGTACAGTCGAGCAATGGTCGCATTATATTTCCGGTAGCCGAGCCATTCGGTAGTCACTTGGCTCGTGCAATAGGTGATGAAGAGATAGCCCGCAAGTATGTTTTCCACGAATTGTACGACTCTACTCTGACAGTAGCACAGCAAGTATCGGACAAGAATAAATTTGTTATTACGGGCGAATATCAAGCCTCATCGGGTTCCGAAATAAGTCTTGGAGCCATGAATGTGCCACGCGGGTCGGTAGTCGTTACCGCCGGTGGTGTGACATTGGTGGAGAACAGCGATTATACGGTCGACTATACAATGGGTACGGTTACCATCCTTAACCAGAGCATAATCGATGCCGGTACTCCCATCAACGTATCGTTGGAAAATCAGTCGATGTTCAACATGCAACGCAAGACAATGGTGGGACTTGATTTAACTTATGCCTTCAACAAGAACTTCAAGATAGGTGGTACCATCATGCACTTATCGGAGAAGCCCATCACCAATAAAGTTAATACCGGCGATGAGTTGCTCAACAACACGTTGTGGGGTGTCAATCTCTCCTACAACACCCAGTTTAACTGGCTTACCAACTGGCTCAATGCCATCCCAACGGTCAATGCCACAGCCCCATCGACCCTGTCGGTAACGGGCGAATTTGCACAATTAGTAACACATCAAGCACCCCAAGGCAGTCAAAACGGCATGTCATACCTCGACGACTTTGAGGCAACACAGACAGGACTTGACTTGCGATCGCCTTACGCATGGAGCTTATCCTCTACCCCATCGATGTTTGCCGAGTCGCAACTCAACGACAACACCGATTATGGTCGAAATAGAGCATTGTTGGCATGGTATTACATAGACCGCATGTTTACCGACAAAAACACTTCGTTGGCACCCTCATATATCAAGAACGACCACGACCAGTTGTCGAATCCTTATGTTCGTGAAGTAAGCGTGCATGAGATGTTCCCCAATAAAGAATTGTCGTACGGTGAAAGTACAACGATACAGACTCTCAATCTTTCGTTCTATCCCGAAGAAAGAGGTCCGTACAACTTGGATGCCACACAAATAGATAGCGATGGAAATTTGCTCAACCCCGAACAACGTTGGGGAGGTATCATGCGTAAGATGGATAATACCGACTTTGAAACGGGAAATATTGAGACAATACGATTCTGGATGATGGATCCGTTCCTCGATCCCGAAAATCCTAACTACGAAGGCGGTGACCTGTATATCAACTTAGGAGAAATATCGGAAGATATTCTTAAAGACGGTATGAAATCGTTTGAGAACGGTATGCCCATCGATGGTGACAGCACTCACATAGAGACCACCAACTGGGGAAAAGTATCACGCAACCAGTCGCTGACATACGCATTTGACAACACTGCCGGAGCTCGTAAGAAACAAGATGTGGGTTTCGATGGACTTGGTAACGACGAAGAGTACAGTTTTGCCTCGTACAAAGAATATCTCACCAAGTTGGATACTCGCTTGTCGCCCGAGGCACAGTCCCGCATGCGTAATGACCAGTTTTCGCCCTATAATGACCCTGCCGGCGACAATTATCACTTCTATCGTGGAGTCGACTACGACAATGAACAATTGTCGGTATTGCAACGATACAAGCGATATAATGGAGTGGAAGGCAACTCGGCATCGGACGAAGATGTGGACGACCCCTACTACCAGTCGTCACGCAGTGTTCCCGATGTTGAGGACATCAACCAGGACAACACACTCAACGAATATGAAAGATATTTCCAATATCGCATATCGATACGCCCCGAAGACTTGGTTGTGGGACGCAATTATATTACCGACTCGACCTCAACCGAAGTAACGCTTCGCAATGGACAGAAGGGACGTGCTGTGTGGTATCAATTTAAAGTACCGGTAACCGAGTTTGAGAGTAAGGTAGGCTCCATCAACGACTTCAAGACTATACGCTTCATGCGAATGTTCATGACGGGCTTTAAGAAACCTACACACTTGCGTTTTGCCACCTTCGAGTTGGTGCGAGGTGAATGGCGTACCTACCAATATGGCCTGAACAATCGTGGCGATGCTCCTGCACAAGGAAGCATTGACATGAGTGTTGTCAATATTGAAGAGAATGCAGGTCAACGACCGGTCAACTATGTATTGCCTCCGGGTGTGACTCGTATCGTAGACCCCAGTCAATCGCAAGCCACTCAACTCAATGAGCAGGCTCTATCGCTGAAAGTTACCGACTTAGAGTCGGGCGATGCTCGAGCTGTGTATAAGAACATTAATATGGACTTGCGTTACTACAAACGCTTGCAGATGTTTGTACATGCCGAACGATTGATTGACGACTATACCAACCTGCAAGATGGAGACCTTTCGATATTTATACGCTTAGGTAGCGACAGCCGTTCGAACTACTATGAGTATGAAATACCCTTAAAGCTCACTCCCGAAGGTCATTACAGCACCTACAATGCAAGCGACCAATATGAGGTGTGGCCTATTGAGAATATGTTTGACTTTGCATTAGAACGCTTGCCCGAATTAAAGACTCAACGCAATCGTGACAAGCACACTGACAATGCCAATGTCTCCTTTGCCGAACGTTACTCCATCTACGACCCCGATAATGTGCGAAACAAGATGACCGTTGTCGGTAACCCGTCGTTGTCGAATATACGCACCATGCTCATAGGTGTACGCAACAACTCGGGTAGTATCAAGAACGGAACAGTGTGGGTCAATGAATTGCGACTGACCGACTTCGATCAAGAAGGCGGATGGGCAGCCAAGGGAAATGTCAACTTGGGCATATCGGACATAGCCACCGTAAACGTGGGCGGTCACATAGAGACTTCGGGCTTTGGCTCTATCGATCAGAGCCTTACCCAACGTCGCATGGATGATTATTACCAATATAATGTGGCTACACAAGTTGACCTCGGACGTTTCTTGCCTGAGAAAGCACAAGTTTCGGCACCGCTTTACTACTCCTACTCCGAGCAAGTTACTTCACCTCAATACAACCCGGTCGATGAGGACGTTAAGTTGTCGGATGCATTGGATGCCGCAGAGACAAGACATGAAAAGGATTCGATATCGAGCCTCGCTGTCGAACGCAAGCAAGTGGAAAGCCTGAGCATTACCGGTGTGAAGGTCAACGTTAAGAGTAAAAATCCGATGCCCTACGACCCTGCCAACTTCACACTTGGTTATTCATACAATAGACAGAGTAACCAAGACCCTACCACCATGTATGAGAATACATACGACCATCGAGGCAATCTCACATACTCCTACACACCCTACGTCAAGCCCTTTAAACCCTTTGCCGGAATAAAGAGCAAGTCGAAGAATGCCAAGTTCTTGCAGGAGTGGGAGTTGAATTACTTACCTACCAATATTACATTTAATACCAATATCTCACGATATTACTACGAACAACAAGTGCGTGACCTGAACGCTATCGTATCGGGAGTAAAGGGTATTGAATTGCCGGTGTCGGTAAGTAAAAACTTCTTATGGGATCGTCAGTTCTCACTACAATGGAACTTGACCAAGTCGTTAAACTTCTCGTTGCAGACGATGACCAACGCTCGCATCGAAGAGACTGCCGGAGCTGTAAACCGCGACCTCTTCCCCGACGAGTATCGCCAATGGCAAGACTCGGTGTGGAGCAGTGTCAAAGGATTGGGTTCACCTTGGGAGTATAATCAGACTTTCAATGCCTCATGGACAGCTCCGTTCAACAAAATACCTGCTATCGACTTCCTGACATTCTCGGTAAAGTACAATGCCACATACAACTGGGAGAAAGGTGCCGAAATAGAGGGCGTAGACATGGGTAACACCGTCTCCAATCAGTCGCAATGGAACTACGATGGTCGTATAAACTTTGAGCAATTATACAACAAAGTGCCCTATTTGCAGAAAGTGAACAAACGCTTTGCCGGCAGTAAAAGCAACAGTAGTAGAGCCAATAATCGTGCATCGAAACAAAAGAATAGATTTGAACGTACCATCACTCTCAAAGATGACACTACCGTAATGGTACGACATAACTTAAAAAACAAGAAAGTAAAAGTATCGGCAACAACACTCAAAGGAGATGCCTTTGCCATAGAGAGTCGCGTAATCGACGAAAACAATGTAGAGATTCTCACTCGGGGTCGACGCCAAGTAAAAGTAAGGGTTGTAATTCCTGAGGAAGAAAAAAGTTTTTGGAGTGAGGCGGCACAATATTCGACCCGCTTCTTGATGATGGTGCGTAACGTGAGTGCCCGCTATCGCGAAGTCAACTCTATGACACTCCCATTGTTCCGTCCCGGCATAGGTGATGGTTTCGGTCAGACACAGGCATACGGACCTATGGCACCGGGTCTCGACTTCGCTTTCGGATTTACCGATGAAAGTTATGTGGAACGAGCCATCGATAACAATTGGCTCATACGCGATGAGTTGCAGATAAATCCGGCAGTGACAGGCTTCACCCGAGAATTTAATTTTGATGTCGACATAGAACCTATCACAGGACTGAAAATAAAAGTATCGGGCAACTGGAACAAGAGTGACAACAGTCAGATACAATTCATGTTTGATGGTAGCCCCACCATTTACGGCGGAAGCTATACCAAGACACATATAGCCATTCTGACGGCATTGCGACCCTCATCGGTCGACAATGGATATCAGTCGGCGGCCTTCGACCGTTTCTTGCAGAACCGCGAAATTATAGCCGCTCGATACGAACAGAAATATGCCGGCAGTAACTATCCGTCCAATGGTTTTATGCAAGGTCATCCCCTTGCCGGTCAGCCCTACAATCGTAACAACGGGGGTGTAAACACCGCATCGCCCGATGTCATGATACCGGCTTTCCTTGCGGCTTACTCGGGTATCAGTGCCGATAATGTGGCACTCACAGCCTTTCCTGCATTGTCGAGCATCTTGCCCAACTGGCGTATTACCTACGACGGACTGATGAAGATACCTGCCATCAAAGAGCATTTCAAGAGTTTCACTCTCAACCATGCCTACAATTGCACCTACTCGGTAGGCTCATATTCATCGTTCCTCAACTGGATAGGAACCGGTAACGAGTTTATGGGCTTTACGATGGACGAATTATCGGGCAATCCTGTTCCATCGTCACCCTACGACATCTCATCGGTTACGATAAGTGAACGTTTTGCTCCGTTTATAGGAGTGAATGCCACAATGAAGAACAATATAACGTTCCGAGCTGAATATAACGACTCGCGTGTACTCACGCTCAACTCTTCGGCAGGACAGATTGTGGAAGCAACTACTACCGATATTACAGTGGGAGCAAGTTACAAAATAGCCAACTTCAACAAAATACTGAAAATAGGCAGTAAGCAGACAGGTGTAAACAACGATCTGACGCTCAATGGTGACTTCTCGTGGCGTAATACCATCTCACTGATACGCCGCATCGACGAGAATTATACACAAGCCACTACCGGAACTCGCACGTTGGCAGTAAAAGCTACCGCCAACTATGTACTGAGCAAGCGTATCACACTGGGAGTCTACTTCGATCACCAAGTGAACACTCCGCTTGTGTCGTCGTCGGCCTATCCGGTGACCAACAGTAACTATGGTATATCCATTCAACTATCACTCGTCAAGTAACCAAGAGCATGCGACAAGAATTGTTACGCCCCGAAATAACTCCTATGCTACGCAATGAGAACAGCCTCGACATAGTGCGTTATTACCTCTCGTTTGCCGTACTCTTTGCACACTTTGCCGAGTTGACCGGCTCGACCAACTACTTCCCTACATCGAGTTACTCGGCTGTGGGAGCATTCTTCATATTGAGCGGATTTCTTGTCTTTTACAGCTACATACGCTGCCAGTCGCCGGGCGAATATTTCATGCGTCGAGCTCGTCGCATCCTGCCACCATATATGGCTATTGTTGTGCTGTGTTGCATAATGGGTGCATTTATTACCCGTCTGCCATTAGGCGAATATTTCACAGCGTCACAACTGTGGCAATACTTGGCAGCCAATCTCACCTTTGCCAATTTTCTTCAACCCTCGCTTCCCGGAGTTTTTGAGGGTCAGGTACATGAAGCTGTAAATGGCTCTTTGTGGACCATGAAGGTTGAAGTGTTGCTATACCTTACACTACCACTTGCGGCATGGTTGATGTCGCGTTGCAACAAGTCGTGGATAGCACTCCTCTTTATCTATATTTCCTCCTACATCTACAAGTTGTGGATGGGACATCTCTACGACACAACCGGCGAGATGATATATCGCATCATGCAACGTCAAGTTGGCGGACAGCTGTTGTTTTTCTACTCGGGAGTGACTCTTCTACTGTACTTCGACTATTTCCAACGCCATGTGCGAGTATTGTTTCCCATAGCTCTCGCCGTATGCTTTGCATCGAAAGCAGTCAATTGGTTTGATGCCATCGAGCCACTGTGCATAGCTATTGTTATCATAGGTTTTGCCTACAACTGTCGATGGTTTGAATGGATGCGTAAGTACGACAACATCGCCTACGACATCTACTTGTTCCATTACCCTGTCATACAATTGGTTGTACACTGGGGACTGCCCGATGTAAATATCTATCTTTCCTTTGCAGTGGTTATGACCATGACCATCTTACTGTCACTCGCATCGTGGTACATTATCGAACGCCCCATCATGCGACGAAGATAATCTTTCGGTATCTTTTCAACCATGCTGATAACGGCAAACAAAAAGAATGTTTCCCATTCGCGAATGAATGATTAATCAGTGGGTTTTATAGAAGCTCCCAATAATATAAAAAGTACTGATATAAACCTCACGAGGGTGTGACAGGAGAGCCAAGCCTCGTGTCACACCCTCGCGTAGGAGTGTAAAGGAATGTATTATTTACTCAACTGCTCGTGCATGGCTGCTGCTGCACGACGTCCATCGCCCATAGCGAGGATGACAGTAGCACCACCACGAACGATGTCGCCTCCGGCATAGAGATCGGGCAGGCATGACTGCATGGTTTCTTCGTTGACAACGATAGTACCACGACGGCTTATTTCGAGACCTTCAATAGCATTGGGGATAAGGGGGTTGGGCGAAACACCTACGCTGACGATAACGGTATCGACAGGTATGTTTTCGATAGCACCTTCAACGGCAACCGGCGAGCGACGACCGCTTTCATCGGGTTCGCCTAACTCCATGCGTTGCAATCGCATAGTGGTAACGTGTCCGTTTTCGTCTCCGAGATACTCGATAGGATTGTGCAGTGTGAGGAATTCAACACCTTCGGCCTTGGCATGTTCAACCTCTTCCTTACGAGCCGGCATCTCATCTTCACTGCGGCGATAGATAATCATGGCACGCTCGGCACCGAGGCGACGAGCTGTACGCACCGAGTCCATAGCAGTGTTACCACCACCAATGACAGCTACATTCTTACCACTGAGTACGGGTGTATCCCAGTCGGCACGGGCAGCACCCATGAGGTTGACGCGAGTGAGATATTCGTTGCACGACATGATACCTATGAGGTTTTCGCCGGGTATGTTCATGAAACGAGGCAGACCGGCACCACTGGCTACGAATATACCCTTGAAATTCATTTCGTGGAGGTCATCGTACGACAATGTTTTACCTACGATGCAGTCGGTAACGAACGTTACACCCATGCGACGCAGAGTCTCTATCTCAACATCGACAAACTTATTGGGGAGACGGAACTCGGGAATACCGTATTTGAGAACGCCACCTATCTCGTGAAGTGCCTCGAACACAGTTACATCATAACCGAGCTTAACCATGTCGCCGGCAAATGACAATCCGGCAGGACCTGAACCTACGACTGCAACTTTAATACCATTGGCTGCTGCACAAGCCGGCAGTTCGCCTGTTCCATGCTCACGAGAATAGTCGGCAGCAAAACGCTCCAAGTAGCCGATGGCAACGGGTTGTTTTTTGAGTTTTTTCAAGTAGAAGCATTGCGACTCGCATTGTTTTTCTTGCGGACACACGCGTCCACACACTGCGGGTAAGGCACTTGTCTCTTTGAGTGTAGCAGCAGCTTGCAGGAACTCGCCCTTCTCAATGTGCTTGATAAATGTGGGGATGTTGATACCTACGGGACATCCTGTCATACACATAGGCTCGGGACAGTCAAGGCAACGGCGAGCCTCGATGAGTGCTTGTTGCTCGGTGAGGCCTTGATTGACCTCTTCACTGCAAGTGATGCGATAGGCTGCATCCAACTCGGGCATAACGACACGAGGTATGTCGGTACGCTCTTTGGCTTTCATACTCTTGCGTAGCTCTTCACGCCAAGGCTGGTTGCGACGAGCTGTTATATCTTCCATATTCATTGTGTATCCTCCTTTATTATTCTACTTCCTTATAAGAACGAAGTCGCATCATTAATTCGTCGAAATCGACTTGGTGAGCATCGAACTCAGGACCGTCAATGCAAACGAAACGCAACTTGCCACCGACTGTGACACGACATGCACCGCACATACCAGTTCCGTCGACCATGATGGCGTTGAGCGACACAACAGTGGGTATGTTGTATTGGGCTGTAAGTTTCGACACGAATTTCATCATCACCGCAGGTCCTATGGCAACGCACTGGTCGACCTGTTCACGTTTTATAATCTGCTCAACACCTTCGGTTACAAGACCTTTTGTTCCGTATGAGCCGTCATCGGTCATGATAATAACTTCATCGCTCGAAGCTCTTATTTCGTCTTCAAGTATGATAAGATCCTTGCTACGAGCAGCCAATACGCTGATTACACGGTTACCGGCAGCCTTCATGGCTTGTACGATGGGCAACAGAGGGGCAACTCCTACTCCACCACCGCAGCACACAACTGTACCCACCTTGGCGATGTGAGTGGCTTGTCCGAGAGGTCCTACCACGTCGGCTATATAATCGCCGGGATTGAGGGCACAGAGTTTTACAGTAGAGCGACCTACTGTCTGTACTACAAGTGTAATAGTACCTTTCTCAATATCGGCACCTGCAATGGTCAAAGGAACACGTTCGCCATGCTCATCGACACGCACAATCACAAAGTGACCGGCTTTGCGAGCCTTGGCTATGAGTGGTGCTTCGATAACGAGCTTTACCACTCGGTCGGAGAAATACTCCTTGCTAATGATTTTGTTCATATCAGTATTATATGATTGTATTAAGGTTTTTTTCTTCTTTCTTGTTACTTTGTCTTTTATTATTCTATCATTATGTCAAAATAGAATAGATTATCGCACAAATTTCAGTACAAAATTAAGACTTTTTCACGAGACAACAAGCAATTAGAGAATATTTAGTTTATCACAAAGTTCATAACATTTTCTTCCAAACCAATTATTCCTATTTCGGGCTTCGTAGCGGATACCATCCAACTCCTTGTAATAAATACACTTACCATTATTATCGGTGAGCAGTTGTACCACTAAGTGCAGGTCACTCAATCTATATAGTTGGTGTTGGATATAATTTTTCACGCAGTCGGAAAGACAACTCTTCTTACCTTCGTAGAGGAAGTTGCCATTAAATCGATGAACGACACACTCTACAATATTTATGGGGCAGATGTGTGCAAAATAGATATATGATAGTTGGTTGGCATGTATCTCCCATGAGGGGGCATCGGGGGGCATCTGCAACAGTACATTCATGTCGATGTTGCCGGTAGCATTCAGGTGCAGCCAGCAGTCGGCCAGTAGTTGCTCATAGAGGGGATTGACACATGGCTGATTGCGTTGTGTGGTAATGAAATATAAAGCACTCAGATAGCTGTTGACAATAGCGATGTTGATGAGATGGGGATGCGACACGATGCATTCGCATATCTCTTGCAGTGCCAAATCGGCATTATTGAGCCTATTGACAAAGAAATAGCGTCGACTCCACACAGCGATAAATTCGGGTGTGTTGCGGAACTCGTCGGGAAAGAGTGTTATCACTTCATCGAGCTGCTGAATGGTTTTGGAGACTTTCAGCATATTGACAAACATCTGTATGCTCATTGAGAGGAACGTATTACCGGTGCAGTGTGCAACGAGCAAGGTTTTCATCAGGGCATACTTGTCGTAAATGCTACGATCGGTTGATATAACCTTAAATGCATGATTGAGATAAGTAGAGGTAATGGGGGCATTGATGCTACGTCTATAATCATCCATCATTTGGTACGATATGTGCTTAGTCTCGGCAATGAATATAAGCATTTTGATGGGTGAATAGTTGTAGACAATGTCACGGTCGATGGTAATGACGTCGTTGTCGATATTGATAAGTCGATTAAGTACCACATCCGATAGTCGCATATTTTCGTTGCTTGACTTTTTCTCCATGTCGATACCGCGGTGGTTTTTCTTAGCAATAGCCTTGATTTTGTCATATATATAGTCATCGACACGACTATTCATTGTACAGAGTGCCATAAAGACAAAGTTGCCTTCGGCATAGGCAGTCTCGTTATTATATATGAAGTCGAGATACTCAGCAAAGGTCTTTTCAAGCAGTCGATCTTCATAAGCATAGGGCATGACTTGGTCATAATTGTACACATCATCGCCAACCAACTGTATGCGATAGCTATACAGATTGGACATCTGTTCTATTACTTCGCTACTGGTATATTCATTGACGAAGTATTTATACGCATCGATAAGTACCGCATTGACTCGATCGATGCCCTTGCGACGGAGTGTATCATCGACACTTCGACGATGGCGACCGATGGTTTCATAAACAATCTTGCGTAAGTAAGACTTGAAAATATAGGCCGTCAGACGCAGAGGGGTGTCACCGTCACGCAAGGTGTCGATAAAGCGGCGTGTTTCATCATAGGTCTTGAATATGTTCTTAATATACTCCGACAGAATATATGTCTTGTGGCTATCATCGAAAATCAAGTCGCGTGTTGTCGAGAAGCACACCCTTTTTCCTTTGCGACTACTCTCTACAAGATCTTCAATACCATTACTCATCAACTTGTCGAAGGCATGCTGCATAAGAGCCAACTCATTGCGGCGATTGAGTTGCTGGAAAAATTGGTTCCAACAATGCGGATTTTGTCGTAGAATGTTTATCTCTTTGGGATACAAACCCCACCGGTCATACAGTTCATCGGCTGAGCATAGAGAGTCATTCTCATTGGGTACACCGAATAAGAATGCCATCTCTACGGTTGTTATTTTAATATCCTTGGAAAACTTGCTGATGAGTGTACCAAGTGTACGATCTTTGAGCAATTTATCGGCATATAACTTACGCCACCTCTTCAATATATCGATAGCTTCGTTGCAGGAAACATCATTAATAGCCAGATATGCCCCCAAAGCATATTCATCTTTGAGGCGAGCCGGATCATCATTACGCACATGCATGACCGAATGCAGACACATGTAAGCATCGGATAGGGTCTTAGCCTTATCGAGCAACTTATTGTTTGTCAGATAATTTCCTCGTCCATATTTCATAACAGCATCGAGTAGATGCTCAAACATAAGGAACTCGTTGTTCATATACATCGATAGCGTATAGTCATCGATGTTGCCACTTGTTACCATCTTCTCATAGGCCTTGATTACCGACGACTCATCGAGCAACGACAACATGTCGTTAAGAGCCCTTATGCGATGGAAACGATGAATATTGGAGTCAATTTTGCCATTTACTACACTGAGGATGCTATGATCATCGGGCAGATGTATCAAATATAGGAACAACTCGAGGCGATCCTCATAGGTGTACCGCTGCGACAATCGCTTGATGTTCTTGTAGAATGAGAGTGTGAAGTAAGGTAGTGATACTGCCTCTTGGATATATTGTTCGGTGGTACTTCGCAATAGTTCTATCACCATCATCAACTCATCGAAGGTTGAGGTCTTCAACATCGCCTCTATCAATAGGCTGCCCAACTGCGGAATGAATATGTTATCAATACCCTCTTGATCAACTTCCTCCTCGTCGCCCCACTCATCGTCTTCCTTTAATTGCACATAAAAAGTAGCACTATGACTTGCAGCCTCCTCGGCCATATCGACTATCTCAATGGGCGATTTGGTAAGAAAGCGAGTGATACGTCGCAGGTTGAATACATCTTTTAAATCATCGGGAGAGAAAGGTGCTTGCATATTTTCAACACGGCAATCGGTTGTCGTAAAAATACGGGACAGCAGCTCTCGCTCCTGTGCCATCGTCAATGGCTTTGTCTCATAACTCGACTGATAGCGAGATACTTGATGCCGCTTCTCGGAGAGCATGCGAAATGTGGTTTTTATATATAAGTCGGTTAACACATTTCTTATCGACTCTCCACGTTTCGGATTGTTGATTTCGGCTAATATTTCATTTAAAATATTTACACTCTCGTTGTAACTAAGGCTTGATATAGCATTCTGACAGAATACATTGGCATACTGGTCTTCCCTTATCTTCGCAGGAAGTGATGATTGGTAACTGCTGCATATTTTGTAAAGATTGCGTACATTGGAAACTTGCTTACCGCCAAACTTTGCTATTAGATACTTAATTTCATCGGGCAACAGACACATACGATCGCACAGGACATAGCCCATTCGTTCGGGTATTTTCACATCACAATCCTTGCCACTGGCAGCATAACCGATGAGTATATCCAAGTAATCGGGCATTAATGTAATAGCTTCTATTACATAATTATCGATGTTGATGCGTGCGATGTTGCCGCCATCATAGTCCAATACTATCCATCGTTGGCTACACAATGCCTCCAAGGCTTTTCGCAATGGCTCATCGTCTTGTTTATCCTTTATGTGACACCATAGGTTTTTAATATCGATGTAGAGTCCCTTACGCACACTCTTACAATACATCTGCTGCATTTTAATAATCTGCAAGACTTCATAATAGTCACTATGTGCCGATTGATAACTCGATAGGTCATTGCGTATCTCTTCATAATCGATGAAGAGTGAACCTATGGTATAATTGCCGGGACGAACTTTGTCGGCACTGATAATACCGCATCGCACCATCTCGGCTACCATCTTGTTGAAAGAAGTTCTATTGTATATATCGAAACGGACTATTACCTCATGTAGCGTATTGCCATAGCAGCGACTATATATGTCGCGTCCGAATATTTTTTCATAATATTTATGGCGTTCTTGGCGAGTAAGTTCACCGGGCATGGTAATGATAATGGTTACCTTCTCCCACTTGGGCAGTTTATCGGGCCTAATGCTACGCATCAGTTGCCAGAATCGAGCATCGGATTGTATGTCGCCCTTATCAAGTACCTTACTGAAATCGTCGAAAAAAAAGACTGCATGCCTCTGCTCTTTGTTGCGATACATCGACAAACTGTTGATAACATCAAGCGAATGTGTGTTATAACCGGCATTATAGATATAGAAGTCAGCGTCACGCCATTGAGGATTGTTCTTCATCAACTCATATACGGCACGAGTCTTGCCACTATACGAATTACCCTCAATGATGAGCAAAGAGGAAATATTGGCAATATCGGCCATCTTAGTATCCAGTTCTTCGCGTACAAAATATTGCGAAGTGGAGATGCGAAGATTTTGCTCGGAGTTGCGGATGTGATGTGCATAAGAAAGCTCTTCCTGACGATAGTAGTAATACGAATCCTTCACCGTGGTCAGCAAGTCGCGTTGGAGTGTAGCAAGGAAAGTATTTTTATCGACATCCCACTCGGCGGTGTTATCGTCGGAGGTAAATCGGACATATTTTTTACCACCGAAATCGGTCGTTATGCGTTCTTCGATACTGTCACCTTCTACCTCTACGCCATCAACTATCTCTTTATAGGGTATTTTCACTGATTTTTTTTCGCCACTGTATAAGATGTAAGGCAATATAAAGGGAGTGTGACCCGACGTTGCACGCGAGGCCTCCAATGCACACCTATATTCCCCCATAGTATAACAACCCACCGGTGTACCACACTCGATGAGAAAGAGAAATATATCGCAAGTTGCAGCCAACTCATTAAGACTCTGCTGAGTATCTTCATTACGAGCAGGAAATGCCGTATTCTCAAACATGACGAGTTCGTAGTGGAATGTTCGGCTCTGTTCATTGACACGATCAACCACCCGAGGCAACTCCTCTCGGAAAGGGTTGAGCATCGACGATGCGACAAATATTTTCTTCTTGGTTTCCATGAAGGTACTTACTGATGTGATGATAATCTGGTGGCTGGATACTTCTACCATTATTCCATCAGTCATATCAAGGCAAGTGATAGAAGTTCCTTTGCAAATATAGTACAAGGCGAGAGGAGTACAAAATTTATGGGTCTGTTTTTTACTCTTGCCACATGAATGAAGGCAAGTTCTATAAAATTCCACCAACCCATCATTCATTATCGAGAACATTCATTTTGCTTGCTTCACGCATTTTCCGGGTATCTTTGTGCCTTGACCCCGCTATGCTCTTTCGGTTGAAATCCAAACGACTACTTTAAGGGAGCTTCTATAAATTACTTTGTTATGATTGATGATTTTTTCTTAGAGTATATTTTAGACTTTGACCGAATGAGCATAGTGGGCTATGTGATTGAAATCAAGACTGAAAGATGCCAAGAAAAAACATCAAGCAAACAAAAAGAATCTCTCCCATAACAAACGAATGTTTAATCTGTGGAATTTATAGAAGTTTCCTTAATAAAAATTCATCAATCATAACAAAACAATATATCGAGGCTTGCACATCAGAGAGAGAAAGAGAGAGAAAAAAACGAGCCACCTCGTCACCGGGGCGGCTCGTCACTTGAAGAAAAAACTATTCTACGATTTATGGTAACTAACTATCACTTTTTGAAATATCGGTTGTACAGACCTTCGAACGCTTTACCATGACGGGCTTCGTCCTTGGCCATCTCGTGAACGGTATCGTGGATAGCATCGTAACCCAATTGCTTAGCACGGGTAGCTATACGCAACTTGTCGGCACATGCACCACACTCGGCATTCATGCGTGCATCGAGGTTTTTCTTGGTATCCCATACTACCTCACCGAGCAACTCGGCAAACTTGGCAGCATGCTCGGCTTCTTCCCAAGCAAAACGCTTGTAAGCCTCGGCAATCTCGGGATAACCTTCGCGGTCGGCTTGACGGCTCATGGCAAGGTACATACCCACTTCGGTACATTCGCCCATGAAGTGGGCACGCAGACCTTCCATAACCTCTTCATCTTCTACTATACCATCACCTATATGATGCTCCGAAACAAATTGGAGTGCTGCATCTTCTTTAAGCACTTCGAATTTCGAAGCGGGAACTTTACATTGAGGACATCTTTCGGGAGCGGCATCGCCTTCGTGGATATAACCACATACTGTACAGATAAATTTCATAATTTTAGGTTTTAAATGATTGTGTTATTATTTGTTTTTTTTAATTATTTACAAGGTTGTTACACTTGGCACAATGGCCTATGCAATAAGTTTCGCTCATGTCCACCGTGACACCATCGGGCATGGTCGGTATCCAGTGGGCCTCAACATTGACATCGAGAATAGCTCCACAGGAGCGACACCTGAAATGCACATGAGGATCCATGCATGCATCGAAACGGGCACTCTTCTCCTCGATGGTAATCAGCCTCACTACACCTCGCTCTACAAGCAGATTGAGCGTATTGTAGACTGTTGCTTTCGACAGTGTTGGAATATCGGGATACAAGTCATTGAATATCATGTCGGCTGTGGGATGTGTCCGATGCGTCATCAGGTACTCCATCACCGCCATGCGTTGCAAGGATGGCTTAATGCCGTGTAGTTGCAAACGTTCTTTGACTATATTTTTAATCACATCCATTTTTAGAATCATTCCAATTCTGTTTTCGATGCAAATATATAATACATTTTAATGCTTGTCAAGAGTATTTACATTTTTTAACCAATATTTTTTAATGAAAATACAATTATACCACTATTCATCAATCATTTAGCCCTTTATAGCTAAACAATAATTAAGAATAACGGAGGTGGATGAGAAAGAACTACTCAAACTTGATGGACTGTGCCGGACGAATGAGGGCAACTATGTAAGAAGGACCAACGAGCATAAGCATTGACACAATCAGCGTTGCTGCATTGAGCAGTAATACATGCCACAGATTGAGTTCAATGGGTACATAGGGGATATAATAAGCATCGGGATTGAGACGAAGTAGGTGGAAATGCTTTTGCAACAGACACAACGACACACCAATGGCATTGCCCCACAACAGTCCTTTGCCTACGAGATAGAAAGCGACATGCAGGAATGTGCTACGGATTGACCCATTGCTTGCACCCATTGCTTTCAAAGTACCTATCATTGAAGTATTTTCGAGGATGATTATCAGCAGACCCGATATCATGGTAAAGCCGGCTACTACCGACATGAGAATGAGAATAATCCACACGTTCATATCGAGCAGATCAAGCCAACCGAAAAAGACCGGATTGAGCGTTCGCACCGACTGTGTATAATAATGTGTGCCATAATCATCGGGAAAGAGCATGAGCTGGCGATAGAGTCGATAGCTGACCTCATCCACACGATCGAAGTCGTGCAGACGGAGTTCTATACCGCTATACCTATCGGCTTCCCACGCATTTAGCTGCTGCACCTGACGCACATCACCTATGACAAAGATATTGTCATACTCGGTAAGATCGGTACGATAAATGCCATCGATTGTAAACTTGCGGGCTCGCACTTTTCCTTCATCAACAAAGTAGGCCAGCACACCATCGCCCACCGCCAATTGCAATTTCGATGCAATTATTTGCGACACAAGTATATGTGCCGAGGTGGTGGTATCGGAGAGTTGAGGCATATCGCCATCGACAAGATGCCGACGGTAGAAATCCCAATCATAATCGGAGGCAACTCCCTTATAGACTACTCCCATGTAATGATTGTCAGTCTTGAAAATACCGGGCTTTGTGGCAAAGGGTTCGACACGTTCAATATCGGGATCGTTGTGCAGAACGACACTCAATGAGTCGGAATACTGAATAGGAGGAGTCTCATAAGAGGTATTGCTCGAATAGGCCGAAATGCGAACATGCGAGCCGAAACCAATCACCTTATTGCGTATCTCACTCTTGAAACCAACAACAATAGCAACAGCCAGTATCATCACAGCCAGTCCCATAGCTACACCCATAATGGCAAGCCTCACTGCCGGAGGAGATACCTCGTGCTGACTATCCTTGTCGAAATAGATGCGACGTGCTATAAACGATTCCCAACTCATAACAAGAGGCAAAGTTAAAGAAAAGTTTTCAGTTGACAATCCTTATTACACAAAATATAGTACCTTTGCCACTACATAACACATAGCAATCATGGCCATCATAGAGATAACATCGCTCACACATCCCGGAGTTGAACTATTTGCCACACTCACCGAGGCTCAACTACGCAACCGCATTGAACCCGACAAGGGCGTTTTCATTGCCGAGAGTCCCAAAGTTATTCGCGTAGCTCTCGATGCCGGATACAAGCCCTTAGCTCTCATGTGCGAACAACGCCACATCACAGGCGATGCCGCCGATATAATAGCTCAATGCAATGAAATACCCGTCTACACAGGCAATCGCCAACTGCTGGCACAACTCACAGGCTACACGCTCACACGCGGAGTACTATGTGCCATGCACCGCCCTACCCCTCGCAGTGTAGCCGAAGTGTGTGCCAACGCTCATCGCATAGTAGTAATAGACGGTGTGGTAGACACCACCAACATTGGAGCCATATTCCGCTCGGCAGCAGCTTTGGGTATCGATGCAGTACTGCTCACCCCCACCTCATGCGACCCGCTCAATCGACGAGCCGTACGCGTATCGATGGGATCGGTATTTCTTGTTCCTTGGACATGGATAGACTCCCCTCTGACATCGCTCCATTCATTAGGATTTAGCACCGCAGCTATGGCTCTGAGCGATAACTCCATCTCCATAGACCACCCTGCATTACAACAAGAAGACAAACTTGCCATTATCATGGGAACAGAAGGCGATGGCCTCTCACACGAGGTCATCACAGAAGCCGACTACACGGTACGAATACCCATGTCACATCATGTCGACTCGCTCAATGTCGCTGCCGCAGCTGCTGTCGCCTTCTGGGAACTGAGAAGGAGATAAACCCCTAATGACGAGGCAGCCTGAGCTCTCGACTTTGCTTGGTTCTGTGTGATCCAAGGGCTGTATTGGCTGTCGGGGTTGGTGCCGGGGATGTCGGAGATGAGGTTGGCGAGGTGTTGTTGAAGTTGCTGGGGTGTCATAGTCGTTGTATGCTTCTCGCTCGGCAGCGATTTGGGCGTTACGACGATTTTGGTATTGGTTGATGTCGGCTATTTGCTTGTCGAGAGCGTCGATGGTAGCACGGGCTTCGTCATGTTGTTGAGAGATTTGTTGGTTGTACAGGGCTTCGGCACGTTTCATCTCGGGGTATGAGTTGTATCGCGAAGGGTCGAATGGCTTGTGCTTGGCGTTGAGTTTTCTCTGTGCGGCATCGCGTTGCTTGTTGAGTACTGCTTTACGCCAGTGAGCGTATTGGTCGGCATCTTCTACACCGCGACGTTGTGAGATGGCCTCGATGGCCTCGGTGGGTGTGAGGGTGTCGATGTGTGTGTCGAAGTCGTCGTCGGAGAGTGTGTTGAGGTCGATGGCTTGGTTGGGGAAAAACAAAAAAACTCCGAGAAAAATTTCTCAGAGTTTCTTGCGGTGCGTACGGGACTCGAACCCGTGACCCCATGCGTGACAGGCATGTATTCTAACCAACTGAACTAACGCACCATTTCAAAAAATTGTTGTACAAAGCTCTTTTGCTTTTGCGAGTGCAAAGGTAATATATATTTTTATTCTACGCAATATTTTGTCGATATTTTTTTAAACTTTTTTCTTCATTTCAATATAATCAACTAATTACAAGCTATTTAGAAAATCACAAAATATATTGAAGTACAATCCTCAACAATGTAAAATGTAGAATTATAAGAAAAATGGAGTGTATTAACACTCTTTTTTGTATCTTCGCAACGTAATTATGTATCGTTAATAAGCCAACGACTATGGGTTACATAAATAATAAAAGGGAAATAATAACCTAATAAATATTATGAAGAAGATTTTTACAACATGTATTCTTGCCGGAATGGTCGCATTGAGCGGTTCGGCTCGAGAAATCAGCGAAAACGAGGCTATGAGCATAGCACGAGAGTTTATGGGCTGTAATGTGGAACAACAAAGGGTTTCGAGCCGCACAGGTCAGCAGTTGTCTACGGCTTACACTGCACGCTGTGCAGAGAATGAGAATGTGCTGTATGTGTTCAATCGTGGCGAGAATGAGGGCTTTATTATCGTTTCGGGCGATGATGCAGTGGATCAACCAGTGTTGGGCTACTGCGATAGCGGAAACTTCGACTACGACAATATGCCTGCCGGCTTGCAATGGTGGATAGGTGAGTATGCCAACGAGATAGCTCAATCACGACGCCACGCTACAAGCGATGTAAGTGAGATACGTCAATCGCTTTTTAACAAGAATATGGGTCCGTTGGTAGAGGCACGATGGAGCCAAGATGCTCCATATAATAATATGTGTCCTGAATATAGTGGTGCGACACGCAGTTCAACAGGCTGTGTGGCTACGGCTATGGCTCAGATTATGTATCACCACAAGTATCCTATTAATGGTGTGGGCAGCAAGGATGTACAGAATGGTGCATCGATAGAGACCATCGACTTTGCCAATACTACTTATGAGTGGGACGTAATGACACCGCTGTATAGCTCGCTAAGTACCGAGGCCGAATGTAATGCAGTTGCCACACTGATGTACCATGTAGGACGTTCGGTCGACATGATGTATGGTGCAGCAAGTGGTGCAGTATCGGCCGAGGCTGCACCGGCTTTGGCTCGTTATTTCAACTATGACAAGAGTATCGTGCATCGTGATCGCAATTATTACACCATAGATGAATGGGAAAGATTTATCATCGAAGATATTGATAATGGTCGTCCCATCTTGTACCACGGACAATCGAACGATGGCGGACATGCCTTTGTACTGGATGGATATAACAGCGATGGATATGTACACATCAACTGGGGATGGAACGGCATGAGCAACGGCTACTTCCTGCTGCACGCTCTCACCCCCGAGAAACAAGGTATAGGAGGCTTCTCGGGCGGCTACAACAACGGTCAAGGTGCTATCTTCGGTATACAACCCAATCGAGGTGGCACTGCCACTAACGAAATTACAGCCGAGAGCATCTACATCGAGAAGGGAACTTATAACCTCGGCGACAAAATATCGACAGTGGTTACTTCATTGGCCAACGCCTACTGGAATAATGTACAATGCAAGATAGGTTACATGCTGCATGATGAGAATGGCGAGGTTACAGTTATAGAAAGCAACGATTACAGTTTCAGCGGTAGCAGCTCAAAGGGTACTATCAATGTACCACTCACCCTGCCCACGACACTTGCCGATGGAGAGTACAAGTTATACCTTTCCAACACTACAAGCGGTGGTGCATGGAAGCATGTGGCAATGAACGTAAATGCCAACCCCTACTACATTGTCACTGTCAATCAAGGTGCCGCCACCATCAGTAGCAACGAGGATGGCGAGATATGGGCAACATCGGTAGTGTGCAACGAAGATGCCATATACTCGGGATGCTTCTCTACATTTACCATCACCGTAAGCAATACGATGAATCACGAGTACTTCGGTTCGCTATATGTATCGATATATGAAAGCAAAGGAAAATTTGAACAACGCAAGAGTGATGCCATTGCCCTATCGGTTCCTGCCGGCAAGGAAGTGAAGATAGAGATTCCCATCAAAATAGAAGTAAGCAAGGGCAACTACTGTATCTTCATCACCGATGGCAAGAAGAACAAATACAGTGACTCATATCCCATTACCGTTGAACCCGAACCGGCAAAGGTCGATTTTGCCGTATCAAACTTCCGCATGGTGAAGGATGCCAAAGATTGGTTGCAAGTAGAATACACCATAACCAACAACGGAGAAGATTATACAGGTTATATGCGTCCTTGGGTTTTGTACAAGAACCAAGGCTCCACCTCATCCTACATTAATAGTGAAGAAATAACCATCAAGAGTGGCGAGTCGATGGACTTTGTACAAGAATGGCAATTTAACGACGGAGTGGTAGGAGAAGACTACATCTGCTCATTGTGGTATTACAATGCTCGCATTGGCGGAGTGTCACAACTTGTTAACGAAATCCTTCACTTCACACTCAGCGAAGAGACTGCACTCGACCGTATAGAGACTGTACAAGCAAGCCTCTACCCCAACCCTACTGATGAATTTATCAACATTACCACTACACACGACATCAACAACGTCACCATATACAGCCTGCAAGGATGTGTCATAAGCAACATCAGAGGATGCGGAACATCTATGACCATCGATGTAAAAGACTTATCACAAGGCACTTACATCGTCATAGTAGAAACAAAGGAAAACAACATAACAAAGAAAATAACCATTAAATAACAACGTCATGAAACATTCAATCCTAATCATTGCAGCCATGACAGCAATAATGACCATGAACAGTTGTCAATCGAGCAAAGATAATGCTGCGACACAAACAAGCAACGAAGAGAAAGCCATAGAACGCACCGTCGACAATAGTCAACGAGCCATGCCTCGTGTGATAGTGTATAAGACCAAAGCCGATTATAGCAATCATGTTCCCGTCAACATGAATGACAACAAAAGCGAGATAGCCAGTTACCCCGATCCCGTCGATGTAAAACCGGTCAAGCATCCTACACAACTACAAGATGGTTATCTGTTGGACAACTTCGGGATAGGTCGCAATGTAGCCTACCTCGACTACACCTACGAAGAGTATGCAGCCCTACCCCAAGTCCCCGATATGGCAACACTTATGCAACACATCATCGAGCTTAATCCGCTCACCGAGTACTACATCAGTGGCGACAATCACCCTCGCGGTAGTGAAGGCCGATCTGTCGAGGCACTCAACCAAGCCATTGCCAACGGCATGGATGGCTTTAACAAGATAGAGTTGTAGAGAGGATAAAAGAAACACCTAAGGTGGCTTCTATACATAGGACTCACCTATAACACTTAAAAGTGGGTCGTATCAAGCTCTGTATTGAGTATGATACGACCCACCTTATTTTTTCTTCCGTGATTCACAAGTTTCAAATTATAAATTCACATTTCCCGAAATGGAGTCTTGCCACACTCACTTCTACAAGTAGATGCGAAAACCTGAAATATAATCCCTGTATTCGACCTTGACCTAAACACAATAAGAGCGAATGTTAAATTATACAAAATTCATATTTTCTATTACAATTCTAAAAAATTTTTATTAAAATTGCAGAAAGTTTAGAAACACACAAAAAACACAACAATCCCATAACAAAAGGAAGGAATACACATTATGGAAACAGACTACGAAGCTCTGATTTATGTCACGGTACATGAATTATTCACCAATCTCGAAAAACGTTTTGATCACGAGAGCATGGAACGTATCCGTGCCGGATTTGCCTTTGCAAAGGAAGCACACAAAACACAAAAACGCAACAGTGGCGAACCCTACATTTTTCACCCCATTGCAGTTGCACGCATCATCGGTGAGGAACTCATGTTGGGAGCCGATACCATTATTGCAGCATTCTTACATGACGTAGTAGAAGACACCGATTACACCGCTGAGCATATTGAAGCCAGCTTCGGACCCGATGTCAAAACACTTGTCATGGCTGTCACCAAAGACAAGACCAATAATGGAAACAACGACACCGTACAGGTGGGCAACTACAAACGCATCCTCGACTCTATTAATGACGACATACGAGCGTTGTTGATAAAATTGGCCGACCGCCTGCACAACATGCGTACCCTCAACAGCATGAAGCCGGTGAAACAGATGAAGATAGCAGGTGAAACCGACTACTTCTACGCACCGATAGCCAATCGTCTGGGATTATATCACATCAAGACCGAGCTGGAAAATCTATCGTTCCAGTATCGCTGCCCTCGCGAATACGAGTTGATGGTAAAGATGATCAACGAAGAAAGCGAGCGTATCCGCACATCGCTCGAAAAGTTTGTTGACAAGGTAAACTCCACACTCCTATCATCCGGCATAGAGGCTCGCTGCGAAATCATACATCGCAAACCTTACAGCATATGGCGAAAGATGCAATCGAAGTGCTGCGACTTCTATCATGTCAATGGCAAACACTACATCCGCATTATCTACCCCGATAGTCATGTAGGCAGCGACAAGGACGAAGCCTTGCGTATCTACTCATCGCTCACCGATGTCTTCAACGAACAACCCGGCAGTGTAGCCAACTACATCAGCTCGCCCAAAGAGAACGGATACCGTAGTTTTCATGTAAACCTATTAAATGACGAAGGTCGCTGGGAAGAGGTACACATCTCATCGGAGCAGATGGTGAAGAACTCTCATCGTGGCTGTACAGCCGACCGCAGCGACAGCAATATAGAGGCTTGGATCGAGAAGTTCCGCTCTGTACTGAACGAAATCAAGGCTCACACCCATGAGATAGAGTACATGGATGGTGTCACCACATCGTTCTACAACGACGATATCAAGGTGTACATGCCGGGCGGTGGCAACGTAATATTGCCCAAGAATGCAACAGCACTCGATCTGGCCTTTCACTTGGGTCACAACGAAGGCTTACACGCACACTATGCACGCATCAACGGTCGTCTCACATCGATAAAGACAGTACTACGTCGCGGTGATATTGTCTCAATAGGCACCAACAGCAAGGTTAAACCACAAAAGGACTGGTTGAATCATGTATTGACATTCAATGCCAAGATTATGCTGACCGACTATTTCAAAAACGAAAAGAAGCCTCAGTTCAATCGTTGTCCCCTCTGCCATCCCATCCCCGGTGATGAGGTAATAGGCTACAAAGAGAATGATGGCACAAAAACAGTCCACAAACGCAATTGTCCCATAGCCATCCGCTTGTCGGCTCACTACGGCGACAACATTTGCGAAGAGACCTACGAAGCCGATAAAGACTTTTTGTACCCGGTACGCATCAGAATGAGAGGAATAGATCGCTACCACTTGCTCAGCGACCTTATCAAGTGCATCACCGACGACTTGCAATTGTCGATGCGTGAACTTGCCACCGAAACCATCGACCATATTGCATCGTGTACCATCGACTTCGACATCCACTCCATGTCGGAACTGGATCGTGCCATGGAAAGCATTCGCTCCATAGAGGGAGTAGATGAAGTTTCGCGTATCGATATTGAGTAATTTGCAATCACAAACGTAAAAGACTAAAACAATGATTATTCACACCCTCGAAGAGATTCATACACTATTCGAATCGACTAAATATGCAGACAATAGTTTAGTACGCGTTGACCAAACCGATTTTGACACGTGTATGGGTAGTGGCAGTAAGCAGTGTGCCGTAAGCATCACCGGCAACCACAACCATGAAGCCTTTGTTAAAGAAACCCAACAAGAAATAAACGAGTGTGCCAAACTCTCGCTTAAAAGTTGTATCATAATTTTTATAGCACACAATCCTGAGGCTGCATCCAATTTCATGACCATAGAACTTGTCAACGAAGTGACAGCCAATCTCCACAACTGTGACACGATCATGGGTATTACAAGCGATGCAACCTTGCAACAGGATGAATGCAGGATATTGTTTTTTGGGGCATACGACTGATTGTCAACCAATAATAACAACCACAATGAAGAGTGAGCAATCACTCTTCATTGTTTTTTAATACGAATGAAATCATAAATTAAACCGAATAGTTATATTGTTGTAATACAAATGTAACATAAACGTTGTTATTTTGCATCGTGAAATTACAACAAAAATAACGTAATGGAAAGTTTTTATTTACTCTGTGTAGGCATCTTGTTTATCATTGCCACTTTTGATGTAATGGTAGGCGTAAGCAACGATGCCGTCAATTTTCTTCAATCGGCAATAGGCTCCAAAGCCGCCAAGTTTCGCACACTGCTCATCATAGCAGCCATCGGTATATTCATCGGAGCCTCCATGTCCAATGGAATGATGGACATCGCCCGACACGGCATCTATCAGCCACAGTATTTCTATTTCAACGAAATAATGGTCATCCTACTGGCTGTCATGCTCACCGATGTAATACTACTCGATGTATTTAATTCACTGGGACTACCCACGTCAACTACGGTCTCAATGGTGTTTGAGTTGTTGGGCGGTACATTTGCATTGGCAATGATTAAGGTATTAGGCTCGGATGGAGGTTATACGATGGGCGAACTGATAAACACCGACAAAGCATTATCGGTCATAGTAGCCATCTTTGTGTCAGTAGCCTTAGCCTTCGTTTGCGGTGCAATAGTGCAGTACTTGGCTCGCATGCTATTTAAGTATAACTATGAGAAACAATTGAAACGTTGGGGAGCCTTGTTTGGCGGATTTGCCCTTACGACTATCGTTTATTTCATCCTGTTTAAGGGTCTGAAAGACTCATCGTTAATGACAGCCGAGAACAAGCGATTAATACAAGACAACACCTTACTTATACTGGGATGTTGCATGGGAGGTTTTACAGTTGTGATGTTTGTCTTACAGTTGCTCAAAGTCAATGTGTTGAAAATTGTGGTGATGGCAGGAACCTTTGCACTGGCTTTGGCATTTGCCGGAAATGACTTGGTAAACTTCATCGGAGTACCTTTGGCAGGACTTTCATCGTATGTCGATTACACCAACAATGCCAACGGAGCAGCACCCGATGCCTTCTTAATGACATCATTAACCGAGTCGGCAAGCACCAATCCACTCTTCCTTATCGGAGCCGGACTTGTAATGGTGATTGTACTATTTACTTCAAAGAAAGCCCATCGCGTAGTACAGACCTCCATAGCCCTATCGCGACAAAGTGCCGGAGAAGAGGGATTCGGCACATCACCCGTAGCTCGCCAATTGGTACGCATCTCACTCAATATAAACAACGGAGTATCCAAGATTACACCACAACCTGTAAAGGAGTGGATAGAGAAAAGATTTGACAGCAGCGATGCCATCCTTCCCGACGGAGCAGCCTACGACCTTGTAAGAGCATCTATTAATCTTGTTGTGGCCAGTCTGCTCATCGCATTGGGTACATCACTGAAACTACCATTATCGACCACCTATGTAACCTTTATGGTGGCGATGGGTACATCGTTGGCCGACCGTGCATGGGGTAGAGAGAGTGCTGTATTCCGCATCACAGGTGTCATATCGGTTATAGGCGGATGGTTTATTACTGCCGGAGTTGCATTCATAGCCAGCTTTATCGTAGCACTTATCCTTCACTACGGTGGTATGATAGCTACCATCCTACTCACTATTGCTGTGATCGTAATTATTATACGCAGTCAGTTGTCATTCAGCAAGAAGCAAAAAGAAGACAGCCAATCGACCGAGCAACTGTTGCTTACCAATAAAGACCCCGAGCAGACACTGCCTCTTCTGCAACAACACACTCGCGAGCAGTATAGCGAGTTTGTAGGATGGTGTGCCCATGTGTACGAAAGAGCTGCGGAAGGATTCCTCAACGACAGTGCAAGCATCATGCGTAAGGCTAACAACAAAGTCAAAAACGAACGCCAAAAATTACGTATTACCCACCGGGTCAGCACTGTTGCACTTTCGCAACTGAAAGAACAAGACTGGATAGAACGAGGCTTGTATCTGCAACAAGGCAATGAGATAGTTATGGATATATTCCACTCGATGAAACGCATGGTAGAACCTGCCTTCGAGCATATCGATAACAACTTTGAGCCTATTGACGAAAAGCAACTTACCGAATACAATGGCACCGGAACAGATATTATCAGATACCTCCATCGTTGTCAAGAGGCTATTGCCAATAAAACAATCGATACCGGTGAATTATCGAAAGAGAGTAACGATCTGATACGTCGCATATCGCAGATAAAGCGTAATGAGATGCAACACATCCGTGCCACCTCGGCATCGAAGAAGGTCGACCTTGTATATCTTACATTCTTACAAGAATCTCAAAACATTGTGGCTTACACCATTAACCTTATAAAGATAAACAATAAGTTCCAGACGGAATAACAAGTCGAAATAATCATTGAAACAAAGAACCTGAAAATAGACAAAAAAAATGCTTTTTTCAGGTTCTTTTTATTGTTTATCTTGACAAATATGTGTAAGTTTGTAAAGTAAAAACTTACACATCGACCATGCAAGAAAAATCATGTATAAAAAAGCACAAAGCTTGCTCCATTATACTCACACTCATACAATTGCTATTGCCCTGCTCCGTCATTGCACAAAACACGTCGGCAGCACAATCAATTGTCAATGACCTATCAGACCCGCACACTACCGACAACGGATTACAGGGGAAACATATAGCTTTGTGGGGCGGGCATGGATATTATTACGACCAGAAAGATGGCAAATGGGAATGGCAACGTCCGCGATTGATGGGGACAGTCGAAGACCTAAACACAGCCGACTTCACAATCAACTATCTGCTACCAATGCTCGAAAATGCAGGAGCAACAGTCTTTATGCCTCGCGAACGCGACATAAACAGCCACGAGTATATCGTAGACAATGATACACCGCTATCGACATACGAGGAATGGGGCAAGTGGCAAGATGGCTCACAAAAGGGATTTGCTCACAAACACACAACGTACAGCGACTGCGTCAACCCCTTTGAAGAGGGAACATACAGATGGACTAAGAGTACATCAGGAAAAGCTACGGCTGGGATAACATGGAACATTCCCATCGAGGAGAATGGTCGATATGCAGTCTATGTTTCTTACAAGATGGTCAACAAGGGTGCGACGGATGCACGCTACATCGTACATCATGCAGGCGGGACAAGCGAATACTCGGTGAACCAGACTATGGGAGGTGGCACATGGGTGTATATAGGTAGTTTCGACATGGAGCGAGGTGGCGACAATCGAGTAGTTCTGAACAACACATCGAGCATAGCCGGAGAATATATTACCGCCGATGCCATCAAAGTGGGTGGCGGCATGGGAAATGTGGCACGCAAGCCATGCCACAAACCACGCAAGGCCACAAGATATGCTACAAAAGCCAAGCTATCGAGAGAGAAAAAACCTCGTATCAAAGAGTCGAGAGTAAGCGGTATGCCCCGATATGCCGAAGCAGCACGTTACTGGTTGCAGTGGGCAGGCATCCCCGATGACATCTATTCCGATACGGGTGGTAACGATGATTACCGAGAGGACTTGCGAGTGCGACCTTATTGGGTCGACTACTTGTGCGGTGGCTCGAAAGTTCTCCCCAAAGAAGAGGGATTGAATATCCCCGTTGACATGGCTCTGGCCATACACAGTAATGCCGGTCGCAACATGGAAGGCTCGTTGGGTATTGTTTACACCGGTAACAATAAATACAACAAACTTAATTACTACAACAGTCGTAAACGGAAAAGTGTAACCAAGTTGCACAATCAAGTTATTAACAGCATTGAGAACGATATCAAAAACAATCTTGTCGAGGAGTGGAAAATTCACGAGATGAAAAACGGCAAATATGCCGAGACAAAATTCTTGGAAGTGCCAACCTTACTGCTCGAATTCATGTCGCATCAAGATTTCAACGATATGCGTTGGGGGCTTGACCCACGTTTCCGATTACTGATGAGCCGGGCTATCTATAAGGGAGTTCTCCGCTATTTAACGGGCAATAATTGTATTGTACAACCTCTACCCGTCGACCACATGGCTCTACAATGGAAAGGTACCAATGAAGTATTACTATCATGGAAGGCTGTGACCGATTCTCTTGAAAAGAGTGCCACACCCACCGGCTACAAGGTGTATGTGCGTAAAGGAGAATATGGCTGGGACAACGGAACAATAGTGCATGATACACAACATTCAATAAGTATTGAGGACGATGTCATATATTCGTTCTACGTTACCGGCATCAATGCAGGAGGTGAAAGTCTGCCATCGGAGATACTCACAGCCCACCGTTCAAGTATCATACGTCGGAGTGTAATGATAGTCAATGCCTTCGACCGTATCAGTGCACCCGAGATTATCGACGATCCATCGAGCAATAAGAAGGGATTTCGCTACGATCTTGACTTCGGAGTACCCTATCGGTACACGCTTGCCTACACAGGCGAACAATATAACCTCGACTACATATCCATAGCCGATGATGACCCTGATGAACCCCAATTCGGGGCGAGTCACAGCGACTACGAAGGCACAGTCGTGGCAGGTAACACGTTCGATTATCCATATCAGCATGGCGAATGCCTGGCACGATTAGGTTATTCGTTTCTTTCAATCTCGGATGAAGCACTCTCGTCAACGACAATCCATCCCAATGATTTTCCCTATGTCGATGTGATAATGGGCAAAGAACGACAAGTATTCTTTGGCAACGATTCATCACGCAACGATTACGAGCCACTCACCGAGGAGTTGACATCGACACTGACAGCCTATTGTCGAGCAGGTGGCAACATGCTTATCAGTGGAGCCTACATTGGCTATGACAGCTACGACGGCAGGTCGGTATCGACTCATGCACAAGACTTTATAACCGACATACTACATTGTGAGTGGTCGTCGGCTCGCAATGCTCATGGCAATGCCATGGTGCGAAGTATCGCCGACGAATATGACACAACGCTGATGAAATGGAACAGTCGCCCCAATCCGCATTGTTATTCGGTGGAGCAGAGTGATATATTTCTACCCATCGATGATAATGCTGTAACGTTCCTACAATACAACGATGGCAGCAGTGCCGCAGTTGCATGCGATGTTGGGTTATATCGTTGTTGTACATTAGGATTTCCCATTGAAGCGATTACCAACAAAGATCATCGATTGAAACTAATGAGACTTGTATTTGATTTTCTACAATAATTTACCCTAATATCTCAATATTAATGAAACACGATATAACATGCTATATTGCCTACAATGGAACGGATGAATATGCCGAACGTACCATTAAATCGCTGGAACAAGCCGGTGCCACACGCATTGTACTTCTATCCACATCGGGGATGGTAAACAACTTACCCTACGACTGTTATACGTTCCCCAATTTACAGTGTATCGAACTGGTCAATTTTATTGACTGCGATTGCACAACCCCCTATCTGCTCATTTACAACAAATATACCCCCCTCGACATCAACAATCATGCACTCGAACGCATGGTGCAAGTGGCGGAGGATAGCCAAGCCGGCATGGTCTATGCCGACCGTTATGAGTTGCGTAACGGACAACGCATCGCACATCCTGTTATAGACTATCAGAAAGGTAGCGTACGAGACGATTTTGACTTCGGTAGCGTTATATTGTATAACACCCAAATGTATAACGAAGCAATTTCGGAATTTTCACATCGCAACTTCCAATACGCAGCCATGTATGCAGTGAGGCTTAACATAAGTTGCATATCACCCATCGCTCACATCAGCGAATACCTCTATACCGAAGTAGAAGAGGATACGCGAGCCGGCGGTGTAAAACAATTTGACTATGTCGACCCTCGCAACCGAGGAGTACAGATAGAGATGGAACAAGTATGCACGTTCCACCTACGCAAGATAAAGGCACAAGTCAACGAATGCGACATCAAAGATGTAAGCATCAAGGAGCATTTTCCCTGCGAAGCCTCTATCATTATCCCCGTATACAACCGCGTTCGCACCATAGGCGACGCTCTACAATCGGCACTGAATCAACACACCGATTTTGAATATAACGTTATCGTCATAGATAATCACTCGACCGACGGGACAAGCGAAGTGATAAGCAGTTATAGTAGTGACAAGCGACTGATACATCTTATCCCCGACCGCAACGACTTGGGTATAGGAGGATGTTGGCAACAAGCCATCGACGACAATCGTTGTGGCAGATATGCCGTACAATTGGATAGTGATGACTTGTACAATAGCGACACAACACTGCAACAGATTATCGATTGTTTCCGACAGGGTAATTATGGCATGGTGATAGGCAGTTATGACCTTACCGACTTCGACCTCAACCCTCTGCCACCGGGCATTATCGACCACAAGGAGTGGACCGATGAAAATGGACGCAACAATGCACTACGCATCAACGGACTGGGAGCACCTCGAGCCTTTGAGACAAGCATTTTACGCCACATAGGCATACCCAACGTAAGCTACGGAGAAGATTATGCATTAGGATTACGCATCTCACGAGAGTATCGCATAGGTCGCATCTTTACATCGCTCTATCATTGTCGTCGCTGGGAAGGCAATTCCGATGCAGCACTACCCATCGAGCGAATCAATCGCAACAACTACTATAAAGACCAACTGCGTACATGGGAAATAGAAGCTCGCATAGCACGCAACACAAACAAGAGATAATGGTTACGGTAAACGATATAGAAATGATGTACGACAGGCAGCTACCATCGTGGCAACTGGTCGGTGACAACTATGCAGCTCTCGAAAAGATGATGGTGAGAGAAATGGTTGTCAATGGCTGCAATATGGTCATACAATACAATCCATGTCGGTCAACATCGGTAACGGCCAATATCAACAAGAGTCATGAACGTCCTTGCTTCTTGTGCGACCACAACCTCCCTACCGAACAGTTGCGTATATCATTATGGGATAAATACCAAGTTCTGGTCAACCCCTACCCCTTGTTCAAGCATCATTACACCATAGCATCCACTATTCACACACCACAACGCATAGCCGGACGTGTGAACGATATGTTACAAATGTCAAAATGCTTTGCACCCTACACACTCTTTTATAACGGTCCATATAGTGGAGCTTCGGCTCCTATGCACATGCACTTTCAAGCATCGGAGGAGGGTTATATGCCCATTGAGAAACAATGGAAAACTAATCCACGCCGCGAAGTAATGAGATGCAACAACACTCATCTGAGTTACATAGAGGGGTTGCTACGTCCCATTTTCGTCATCGAAGGAGCAGATATTGAGGAAATAGAGAGACTATTCAACACACTCTATAAAGTCCTGTTTCAGTTACCGCACAACAAAGATTGTGAGGAGCCAATGATGAACCTCATGCTCCGATGGGAGGAGAATCATTACATCATGCTGATATTTCCTCGATCCAAGCATCGCCCCGACTGCTACTACGCCAACGATGCAACCCGACTCCTCATCAGTCCCGGCAGCGTGGAAATGGGTGGAATATTTGTCACCATCGATAATCACGACTTCGCAACACTGACTCCCGAGAATGTTATTCAGATATATCGCGAAGTTACACCCTCGCAAGAAGATATATATCACATAATAAACACACTTTCAGCACTATAAATTACCGATATATGAAACAACCACACATACATGTAGGAATTATGGCCGACACACGCATCATCATTTTTTTTGATGGCGTATACACATGCAACGGCTATCCCGTCGAAGGTGAGCAACTTTTTGCCCGGACAGCCAATGGCATCGCTTGGCAAGGCTCAACCTACGAATCGCTTACATTTGTACCAGAGCATGAAGAACATGCCTCCTTTATGTTGCAAGACGTTACAATAGGCATAGGATTTCACTGGCAACGACATGAGAATCAGCGATTTCGTGGATGCGTCGAATTAATAACCGAAGACAAGAAAATAAGAGTCATCAATCATGTAATGGTAGAAGAATACCTGCGTAGCGTCATATCATCGGAAATGAATGCCACCTCGTCGATAGAGTTACTGAAAGCACACGCTGTAATATCTCGCAGCTGGCTGATGGCTCAAATAGCCAAACGCAATGCCATAGAGGCAACCAACACACCTTATCAGAGTGAGAACATTAATGATGAAGAACATATCAAATGGTATGACCGAGAGGAACATGAACTATATGACGTGTGTGCCGACGATCATTGCCAACGTTATCAAGGCATAACCCGAGCTTCGACAGCGGCAGTCAATGAGGCTGTCAATGCCACATATGGCGAGGTGCTGTATTACGGCAACAATATAGCCGATGCACGTTTCTCGAAATGCTGTGGTGGCGTGACCGAATTGTTTGAGAATTGTTGGGAGACCACGCCCCATCCCTATTTGACGGCACATTCTGACTACAATAGAGACAACATGCCCGACCTAACCCAAGGAGATAATGCCCAAGCATGGATTATGTCCCGCCCCGAGGCATTCTGCAACACCAACAACAAGCAAGTACTGTCGCAAGTACTCAATGGTTACGACCAAGAGACTTCGCAATTTTTCAGATGGAGTATCGAGTACGAACAGGACGAAATGTCGGCATTAATCAAACGTCGATCAGGTATCGACTTTGGTACCATTGAGGAGTTACAACCCATAGAACGAGGTACATCGGGACGCATCACACGCCTACGCATAGTAGGCAGTAAGCGAACCCTGATAGTAGGTAAAGAGTTGGAGATACGCCGTTGGCTATCGGAGAGTCATCTATATAGTTCGGCATTCGTTGTAGAGAAACAACCCTATTATAACAAGTCGAAGTTCATCCTGCATGGTGCCGGTTGGGGACATGGAGTGGGATTGTGTCAGATAGGTGCTGCTGTAATGGGTGCTAACGGATATAAGTATGAGGAAATATTATCACATTATTTCAGAGGCACTGAATTGCGACAGCTTTATAGCAGAAAGGAAGAAGCATGAAAACAGTAGAAAAGAGACGATCGCCTTGGAGCTGGGTTCCCACTTTATATTTTGCCGAGGGACTACCCTACGTTGTAGTGATGACCGTATCGGTAATCATGTACAAGAACTTCAATCTGAGCAACACCGATATAGCTTTCTACACCGGCTGGCTCTACTTACCGTGGGTCATCAAGCCGTTGTGGAGTCCGTTTGTCGACTTGTTCAAGACCAAGCGTTGGTGGATAACCATCATGCAGCTGTTGGTGGGGGTCGGATTTGCAGCAATCGCCTTTACATTGCACATGCCCTACATGGTAGAAATGTCGCTTGCCTTTCTGTGGCTGATGGCATTTGCATCGGCTACACACGATATTGCAGCCGACGGGTTCTATCTGTTAGCCGTACCCGATAAAGAGGAACAAGCCTTGTTTGTGGGTATTCGTAGTACATTCTATCGCATATCCACGATTGCCGGGCAAGGTATATTGGTAGCCATTGCCGGACTTATGATAGAGAATAACATGGAGGTGGCACAGGCTTGGAGTATTACCTTTACAATCATGGCAGTATTGTTCATCGCTATGTTTATTTATCACTCATTCATACTGCCACGACCTACAAGCGACCATTCAACCATCGAGGACAATTCGGCACGCTCCATTGTGTGGGGATTTGTCAATACATTTATCACCTTTTTCCGCAAGCCCTATGCTGTAAGTGCAATTCTCTTCATGCTACTATACCGTCTGCCCGAGGCTCTGCTTGCCAAGATGACAGGTCCCTTTCTGTTAGATAGTCCCGAAGCCGGGGGCATGGGATTGACCACGCTTCAAGTAGGAGTTGCCACCGGTACAGTGGGCATTATAGGACTCACCTTGGGAGGCATATTGGGCGGTGTGTGTGCCTCGGATGGCGGACTGAAACGTTGGCTATGGGTAATGGTGGCAGCCATCAGCCTTCCCAATGTTGTTTATGTTATCATGGCCATTACACATCCCTCATTGATGGTTATCAATGCACTTATATTCATTGAGCAGTTTGGCTACGGATTTGGATTTACGGCTTATATGCTATTTCTCATCCACTACGCCGAAGGAGAAAGCACCACTGCACATTATGCCCTGTGTACAGCCTTCATGGCGATGGGTATGATGATACCGGGTATGGCAGCCGGCTGGCTGCAAGAGATACTGGGTTATCGCAATTTCTTTATTATAATATGTGTATTATGCCTTGTTACTGTTACTGTATCGGGCATGATAAAACTTGATAAAGCCGAGAAAAAATGAAAAGAGTGAAAATATTAGAAGTATTATTGTTGTGCCTGTGCTGCGTGATTCCGACAATGGCCAAGACAAAAGTCAAAACCGGTATAGATGTTCTTATAGAGAGCAACTTTGCCGTTCTTGATGGTAAACGCGTGGGATTGATAACCAACCCCACCGGAGTGGACTGTCGGTTACGCTCAACCATCGACATATTGCATGAAGCCAAGAATGTTCATCTGGTATCCCTATATGCCCCGGAGCATGGCGTGAGAGGAGATGTATATGCCGGCAATAAAGTCAATAACACAATAGATAGCAAGACCGGCATACAGGTACACTCACTATACGGAACGAGCCGAAAGCCCTCATCGGCAATGCTGCAAGGTATAGAGGTTCTCGTGTACGACATACAAGACATTGGTTGTCGATCATTCACGTTTATCAGTACCATGGGACTTGCCATGCAAGCAGCTGCTGAGGCCGGCATAGAGTTTGTCGTATTAGATCGCCCCAACCCCTTAGGTGGTTATCGTGTTGAAGGTTGCCCTGTTGAGGAGGGCTATACCTCGTTTGTAAGTCAATATCCCATACCCTATATATACGGTCTAACCTGTGGCGAACTGGCAACGTTGCTCAACGAAGAGGGATGGATAGGCAACCGCAAATGCAATCTGAAAGTTATAAAGATGGAAGGGTGGAGTCGCGACATGGACTATGAAGCAACCGGTCTTCCTTGGGTACTTCCCTCACCTCACATTCCACACCCTGTCAGTGCCTATTATTACCCTATGTCGGGCATTGTAGGCGAGTTAGGCAACATCTCGATAGGTGTAGGATACACCATGCCCTTTCAACTCTTTGCAGCTCCTTGGGTCGATGCTCAACAATTAACAACCCGACTCAATGCCTTAGAACTACCGGGGGTAATGTTCCGTCCCATTCACTACAAGCCTTTCTACGGCACATTTAAAGACCAGTTTGTACATGGCGTGGAGGTACATATTACCAATAGAGCCAAGGCTCCACTAACCGAAATCCAGTTTTACGTTCTACAAGAACTGGCAGTTCTTCACCCCGACCACAAGGCTTTTACCGGCATCGCACAGTCGCGACTGAACATGATAGATAAGGTGTGTGGCACATCGCAAATACGCCATCTTTTCACTCGCAATTACCGATGGGACGAAGCACGCGACTACTGGAACAAAGGTGTGGGTGCTTTCAAACAAAAATCAAGACAATACTACCTATATCCATGATACAACTTATAGCTGATAGCGGTTCGACAACCACCGACTGGGCAATAGTCACAAAGGAGACGACACACTATATAAAGAGTGCCGGTATCAATCCTTTTCACCAAGACGATGCCACCATCGCTCACACTCTGTCGCATGAACTATGTAGCCAACTGACCGACACCATACCTACACACATCTATTTCTACGGGGCAGGATGCGTGGGCGGCAGTGTCAACGAGCGACTGAAAGCAGCCTTGCAACACTGCTTTGCCGATGCACACATTGAGATAGCAAGCGACTTGTTAGGTGCGGCTCGCAGCCTTTGTGGTACACAAGAAGGAATAGCCGGCATACTGGGTACAGGAGCCAACTCTTGCCACTACGATGGCAAGCGTATCACTCATAACGTTCCACCCTTGGGCTACATACTGGGAGACGAAGGAAGCGGCTCTTCAATAGGAAAAGCATTCCTGCGAAGACTGCTGCGAGGAGAATTGGGCAAGGAGCTATTGGAAGAATTCTATAATCAATTTCACACCGACTACACAAGCGTGATAGGTCGCATCTATCGCGAACCTGCCGCCAATAGGTTCCTCGCATCGCTGTCACCATTCATAGCCTCACATATAGATAACCCCACCGTACAAAACATTGTACAAGAATCGATGAATGAGTATCTGACACGTCACATTATGCAGTACAACTACCATGAATTGCCTCTACACCTCACCGGCTCGGTAGCCTACTATTACCGTGATATTATAAGCAAGGTTGCCTACTCTCATGGCATCGAAATAGGTCAAATAACCCCAACACCCATAGAGGGACTGATAACTTACCATACAACACAACAATAAAAAACTATGCAAGCTGCACTTTACCTCATACCGGTCACATTGGGCGAAACAGCCATTGACCGCGTACTACCCGAATACAACCGCCAAGTCATTGCCGGCATCCGCCATTATGTAGTCGAAAATATTCGCTCAGCACGTCGTTTCCTTCGCCACTCCAACCCCGATATTATCATCGATGAGTTGACGTTTACAGTCCTCGATGAACATACTCGCATAGAAGAGATAGCATCGATGCTTGCCCCATTACGAGCAGGAGAGCCTGTGGGAGTAATCTCAGAAGCAGGATGCCCTGCCATAGCCGATCCGGGAGCCGACCTTGTGGCCATAGCACAACGCGAAGGACTCCCCGTTATTCCACTGGTAGGTCCTTCATCGATACTCATGTCGCTAATGGCAAGCGGTTTCAACGGACAGAGTTTCGCCTTCAACGGCTATCTGCCGGTCGAACCATCTGAACGAGTACGCAAGATACGTCAACTGGAACAGCGAGCTTACCAAGAAGACCAGACACAGATTTTCATAGAGACCCCATATCGCAACCACAAAATAATAGAAGAGTTGGTACGCACATGTCGCCCTACCACCCGACTGTGTGTAGCCTGTGATATAAGTTGTGAAAACGAAGAGATACACACACGCACCATGGCACAATGGAAGAATGCCCAATACGACTTCCACAAACGACCGGCAATCTTCCTTATATATAAGTAATTACACATCATTCAGCCACCATTAACAACACTTTGCAATAAGTGATAAGGCTGGAACAGTAGTCCAAGTTTACTAATAATCGTTAAAATATACATCCGATATTTGTTTATTTCAAATGTCGGATGTATATTTGTAGCACATACGCACCATAATCAACCATAGGTTTTAAGAGCAATAACAAGACCTCAAAAAACCATGAATTGGTAACAAACCTTT
The DNA here is from genome assembly GCA_017531985.1 of Bacteroidaceae bacterium. Taxonomy (GTDB): domain Bacteria; phylum Bacteroidota; class Bacteroidia; order Bacteroidales; family Barnesiellaceae_A; genus Barnesiella_A. Next base: position 96,979 of record JAFXJY010000019.1, read on the forward strand.
CGAGAAAAGGGAACCTAACGGGGAGTGGTGAAAGGGAGGAATTTTTAGGAGAATATCCGAACGAAACTTATAAAAAACACAAACGAAAAAGTCTGCTAAGATACAAGCAAATCACTACTAAACATTCCTCATTCAATACATAATATTAATCCTTAGTTTGTTACGGAGACAAAAAGTACTGATTGTCGCCGGGGCTGATTAGGGCAGTTATCGGAGGCCAAAAACCGGTATTGGCCAATGGCAAACGCAGGGTAAAAAATAAGAGGGGAAATACCGGCGGTTACCCTATAACAAGTCGGCATTTCATCAAACAAGTCACATTAAAAAAGGAGGTAAAAATGGAAAAAAAGCAAAAGAAGTCACAAAAGATGAATCTACTCACAGCCATGGAACAAATCATCATATTGTCAGAAGAGTCACAACTATCTTCCTCATTTTTCGATGCGGCTGCCAAAGAAATCAAATATGTGAGCAAAAAGCTTGGATTGACACCAATGCAAAGCGTACTCATGTCGTTGTTTGTCGACAATTACAACGACAATCGCATTGGCTATCGCGACCTTTGCTCACACTTGAAGTGTCGCTCCATAACCATTATGCGTCATGAAGCCGACTTCTTAGAACTTGAAAAGCGTGAACTTATACGCTGCCGTCGCGATGGCAGTTGCATAACATTCCGCGTACCACCGGAAGTCATCACCGACTTCAAGAACAACAAGCCACACGTTCCACATGAATATAGCGGACTCACATTCAAAGAGTTCTTCAAGGAATTGAACGACATATTCTATATGCTCGACAACGAAGAACTAATGTACGATTTTGCCGTAGAAAAGGTACAAAACCTGCTATCGAAAAACGCACATCTCAACTTTGTACATGAAACCCAGAAACTCAGTTGCAACGAACAAGAGATGATGATATTCCTCGCATTCGCTCACAACTTAATCAATAAGAACAACGACAGCGTCATGTTCAACAATCTGAGCATGGTATTCGAGGAGGAATATATATCCGAAACGGTAGAACATGAATTTTCCGAGAAAATCCACACATTGTTCAGACTCAACCTCATAGAACTCAAATGCCACAATCCTCTGATTGACTATGAGTACTATCACATGACCAATGCTGCCAAGGCCAAGTTCTTCCCGGAATTGAAATTCAACTTTGAACCTATCGAGCTCGATAACGACGGCCTTCTCAAACCCGAGGAAATTACCAAGAAGACACTTTACTACGATATAAAAACCAAAGAACAAGTCGACACTCTTGCACAACTGCTCAGCGAAGAAAATTACAGCAACATACGCACACGTTTGAAAGAAGCAGGTATGCGTAGCGGATTTACCTGTCTCTTCTACGGGTCGCCCGGTACAGGCAAAACCGAGAGCGTATTGCAGCTGGCACGCAAAACAGGACGCAGCATTATGCAAGTAGACATATCGGCTCTGAAAGGGTCTTTTGTAGGAGAGAGCGAAAAGAATGTCAAGACTGTCTTTAACCGCTATCGTGATGTAGTATCGGAATGTAAACTCACCCCCATATTGCTGTTCAACGAGGCTGACGGTATCTTCGGCAACCGTATGGAAAACATCAAAAGCTCGGTTGACAAAATGGAGAATACCATACAGAATATCATTCTCGAAGAGATGGAAAACTTTGAAGGCATACTCATAGCTACAACCAATCTCACACAGAACTTGGACAAAGCCTTCGAACGTCGTTTCTTGTATAAAGTAGAATTTGGCAAGCCCTCCATCGAAGCACGCAAAAGCATCTGGAAGGAGAAAATACCATCGCTCGACGATGCATGCATCGAGCATCTTGCCTACAAGTACGATTTCAGCGGAGGACAAATAGAGAACATCGCACGACATTACACTATCGACATCGTGCTATACGGTCACGACAAAAGTCTGGAACGTTTGATACAACATTGCGACAATGAGAAAGGTTATAATACAGGAGGTAAAAAAGTAGGATTTTAGTTTGGTTGGTGATGGAGAGGAGTCGACCGGGGAAATAACCCGGAAGGGCTCCTCTCTTTTTAGAATCTGTTTTAACTTTATTAAGGCATATTCTTAGATTGACAGCACACAAGACAGGACATTCAGCACAACAGACGACAATACACAACACCATACACAAGCAGCCATCGCCGAAAAAACATCGTCCGGCAGTTGTATATATCACAACATTTACTACCTTTGTAGTTAACAATATACAATAACACACAAATGCTATGAATATAGATTTAAACCCTCTTGTACAGATTACCGGTTTTGTTGGAGTCTTCTTATGGATTTTCGTAATAATCTCTTTTCTGGGCAGAGCCGTATATCGCGACCAACATCTGAGCCGAGCATCCTTTGTCGTGATTATCCTTGCACTGGTATTATTGACACCAAGTACCATCACTTGCAGCATAGCCTTTGCTAAGAGTATAACAAAAGATGACATTGCCAAGCAAGAACTCATATCGAGCAAAGACGAGGGGCAAGAACAACTCATTAAGGAAGAGACACCGGGATGGTACTGGGCTGTATATTATCACTTTGTCGACCCGGGCAATCAGAAAGATGCCACCACCAATCGCGGTCGTATCGTGGTGGGACTTATCTCGATATTAGGCGTACTACTGCTCAACGGATTGTTGATAACAACACTTATCAACTGGTTTCAACAACGACAAGAGCAGTGGCGAAATGGCGAAATAAGATACACCGGTGGCATACTCAACGGCGATTGCCAACTCAAAGATTATCCCATATTGATAGGAGGCAACAAGATGGTGGCTGGCATCATCAGTCAGATAGCAGCAACGACACAATACATCATCATCCTCAGCCAACGCAATTCCGACGAGTTCCGCCGAGAACTCTACTCTATATTGCCACAAGAGTATCACGACAAACTCATCATTTATCATGGCGATTGTACATCGGAAGAGGAAATCAGAAACTTGCAAGTCGAATATGCCAAAGAGGTGTATATACTGGGCGAACCTACCGATGAAAGCAACAACAACTCATATCACGACACAGTGAATATGAAGTGCTTGCAGATTATTGCCCATGAATGCGAAAAACGAAAAAGAGAAAAACTATTGTGCCGCGTTATGTTTGAGCATCAGACCACCTTCTCGGCATTCCAGTTTACCGACTTAGACAAAACAATGGAGAAATACATCGATTTCCGACCCTTCAATTACTATGAAACATGGGCTCAACAAGTCTTAGTCAATCACAATTTAGAACCCTCCCATAATGACAAATACCTGCCATTGGAAGGGTATAGCGGTATTAAAAAAGACGATGACGATTTCGTTCACCTCATCATTGTAGGTATGAGCCGCATGGGATATGCCTTGGCAATCGAAGCTGCACACTTGGCACACTACCCCAACTTTATCGAAAAGAAGAAACGCACACGCATCACTTTCATTGACCCCAACGCACGCGAAGAGATGTCATTCTTCACCAATCGTTTCAAAGATTTATTTGCCGTTTCGCGTAGCCGATATGTCGAGACTCACCAGCAAGATATGCTGTTTAAAGGAGCGGTAAATAAGTTATATTCCGACACCGAAGGATGGTTCGATCCACTGACCGACCCCGACTCCACATCGCCCTACAAAACCGGTTATCTCGGGACAGATTTTATCGATATTGAGTGGGAATTTGTGCAAGGAGCAATACAATGGAACGAGGTACAACAATACATTGAAGATGCAGTCAACGCACCCAACAGTCGTGTAACAATAGCAGCCTGCCAACCCAATAACAACGAAGCCGTTGCAACAGCTATCTATCTGAATTCGGTAGTACTCGAAAAAGCACAACAAATATTGGTATATCAACGATACGGGACATCGGTTATTGATTGTCTTTCTAACAAAAATTCACCCTACGAGAACCTCAAAGCATTCGGTATGGAGAATCAATGTTTTGATGTAAACCACACAAGTATACAAGAATTTATAGCGAAAAAAGTTGGAGATACGTATTACAATAAGTTAAAGAGTGATTTCTTTATTCTATCACCGGAGGACAAAAAAGAATTGCCCCCAGAGCTTGGTAAATCAAGTTCAGCTAAATACTGGTCTAATATATACAATGCTAACACCATGTGGAGTAAATTACGCTCCATTAATTATGTTCATGGCAACTGTATTAATGAGAAATTGTATATGGAAGATCTCAAACAAGTAGAACATAACCGATGGAATGTTGAACAACTACTTTTAGATTTTAAGCCTGTTACAGAACAAGAACAAAAATATATTACTAACAATTATACCCATATAAAAGGGAAAGATTTTCTCCTACGCAAGGAGGTAAAAAAACGCAGAATGAAGCATCTGAATATATGCTCATGGGAGAAATTGAATGAGATTGATGCTGATGCACGTGATTATGATAGAATTCTCACAGAGATATTACCACAATGTTATGGTGAAATACAAGAATATAAAAACAAAAAAGATGAAAAAGAATTATCAACCCAATCCCATTGACACACAAGGAGTGGAACTACCCGAGGAGTTACTACCTCTGGTAGAGAAGATGGCAGAGAATGTGCATGAAGTGTGGGCAAAGACTCGCATAGAACAAGGATGGACTTACGGAGAAGAACGCAATGATGTACTGAAACACCATCCTTGCCTCATCCCCTACGATGAACTACCCGAGGAGGAGCGAGTCTACGATCGAAACACCTCGATACAGACGTTGAAACTAATCTTAAAGTTAGGATTTAAGATAACAAAGTAATCCCCTATTACACACGTAGGTGAGCCGAATCCACAAGGTTCACTTGCGTGATTTTTTCACCTCAATGGCTCGCAACAACGAAAAGACAAAGAAATAGAGTGATGCCCACAAGAAAATGAGCAACAAGGCTGCAAGTGCATAAGCCAACCAAGGTGCAGCACCCATGCCCAAGTGCAAATATTTCATGACCGTTGTGAACGTGAGCCAGGGACTTACAAAAGTAGTAGACAAAACCACCTTCCCTATCAGAGCTGTGGTATTAAACAGATAGCAGATAGTCCACCACAAAAGGAATGATAAGATGAGAGAAATGATATAATTACGCTTCATTTTTACAAAAATTTAGTAATGCAAAAGTAATATTTATAAATGATATATGATATATGTATCATTTTTTTTATCTTTGCGAAACTATGTATTAACACACTTTATCACTATGAGATACGGATTTATCAAAGTAGCAGCTGCCATCCCCCCCGTAACCGTTGCCGATTGCCGACGCAACGCCGAGGGCATGATAGAGCTTGCACATAAAGCTGCCCACGAGGGCGTGGAGTGGCTTGTTTTTCCCGAATTATGTATAACAGCCTATACATGTGGCGACTTGTTCAGTCAACGTTTGCTGCTCGACGAGGCAGAGAAAGCACTTGCACACTTTATTAACGAGACCAAAGACCTCGACATGGTGTGTGTAGCCGGTGCTCCGGTGCGATGTGATAACCAACTATTCAATTGTGCCATTGTATCGTCTCACGGCAAGATTCATGGCGTAGTACCCAAGAGCTATCTTCCCGGATATAAGGAGTTTAACGAAGAACGTTGGTTTGCCACAGCTGCCGATGCTTACAGCGATACAGTAACCTTATGTGGCCAGACAGCACCCTTGGATGCCCGACAACTCTTCTCGATAGGCGAAGCCAAGTTTGCCATAGAGATATGTGAAGATGTGTGGACTCCTATTCCACCCAGTTGCCATCATGCACAGAACGGAGCCAACATACTTGTCAACCTCTCGGCCAGCAATGAGCAGATAGGCAAGAACAAATATCTGCGTTCGCTTATCTCGCAACAGAGTGCAAGGTGCATGAGTGGCTACATCTATGCCTCATCGGGCTTTGGAGAGTCGACAGCCGATCTCGTCTTTGCCGGCAATGCCTTGGTATATGAGAGTGGAACACTACTTGCTACTGCCGAACGTTTTTGCATCACACCTCAATTGGCTATCAGCGAGATAGATGTCAACCGACTGAATAACGAGCGACAAGCCACTACCAGCTTTATGGGAGGTGCAGCAGCATTACGCCGCATACAACCCTATCGCGAGACAATCATCCCCAACATAGGCAAGCATGGTATCGAACTCACTCGGCACATCGGTACCTCCCCCTTTGTCCCTACCGATGCCACTGCATTTAACGATGCCTGCGAAGAGGCATTCAACATACAAGTCTCGGCACTAATCAAGCGAATATTACACACAGGTACACAATCGCTCGTACTGGGCGTATCGGGAGGACTTGATTCGACATTGGCACTACTGGTATGCGTAGAGGCACTGCGTCGTATCGATCGCCCCATGACCGATATTGTGGGGGTAACAATGCCCGGTTTTGGCACATCGGGTCGTACTTACGATAATGCCATCGCCCTAATGAAAGAATTAGGCATATCGATGCGTGAAATATCAATTGTGCCGGCTGTAAAACAGCACCTTGCCGACCTCGGACACGACATAAACGTACATGACGTGACATACGAGAACTCACAAGCACGCGAACGTACACAGATATTGATGGATATTGCCAATCAAACCAATGGAATGGTAATAGGTACAGGAGACCTCTCGGAACTGGCCTTAGGCTGGGCTACCTACAATGGCGACCACATGTCGATGTATGGTGTTTCGGCAGGTGTACCCAAGACATTAGTAAAAGCACTTGTCGAGTGGGCAGCCCACCAGACCGACAACCAAGCCATAAGCAATACGCTGCTCGATGTAGTGGGTACACCCATCAGCCCCGAGCTGACCCCCGCCGATGACAAAGGCAACATCAAGCAAAAGACCGAAGATCTCGTAGGTCCCTATGAGCTACACGACTTTTTCTTGTACTACACGTTGCAGCACGGATTTAGTCCCACCAAGGTATATTACCTGGCCTGTCATGCTTTCAAGGATATTCATGACAACGACACAATCAAGAAATGGTTGAGAATATTCTACCGCCGATTCTTCAACAACCAGTTCAAACGCAGTTGCATGCCCGATGGACCCAAAGTATGCTCAGTAAGCCTGTCGCCTCGCGGCAGCTGGCGTATGCCCAGCGATGCATCATCGGCCATATGGCTTGCCGAATGTGACACACTGTAAGAGTCACACTCTCGGCAACGACATAAGATACAACATTAAAAATATATAAAGCAAGGGGAAAATTATCGTTTTTCGATAAATAAATATTGTTTCCCTTGCTTTTTTGATAAATTTGTATTTCCTTTGCAATGACTAAATAAAAAGAGTAAAGAGATGTCAATACAACGCTCGCAATTGAAAATACAGATATTAGCCGGAATAACAGCCCTACTACTCATTGTACCCATGTGCAGTGATATAGTATATGGCTTTATCAAAGGATTCAACTCATCGGATATAGTCAGTTACGACACCTACCCGATGGGAGTTCCCATTATACCTACCGATTGTGAGAATATAAGCACCATCAATAGTAATATGGGAGAATTGCAAGCCTCCGACATGAAACGAGAGACGATGCTTTTCATCCCCGCCCAAGTTACATCACCCGCCATCACAGTATCGAGCAGTATTATCTCATTGATAGCCATAATAATGGCCATCTATTACATTGTATCGGTCATCAAGATGGCAACAGTAATCATGCGACAGGGTATCATGAACTCCACCGCATTGAAACAACTTCGCAAGGTATCATACAGCCTGCTGACAGCTTATATACTCTTTACACTGAGTGCCTACATTCCATTGTGGCATGTAAGCCGGCATCTCACCCTCGAAGGCTACACACTCGCCTTCCCCGACATCAACGAGAATTTTGTAATCGCTATAACCTTGATATTACTTACCGAAATACTCAATATAGCATTGCAACTAAAAGAAGAACAAGACTTAACCATCTAACCCAATACGAAGATATGGCTATAATAGTTAACCTCGACGTGATGATGGCTAAGCGTAAGATTTCACTCAACGAGCTATCGGAACGGATAGACATCACACAAGCCAACTTGTCGATACTGAAAACCGGCAAGGCAAAGGCAATAAGATTTTCGACCCTCGAAGCCATTTGTCGAGAGCTTGAATGTCAGCCGGGCGATCTGCTTGAATATAGAAAAGAGGAATAGAGTAACAAATAATTAACTTAAATACAACACTTAAAAAAGAAGAAAGATGAACGTAAAAGCAATGAAGAGTTTTCTTGTAGCCGCTATCGTAACACTGGCTATGCCGGTGCTGGCACAAGAACAAAATCCGATGGCACAACCGTTGCCCATCGATGCACAAGTACGTTATGGTGTTCTTGACAACGGACTCACTTACTACATCCGTCACAATGAAACACCTAAAAATCGTGCTGAGTTTCACATCGCACAACGAGTAGGTTCGGTACTCGAAGAGGAGAACCAACGCGGTCTTGCCCACTTCCTCGAACACATGGCATTCAACGGAACAGGCAACTTCCCCGGCAAGAACATGCTCAACTATCTGGAAGAGAACGGTATCAAATTTGGTGTCGACATCAATGCCTACACAGGTCTCGATGAAACAGTGTACCGCGTATCGAACGTTCCCACCACTAATCCCGGTCTTGTAGACTCATGTCTGCTCGTACTGCACGACTGGTCGTGCGACATCTTGTTGCATGATGCCGAAATTGACAACGAACGTGGTGTAATCCACGAAGAGTGGCGTACTCGCAATGATGCCAACTGGCGTATCATGGAGAAAGTAATACCCGTGATGTTCCAAGGCAGTCAGTATGCCAACCGTCTGCCCATCGGCACCATGGAAGTTGTTATGAACTTCCCCTATCAAGACCTTCGCGACTACTACCACAAGTGGTATCGTCCCGACAACCAAGCCATCATCGTGATAGGTGACTTCGATGTAGACAAGATGGAAGCTCGTGTAAAGGAACTGTTTGGAGGTATCAAGATGCCCGAAAATCCTGCTGAGCGTATCTACCACGAAGTACCCGACAACGATGAACCCATCTATGTAGTAGGTAGTGATGTAGAAGCAACAACCACCGGTGTGGAAATCTACTTCAAACACGATCCTCTGCCTCGCGAATATCGCGGTACAATGATAGGTGTAGTACAAGATTATATCGAAGGTGTTGCCAGCATCATGCTCGGCAATCGTTTCAGCGAAATAACCAACAAGCCCAACGCACCCTTCATCTACGCTTACGGTTACGACAGCAAGTTCTTTGGTCTTGCATCGACCAAGGATTCCTACACACTGAGTGCCGGTGTTGAAGAAGGTAAAATATTGGAAGGTATGCAAGGTCTCGTACGCGAAGCCGAACGTGCCGGTCGATATGGATTCACCGCTACTGAGTATGATCGTGCCAAGGCCGACTTGATAGCCAACTACGAAAACCAATACAACGAGCGTAACACTCGTCGCAACATCCAATATGCCAACGAATATATCCGCCACTACATCGATGGTGGTTACATTCCCGGTATCGAACTCGAATATCAATTGTTGCAAAGTCTTGCTCCTCAGATTCCCGTTGAGGCAGTCAACCAATACATCGCCGAAGCCATTACCGACAACAATATCGTTATCTGTGTAACAGGTCCTGAAAAAGAGGGTGTAAGCTATCCTACTGCCGAAGAAGCCATTGCAGCCATCAAGGCAGTACAAGCCGAGGAGATTGCAGCCTATGTTGATGAAGTAAACAACGAGCCTCTTATCTCGAAGGAACTCACTCCCGGTCGTGTAGTAGCTGAGTTGAATGGTGTGCTGGATGGCACTACCGAGTGGATACTCTCGAATGGTGTGAAAGTCGTATTGAAACAAACCGACTTCAAGGATGACGAAATTATCATGTATGCCGTAAGTGAAGGTGGTAACTCACTCTACTCGGCCGAAGATGCTGCTACACTCAAAGCATTCCCCTACCTCTACGAAGCAGGTGGTCTAGGTAACTTCTCACCCACAGCCTTGACCAAGGCTCTCGCAGGAAAGAAAGCCAGCACCGGTCTCGGAGTGAACGTTTACGGAGAAGTAGTAAATGGTCAATGTGCCGTTAAGGACCTTGAAACCATGCTCCAACTCGTTCACCTCACCTTTACCGACATACGCAAAGACCAAGAAATATATGACGTAACGAAGGGTCAATATCAAAGCATCTACGCCAACAATGCATCAAATCCCAAGTTTATATACAGCGATGCATTGCGTAGCACCATGTACACCAATCCTATATTGGGTATGTTGAAAGCCGAAGATTTCACCGCAGCCGACTATGACCGCATGTTGGCCATTGCCAAGGAGCGTACTGCCAATGCAGGTGACTTCGTATTCAACTTTGTAGGTTCGTTTGATCCCGAGGTATTGCGTCCTCTTGTTGAAAAATACATTGCCACACTTCCTGCCACACCTGCACGCGAGACAGTTACCCCCCAAGCACTTGTTGCCAAGGGTGAGGTAATCAACCACTTCTCATTGCCTATGGAAAATCCCGCAGCCAGCGTATATGTTATCTACTCCGGTATCATGGATTACACTCTGCGTAATGAGATTATGATGGATATGTTCAGCCAAATCATGGACATCGTCTACACCGAGACTATCCGCGAACAAGAAGGTGGAACATACGGTGTGGGTACACAAGGTTCGTTCAACGACATCAACAACGAGTGGATGTTCCTCTTCGGTTTCGATACCAACGTAGAGAAACAAGCATACCTCACCGAGCGTGCCAAGGAAGAGTTGATGAAGGTTGTAAACAATGGCGTGCGTGAAGCTGACTTCAACAAGGTGAAAGAGTACATGCTCAAAGAGTATGACAACAACCAACGTGAAAACAGCTATTGGATACAAGTACTTGCCAACCACGCTTTGGGCAACAACATCGACACTTACTACAAGTCGACTCTCGAAACAATCAATATCAACAGCATCAACTTGTTCTTGAAGAAACTCTTCTTGAACAACGACAACATGATAGAGGTTGTAATGAGTGGCGAAGCCAAGTAATAATCGTATAAATAATCTTATAGTCATGGGAGTGTGTTGTCAACATACTCCCATGATGTTATAAAAACACAACAAGCAAAATATGAAAAATATATTCAATACACTTCTATTCGCAACATTAGTGTGTCTGTTAAGTGCATGTCAAGAGAAAAAGACTGCCACCGAGCCGGAATTTTGGTTGGGTGCCGACATCAGTTGGATCACAGAGATGGAAGCCAACGGACACAAATGGTATAACAAAGCGGGTGAAGAACGTGAATGCACAGCACTAATGAAAGAGATGGGACTCAACGCAGTGCGTCTGCGTGTATGGGTCGACCCTTCGGCTCATGGCAACTGGTGCAATAAAGAGGACTTGCTGGTAAAGTGTCAACGTGCCAAGGCGTTGGGAATGGCTATCATGGTCGACTTCCATTATAGCGACTGGTGGGCTGACCCCAACAAGCAAAACATCCCGGCCTCATGGAGCGGACACAGCTACGAGCAGATGAAACAAGACCTCGCCCATCACACCATCGAGGTGTTGCAATATCTCAAAGATAACGGCATAGAGCCTAAGTGGATACAAGTGGGCAACGAGACACGCTTCGGATTTCTGTGGAGTGTAAAGTCGAACGAATATGGCTGGCCGGAGGTCGATGAGAACGGCAATACCACCATTACCGAGTCAATGGGTCATGCCATACACAACCCCGAGCAATATGCCGGATTTTTTGCCACAGGCTACGAGGCATGCAAACAAGTATTCCCCGAGGCGATTGTTATAGCACACCTTGACAACGGATTTGACCAAGAATTGTACGACTGGAACTTGGGAGTACTCATCGACAATGGTGCTAAATTTGACATGATAGGTATGTCGCTTTATCCTTATTGGGCTATGGAAGGAGGCTACCGCGACGATGCCGCAACAACCATAACCGACTGCATCGCCAACATTCGCCATGTGAGTGAGAAGTTTGGCTGCGATGTTATGATCGTAGAGACCGGGTTCTATGTCGACGAAGAACAACCCGAAGTATTGGAAGCCGGACGCCAACAACTGGCACGAGTTATCCGTGAAAGCATCAACGAAACCAACGGGCGTTGCAAGGGAGTATTTTATTGGGAACCCGAGTGCAAGCCATCACAATACCGCTTAGGGGCATTCACCGAGGACGGACATCCCACCGTTATCATGGATGCTTTTACCGATCAGAGTTTTGAAGAATAAAACATTATGTCGGAAGAGTTAATCATCGCACAAGGCGATAAGGAGGCAAAGTACAACCTACTCTACACACAAATAGAGTCGCTCACACACAACGAAAACGACACGATAGCCAAGATGGCCAACATAGCAGCCATGATACATGCCACGTTCGGTTTTTGGTGGACAGGGTTCTATCGCGTTGTGGGCGAAGAGCTGGTATTAGGACCATTCCAAGGACCTCTCGCATGTACACGCATTGCCTACGGCAAAGGTGTGTGCGGTACTGCTTGGAAAGAGAATAGGACACAAGTCGTGTACGATGTCGACCTATTTCCGGGTCATATAGCTTGCAGCAGTGCATCAAGAAGCGAAATTGTTATTCCCATACATGACAATACCGGAGAGATAACAGCCCTACTTGATATTGACAGTGAGCATCTTGGCACATTTGACGAATGCGACCGTATGTGGCTCGAAAAGATAGTAGAATTGTTGTAAAGATAGAGAATAGTCATTACATCGAGCTTATCACATAGCACAAAAATAGAGAGGGGCTGTACCAAAATTTTCATTTTGTCACAGCCCTTTATGTATGATTATTTTGCTTATCTTTGTCGGCAGAATATAGAGTAAATTCGAATATGCAAGAATATCAACTACAAGACTGGTTGCCTACCTCGCGAAAAGAGATGGAGATGCGAGGATGGGATGATGTAGATGTTATATTTTTCTCGGGCGATGCCTATGTCGACCACCCATCCTTTGGAGCAGCCGTCATAGGTCGAATACTGGAATGGGAAGGTTACCGAGTAGCAATCGTTCCGCAACCCAACTGGCGAGACGATTTGCGAGATTTCCGCAAGTTAGGTCGTCCGCGATTATTTTTTGCCTTGTCGGCGGGAGCCATGGATTCGATGGTCAATCATTACACAGCCAACAAACGTCGCCGCAGCGATGATGCATATACACCGGGCGGACGACATGGCATGCGTCCCGACTATCCTACAATTGTGTACACCAAGATACTCAAAGAATTATATCCCGATGTACCTGTCATCATAGGTGGTATCGAAGCATCGTTGCGACGAGTGGCACATTACGATTATTGGCAAGACAAGTTACGCCCATCGATACTCAATGATTGTCATGCCGATATGCTGGTATATGGCATGGGGGAGCGTCCCATTGTCGAGATAGCTCGTCGCCTTGACCAAGGTGCAACCATTGCCGAGCTTCATAACGTTCCGCAGACGGCTTATATTACCCGAGACAATGATGTGCCTCGTCAGGACAACGACCATGTAATATTGGCTTCCTATGAAGAATGCAAGAAGGACAAACGCAAGCAAGCCGAGAACTTCAAAATTGTTGAAGAGGAATCGAATGCCTTCCGAGCTCGACACTTGTGGCAACAATGTGGCGAAGAGTGGATTCACATCAATCCCCCCTACCCCCCGATGACTACCGAGGAGGTCGACCACACCTTCGACCTGCCATTTACAAGACTGCCACATCCCCGATACAAAGGGAAAGTTATCCCCGCTTACGAAATGATACGGCACTCAGTGTGTCTGCATCGCGGATGTTTCGGAGGATGTGCATTCTGCACCATCTCGGCACATCAAGGCAAATTTATCTCCTCGCGTTCCACCGACTCTATTATGCGAGAAGTGAAAGCCGTCACCCGAATGCCCGATTTTAAGGGATACATCAGCGACCTTGGAGGTCCATCGGCCAACATGTACATGATGCAAGGCGAGAAACAAGAGGCATGCCACAAGTGTCGTCGTCCCTCTTGTCTGTTTCCCTCAGTGTGTCCCAATCTTGTTACCGACCATCGCCCTCTGATGGAGCTGTATCGACAAGTTGATGCTCTGCCCCAAGTAAAGAAGTCGCACATAGGCAGCGGTATCCGTTACGACCTTGTTCTTCACCGACATCGCCAGCCCGATGTAGCCGACAGCGGACGACTATATGCCGAGGAACTTATAACCCGGCATGTGTCGGGTCGGCTGAAAGTTGCACCCGAACACACATCGGACAACGTATTGCAATACATGCGTAAACCATCTTTCAAACTATTTCATGACTTCAAGTCACTCTTTGACAAGGTGAACAAGCGTGAAGGGCTGCGACAACAACTCATCCCCTATTTCATATCGAGCCACCCGGGCTGCACCGAAGAAAATATGGCGGAACTGGCAGTGACAACCAAGTATCTTAATTTTCATCTCGAACAAGTACAAGACTTCACCCCCACCCCCATGACACTTGCCACCGAGATGTACTATACAGGTATCAATCCATACACAGGCGAGAAAGTATTTACTGCACGCAACGCCGAACAGAAGTTGGGACAACGTCGTTACTTTTTCTGGTATAAGCATGAATGTGAAGAGGAGATACGCAACTCGTTACTGCGTATGCATCGAGCCGACCTCATCCGACAACTCTATGGAGATCGTCCCTTTAAGCCCCTGCCCAAGCAAGTACCCAATGAAAAAGGGAACAACCCTTACGGGGCTGATACTAAAAAGAATAAATACAACAACCGACCAAAGAATAAAAATAAAAAATAGTACCCCTCCAAAAGATTTTTCATCCGAGAATTGTTTGACAAGATTTTATTAGTATATTTGTGAATGATAGGCAAATGTAGGTGAAATAAAATACAAGTTTAATAAATGTAATACATCACCTATATTACTTATCGATATAAAAGGTTTAAAAGATTATTGTAAATATGAAAGACGCAGAAGCACAAAAAGTACAAGATGAAATGTTGATAGAAGATGCTTTTCAAAATCTTCTGGAGGGGTATTTGCGTTCCAACCATCGCAAAAAAATAGATATAATAAAACGAGCATACACATTCGCTCGCGAGGCACACAAAGGCGTGCGACGTCGCTCGGGCGAACCTTATATATTACACCCCATTGCAGTAGCTCGCATTGTGAGTCAAGAGATAGGTTTAGGCTCAACATCGATATGTGCTGCACTGCTACATGACGTTGTTGAAGATACCGACTACACTGTCGAGGACCTCAAAAATCTCTTCGGCGATAAGATTGCATCGATTGTTGAAGGATTGACCAAAATATCGGGCGGAGTGGTAGCCGACCACATCTCGTTACAGACCGAGAACTTCCGCAAATTACTGCTTACCATGTCGGAGGACATTCGCGTTATCATTATAAAGATAGCCGACCGACTGCACAACATGCGTACACTCGACTCAATGAGCCAAGTGAAACAATTCAAAATTGCCGGCGAAACCTCCTATATCTATGCACCACTGGCTCATCGTCTGGGACTATACGCCATCAAAACCGAACTTGAAGATCTGAGTTTCAAGTTTGAACATCCCGATGCCTACGAAAAAATAAAACGTAAGATAGCCGACAGCAGTGAAGATCGCAATGCTATATACAGTCACTTTGCACAGCCCATTGAGACACGACTTCATGAGAGAGGATTTGACTATACCATGAAAGCTCGCGTCAAGTCGGTATTCTCGATATGGCGAAAAATGCAAAAGAAAAACATCCCCTTTGAGGAAGTATATGACCTCTACGCTGTTCGCATCGTCTTTCAATGTCCCGAAGGCCAAGACGAGTCGGACATGTGTTGGGCAATATACAACATCATTACCAAGACATACCATCCTCACCCCGACCGCACCCGCAACTGGCTATCGACACCCAAGCCTAATGGCTACAAAGCCCTGCACGTTACCGTCATGGGTCCCGACGGAAAGTGGATAGAAGTGCAGATACGTTCACAGAAAATGGAGGATATAGCCGAACGCGGATTGGCGGCACACTGGAAGTATAAGAGTGGTGATGTGAGCGAAGAGGGAGAACTCAACAACTGGATAGAGAATATCAAGAATGCACTCGACAATCCATCGCCCGATGCCATGGACATGCTGTCGAACATAAAAATGAACTTGTACAGCAATGAAATATTTGTCTTTACGCCCAAGGGCGAGATGAAAACATTGCCTAAACATGCAACGGTACTTGATCTGGCCTTTCTACTACATAGCGACCTTGGATATCACTGCATAGCAGCCAAGGTCAATCACAAGCTCGTCCCGCTGTCGCAAGAGTTACATAGTGGCGATCAAGTAGAGATACTGACCTCCAAGACACAGTCGCCCAAGGCCGAATGGACTGACTATGTGACAACATCGGTAGCCAAGTCGCGACTGGCAGCATCATTGCGTCGCGATCGTCGACAGATCATGACCCTTGGCGAAAAACAATTTCAGGAATTCCTCTCGGAGCATGGCAAGGAAATGAGCAGTGAGATTGTCAACAGAGCCTTGGCACGTCTGGGATTTAAGACCCCCGACGAACTATTCTACAAGATAGGTAGCAAAGGTATGACTCTCGACGAGAACATCTTCAAGAAAATGTTTGAGAGTCGCAACAAACTAATGCAATATCTCACATTGGGTCTTGGCAAGCAACGCGACGATAGCCATTCACAGTTGACCGACGACCCCAAAGAGAGTATTAACCGCAAACAGACATATATCTTACGCAACAACGAAGGTAAGCCCAATTATATCATAGCCCCGTGCTGCCATCCCATCCCCGGAGATGATGTGCTGGGCATTGTAGAACCTAACGAACAGATGGTTGTTGTACACAAACAAGAATGCCCCGAGGCGATGAAACTGAAATCGACATTCGGCTCACGCATCGTATCGACCATGTGGCAGACCGACAACAATCAGTCATTCCTTGTTAGCATAGAGATACGCGGCATCGACCGCAAAGGCATGCTTAATGATATAACGCGTACAATCACTACCGACATGGACATAAACATGCGTTCACTCAATATCGAAGCCGACCGCGGTGTATTCACCGGTAGTTTGAATATTTATGTTCACGACACATTGGTAGTCAAACGCTTATGTAATGCACTGAGTCATATAAAAGGCATTGAAAAAGCGGTGCGAGTGAACAAATAAAATTACCCATCCCTCCAAATGCAATGAATTATGAAAAAGACGACCGAAAATAATCACAAAATCACTCTGTGGCTGATACGCATCTTGATATTTGTATCGGCAGTATTCATACTTGCCTATTTCTTTCCTCGTCAGGGAAAAACATTCATGGCATTTGAGGAAGGTCGTCCATGGGCTCACAGCCTGCTGACAGCTCCCTTTGACTTTCCTGTATACAAAGACGATGCTGTGCTACAACAAGAGCGTGACAGCATACTGAACACATTCGAGCCGGTGTATATTGTCAATAAAGAGATAAGCTCTCAGATGACCGACGAGTTTGAGAAAAAACTGAACGAATATACCGGTATAAACTTATCGCAAACTCAGAAGGAGCAATATCTGCAATCACTTCGCGAAATATACAGCAAAGGCATTATTTCGTCAGAGAACCAGAGTCAACTGAAAGCCGATAAGAAGTCGGGCATACTATTGCTCGAAAACAACGTAACACAGAACAAGTCCATTGAAGAGATACATACTCCCAAGAGTGCTTACGAAAGTATCATGTCGCAATATGGTGACAACTTCTCACGTCACATATTACAGAGTAGCAACATCAACGAATATCTTACAGCCAACCTCTTGTATGACAGCATAACAAGCAACAAGATACGCGAAGAGCTACTCCAACAGATTGTTCCATCGGAAGGAATGATACAGGCCGGAGAACGTATCATCGATCGCGGAGAGATAGTAACACCCGAGTTGTATCGCATACTCACATCGTATGAAACGGCTCTTTCGAAACGCAACGACATCAATCCTCACCAAGAGAAATATATCATTGCCGGTAAAGTTATTGTCTTCGGTGCCATCATGTTGCTGATGTACATATTTCTTGCATTCTTCCGTCCTCGATTGTGGCGTAACACTCGTGCCATAAGTCTGATAATATTATTGATAGTAGTAGCCTCAACGGCAGCATTTATCGTATCGAGCAGAGGACTGTACAGTATATATTATGTACCGCTGACGATTGTACCTATTATAGTTGTGACGTTCTTCGACTCACGCACAGCCATGTATGCCCACCTTATAACTACTATCATAAGTTCATTTGCGGCACCACTGCCCATACAATACTTTTTCATGCAACTGGCAGCGGGCATGGCTACTATTGACAGTCTTAACAATCTGTCGAAACGCTCACAACTATTCCGTTGCTCGGTGATAGTATTTGCCGTATATGCATTGACTTACGTCGGTTATATACTCTTCAACGAAGGAAATATCAACGAGATATCTACCCATATGCTCATCATATTACTCATCAATAGTTCGTTGGTATTGTTCTCATATCTGCTCATATACATCTTCGAACGCCTGTTTGGTTTTATGTCGTCGGTAACATTGGTAGAATTATCGGATATCAACTCACCTCTGTTACAACAACTATCGGAGGAGGCTCCGGGAACATTCCAACATGCCATGCAAGTATCGAACCTTGCAGCAGCGGCAGCCCATCATGTGGGAGCTAACGCACAATTGGTGCGTACCGGAGCATTGTATCATGACATAGGCAAGCTGATGAATCCATCATTCTTTACCGAGAACCAATCGGGAGCCGATAGTCCGCACAAAAATTTAGACCTCGTAGAGAGTGCCCGCATCATTATATCGCATGTCAATGATGGACTAAAAATGGCTGAGAAGCAAGGACTGCCCATGCAGATTCAAGAATTTATAGCTACACATCATGGTCATGGCAAAGCTAAATATTTCTACACGACCTATTGCAACCAGCACCCTGACGAGGAGGTAGATGAGTCAAAATTCACCTATCCGGGTCACAACCCACAGTCGAAGGAGACCGGTATCATGATGATGGCTGATGCCGTAGAGGCGGCATCGCGAAGCCTTAAAGAGTATAACCATGAGGCAATATCGCAACTTGTGTCACGTATCATTGATGCACAAATATCCGAAGGTCTGCTCAAAGATACTCCTTTAAGTTTTCGAGATGTGGAAACCATCAAGGAGACTTTTACCGACAAATTGATGACTATTTACCACACTCGCATAGCCTATCCTACCCTCAATGCGAAAAAGGATGTAAAAGCCGAGGAGAAGAAGTAGTACCTACACACAGAGAATAAGAGCATGATTGACCAACACACAGTCGACCGTATCATCGAGGCAGCCAATATCGTAGAGGTTGTGTCAGACTTTGTCACACTGCGTCGCCGAGGAGCAAACTATGTGGGATTGTGTCCGTTTCACGATGAAAAGACGCCCTCATTTTCAGTTTCTCCGGCACGAGGCATATGCAAGTGTTTCAGCTGTGGCAAGGGTGGTAATGCGGTACACTTTGTGATGGAACATGAGCAGATTACCTTCTATGAGGCTCTGAAATATTTGGCTCGCAAGTACAACATAGAGATACAAGAAAAACAGCTCACAGAGGAGGAGAAGCAACGAAAGACCGACCGCGAAAGTATGCTCATTGTGAATGAGTATGCACAGAAATTTTTTGCCACTAACCTGCTCGAAAATGCCGAAGGTCGTTCCATAGGATTGAGCTATTTCCGAGAACGAGGTTTCGGTGAAGATATTATCAACAAATTCGGATTGGGCTACTCACCCGAGCAACGCGATGCCCTTGCCCAAGATGCCATCAAGCGAGGATACAAGAAAGAATACCTCGTCAAGACAGGACTCTGTCTTGAATCGCAACAAGGAACACTCTACGACCGATATAAGGGTCGTGTGATATTTCCCATCCACAGCCTGTCGGGCAAAGTAATTGCATTCGGCGGACGTATTCTCCGCAAAGATGAAAAGTCGGCCAAATATGTCAACTCGCCCGAGTCGGAGGTGTACCGCAAGAGCGATGTCCTATATGGCATCTATCATGCCAAGCAGTCGATTGTAAAGAACGACTTCTGTTATCTGGTAGAGGGATACACCGATGTATTATCGATGCACCAAGCCGGCATTGAAAACGTTGTAGCTTCGTCGGGAACTTCGCTTACTCCGGGACAGATACGACTCATACACCGCTTTACCAACAACATTACCGTACTCTATGACGGTGACGCTGCCGGTATAAAGGCATCGTTGCGTGGTATAGACCTCATTCTGCAAGAAGGTATGAACATCAAGGTCGTGCTACTGCCCGACGGTGATGACCCTGACTCATTTTCCAAGAAACAGAGTGCATCCGATTTTACCGCCTACATACATGCTCACGAGACCGACTTCATACGCTTTAAGACCAATCTTCTACTGCAAGGTGCCGGAAACGATCCCATCAAACGTGCTACGCTCATAGGCGACATAGTGCGTTCGATAGCTATCATCCCCGATAACATACTACGCTCGGTCTATGTGCAAGATTGTGCAAGATTACTCAATGTCGATGAACAGATGTTACTGCGAGAGGTCAACTCGATACGCCGAGACAAGCGAGAGAAAGAACTTGCCGACAAAGAGAAAACAAATCGTATAGAGAAAGAGAAACAGACCTATCCCGAGGTCAGTTTACCCACCTTAATAGGAGGCTCGTCCGACAAAGAGCTACAAGGTAGCTCTCCATCGACTGAGAGCATCCCCTCCACCATCGCACCGGCAGCCGACAACATGCCCGACGAGACACTACTGCCTCCGCTCGAACAATACAACGAACCTCCCACACCGACCGATATAGATGTCACGCCAAAGATTAATCTGCCCACAACCTCCAAAGAGAATAAAATTATCATCGAGTGTGAGCGTACTCTTGCACAATATATATTGCGGTATGGATTTGCCAAGATAGTACATTACGACGAGAACCAAGAGGAGCATCCCTGTCGAGTATTGGACTATATTCTACAAGAATTGGCGGCTGATAATGTAACGATAACTCATCCCATCTACCATCGACTCATTGAGGGAGCATGTAGCATAGAGCATGAAGCCGCACTTCAATATGCCGATATGAAACTCGAACATCAGTTGCCTACGCTTCGTGAAGCATTGCAAGCCGAGTTGAATAAAATATACAGTCAAGAGGAACCCGACGAGAAATTAATAAAACTTGCCGAGGATAGGTTTCAAGCAGCCTGCCAGAAGGTAAGATATGAAGCAGAGATTTCATATATAGGTCACACCTACATCAATAGTGCCGACATGCAACTAAGCACAACAGCCATCGACTTGATGAACGACCGCCATCAACTAAGCAAGATTCACACCAAGTATCAGGTAGTTGAACGCGATGTTGACCGGCTCAACACACTTATTCCGCGTGCCGTTTTTGAGCTAAAAGATGCCATCCTCATGCAACGCATCGCTTCACTTCGCAACGAACTGCGTGAACAGCAAGCCGCTCTCACGACCGACAAGGTTGAGGAAATCATGCAACAAATAGCCCTATACATGGAAGTACGCAAGAGTATTGCCCTCTACTTGGGTGAACGAATCGTCCCCGGAAAGATGAGCAAATAATGGGTGGTACTTACCAATAACAATCTATCTCTCTTTGCAAGCATAGTATAAAATAGTCAAGGACGTGTCACTTCTTTTCTGAATGACACGTCCTCGTTAAACTAAACAGTCTACTATAATTAGGCGTGCAGATAATACACTTATTATAGACGTTCTCTTATCTCATATAGGCTCAAAGGGCAAGGCGAAATCCGAAGCTGCTGGTAGTCTTATCGGGTAGGCTATAACTGCGAAGCGTTACACGACAACCCCATTCTACACCGTCCCAACCACCTCCACGGTTAACGCGTGAGCCTCCTGTGAGTGGTCCTTGCGGATCGATCAGGTCTTTTTCATCATATGCTCCATACCAGTCGTTACACCACTCCCACACATTACCGGTCATGTCATAGAGACCCAGTTCGTTGGGTTGCTTTGTTCCTACAATGTGTGTTCCATAATTGTCGGTGGTATCATAGGCGTTGTCATAGTACCATGCTACATCGTCGACATTGTCACTACCGCTAAACTTATAACCCTGACTTTGGTTTCCACCGCGAGCTGCATATTCCCATTCGGCTTCGGTGAGAAGTCGGAAGTTTTTACCGGTAATCTGGTTCAACCGCGGCAGGAAATAATCAACAATGTCATAGTATGTTACATAATATGCCGGGAAATAGTCACCATCGCCGTAAGAGGCATTGGGATCTTTACCCAACCAAGGGTCGTCTCCTACCGATGTCATGGTTGTGCCATCGGCTGCCTGACCTTCGTATGTCATAACGTATTCCCATAACTTCTGGGTTACTTCATACTTGCCAATATAAAAGGACGAGAGTGTAACAGTATGAGGAGTCTCATCGACATCGGCATCACTGTCATTAGTACCCATAGTGAATGTTCCACCCTCAACATATACCATCTCATCGAAAGATATGTTTTCGAAAATGTCAAACTCCGACTCGGGTGCTGCCCATTCTACTTTAAGACTATCTATCTGTTCAACATTGAAACTCTGTATTACTTCTCCTCCACTATATAAGTTGATAACGCGTTGTTGTGATGTTGCCGTCATAGATAACAGGCATGCCGTTGCAGCTATTAGGTAATGATTTGCTTTCATAATGGTATATTTTTTTTAGAAAGATTGTTAACGGATGATTTTCTTAGTCTGTACTTGTGTACCACTGGTGGCACGCACAATATATATGCCCGATGCATAGTTGCTAATATCGACGAATGCTTGTGCCTGACGAGGTGTTGACACATGCAACAATTGCCCCTGTGTATTGAACAGTTGCACGCAATCAATAGATGTGTTACTCAAAATGTTGACTGTATGAGTTGCCGACATATAACGAATGGTAAAGTCACTGCTTTGAGTATCTTCAATACCTGTGAATGCCTGTTCGCCAAATGTTATTTTCAACAATTCGGTATATGGAACGGTCTGCTGCCGATTCGATGAAGTCAGATGCACTGTAAGAGACTCATCCGAGAATGTCACTTTGTTCACCTCCTCAACCTGATAGGACATCTCATAGACCGAAGATGCACCATAAATGTTCAAGTAGCAACTCTCTTCGGCATGAATATCAACGACGGTCGCTACTGCTATAATAGCTGCCGCAATGACTCGCCAAGGTAGCATGCGGGGTTTCTTCTGCTGTTTCATGTTTTCATACTTTTTTATTGGTTAACGTATGCAAGGATAATTTTTCAAAATTATCTGAATTTACACTCTATTTACTACTTTTTCGAAAGAAAACGCAAATATTTTCTTATACTTCGACCACAAATATAATTATTTTCTTAATAATTTTATACAAATCATCATATTTATATAAAATTCAATTCAAATTTCATATCTTTTAACAATCTCAAAGAATTATAGAAAGGCCGTAGGGCAAACAATAGAGGGTAGAAGTTGCAAAATGGTGAAGATTGCCACCGATATATAACAATTATTATGGTCATAAATCTTGTTTAAGAATAAAAATTTATTTTTCTTTGCATGAGTAAAATTTAACTACAAAGTATAACAGCATGTATTATCTCGAAGCGAAAAATATTGTCAAGCAATATGCCTCACACAGAGCCTTGGACAATGTTACCGTACAAGTACCCGAAAATCACATATACGGATTGTTAGGACCCAATGGTGCAGGAAAAACAACTCTTATAAGAATTATCAACCATATTACCGGTCCTGATAGTGGTGAGGTATATATCAACGGTAGGCTGTCGATACCATCGGATGTGGAGCATATAGGCTACCTGCCCGAGGAACGAGGTCTGTACAAGAAGATGAAAGTGGGTGAACAATTGATGTATCTGGCTCGTCTGAAAGGACTGACTCGCAACGATGCCAAGAATCAGATAAAGCATTGGTTGAACAAGTTTGACATTGCCGACTGGGAGAAGAAGAAAGTAGAAGAACTGTCGAAAGGTATGCAACAGAAAATACAGTTTATCGCCACTGTAATACACCGTCCCAAGCTACTAATATTTGACGAACCGTTCAGTGGTTTTGACCCTGTCAATGCCAACTTGTTGAAAAACGAAATTCTCGAACTGAGGAAAGAGGGTGCAACAATTATCTTCTCGACTCACAACATGGGATCGGTAGAGGAAATATGCGATGAAATAACCCTTATCAATCGTTCGCGTGTTGTACTGCAAGGTGAAATTAATGCTATTCGCCAAGCTCACAAAAAGCACCTATTCAAGGTTACATATAAAGCAGATGAGACAATACCTGCACAGACGTTACACAGCAATGACATCTATCATGTAATGGAGTATGGTCAATCGAGTGGTTACAATACAGCTATCGTCCGCAAAAGCGACAAGGCAACCACCAATAATGAGTTGATTACAGCCATGATGCGTGAATGCCAACTTGCAACTTTCGAAGAGATATTACCCTCAATGAACGAGATATTCATTGATACTGTTGGAGAACCAGTTAATCCCGAAGCTTAATCAGAAAAAATTATAATCATTATGAGCAAAATTCCATTAATTATAGAGAGTGAATACATGTCACGAGTGAGAAAGAAATCATTTCTCATCATGACTATCCTCACCCCGGTGCTGATGGTTCTATTGTGTAGTGTTCCTGCGATGCTTACCCTATTCGACAACAGCGAGATGCGACAAGTGACCATTGTTGACCAGACGGGGTTGTACGAAGATGTATATGCCAGTGATGATGAATATACCTACACCTACCTCAACTCAGAGACAACAACCGAGCAGATGCGTAGCGATGAAGAACCCTATGCTTACATAGTTATTACCGACAACTTGTTGCTCAAACCCAATGCCATGACCATATACTCACACAAGCAGACAACTGCGAGCTTTGAGATAGAAGTAGAAAGCAAGATGGAAGAGTATCTGCATGATGTTAAATTGGCATCGTACGACATTCCCAATCTGCAACAGATTATCGAAGAGAGCAATGTGCGATTGGATGTAAGTTCTATAAGATTTGACGAAGAGGGTGATACACAGACCTCGGCCGGTCTTGCCACTGCTGTGGGCATGATTTCGACATTTCTTATTTACATTTTCCTCTTTGCATACGGTGGTATGGTCATGAACAGTGTCATGCAAGAAAAGACCAACCGCATAGTAGAGGTAATGGTATCATCGGTCAAACCATTCGACCTGATGATAGGTAAGATAATCAGTGTAGGACTTGTAGGTCTCACACAGATAGGTATATGGGTGATTCTTATCATAGGATTGGGTATAGGAGTAAGTCTTGCATTCGGGTTGCCACTACTGAGTGGAGAGGGAGCCGACATAATGGCACAAACTCAGACAATGGGTGGTACTGACACCACAACAGCTATTGACCCGGATATGCTGGATATGATGCAGACCTTTGCCGGCATCGATTTCACAATGATAATCATATGCCTCATACTCTACTTCATAGGTGGTTATGTGCTGTATGCTTCACTTTTTGCAGCCATAGGTTCGGCTGTTGACAATGAAGCCGACACCAACCAATTTATGATACCCATAACATTCATCATTCTTTTTGCTTTCTATGTGGGTATATTCAGTGCCGAAAATCCAGAAGGCGGATTGGCTTGGTGGTGTTCAATGATACCCTTTACCTCACCCATTGTCATGATGGTACGCATCCCCTTCGGCGTAGCTGTGTGGGAGATTATACTATCGCTTGTTATTCTTTTTGCCTCATCATTGGGCATGACTTGGGTGGCAGGTCGCATCTATCGTGTGGGTATCTTGCTTTACGGCAAGAAGCCTTCGTATAAAGAATTATTTAAATGGATAAAATATAAAGCCTGATACCATGAAACGAATCATACTGATAACATCAACTCTGCTTCTGTGTCTTGCCATCCTTTCGGGGTGCAAGAGTAAGCAACAAGTGGCCAGTTCATTACTACCATCATGGCTCGAAGAGAAAACAGCGACACTCAACGAGCGTCACAGCGAGATAACCTTGTGGGAGTTTCAAGGAAAAAACTATTATAGTGTATTTGTAAAAGGTCCCGAACGTTCTTACGACATGAATCGCACAACCATATACGATGCCGATGGCAATGTACATATGTCATTGGGCGGTCCTCGCAAACGCAGTGAAAAGGAAATGGAATTTTTCCATCAAGCGATCAACAAGGGCATCGTGTGGCAATCGGATGTTGTGGAGAGAAATGAAAAGAGCGTTATAAAGAAAAGTATAGAGATGAAGAGTGAGTAATTATTGTCAGCTTTACTCATTACTATCATAGAATAGAGGATGTCTCCACAAGGGAGTCATCCTCTATTTATTTCTGTACGATACATGTCGGCAATATTCATGCCGAGCAGGTCGTATTTCCCTCATTATTCTTAATAACAGTTGTTACAGTGTAAAACAATAATCGAGGAAAAAAGAGACTGTGGCAAAGTATTCTTTGCCACAGTCTCTCATCCATTATTATGAAACGCTATTATTTGTTTACAGTTTCAACGCCTGCGAGTTCAGGGTCAACCATGATACGACCACAGTATTCGCAAACGATAATTTTTTTATGCATTTTGATGTCGAGTTGTCGTTGAGGGGGTATACGATTGAAGCAACCACCACAAGCATCGCGTTGCACATACACAACAGCCAATCCATTGCGGGCATTCTTGCGAATACGTTTGTAAGCTTGCAATAGGCGAGGCTCTATAATAGCCTCAACAGCTTTAACTTTCTCACGTACTTTTTCCTCATCTTGTTTTGTCTCGGCAATGATGTCATCGAGTTCGGCTTTTTTCTCTTCCAACATAGCAGAACGCTCTTCGAGCAACTCACGACATTGAGTCATCTCGTCGTTGCGACGGGCTATGATGTTGTTGGCCTCACGAATTTTCTTTTCGTTGGCTTGTATCGAGAGTTCTTGGTACTCAATCTCGCTATTCAACTTGTCAAACTCGTGATTGTTACGCACCTCATCAAGTTGTACCTTGTAACGCTCAATCTTGTTACGCGATACATGTATCTCATCCTCAAATGCAACTATATCCTTACGATAGTTGACAATAGCAGCTTGGAAGTTTTCGATACGAGTTTCGAGACCTTTGATTTCGTCATCGAGGTCTTTCACTTCAAGGGGCAATTCGCCACGAAGTGTTTTGATGCGGTCGATTTCCGAATGTAATGTTTGCAATTCGTAGAGTGATTTCAATTTTTCCTCTACGGTGTACTCTTTTTCTTTTGTTTTTTCGGCCATTGCTTACAGATATTTTATCGGATTTGTGTCTACATTTGTGTAGTAGGTTGCAAAGGTAGGAAATTTTTTTGTAATTACATCACAAAATATTGTTTTTGTGTGTTGTTCGCTTTCGTAGTGTCCTATCTCAGCCAAGATAATCTCTTGTTCATGCCCGAAGAAAGGGTGATATCCAATCTCTCCGGTTATGAAAATGTCGGCTCGAGCTGCGACTGCACTATTGATAAGTGAGCTGCCTGCACCACCACACAAGGCTACACGTCGTACAGTGCGATGGGTGGCATCGGTGTGCCTTATGCATCCGCAGTTCATCATTTGCTTGACCTGCTGCATGAAGGATAAGGCATCCGTTTCCTGTGGCAGATTACCTACAACGCCTATTCCTACCGATGAGTAGTCATTGGCAATGGGCAGAAGGTCGTAAGCAGGTTCTTCATAGGGATGTGTTTCCAACAGAGCCTTTATCACTCGCGACTTGATGTAACGTGGCAATATTACTTCGAGACGACACTCGGGTTCATGATGCAACTCGCCATGCTTTCCGCAATAGGGATGTGTACCCTCTCCGGCACGGAAAGTTCCCACACCTTCTTCTGCATAACTGCAACAATCATATCGACCTATTGCACCGGCACCGGCTGCAAAAAGAGCCGAACGAACTTCGTCAAGATGTGTCGTGGGAAGATAGGTTACGAGTTTGAATAGCATGTCGGTAGCGGGCTGTAAGACAGCAACATCGGTAAGTCCCAACATTTCAGCCCAGCGATGATTGACAGCCACTGCATCAAGATTGGTGTGTGCTGCATATATGGCAATACCATGTCGCAAAGCTTTCATAACCACTCGTTCTATATAGTTGGCACCCACTATGCGACGCAAGGGGCGAAACAATAGAGGATGGTGTGCCACAATAAGATTGACACCGAGTGCAACAGCCTCATCAACAACAGCTTCGGTCACATCGACACACAACAGAGCTCCGGTGGCTTGCACCGAGGCATCGCCCACTTGAAGTCCTGCATTGTCATAACTTTCTTGCAGAGCCAAAGGGGCAAACTCCTCGATAGCCGATATGATTTGTCGTATGGTTGGCATACTACTTATTCAATATTATTTTTCGTCTTTTAGTGCTACTTCGATACACAACTCATCGAGTTGCTCCTGAGCGATGGTTGAGGGAGCATCCATCATGACATCGCGACCCGAATTGTTCTTGGGGAAGGCAATACAGTCACGAATGGAGTCAAGTCCGGCGAAGATTGAGACAAATCGGTCGAGACCGAATGCCAATCCGCCATGAGGGGGAGCACCATACTTAAATGCGTTCATCAAGAAACCAAATTGAGCTTGTGCTTGCTCGGGGGTAAAGCCTAAGAGCTTGAACATTGTATCCTGCAACTGGCTGTCATGTATACGAATAGAACCACCGCCAAGTTCTACGCCATTTACTACCATGTCGTAGGCATTGGCACGCACAGCTCCGGGATTACTTTCGAGCAGATGTATATCCTCGGGTTTGGGTGACGTAAAGGGGTGGTGCATAGCATAGAAACGTTGTGTCTCGTCGTCCCACTCAAACAAGGGGAAATCGATAACCCACAAGGGTGAATAGACGTTCTTGTCGCGGAGTCCCAATCGGCTACCCATTTCCAGACGCAGTTCACACAATGCCTTACGAGTCTTCATGGTGTCACCGGCAAGGATGAGCATGAGATCGCCGGGAGCGGCTTCAAAACGCTCAGCCCAAGCACGCAAATCGTCGGCAGTGTAGAACTTGTCGACCGATGACTTGAAATTGCCGCTTTCATCATAACGCACCCACACAAGTCCCTTAGCTCCTATCTGTGGACGTTTCACAAATTCGGTCAGTTCATCAATCTGCTTGCGAGTATATCCTGCACAGCCTTTACAACAGATACCACCTACATAAGGTACGCTGTCGAACACCACAAAGTTGCGACCTTCGGTAAGGTCTTTCAACTCTACAAACTTCATTTCAAATCGAGTATCGGGCTTGTCGCTACCATAATACTTCATGGCATCGGCCCACGACATGCGAGGGAAGGGCTCGGTAAAATCGATATTCTTGATATACTTGAAGAGGTGCTTGGCCATACCCTCAAAGACATTCAACACATCCTCTTGCTCGACAAACGACATTTCACAGTCAATCTGTGTAAACTCGGGCTGACGGTCGGCACGCAGGTCTTCATCGCGGAAACATTTCACAATCTGGAAATAGCGATCGAAACCCGACACCATGAGTAACTGTTTGAGTGTCTGGGGCGACTGGGGTAAAGCATAAAACTCACCCGGATTCATGCGTGAAGGCACTACAAAGTCGCGAGCACCTTCGGGGGTCGACTTGATGAGAACAGGAGTCTCCACTTCCAAGAAATTCTGAGCATCGAGATAACGACGCACTTCAAAGGCCATCTTATGACGCAATTCAAGATTGCGTCGTACGGCGTTACGACGGAGGTCGAGGTATCGATATTGCATACGCAGATCATCCCCTCCATCGGTATCATCTTCAATAGTGAAAGGGGGTACGATAGAGGCATTGAGGATAGTGAGACGATTAACAATAATTTCAATCTCTCCTGTCTCTATACGGTTATTTTTATTACTACGCTCGGCCACGTCGCCGGTCACTTGTATGACATACTCACGTCCAAGTTTATTGGCCTGCTCACACAATTCGGCATCTACTTCTTGGTTAAAAACCAACTGCGTGAGGCCATATCGGTCACGCAGGTCGACAAAAGTCATACCACCCATCTTGCGAGTGCGTTGTACCCAACCACACAAGGTTACGGTACTTCCGGCATCGCTCAGGCGTAATTCTCCACAAGTTTTTGTCCTGTACATTGTATTTATATTTTGAGTTTTTGAATTATCTTATCGCTTAGCTTCAATAATGCAACTATAACCTTGCAAAATTACAAAAAAAATAGCAGCTAATCGCAAAAGGCGGATTTTTTTTAAGAGAACTTCATAATATTACCCCCCAATATAGTCTCCAATAATCACCGCCGACCTGTTCGATATATTTTTGTCTCGTATCGCTCAACATAACACATTGAAACGGAAATGGCATCTATCCAGCCAGAGGCATAGGGTGGTAACCTCACACATTGTTATTACTACCAGTAAAATGGTAGACTGCACAAAAAAAGAGTGTATCACATGGATACACTCTTTACTATGCTGTCACAACGACATCAGTCGCAATTTATTCAGCACTTTCGGCAGGAGCTTCGGCAGCTTCTTCTGCGGGAGCAGCTTCAGCGGCAGCAGCAGCGGCGGCCTCAGCAGCAGCACGAGCCAACTCGGCTTTCTTGTTAGCTACACGCTCAGCGATAGTTTTGTTAACCTCTTTCTCAGCTTCAAGACGGGCAGCAGCCTCAGCCTTGGCAGCCTCGCGGTTTTTGTTTTTCAAAGCTGACGCAGCGTTAGCTTTGCTATCCTTCCATGCTTGGAAACATTGCTCAGCAACTTCCTCGGTGAAAGCACCTTTCTTAACACCGCCCATGAGGTGTTTTTTCAACAATACACCTTCGTGTGAGAGAATGCTACGAACTGTGTCGGTGGGTTGAGCACCTACATTGAGCCAATACAAAGCACGCTCGAAATTCAAATTTATTGTAGCAGGATTAGTGTTCGGATTATAAGAACCTACCCTTTCAATAAATTTGCCATCACGTGGCGCCCTGCTATCAGCGACTACGATTTGATAGAACGCATAATCTTTGTGACCATGACGTTGTAATCTGATTTTTGTTGCCATTTGAAATTTGTTTTTAAGTTGTTTTTTGCATTAGCGGTTGCAAAGGTAGTTATTTCCATCTATTCTCACAAATTTTTCAGGCGTTTTATTTTCTTGCGACTTAAATTTTTCTTCAACAATGTCTTATATTAAGCCTATACTTCGCTACAACATGTAACGGTACACCATTTCACTACCGGAAATTGTGCTATACACAAAACAAAACGCACCCGACTATGCAGCCTGTGCGTTCTGTTGTTGTGTAAAATATCTCATCATCCACTTTTAATATCCACCTTTCACATTTCGCCTCTCGGCTATCCCTCCCTAATCGATCACTCGCCTCTCATAACAATCCTCCCTACCATGTTATCACTCTACTATTTACACTCCCTATTTATGCTCCCCTCTCTACTATTGTCCTCTGTTTACCCATCCTCTCTCCACCTCCCGTATAGTCCCTCCCTCATTCTCCTTCTGTGCGGCTCTCGTCAACGTTCTTGAAACATTCCCCTGTATCACTCGTATATCTAAAAAAATCCACCTCCCTAATGAATCACTCATCCCCTCCCCCTATTGATGGGTTCCACTCTATTCTTTTTTTGTATATCGATATTCATGAGATATTCCTGTTTCACTCGATATTTTTCCTTTACATCTAATAAGGACAGATGCTTCGCTCAAAAACTAACACCGCAACCGCCATATTAACAAGTTTTAACCACTTATACATCCATCCACCAGAGCATCCGCTATCTTTATGGCGAGACTATGCATCTCAACGTCACATTTAAGATATTCCGGAATAGCATTATAGCCCATAGCCGCACCCAGTATATTTCCCGCAATGGCAGCTGTCGAGTCACTATCACCATCATGATTAGCAGCCGCAATGAGAGCCTGCTCGAAGTCATCGAAATACTTACAGACACAATAACATGCAATAGCAGCGGCCTCATCGGCAACCCACCCTTCGCCAATACTGTCGATAGCCTCATTATCCGAGAGTTCGGTTTCGGACAATGCCATATCAATAGCCGATTTTATCATATCGGAAAAGTCCGCTATCATATCAGCATTGTCGGGATAGAGTCGATACAGAGCCGCCATAGCATCGGTTACATAGGTCACAAAGCCACTTGTCGACGGCTGTTCATCGGCAGCCAAGCAATAGATAAGATGAGACACAAATGCTGCCGGAATGTATCCCATAGGATGCTTGTGCGTAATTCGTGCAGCATCGGCAGCCAACACATCTACATCATCGATGCTATTGAAAACCGTATGAGCCAAGAAATAGAGTGGAACGGGTGCTACTCGCATTACTCCACCACAACCCTTACTGTGATTCAATACAGGACGACCTTGGAGTATGTCATATAATGCCGACATACATGTACTACCGGGGGCTCGACTCACTTGCAGCTCCGGCAATGCGGCAATGAAGCATCGAGGCGACTTCAACGATCGACTCCACATCTGTGTATAGAACCACTCGATATAGGCATCTGCTATACATGACAGGCAGTCAACTTGGCTTTCATGAGCATTAATCAGTCCCATAGCGGTAAACAAAGTCATCTGCGTATCATCAGAGACCACAGCCTTACCCACCAAAGGGTCAAGTTCGAGACGCGTTATCCCTCGGCTTCCATAGTGAGTTGTTATCTCTTCATACGAGATAAATTCTACGGGATAGCCCCATGCATCGCCGATAGCACCGCCAACGATAGAACCTCGTACGCGGTCTCTAAGACTATTTATATCAACATTTTTATTCATAATAATGTGCTTTTGATGGTTAATACTTACAGCCGGGTTATGAGCCGTAACATCTCGTGCAGCAATCGGATGATTCAAAATACACCCTTCGCTACACTAAAAGTTTAAGTATGAAATCCTTGTTGTTCTTTGACCTTAAAATTTTACCTTTTTTTACAATGGAAGATATGACACAGCCACCATCCTCCCTCCATGCACTTCACTTTTCAGTTACGCACCCAACTACTTGCCATTGGCTTGTATAACATTGACAAACTCGCGAGGCAGGACTATGTTAACGACATCGATAGCACGAGCAAAAAGAGGTGCTATCTGCTCATCGGTAAATCCGGCTATACCGCAACCTATGCGAGTCACGAGAAAAGTATATTCGGGATGAGCTATGGCATAGTCGATGAAATCATCAACATAAGGGCGTATTTCCGCTATACCACCGTGCATAGTGGGAATAGCATAACAACGTCCTTGCATTCCAACTCCCTTTCCCCATTCCGCTCCGAAATGCAGACGAGCCATACGGGCTGCACCACCTCCATGAAACCCTTGTAAGTTGCTTCCAAATACAAAAATCTCCTTATCACTCAACGATGTTATCATTTCGGGGGTATATCGGCGTTCCATGGCTTAATGAGGTATTAGTGATTGTTAGTTAATTTTCAGACGCTGTAAAGTGTAAAATGTTTTTTATAGCTGCAAAATAGTTACATCTTCCTATTTGCGTTATTTTAACACAAAGGTATGCATAATTATTATCTTTACCAAATATTTTGCATACATTTTAAATGCGACGTAAAAACATTAACATTTAGAAACATTTTCACACCATCCACTCGCATTTGTTTTGAAAACTCCATGCTATTACTTTGTCATTACTATGCAATAAGGAAGAAGGTTGCAATAACGAATGGACATGATCACTCCACCACAGGAGTAAAGTGACAATGCTCATTACTACGCCAATCGACATCACTGCCATTAACGACTACTTCGACATCTATTCCTTCTTCGCCAAAGGTCAGGTTGGTAATAGCAAAGTAACGCGTCACACCCTCCAGCTGCTTGATATAAAGGGGATATATAGTGATAAGATTAGATTCGCCATCCACAACTACACCACAAGGCACATCGGTATGCATGTGCTTCAATACACCTTTTATAATCATAGAGACAGCGTCATTACACTCATACATAATAGATATAACATCGCGACGCACTGCATTGACACGCAGCTCGACCGAAACACTTGGAATAATCCGGCCGGGCGAATAGTTTACACAAAGGGTCTTTTCGTTGATGTATTGGATATTCAGTTTTATATTAACAGCCTCTGTAATCAAGGCTTCAAGTTCGTGATAAGCAAGAGATAGTTTCATGTTACATTAAGCATTTAAAAGGTTATACACAAGCACATCGCACTCCTCTCTGACCGATATAAGCACACAAGGCTCATACAAGACAGCGGGTCTAAAATTTTCTTCAAAGGAACCTCAATATATTCCACCGATAATTTACTATCGGGAATATTCTTTCTGTCGGCTTTAAGGCTTATTCTACAAATCGGTATAGGTGATATTCATTGGCGGAAGTATCCATCCATGCTTCCCTTGGAGGCTATCGCTATCTTTCCCACCTCACGCTGTTCCAATGCTCAAATGCATAGTACCATCATAAGAAATAAGAAACGCACCTAAAAATCCTCCTTACCAACTCGACCCAATTTACCGAATCGACCTTCATTTATTATCAAGTCTCGGCAAAGTAATTGCTCGAAGTTCCCTTATAGGCGAAGATTGCACATTGAGTTCCGCGGGCTATCAACAATACAATCGAAAGACAACGTGCCACAGTACCCTCACCTAATAGACAGGATTACGACTAATCCCCCAAAAAAATAAAAAGGTTAACAAAAAATTACCAAACACAATCATGCATGGTTACATGCAATCAACAAAGTCATCAGTATCGATGATGTCCATATCGTCAAGCACACTCACATCCCAGTCCCCTCCATCAGACTCAGAATCGTCTATCAACTCATCAACCGACAAGATTTCAACCTCTTCGGTAGGTGGCTCCACATTATCAGGAAGCTCAGGCAACCGAAAGGTCTGGTCAAAGTCGGGATAATCATCGTATATCGATGCATTCACATCAATAGTGTCATCCACCTCATTTACGATGTCGATAACTTCACTCAACTCCTCGTTCGATGCAATGAGTTGCTCAACTCGTGCCACCTCGTCGGGCGACAGACTGCCTTCGAGATACGCACTCAACATTCGTTCCATATTCGGCGATAATTCTAAATACTCCTTCATACAAGTCGCTCCTTTCTTAATACGTTTACAAATTGCTGCATGGCGAGTCGCCTTTTGTTGTAATAATTTTCAAGCGACATCCCCAAGAGTTCGGCCGTTTCGCAATTACTCATGCCATCGACATAACGAAAGCGAATAAGATTGCGATAACGCGAATTACTCATGCGACACAACACAATTTCGATATCATCGCGATTGAGTGTATCCATAGATAGGGACTCCGACTCTTCTACCAATCTACCAGCAACATCTTCATAGGAGGTCATTTTTAACTTTCTTTCACTCTCCTTCGAAAGTGTGATACAATAGTTGGCAAGAACTATTTTCAACCAATAAATAAACCTACTGCCACAAGAATAGGTCGACAACTTAGAACGGCGAGATACAGTACCCGGTGTCATCAAGTAGAGATAAAAACCGCTGATAAAGTCTCGACAATCCTCAGCCTCGACACAGTACTTAAATTTCTCGTAGTAGGCTTTGAATAGCGGATAGCAATAGTCATAGAGATAAAGAACTGTGATTTTTTCATCACGGCTCAATATTGCCTCCACCACCTGATAGTCGGAGAGCGACTCTATGTATTTCTTATCACTTAATTGCATATCAAAACTATTCGGAGAATTTACTGCGAACATCCTCTGTTTACCGATTGAAATCAAAGAGGAGATTTAGCCTTTTTCTACCGCCTCACAAAGTTATGTATTATAATTTAAAATACAAAAATAATTGATAAAATATTTTTGTCAAATTATGAATTTTATTATCAACAAGCTGATTTACTGGCATATAAATCAACTCACAAAGAAAATAAAAGCAGACATCTATTTTACACAAGCGTAAATAGTCGGTATATTTTGGAAATAAAGTTTCAATTTGAAACAATAAACACCCAAAATACTTTAATATAAAGTTTCCAATACCAACAAACCTATACAAATAACTCATACACTCCGAACATCACACACAATACCCATATACAAAGTTAGCCATATGAGTATCTGTAAGCAAGTTAAAACATCTCGATAGAGCCATAACAGGCAAAGGTTTCAGATTGAAACCGATTGAGCATGGCACATTATCAAGGCCTAATAGAGTACACACGGGGAGAAATATCGATGTATCATAGACCAACAAACCATATTGTCTCCATCGACACCACGTCTCACTCATACACATCCACACACTCCATTCCACCACAATTTCCACACCGCCGTCACACCCTACCCACATAGAAAAGAAGATACCTCAAAACATGAATATGCACCGCATGAAACAATATACCGAAACTATTACAACACTAAAAGGGTCGCATCTTGCTCAATACAGAGCTTGATACGACCCTTTCTTTTAGGTTTCAGGGTTCTCAAATCTCTTATTACAAGTTTCTATACTCCGAAATCATGTTTTGAGACACCCTCTATTGCTGTTTACTACCTCACAACCACCTTTGTTGTAGCAGTATTGCCTGCAAGTGTCACATAACGAACAACGTAAACGCCCGGCAAGAGCTGCGAACGAACGGGCATATATTTTCCTTGCACATTGTAGATACGATAGGATGCCACGTTATCAAACGGCGAGATTGTACGATCGGCATTTACCACAAATCGCACATCGTTATCATCCGACTCTATTCCTTCAACCGAGTGAGTACCTGTAATCCAGCGTTGGGCTGCATTCAAGACCTCATTTTGATTCATATCCTCTTTATCAACCTTGTGAACAAAGGCTACAATACGGCAATTATCAAGGTTGCATTCGGGATTAATCTCAACAGCATCGAACGACACCGAATACTCATTCTCGCTACCAAGTGTAAGCAAGTCTCCGGCATGAGCCGTAAAGACATGACGCTTCACACCATTGTGTCGGAATGATGATTGCAAATCCTCGGGAACACCTTCACCGGTATCATCAAGACCTACTTGGAAATATTTATCACTCACTGCAATACTATCCTCAACAAGAGCCACTGTCAGATAAGCATCAACTCCTGCCGCCACCAGTTCGCTATTGACACGACCACTGACCGAGCAAGCAATTGTTCCGGCATTCTCATCGTGCGTAAACTCTATATCAACTGAGGCCATAGCAAGCATTTCAGTCACAATATTAAATGCATCGGTATAAGGAGTCGTTTCGGCAACACTCGCACCGTTAACAGGTGCTATTTCGCCGGTGAAAACTCGGCGGTCGTACATAACTGCCGGGTTATAAGAATATTGTTGACCAAAGAGATAAATCAGTTCATCCTCGCCCGAGTGGGTAAAGAAGTCGTTGGCAAAGCCTGTGTGGTGAGTGATATAGACCAGTTCCTTGTCATACTGATGCATAGCCTTGTCGAGATAATAAATCATAAACGGACAATTGGTACAAGATTGACTCGTGAACTCCTCAACAAGCGACACTCGCTGGAATGCATCCTTCGTCACATAGTGATAAGAAAGACCGGGACAGGCCTCTTGTGCCACCTCACCATCGATAGTCGACACCGAGAGAGAAACCCACTGGCTGACACCCGTTTCACTTCCGGCATATATCTGCATGGGAACATTGCGACCTTCACGAGGTGCAAGAGGAGTATCAAAGAAGACCTCCGTTGTATAGGGAGTCTCGTCGCCTTGTCCAAGCATTTGCAACTGCACGCCATTGACCGAACGATTGGTATAATTATTGAAATAAACTTCACAATCGAACGTTACAGAAGGAGCAACAGTCTGAGGAGCCGATGCAACTTGTGCATACACCATATTATCAATTATCGGAGCAGCCTCATCGTCAAGAATAACCTGA
This sequence comes from Bacteroidaceae bacterium, assembly GCA_017531985.1. Taxonomy (GTDB): domain Bacteria; phylum Bacteroidota; class Bacteroidia; order Bacteroidales; family Barnesiellaceae_A; genus Barnesiella_A. Next base: position 135,032 of record JAFXJY010000019.1, read on the forward strand.
ATGAGCAGCGTACCGCGATTGTTATAATTTATCCAACCCTCTTTATCCAAGTTAATCCAGCAAGCTCCGGGTACACTGGCTGCACCATACGACACAAAGGGGTGCGAAGTTCCTCGCTGTTCATAGACTTGCATACCCACATAAACCGGTTCGCTACCGATGGTTAACGGTTCATCAAAGTACACCTCATTCCATCCGGCAAGAAAATCACATATTTTCTTAGTCGGCTCGGCATCGGGCGATGTAGTGTGCATGATAAAAGAGCGATCATTACGAGCCTGCTTATAATCGGCACGAAGATAACAGCGAACACCCAGGATCTGATGTCCGGCAAGACGCTCCATAACGGGGTCGGTCGATGGGTCGAGACAGACAAGTCCTGCCAAGTAACCATTGGCACCCTGTCCCTGAGCCACCATATCTGTTTCAGCCATCACATCTGGTGCATAGCCATAATGAACAACATCTTGTGCCATCACACTCAACGCTGCACAAGAGAGCAACAATGTAAAAAGTCGACGTATCATATTAGTATATTATAGAAGTTCCTTATAATGTAAAAGTGGATGTGCCAAGGCAGTAACTACCATCTGACACAACCACTATATGAATTATTATTTATCGCACAAGCACCTTGGCTACAACATCTTCTTTCTTAACAAGATAAACGCCATCGGCAAGATTGCTGTTTTCGAGGCGGGTACCTGCCAAGTTATAAACCTCAACACCGCGAGACTCTCCATCGATATACACTACGCCATCGTGCGATGTCACAGTAGGCTCTTGATCCTTTTCTACGCCATAGATAGCATTGGGCCAACCTATCACACCCTCAGCACTGTTGATAACATTGCGACTGAGTACGGGATTTTCAACGCTACGACTGAGGAAAGCTGCAATATAGAGATTAGACTTTTCCCACTCAGGATCAAGCTCGACGGTGAATGATTGACTATAATCGCCACCGGTCTGTGCAAGTTCGTCGCCCCACATGTCGGTGAGAACATCACGAATAATATTTCTATGAACATATTCACGAGGTTCGTTCACTTGACCCTCTTTATCACCCCAGAACAATTGGTCATAACTTACCACATTGCGTTCCATAAGATAAACAGTCAAGTAAAGAGACTCTCCGACAGGCAATACACCCTCCTCAACAGCACCGGTCACATCAATATTGACCAAAGAAAGGTCATCGGTAAAGTTCGACGCAATATCGACAGAGGCAAAAGTAGGTTTAAACATAATATCGCGATACATTGTATTGACAACTTCTTGCTTCTCTACATCATCGGGATAGTGTAATGGAATACCGAGGAAGAATATTGTACCTTTATCGGCAACCATATATTCAAGATTATCTTGACGATTGATAGTAAAAGAGGGCAACAACACTCTCATTGAGTCATTATCAACCATTGTGAGCATTTGCACAATGGCATCATTGTCACCGGTCATATACTTGTCGTCGACATGAGGCATGACAAGTGTGTAATTTGACTCAAAATTGCGAAATCCGGGATAGAACATTTCATCCCAATAGGTGGGATACATATAATTCTCCTCCGAGCAGAAAAATTCCAAGAGGGGACGATGCTTGTATTTACCTTCAATATCCCAAGGAACACCTATCAACTCAAATTCAATCGTATCAGCCGAGATAGGTTTGTTACCATTAACCTCAGTCATAGCAAACTTATGGACACCTGTACCTAAACAATATATAGGCAATTCCAATACTCTATAATCATTGGGCTCGAGTGGTTCATCCAACTCCACAAGGTCGTCATTACCCATCACATCGTCATTGAATATCGACGATATTTTGAGGTTATTAATGTTATTCGAACCAACGTTCTTGACAGTCATTTGTGCATTGTGAACATCCTCACGCCACACGATAGTATTAGTGCGGAAATCAGATACCGAAACGAGGTCTACGAGTTTACCGCGAGGGTCGGAAATAACCAACATGATAGGCATTTTGGCCATACCTTCTACAAGGTGCATGTCGTACCACAACTCCTTACCCTCAGCATTGGTCTCTCCCGAAAAGAGGAAGATACTATTGGGGACACCCGAAGGTGACAACTTTGGGATACTACATACGTCTTTCTTCACATCGGTATAAAATCCCACGCACAGACGATCTATATCTTGTACAGGTACGGGAGTAAGTTCTATTCTATTCCATCCCATTTTCACTGTACCCGAACCGGTAGCAAGATTCTCACCATTGAATGAACCATCACGAACGAAGCATTCATATTCGGCAGTAGAAGCCTCATCGTCCCAACCTACATACATGGCTGTAATGATACCATTACCGATGTACTTCTCATACATATCACGAGTCAATGCGGCACCGATACCCACACGAGCATCATACGACAAGGAGATACCATCATACGGCCATATTTGGTCATAGATATTACAGTGTCCGATAATAATTTCGGATGCTTCGGTTGTCTGTGCAGGCTTTTCTGTTCGATTTTTCTGCGAGGGAGAATGCACTGACCACTGGTCTTGTGCTTGAACGGTAAGACCCGCTATAAGCGAAAGGGTCAATACCATCATCATTTTTGTGTAACTTTTCTTCATAAATTATAATTTTTAAGGTTAAGATTTCTTTTCATCAAACAATAGGCCGAAAATTCACCTATTAAAATTCGCTTATACACTGCCGTTATCACGACTCCTTATGCATCGGCACTTTATATGCCTATACATTGTTATATATGCGATGCAAATTTAAAAAAACTTTTTCTTAAACTCAAATATTTTTACGAATAAAAATCAAGTGGTGGGGTAATTCCAGATTTAAAATATCCATTCAACACTCGCACAATCGTAGCAAAATGACAAAACAAGAACACCTCAATATTATTATCACCGATTTATATAAGCAACAGGCACATTATAAAAAATTATTGCTAAATTTGCCCCCAACTTATAAAGTTTAATTCCGATAGCTAATCACAATTACATCATACCGATATGAGCAAAAAAATATTAGTAACAGGCGGTGCCGGATATATAGGCTCTCACACCACAGTAGAGTTGCAAAATGCCGGCTACGAAGTTATAATCGCAGATAACCTATCCAATTCAGACCCCCAAGTTATAGATGGCATCACACGCATCACCGGCAAGAAACCTCACTTCGAACTAATTGACTGCAACGACCGAGCCGGCATGCAAGCGATATTCGAAAAATATCAAGGCATCGAAGGTATCATTCACTTTGCAGCCAGCAAAGCCGTAGGCGAGTCGGTGCAAAAGCCCCTACTCTATTATCGCAACAACCTTGTCTCCCTCTTAAACATATTGGAATTAATGCCCTTATACGGTGTGAAAGGCATTGTTTTCTCATCATCATGCACAGTGTATGGTCAACCCGACATCCTTCCTGTCGACGAAAACGCCCCTATCAAACCTGCTCTATCGCCTTACGGCAACACCAAACAGATATGCGAAGAGATCATCAACGACAGCATACATTCGGGAGCACCTTATCGAGCCATCCTATTGCGATACTTCAATCCCATAGGAGCTCACCCATCGGCCGAAATCGGAGAATTGCCATTAGGCGTACCCCAGAACCTCATCCCCTACCTCACACAGACCGCTATGGGCATACGCCCTGAGTTGAGCGTCTTCGGCAACGACTACAACACCCCCGATGGTTCATGCATACGCGACTACATCAGTGTAGTAGATCTTGCCAAAGCTCATGTCATAGCAATGCAACGCATGATCAACAAGCTATCGGACAACGCCATAGAGACATTCAACCTCGGCACAGGTCGTGGAGTATCGGTTCTGGAACTGATCGAAGCCTTTGAGCGTGCCACCGGAGTAAAAGTCCCCCATAAGATAGTAGGTCGTCGCGAAGGCGACATTGAGCAAGTATGGGCCAACCCCTATCGTGCCAACAACATTCTGGGATGGACGGCACATGAAACACTCGACGACACATTAGCCTCGGCATGGCGTTGGCAAGTGCGTCTGCGTGAGCGAGGCATCATGTAACATTACAAGACAACACAAAGACGGTTCCGTTCACATTGCTGCGACGGAACCGTTTTTTATATCGGCAATAATTCTTACCTTTGCAACATGGAAGTAGTATACGAAGATAACCATATAATAATTGTAAACAAAACTTGTCGCGAGATAGTGCAAGGCGACAAGACCGGTGACACACCCCTGAGCGAGATAGTAAAAGAATGGCTCAAAGCCAAATACAACAAGCCGGGAAATGTGTTTATAGGAGTAACCCACCGCCTTGACCGACCGGTAAGTGGCCTTGTCATCTTTGCCAAGACAAGCAAAGCCCTGTCACGACTCAACGAGATGTTTCGCAAGGGCGAGGTAAAAAAAACGTATTGGGCTATTGTCAAGAACACACCTCCCCAGCCACAAGACACACTCGTTCATTATATCACACGCAACGAAAAGAACAATAAGAGTACGGCACACACCACCGCTCGCAGTGGCGGTCAACGAGCCGAACTCGACTACCGCCTCATAGCCACAGGCGACAACTACCGCCTACTGGAAATAAACCTGAAAACCGGTCGCCATCATCAGATACGCTGTCAGCTCGCCAAAATAGGCTGCCCCATCAAAGGCGATCTAAAATATGGCAGCGAACGCTCCAACCCCGACGGTGGTATTTCACTCCATGCCCGAAGAGTAACCTTTGAACATCCCGTATCGCACCTACCCATAGACATAACAGCCCCCGTCCCCGACGAGCGATTGTGGCAAGCATTGACCTCGCAAGTCGATGAGTCAAAATAGTCAATTATTCCCAAGCTACAACAAATTAAAAAGCGGCCAAAACAGCGTCCGCCGACAACGAAAGACTTATATACTAATTTATAGAACACAACTGTACATACCGGCAAACGGCAAACACACTGTTGAGACATTCTATTTCGGCAGTTATTGGATTTATATGGGCATCTTTTTTTTCAATTGATTATAATGCTCGCACTACCTCTTTGTAAAAATTAAAATCATCCATGAAATAAACCCCTCAATCCAATCGACCCAATAAATAGAACACTCCTAATGTGAAATAGTTATAACAGAACAAGTCGAGAGATACCAAATATCAACAAAACATCAAAACAAGATAAAAAAAGACATTTTTTAGTAAAAATACTTGCATAATTGATTTCGATATATTATCTTTGTCAACACAATGATGAGCAAGACATCGGGTCGCACCCAAGTAGATTGGGAAACTCATCAAATTATATGAAATACCGAGACAAGCTTTGCGTTCCAATGGCGGGCCACAACTCGAAAGAGTATGCTTAGCACGGTGGATTACAAAGGAGCGGAAGCACTCAAATCCTGTCAGTCGGAGTTTCATCGCATCCTTTGGTGTGACCCTTATTATAAATGAGGCTGTGTCAAAATTCAAATTTTGGCACAGTTTCTTTTTTTTCAAGCAGCGAGGGTTCGACAATCCGGAAAAATGGCTCAGTAGAAAATTAGTGTGGGAAAGCAAATAAATTAGCCATTCTAAACAGAAAGAATTTCTTATCAGCAACACCTCTTAGATTAGCTCTAAAAAGTTTAACTTTAGCATTAAAGCACTCAGCCATTGCATTTGATGAA
>JAFXJY010000020.1 GCA_017531985.1 Bacteroidaceae bacterium
TGCGTCCCTACCTCAGAGGAAACACAGGGGCGAAAATGGTTACCCTATCAGCCTCAGCGTCCGGAGGACGGGACGAGGGCGTCAGCCCGAGTATGAATACCCCCCCAACGAGCGAAGGCGAAGTTGGGGGAGTGTGAGACGCTCTAACCGCCCCACCGTCTGAAAGACGGGAAACAGCCCACTAAGGATTTATATCCGATTTTCGCGTCTTTCAGACGCAAGTATCGGATGAGTACGTTGTCCGGGGGTATCGGGCTACGCCCTCAACCCCCGGTTATTGCTGTCGCTTCGCTTTCCCGTCCTCCGGACGCACCATCATCCCGATACGTCAGCCCACAGCCGTAGGGACGCACCACCGGTGCGTTGATGGCATAATTATATGAAAATCAATATTATAATAACCGTACGCACCGCTGGTGCGTCCCTACCTCAAAGGAAAACGCAGTGGCAAAAATGGTTACCCTATCAGCCTCAGCGTCAGGAGGACGGGACGAGGGTGTCAGCTCACGCAAGTAGTTACTATGTTTGCAAAAGGATGCTATCCTACTATATTTCTAAAATATCTTAAAACCCCATAAATGTCATATATATCGCGGAAAAAGTGTAACTTTGCAGTTTGTATATATTACACATATAATGCCGCAAAGAAATTGGGTACATATCATCCTTGTCATGCTGTTAATGAGCATGTTTTCGACACACTCGATGTCTATCTCGCATCGTAGTGCCGATGATGTAGTGCCTGACGGTGATGATAGTACACATGTTGTTGATCATCAGCAAGATGTTCAATCCTCTCGTTCTAAAGTGGTGCGAGTTACTCGCGACTCCATTCGTCGATCGTTGCCCGATACCTCACATGTTGCCATTGCATCCGATACACTTGTGCGAGATACTACACAAGTCGAAGCGGCTCGAAAATCGAAACAGTCGGCACTGGACGATGTGGTCGATTTCGTTGCTCAGGATTCTCTTGTGTTTGAAGCCGGAAATATGGCTTTCCTATATGGAAAGAGTGTCGTAAACTATCAAGACATACAGTTGGATGCCGACCAAATAGAGCTTGACCTGAACAACAGCACTGTCTTTGCCATCGGTCGCACCGATAGTGTGGGTGAGGTGACAGGCAGTCCTATATATAAAGATGCCAGCGGCGAGTATGAGTCGGAGACTATGCGTTACAACTTCAAGAGTAAGCGAGGATATATCACAAACGTGATAACTGAGCAAGGCGAAGGATACCTTACCGGAGGAAAGACCAAAAAGACCGAAGACGATGTATTGTACATGGAGAATGGACGGTACACCACATGCGATAACCATGAACATCCACACTTCTACTTGCAATTGACACAAGCCAAGGTGCGACCCCAGAAGAATGTTGTTACCGGTCCGGCTTTCATGGTTCTAGAAGATGTGCCACTTCCGTTGGCTTTGCCTTTTGGCTTCTTCCCTATGAACAAGAAATATTCATCGGGTATTATCTTCCCCACATTTGGTGAGGAGATGAATAGAGGATTCTATGCCCGCAACGGTGGATACTATTTTGCCATCAGTGACTATGTCGACTTGGCTCTGACAGGAGAGATTTATACCAAAGGCTCGTGGGGTATACAAGCTCGGTCGGCCTATGTTAAGCGATATAAATTCTCGGGTAGTGTTGACATCAGTTATATAAATACTGTGACAGGAGACAAAGGACTGCCCGACTATACCAAGCAGAACAACTTCCGTGTGGCTTGGACGCATACACAGGATTCTAAGGCAAGTACCAGTTCATCCTTCTCGGCAAGTGTCAACTTTGCCACCAGTGGTTATACTCGCAACGATGTAGGCTCATACTACGACCCCAACCAGTTTACGCAATCGACATCGAGTTCAACCATCAACTATACCTACCGAGTACCCAACACACCATTGAGTATATCGGCAACAGCCAATATCACACAGCGTACACAAGACTCAACGTTGAACGTGTCGTTGCCCAACCTCAATATCTCGTTGAGTCAGATTAAACCCTTCAAAAGGAAGAGTGCATCGGGTCCCGAGCGATGGTACGAAAAGATACAACTTTCATATAGTGGCCGTTTTCAGAACTCTATTACAGCCAAGCAGAATGAAATATTGCAGAAAAATCTGCTGAAAGATTGGCGTAATGGTATGAGCCACAATGTGCCTATCTCAGCGACATTTACCCTCTTTAAGTATATCAACATGACAGCATCGGTCAATCTTACCGACCGCATGTATTCCAATAAAGTGATGCGAGACTGGGATCCACAAGCCTCGGCAGTGGTCAATGATACGGTGTATGGATTTTATAATGTATTTGATTTCAATGCAGGTGTAAGTTTGCAGACGAAACTATATGGATTCTACACACCCATGAAGTTCCTTGGCGATGCAGTAAAACAGATACGCCACGTTCTCACACCTTCTATATCATTTACCTATGCACCCGATTTTAGCGACCCATTCTGGGGTGCTTATGAGACATTGCGATATACCAATAATAGTGGACAATACGTCGAGCAAGTATATTCACCCTTCTCCAACGGAATTTTCGGCACCTCGCCACTGGGTGAGAAGGGTGTTGTCAATCTGTCATTCGCTAATAACTTGGAGATGAAAGTGAAAAGCAATGCCGACTCGACCGGCGTTAAAAAGGTATCGCTTATCGAAAACCTGACAGTGGGAACCAGTTACAATCTCGCTGCCGACTCGTTGAAATGGAGTAATCTTAATATCAATCTTCTTATCAAACTTACCAAAGGTCTTAACCTGAACCTCCGCACTACATGGGATCCCTATTGCTATCAACTCAATTCGGCAGGTAATCCGGTGCGAGTCGATGTGTTGCGTTCGCAGGCCGGCAGAGGTTGGGCAAGATTGTCGAGTGCAGGTACATCCTTCTCCTATACGTTCAATAACGATACCTTCAAGAAAAAAGAGAAACGCAACAAGCCCAAGACGGGGGAGGAAGAGGTGGACGATGCCAACGATCCATTGGCCAATAGTGCTGCTGCCGAACAGGAAAAAGAGCGACAGCGACGCTCTGCCAATAAGTCGGGCGGTGATGCCGAGTATGACAGCGATGGTTATTATCGATGGAAAATACCTTGGAGCCTGACTTTCAACTATTCGGTCAATTATACTTATGGTGCATTCAATAAGCAGAAAATGGAGTATGATGGTAAATTTGTACAGAATTTAAGCGTGTCGGGTAATCTGAGTCTTACGCAAGGCTGGGCTTTTAACTTCTCGGCAAGTTACGACTTCAATGCCAAGAAGATTGCTTACATGAATTGTAGCATATCGCGTGACCTGCACTGCTTTACCATGTCGGCAAGTTTTGTGCCGGTAGGTCCTTATAAGTCCTATAATTTCCACATTGCGGTGAAGTCATCCTTGCTGCAAGACCTTAAATACGACAAGCAAAGTCATGCCTATGAACAACAAACGTGGTATTAATGAAATGAACTTGCCGCATCCTTTTCTGGCTCGTATGCAGGAGCTGCTGGGTGAGGAATATGAGCGGTTTGTGCAAGCGTTGGTTTGTGAAGATAATCCGGTGAGTCTACGGCTTAATAGTGGAAAGGGTGTGACAACAATTCGCAATGCTCGCCAAGTACCTTGGTCGGGTGGAGTAGGGTACTATCTGTCGGTGCGACCCACTTTTACGTTCGACCCTATGTTTCACGCCGGAGCTTATTATGTACAAGAGGCCTCATCGATGTTCTTGGGAAGTGTAATTAAGCAATATATCGACCGACCGGTACGTTACCTTGACCTGTGTGCAGCACCGGGAGGAAAGTCCACTCATGCTCTTTCGCTCTTGCCGCAAGGAAGCCTTGTGGTAAGTAACGAAGTGGTGCGACAGCGAGCCAATATACTTGCCGAAAATATAACCAAGTGGGGCAGTCCCTATTCGGTTGTTACCAATAATATGCCGGCCGATTGGGGGCGGTGGAATAATTATTTTGATGTTATAGCCACCGATGTGCCATGTTCGGGAGAGGGTATGTTCCGAAAAGATGAAACGGCTATAGCTGAGTGGTCGCTCGATAATGTAACCCACTGTGCAAGTCGGCAGCAAAGTATATTGTCGGATGTGTGGGATGCTCTACGCCCCGGCGGATTACTCATATATAGTACTTGTACTTACAATGTGGAGGAAAATGAATGTATGGTACAGTATCTTGTACGCACATTCGGAGCCGAGCCGTTGAGTGTAGCTATCGAACCGCAATGGGGTATTGCCGGTGCATTGAAGGGTGATGCTCCTGTGTATCGATTCATGCCGCATAGTACGCAGGGCGAAGGGCTTTTTATGGCATTGTTGCGTAAGCCGGGTGACTCGGATAATAGCTGTGAATATCCGCCGTATAGGCGAGAAAAGAAAAAGAAGCAATCGGGCAAGGTGAAACCAATGCCCATCCCTCATGAGGTGAAACAATGGCTCAAAGAAGATGCGGATGTTGTCTTTACAGCCGACGAGACAGCGGTAACAGCTCTTCCCGCACTCTATGCCGACGATATACAAGCCATGCAACGCGATTTCAATCTCCTGCATGCCGGTATTCCTTTGGCTACCGGTAAAGGCAAGGATTTCATTCCCACACAAGCATTGGCACTATCGGCAATGCTCCGTCGTGAAGCCTTTACCACTTGCGAAGTCTCACTCGATATGGCGTTGTCCTATCTTCGACGTGAATCGATTGTACTACCGGAAGGAACTTCGCGAGGCTATGTTTTGCTTACATACAATACTCTCCCCCTTGGCTGGGTTAAGAACTTGGGCAATCGAGCCAACAATCTATATCCGCAGGAGTGGCGTATTCGCAGTCCTCATAACCCCGATGTGATAATCGATGCCGGAGTGGAAGTGCGATAAAAAAAGAAATGAGATAGTAATATGCTTTATATTAGATGATTAAGTTTTGATGAAAAAATATAAAAATAAAAAAACAGCAAAACTGTTGCATAAGTAAAAATAAACTCCTATCTTTGCACCGCATTTGAGAAAAATGCTCCGATGATGGCGGGATAGCTCAGTTGGTTAGAGCGTCGGATTCATAACCCGGAGGTCACGAGTTCAATTCTCGTTCCCGCTACAAGAAGGCTGCTTGATTGAGCAGCCTTTTTTGTGTATATTTTGTTTTTGTTAAAATATGTAGAACAAAAATCCTCCGACTTGTAATTGTATATCTTTCATTATAATTGCAATTAAGAATCTCATTTAATATTATTTCGGGATTATTTGAGGACTATTACTTACCTCCTATAAGATAAGTCGTTATCCTGTAACGCAGGGGCAGTGGAGAGCTGTAATGGGTAATAATCCATCATGCTTTATTGATGGCAGTGGTAATTGTCCGGTAGAAAATATATCGTGGCAGGATGCAGTCCTATTCTGCAAGAAATATTCGCAACTCGCAGGTATGATGAACCGAATAATCGGAGTCGTTTCAACGGAATGCGTATTGTCACTGAGTAATCAATAACTCTTCGCTCAGTTATTTGGTGGTGGTATGTAATTTATTTTCATTGGGTTAGATTGTATGAGCAGCAAGGATGAGTGACAAAGAAATGTCTTTATTAAATATTTTCCATTGGAAATATTGTGTTTTAGAAAATAAGTATTATATTTGCACCGAGTTAATATAATAAGGATAGAGGCGATGAGCGAAATATAAAGTTCGCTTTAAAATAGCTCAGCGAGTGCAAATATCTTTGTTGTTAATTATAAAGATATAAATAACCCAAGAAACGATATTTAATTATGACTACAAACACAATTCCCAAGTACCTCATAGTAGGAGGTGTGGCAGGCGGTGCAACCGCAGCCGCACGTATGCGTCGCAATACCGAGAAAGCACAAATTATTCTCTTTGAAAAAGGTGAGTATATATCCTATGCTAATTGTGGCTTGCCTTATTATATAGGAGGAGTTATAGAAGAGCGTGACCGACTCTTTGTTCAGACACCCGAGGCTTTTGGTAAGCGATTTAATATAGATGTGCGTGTTAAGAGTGAAGTAACACGCATCGATAGTGCATCTAAAATGGTATATGTACGCACTGCCGACGGGCGAGAATATACCGAGACGTACGATAAACTTCTGCTTTCGCCCGGAGCAACACCTGTACGTCCCACTTTTCCGGGTGTCGACAGTGTGGGCGTATTCACATTACGCAATGTAGCCGACACCGACAAGATAAAAAACTATATGCAGCAGAATACTGTCAAACGGGCAATCATTATAGGTGGTGGATTTATTGGCTTAGAGATGGCCGATAATCTGCATCATGCAGGAGCCAAGGTGGCGGTTGTTGATATGACCACCCAAGTGATGGGTCCGATTGATTTCTCAATGGCATCGCTTGTTCATCAGCATCTATTGGAAAAGGGTGTACAACTCTACTTGGAGCAATTGGTGGAGTCGTTCTCCCGCGACAAAGATGGGTTGAAGGTGCATTTTAAGTCGGGGCTTACATTGGAAGCTGATATGGTGTTGCTCTCAGTAGGCGTAATACCTCAGACTTCGTTGGCGGAGGAAGCCGGTCTGAAAATTGGAAAAATGCGAGGAATCTATGTAAACGAATATCTGCAAACATCCGATGAGAATATCTATGCCGTAGGTGATGCCATTGAATATCCGCATCCCATAACGGGACAACCATGGTTAAATTTCCTTGCCGGTCCTGCCAATCGTCAAGCAAGGATAGTGGCCGACAATATGGTGTATGGCAATGAGATAAAATACGAAGGCTCTATCGGAACATCGATAGCCCGGGTCTTTGATATGACGGTTGCATCGACAGGATTACCCGCTAAACGTCTTAAACAAATGGATATTCCGTATCTGTCGACGACAATTCACTCTAACTCGCATGCCAGCTACTACCCGGGTGCATTGCAGTTGAATATAAAGATTACCTTCTCGCCTATTGACGGTCGCTTATATGGAGCTCAGATAGTTGGTTATGATGGTGTCGATAAGCGTATTGACCAGTATGCTCAAGCTATCAAAGCAGGGCAGACAGTTGCGGAACTTACCCGACTGGAACATGCCTATGCCCCGCCTTACTCGTCGGCCAAAGATCCTGTTGCTATTTCGGGTTATGTCGCAAGCAATATTCTCAATGGCAAGATGACACCGCTATATTGGAGGCAGATATTGGAAGCAGACCTATCAAAAGTCACTATGGTGGATGTGAGGACTGTCGATGAAGTCTCGCTCGGTAGCATTCCCGGTGCAATAAATATACCATTGGACGAGTTGCGTGAGCGTATGAATGAGATACCCACCGACAAGCCGGTGTATCTCTTTTGTGGAGTAGGACTGCGAGGCTACTTGGCATCCAACATCTTGAAGGAAAATGGTTATAAGGATGTTCGTAACCTCATTGGAGGGTTGAGGACATATAAAGCAGCAACCCAATCATTATCTCATGTAATGCCACCCAACAACGACGATTGTGCAGGTGGTGATGAGTCGGTCGACTGTACCAACAAAGTGATAAGAGTAAATGCTTGTGGTATTCAATGTCCCGGTCCTATTCTGAAATTGAAAAAATCGATTGACGCTATACAACCCGGTGAGCGTTTAGAGATTCTTGCAACCGATGCGGGTTTCCCAGCCGATGCCGAGGCTTGGTGTAGTGCAACGAAAAACAAGTTTATAGGTCGACACTTCGCAAATGGTATTCATCGAGTGATAATAGAGAAATCCTTACCACATACCCAAGAGGTTCAACACCCCTCGTCAGAGGAGAAGAGCAAAACTTTTATTCTGTTCAGTGATGATCTTGACAAAACTTTGGCTACCTTTGTGCTGGCGAACGGAGCAGCTGCCACAGGTCGTAAAGTGTCAATATTCTTTACCTTCTGGGGGCTGAACGCTATCAAGAAAGTTCATAAGCCCCGGGTAAAAAAGGATTTCTGGGGTAAGATGTTTGGCTGGATGCTGCCATCCGACTCTTCAAGGTTGTCGTTATCCAAGCTCAATATGATGGGTGTGGGTGCTAAAATGATGCGGCATCTGATGAAGTTGAGAGGAGTTGATTCATTGGAGAGCCTTCGACAGCAGGCTATTGATAATGGAGTAGAGTTTATAGCTTGTCAGATGTCGATGGATGTGATGGGGGTAAAGCGTGAAGAGCTGCTCGATGTGGTGAATGTGGGTGGTGTTGCCACCTATATGCAGAGAGCCGAACAGTCTGACGTCAACTTGTTTATATAGTCGATACAATAAAAATGGAAAAGGTAAAGTGTATATGTGTTATGAGAGAAGTGATGCAATCTCTCGCTGACTTTGAACATAAACTATTGCAGACTCATAAAGTCTCACTCAACGAGGCTATGGTGCTGTGTGCCGTAGGCTATGAGAGCGTTACTGCTACGCACATTGCCGAATGTATAGGTCTACGACCCTCCAATACCTCCAAGGTGATTAGTGCCTTGGAACAGCGAGGATTGATTGCTCGCCGCATGGGTGAACATGATAAACGACTGATGTATCTCTCGCTCACTAAGCAAGGACTCGATTACCTTCAATTGATAAAGGATTATGAATTTGACATTCCCGAGTTGCTGAAACCCGTATTCGATCGGATGTGATACTCAGTGATTTATAGAAAAATGAGACAGATGCTATTTTACGAAGTACTCTGTCTCATTGTGTTTATTCCCATGTATTTTCTACTGAGCCGTATTAAACCTACCACCTATGTGGTAATATTTTTCTCCCTCTTTCACGCTGTGGATATGTGGGTAGCCTATTTCTTTCAGTCCTGCTATCCCTTGGTCGATGGTCGACGCAAAGCCCTTACGACGAGCCATATACCGGCTATGACAAAGGGGATGCTTAGTAGTTGTCCCATCTTGAAGCTATCGCCTATACCGCCCATATATACTGTTGCATTCTTGATGATTTCGATAAATATACGCGACAAGAACGTTCCTATAAAGAATACTCCCAACAACAATCCTTCACGACGATAGGCTTTGTGTCGGTACATCAGTATCAAAATAACAAATAGCGTGAGATAAGTAAGAGCTTCATAAATCTGTGTAGGATGCGAGGGTACGCTGAATATAGGCTCGGCACCGTTCATCCATTGGGGTATATTGGTAATAAAGCGAAATGCCCACGGTGCATCGGTTGCATGACCGTATAACTCATGATTCATCAAGTTACCAACCCTTATCAACGAACCAACAAGGGCAATGGGGACACATATGCGATCGAGAATCCACAATATGCTCGTGTGGGTTACACGTCGTGAATATATCCACATGGCTATGATGATACCTATTGTACCACCGTGGCTGGCAAGTCCACCCTCCCATACTTTCAGTATGTCGATGGGATGTTGTGAATAGTAGTCCCATTGATAAAACAGGCAATGTCCCAATCGTGAACCTATTAAGGTGGCTATGACTAAATAGATAAGCAGTGTGTCGACCCACTCAGTGGGCTTACCTTCGAGGCGGAACATACGATTGACGATATAATATCCGATTGCAAAACCGATGGCAAACAATAGACCATACCAGCGTATATCTACTACACCGCTATATATTGCAGGGTTGACTGTCCATGTGATGTAATTAAGTATCATAATGAAATGTTTTTATGGAGTGAAGTTTAGTGCCTATAATAAACAGTTCCTTTGAGAACACCTTCGGCTGTGATGTGGCCTAATTGTCGCAAGTGAACGAGGTCTTTTTTGATGGTATTGATTGACTCTTTATGTAGGTGTGTCGTGATAGCTGCGAGTTTTACCGGTTGATTTTTTTCGATGAAATCGAGTATGCGACGTTGCCTGTTATTGACACACGTTTTTCGTCCCACAGCAGCATCGGGCAGAATGGGAGCGTGTGTCTGTGCGGCTTGTTGTGCAGCCTCATACACCTGCTTAATCCAGTATATAATCCATCGCGAAATGTCGTTACCGATGTTTTCTCTTCCTTTGAGTGTGCGGTGATAGGTCAGTGGGTCGTTAGCCATCACACGACAGGGTGTAGACGTAACAATCCAATGAGCTTTGTGGCGTTGCAATAACAACAGTGTGAGTAGATGACTAATCTCGTCTTTCCCCACATCGAGAGTATGGCAGGAAACAAACTCGTAAATAAAAGCTGCCGATATGATGAGTGGATGTAAAGACTCTCCTTGGCAACGTACAAGCAGCCATTCGACCAGTCGACTCAACTCGGGATGTATGACGATAGATGAAGCCGGTGCAGTGGAAAGTGATGGCTGCACAGCATTGGCATTGTAAAGAAGATGGAGTGTGTTGCGGTGATGCTTGTCAATTCTGCCCCGACCGTATAGACGTGTGTGTAGCGAAATGATACTCATCTCATCGATGTCGTTGCCTATGTTGCCTGACAATATATCGGACACAATGGTTCGATAACGACGCACCCACAAGGCATCTTGTGCAGTGTTGTCGTTGTCAACTATCATGTTGCGAAGTTGTGTCTCATTGTAAGCCCATCCGCTCAATAGCAAGGCTGCAATAGTAGTTGCATCGATGTTGACCTCGTCGACACTTGTTGCGGAGGGAGGTTGAGAACATCGAAAATCAATATATCGTAACATGCGATATAACTCTTGTTGCTCCTGTTGTGTGAAAATTTTTTTAGGATCAATATTCATGCAACTCTTTTTGATACTGCAAAGTAAATAAATATGAACGAAATGTGCAAATTGCAATTATTATATAGAAAGAACAAAAAAACATGGTACACATTTATAATAATAGACATAAAATCATTAACTTTGTCAGCAAATTAATTTTAAGGTATAAACTAATATAAGAATAATTATGGGAAAAGTATTATTGGTAATCCTTGATGGATGGGGTATAGGTGACAAGTCTATGGCAGATGTAATTTCCTCAACATCCACACCCTATTGGGATGATCTCAATGTCGATTATCCTCACTCTCAATTATTGGCGTGTGGTGAAAATGTAGGTTTGCCCGATGGACAAATGGGTAACTCGGAAGTGGGTCACCTCAATATCGGTGCAGGTCGTATAGTTGACCAAGATTTGGTCAAAATCAACAAAGCCTGTCGTGACAATTCGATAAAGAATAATCCCGAAATAATTTCGGCCTTTACATACGCACGCGATAACAAGAAAAATGTCCACCTCTTGGGATTGACTTCGGATGGTGGTGTACACAGCTCGCTCGAACACCTTTACAAGTTGTGCGACATCGCTCATGAGTACGGTATTGAGAATACTTTTATCCACTGCTTTATGGATGGTCGCGATACCGACCCCAAGAGCGGAAAAGGTTTTATAGCCGATGTTGAGGCACATTGTGCCGAGTCGACCGGTAAGATAGCCTCAATAGCAGGACGTTATTATGCTATGGATCGCGACAAACGTTGGGATCGTATCAAAGAGGCATACGATATGTTGGTATATGGCAAGGGAAAGAAAGCTACCGACATGGTGGCTGCTGTGCAAGAGTCGTATGACGAAGACGTAACCGATGAGTTTATCAAGCCCATCGTCAATGCTGCATTCGATGGAACAATTAAGGAAGGCGATGTAGTTATCTTCTTCAACTATCGCAACGACCGTGCCAAGGAGCTGACTATTGTTCTTACTCAGACTGACATGCCCAATGAAGGTATGCACACCATACCCGGCTTGCAATACTATTGCATGACCCCTTACGATGCATCATTTACCGGTGTACACATCCTTTTCGACAAAGAAAATGTACGCAACACACTGGGCGAATATCTGGCAGCCAATGGCAAAAAGCAACTTCACATTGCCGAGACTGAAAAGTATGCACATGTTACATTCTTCTTCAATGGTGGTCGTGAGACTGAATTTGACAACGAGACACGCATTCTCGTACCCTCACCCAAGGTGGCAACTTACGACCTGCAACCCGAGATGAGTGCCTACGAGGTGAAAGATCAACTTGTAAAGGCTATCAACAGCCAAGAATATGACTTCATCGTCGTTAATTATGCCAATGGCGACATGGTGGGACACACTGGCGTATATTGTGCCATCGAAACGGCCGTAAAAACAATCGATAATTGCCTACGCGACACTGTCGAGGCTGCCAAGGCTGCCGGTTATGAAACTATCATCATCGCCGATCATGGTAATGCCGACAATGCGATAAAAGTAACTGTCAATGAGAAAAATGAACCTAAGATTTCGCCCGATACAGCCCACTCACTCAATCCTGTTCCTTTTGTCTATGTTACTGCAAACAAGAATGCAACAGTAAGCGATGGCGTATTGGCCGATGTTGCCCCCTCAATACTTCACATTATGGGACTTCCCATACCTGCCGATATGACCGGAAAGAACCTTATAAAAGACTAATATCATAAACACACAAAAAACTATGGAACAAAAGAAGAATTATGCACTGCCTATTGCGGTGATGTTTGCTCTCTTTTTTATGATTGCGTTCGTTACGAACTTTGCCGGTTCGATGGGCGTAATCGTGAAAAATCAATTCCAAGCCTCTAATGCACTCTCGCAATTAGGTTCGTTGGCCAACTTTATTGCGTATGCCTGTATGGGTATCCCAGCCGGTATCATATTGAAACGCAAAGGCTACAAGTTTACCTCCTTGGCAGCCGTAACAGTGGGTCTTGTGGGTGTGGCTATCCAATTCCTTTCGGGATATGTCGAGTCTTTCATGGTATATGTGTTGGGAGCATTTGTTGCCGGATTCTCAATGTGTATGCTCAATATTGTAGTCAACCCTATGCTCAATACCCTTGGCGGAGGTGGTGCCCGAGGTAACCAACTCTTGCAATTGGGTGGCTCTTGCAATTCTATCGGTGGTACTATTGCTCCCATATTGTTGGGTTATCTTATAGGCGGTTCGATGGATACGGCAACAGTAGGCGATGCTGCTCCTGCCATGATTATTGCAATGGCTATTTTTGCATTGGCATTTGTTATTATAGCATTTACCAAGATACCTGAACCGCACATGGAGACACCCGAAGAAAAGGCTGCCCGACTGAGCGGTAAGCAAGAAAAGGATGCGTATGGTCCTATGTCGTTCCGTCACTTCGTTATGGGTGCTATTGCCATATTCTTCTATGTAGGTATTGAGGTTGGTATCCCCAATATTGCCAACCTTTATATGTCCGATTTGGATTGGGTCGGTCCTGCCGTTGCCGGTTCGGTGGTAGGTGTATATTGGTTCCTGATGATGTGTGGTCGTCTGCTGGGTGGTGCAATAGGTGGTAAAGTAACAAGTAAGATGATGCTTACTGCTGTATCGATGCTATGCATTGTTCTTGTACTTGCCATGATGTTTACTCCTGCCGATGTTCGTTTCACTATTCCTTTCATCAATACCGAAGTTCCTTTGATTATGTTCTTCATGGTATTGTGCGGATTGTGTACATCGGTTATGTGGGGTTCAATCTTCAACCTTGCGGCCGAGGGTCTGGGTAAATACACTCCTGCTGCATCGGGTATTTTTATGGCACTTGTTTGTGGTGGTGGTATTCTTCCCTTTGTGCAAGGAGTGGTTGCCGATGCCATAGGTTACATAGGTAGTTATTGGGTTATTGTAATAGCCTTGGTTTACTTGTTGTTCTATGCACTCGTAGGCTCAAAGAATGTCAACAAGGATATTCCTACCGAATAAGATTTGTAATATTCTATAAACAAAGAGGAGGGTCGAACTCTTGTTGTGTCGACCACTTCTCTTCTTGATTATTTACACAGCAGTATGATACAGATAGATAATACGATTATCACACTGGATATTCTTGAACGATTTTTCTTGTGCAATCTTGATGCCTGCAAGGGCGAGTGTTGTATCGATGGCGATGCAGGAGCTCCCATCACCCCCCAAGAGCAGAAAGCAATAGAAGAAGCCTTGGATGTAGTGTGGGATGATTTGAGTCCTGCGGCACAGGCTGTTATCAAGGAACAAGGAGTATCGTATATCGATGAGGAAGCCGACCTTGTGACATCCATTGTCGATGGTCGCGATTGCGTATTTACTTGCTATGGTGAGAATGGTATGTGTTATTGTGCTTTGGAGAAAGCCTATCGTGAGGGACGTTCGTCGTTCTACAAGCCTTTATCGTGTCATCTCTATCCTGTGCGATTGCAAGAGTGGTCGAATGGTTACACTGCCTTGAATTATCATCGCTGGAAAATATGTAAAGCTGCCGAAGTTTTGGGACGCAAGGAGGGGGTACGAGTGTACCAATTCCTGCGAGAGCCTCTCATCCGTCGCTTTGGTGAAGAATGGTATAATACACTGTGTGAAGTAGCCGAAGAATATCTTGCTCAGCAAGGAAACGGTAAATAACATGAGGCGGTGAGTGGCTTCTCAAAGTAAAACAATTAAGATGAAGATGGAAAATAAAAAGACCCTTTCGGGGTTGGACTTTAATAAGTTCTGTGCTAATATAGATGGTAAGACGACAGCTTTGTATGCACTTACCAACAAGAACGGTTGCGAGTTGACTCTGTGCAACTATGGTGCTCGCATCATTTCACTCATAGTTCCCGACCGTGATGGTAACATGGTAGATGTTGTTACCGGCCATGACTCGATGGAGGTCATACGCAACACGGACGACCGCTATTTCGGTGTCGTGTGCGGACGATATGCCAATCGAATAGCTCGCGGACGATTCCAGATAGATGGTAATGTGTACGATAGGTTGGCTATTAATAATGGTCCTAATAATCTGCATGGAGGTGTTAATGGATTCAATGAAAGAGTGTGGGACGTAGAACAACTTGATGCTCAAACATTGATTATGAGATACTTGTCGGTCGATGGCGAAGAGGGTTTCCCCGGCAATCTTGCGGTACAGGTAATCTATCATCTTACCGACGATAATAGTGTTGATATCATCTACGAGGCAGAGACTGATAAACCTACGGTGGTAAACCTTACCAATCATGCCTTCTTTAACCTTTCGGGAGTAGGAGAGACAACAGTCGACGATCACAAGCTCACTATATATGCAGCACAATACCTACCCACCGACAATACAGCTATTCCCTACGGCAAGCCGGCTCCTGTTGCCGGTACACCTATGGATTTCTCGACGCCACATAGTATAGGTGAACGCATTGACGAACCCTTTGAGCAACTCATCTTTGGTCATGGATATGACCATTGCTATGTCCTCGATAAAGGCGATGGCGTGTATGACAAAGGAGCCTATTGTGTAGCACCTCGTACGGGTATCGCTCTGACTGTATATACTACCGAGCCCGGTATTCAGCTTTACACAGCCAACTGGCTCGATGGTGTGACTGTGGGCAAACATGGTAAACATTATCATGCTCGTACAGCATTCTGTTTAGAAACACAACACTATCCCGACTCGCCCAATCAACCGCAATATCCATCAACAGTGCTACGTCCCGGCGAGAAGTTTATGTCGCGTACCACATTCGCATTTAGTATTGGATAAATTTGTTATTAACCTATATATTTAAGTATCATGGATTTGGAACATGTAAGAAGTAGATTCATCAAGCATTTTGATGGTCTTACCGGTTCGGTGTATGCTTCACCCGGTCGTATTAATCTCATTGGCGAACACACCGACTATAACGGCGGATTTGTTTTTCCCGGAGCCATAGATAAAGGTATGATTGCCGAGTTGCGACCCAATGGCACTGATAAGGTTCGTGCATATTCGATTGATATGAAAGACTATGTTGAGTTTGGACTCAACGAAGAAGATGCACCTCGTACATCGTGGGCTCGGTACATATTCGGTGTGTGTCGTGAGATGATTAAGCGTGGTGTTGATGTCAAAGGTTTCAATACAGCCTTTGCCGGCGATGTGCCTCTTGGTGCTGGTATGTCGTCGTCGGCTGCCCTTGAAAGTACCTATGCTTATGCATTGAATGACTTGTTTGGCGAGAATAAGATTGATAAATTTGAATTGGCCAAGGTGGGTCAAGCAACCGAACATAATTATTGTGGTGTAAAGTGCGGTATTATGGACCAATTTGCATCGGTTTTCGGGCAAGAAGGTAGTCTCATCCGTCTCGATTGTCGTTCGCTCGAATATCAATATTTCCCCTTCAAGCCCGAGGGGTATCGTCTCGTTTTGCTTGACTCGGTGGTAAAACATGAGTTGGCTTCGAGTGCCTACAACCAACGTCGCCAAAGTTGTGAGAATGTGGTGGCTGCTATCCAAAAGTTGCATCCCGAAGTTGAGTACCTGCGTGATGCTGACATGGCAATGCTCAACGAAGTGAAAGAGACTGTGAGTGCCGAGGATTATATGCGTGCCGAGTATGTAATAGGAGAGGTGCAACGCGTACTCGATGTGTGCGATGCTCTTGAACGTGGCGATTATGAAACAGTGGGTGCTAAAATGTACGAAACACACTACGGTATGAGTCGTCTCTATGAAGTAAGTTGTGAAGAACTCGATTTTCTCAACAATATAGCTCGTGAATGCGGTGTGACCGGTTCGCGTGTGATGGGTGGTGGCTTCGGTGGTTGTACAATCAACCTTGTGAAGGATGAGCTATACGATGCTTTCATTGCTCGGGCTCGTGAAGCATATCGTGAGAAATATGGTAAGTTACCCAAGGTGTACGATGTTGTTATATCGGATGGCTCTCGTAAACTATGCTAATATAAAAGAGAAGATATGAAACCAACACTTTTTGTACTGGCTGCCGGAATGGGTAGCCGATATGGAGGTCTCAAACAACTCGATGGACTGGGACCCAACGGTGAGACTATCATGGATTATTCGATCTATGATGCTATTCGCGGAGGTTTTGGTAAGGTCGTTTTTGTTATCCGCAAAGACTTTGAGGCCGATTTTCGTGAAAAAGTCCTCAATAAGTACATCAATCATATTCCGGTGGAACTTGTATTTCAATCGCCCGATAAACTACCCGAGGGCTTTACATGTCCTGCCGACCGCGTGAAACCTTGGGGTACCAATCATGCTGTGATGATGGGTAAGTGTGTCATCAACGAACCTTTTGCTGTGATCAATGCCGACGACTTCTATGGTCGTGATAGTTTTGCCGTAATAGGGCGTTGGTTGAGTGAAATGGATGGTAAGACCGATCGTTATTGTATGGTGGGTTATCGTGTAGGTAATACACTCTCAGAGAGTGGAAGTGTGTCGCGTGGTGTATGCTCGATGGATGATAGTCGCATGCTTACCGATGTTGTTGAGCGTACCAGAATAGAGCGTATTGATGGTGTCGTTAAATATTGCGACGAGAACGACCAATGGGTGTCGATTGATGACAATACACCTGTGTCGATGAATATGTGGGGATTTACCCCCGACTATTTTGTTCACTCCGATGAGGCTTTTGTTGAGTTCCTGAATGAAAATATAGGTAATCTTAAATCGGAATTTTACATACCGTTTGTAGTTAACAACCTCATTAAGCGTGGAACATCGACTGTCGAGGTGCTTGATACAACGGCCGCATGGTTTGGTGTAACATATGCCCAAGACCGTCCGTCGGTGGTTGCCAAGATACAAGCCTTGGTCGATGCCGGTGAATATCCTGACAAGTTGTTTTAATACCTGTTTTCGGCAACGATAATCATTGTCACTACATAGGAGGCTGCGATGAACAGCCTCCTATGTGCATAAGGTGTTCCGTATAATGAAATTTTCGTAAATAAGGATTCGAGATTCATCATGGGTAGTCATTACGCGAGCCTATTGATGTATGGATGATGAAAACATCATTATATACGATTCAATATACATCCTTTTAGAGTTATGTCCTCACATTTATATCTTTTTGCACCCGAGAACGACATGGCCTTAGCAGCTAATAAAGGTCATTATACTCCCACCGCTGTGGTGACAACTTTTGCCAACGATGTGTCATTATTGCCCATGTGGTATGCACAAGGCGATGAAGCTGTTGTTCTGACTCAGCAACAGGTGGATGATAAAATGCAATCAACATTCGATGCGTTGGGTATAACAGCACGAGCCGTAGCGTCATCACCCGACGATGTCACCATGTGCAGCCCGTGGGGTTGGAGTGACTATATGGTGAATAAGTTGGTGCGGGCAGGAGTCGACAAGGCTATCTTACCCGATGCTGCTACCATTGACACCCTACGCACTCTATCGGGAAGAGCCACATCTCGCACCATTATGCAGGCTCTTGCCGACGAGGCATTAGGCTATCCTATGCCACCTCTGCCCGAGGTACTTACAACGGATGCCGATGTCGAACAATATGTAACATCACATCCACTCACTATGCTTAAATCGCCCTGGTCGAGTAGTGGTCGAGGTATCACCATTGTACAGGGTAAGTATGATGACAAGACAGCACGAGCAGCGGCAGGAACCATAGGCAAGCAAGGTTATATCATGGGTGAGATAATGCAACGTAAGGTTCTCGACTTTGCAATGGAATTTTATAGTGATGGTACAACTGTGCGATTTGCCGGATATTCATTGTTCAATACCAGTGTGCGAGGAGTGTATCAAGGCAACTTATTGTTGCGGGATGCAGAGATAGAGAATATGCTGTCGCAACACATTGAACGTAGTTGGTTGCACAACACTCGCAGTGCAATGGAACGTATTCTTACGCAACTTATTGCACCCCATTATCGAGGGTATGTCGGAGTAGATATGCTCATATACGATGCCAACTCTAATCATTTTCTGCTACACCCTTGTATCGAGCTTAACTTGCGTATGAGCATGGGTATGGTATCGCGTATAATTACCGATCGCTATATTGCCCCCGGTAGTAGCGGTACATTCGGTGTGGACTATTTTTCACACACTCCCGACTTGATAGAGTGGAGTAAATCTATGACCGAAGATAATCCTTTATCCATCCTAAATGAAAAGATTGTCAAGGGGTATCTGCCTCTGACACCCATTACAAACGCTACCCGATATGTGGCATATATTGTTGTCCAATAATGATGGGAAATGTGTAGATTTATATATTATCAAGGTAGATGAGTGGGAAAAATGTTGAGAAAAGACCCTGGTAAATATTTTTCTTGCAATAACCCATTGAATAATCGATTTTTTATGTAAGTTTGTAACAGAATTATATAAAAACATATTGTTATGAAGTCCAATCTTGTCATAACCATTGGTCGCCAGTTTGGCAGTGGAGGTCGCGAAATAGGTAAGATACTTGCCGAGATGCTACAATTAAATTATTACGACAAAGAGTTGATACAAGAGGCCTCCAAGGCGAGTGGGTTGTGTCCCGAATGTTTTGAACGAGTCGATGAAAAAGCTCCCAACCGTTTTCTGAATGCCCTGTCGAAAGGCTGGCTGAGTGGGGCAAGCGGAATACCTTCGATGGGCGAATGGTCGGATGAGATGATTTTCAAGGTACAATCGGATGTAATACGGGATATAGCCGAACGACATTCGGCTGTTATCGTAGGACGTTGTGCCGACTATATTTTACGCGACCATCCCCGATGCATCAGCGTATTTATTCATGCCACTACCGACGATTGTGTGAGTCGTATAGTGGCTCGTAACCCGGGTGTGAGCGAGAGTGAAGCTCGCGAACTCACTGTTAAGCGTAACAAGGTGCGTGCTGCATATTACAACTTCTATACCGATAAGGTGTGGGGTGATGCTGCATCGTATGACTTGTGCATCAATTCATCGGCAATAGGTACACAGGCAGCGGCTCAACTTATTGCACAATTCATTGAGCAACGAATGATTACAAAGGATTAATTCTTGCCGATATCAACTGTTTTTAATAACCATAAAAAAAGTCCCAATCATGCATTGGGACTTTTTTTGATAGGTATGTACAATGAGCCCGATTTATATTGTACGGCATAGATTGTTGCGAAGTGTTTCATCGACATTGCACTCTTCGCGTAGCTCTATATGCATCCAAGCCTCTTCGCGTAGCAGTCGGGAGGTTGATGACTGGGGTCCGAGGTTCCATGTGAGTAGTATAACGCGGCTCTTGATGGTTTGTAATTTCTTGACAAGCATTTCATGGTCGGCATCACCGGTAATGAGTACAACATAGTCGAAGTTGTGTATCAGTGATAACTGAAAAGCGTCGAGGGCAAACCACACGTCTATCCCTTTTTCCACAACCGTTGTTTCGTCATTGCGTTCTATTTCACGCAAATGCTTGTAGTGGAAAATAACATCATTTTCAATAAGATTGTCTTCAAATCGTCGTTCGGCAAAGAGTAAATTTTTGTGAGCTGCATCTTTGGCTCTATATCTTCCGCGATAAAAATGGCTCTGTGTTATGATACAGTTACTATCAGATGTTCCCGATATTTCGGCAATCTTAGTGCGGATATACTTAAATAACTTATCTACTGCAATGTTCTGTGAGAATTGTTCTTCGAGAGCATCGTTTATCTTCGAATAATAACCACCGTCAATAAATACTCCGATGGATGCGATTGTGTTGTTCATATCAAATATTATTTTGTTGGCTGTTATTGAGTATATGTAGTGCTGCTTGGGCATCACGTTCGAATACAAGCAAGCGAATGCTACCCAGTGAGGTGTGCGATAGGGGGTATATACTTGCCAGTGTTTCGTTGGTCAGCATGCATGGTATCCCTTCATTTTCGAGTATATCGCGTGCGATGTGTGCATCTATGTTTGAACCATATTGCTTGATGGTTATGAGTTTGTCTTGTTGATTCATGAGGGTAATATCTGAATTTTGACTTAATTGAGCGTGACGTTATGCAAAGTTAATAAAAAGATATAATGATGTATCAATAACAATGATAAAAATGGCTGTAAAGTGTGTAAATAGTGATATGTGTGGTTTTTATAAGGGGTAAGTTTCTGTATCGTTAGCCCATGTGTCGAAGAGTGTGTCTGTGGCATGCATGTATTGAGTAGGGGACGACGATTTGATGACGTTTTTGCGTAGTTTGCGTGGGGCATGAGGTAGAAAATACTCCCACAAGGCATGGGCTCGTTGCATCAGTTGGCTGTTGCCTTGTGAGGTCTGTTGCAAGGCTTCAAACAACTTGTCGTGAAATAATTGTGTGTGACATATAATGCTGTGTGGATCATATTGCCGAATGTTGTTGAGCCATAACGATAGATAAGGGCGAGCCAGCAAGCCTCGTCCTATCATGATACCTGTAAGGAAATTGTATTGTTGTAAGATGTGTTCGACATCTTGTGGCGTACACAAGTCTCCGTTATAGATGATAGGATGACTGCATCGACTTGCCAATTGTTCAAAAGCCTCATAGCATATATCTCCCTTGTATTGTTGCTGCCCTATGCGGGGATGTATGGTAACGTGAGTGAGTGGTGTTGCATTGAGTATATCTATCAGATGCTTCCATTCATCGGTCGATTGCCATCCGAGTCGCATCTTGATAGAGAATTTCATTTCGGGAAATTCCTTTGTGGCAGCGAGTAGATCTTCTACCATTGATACATGTGGCAAGAGTCCCGATCCTCGCTTGTGAAGTGCGATAGGAGGGAAAGGACATCCCATATTAATGTCGGCACAAGTGTAGCCTTGCGATAGGAATAATTGAGTGATGCGACGCAATTCGTCGGCATCGCGAGGCAGCATTTGAGGTATAGTGGGAATCTCTTTATTGTTTTCGGGCGAGATGTCGGCAAGGTCTCGACGGCGAAAGCTCTCTTTCTCAATTCTTACAAATGGTGTGTAGTAGTAATCGATACCGCCCCACATGGTGTGATGTAGTCGGCGATAAAGAGCTGTCGTGTAACCTTGTAGTGGTGCAAAGTGTAGTTGCATGGTTGCTTTCAGGGATGTTCTGTCAATGAGTAAAAAGTTAAAGGGATGTTATATAAATCAGACCGAACTGATTATGGAATTTATAGAACATCCCTTTATGAAATGAGGTTGCCCACCGAGTGAACAACCTCTTTCTCGTTATGGAGTGCTATATAGGTAAGCTTCCGTCTGAAAAATTGTCAGAAACCAGCCGGTTTTATGCTTCAAATATATTCTTAGTCTGTTCCCACACTCGTTGTTTAGCCTCTTCGGTAGGCTTGATGTTGGGAGAGTCTTTCAGTTTCTCGATGTTGTTTTTCTCTTCGTTGGTGAGTCGTTCGGGAATGTACACCGAAACGTTAACGATGAGTGTACCCAGTCCATGACGGTTGTAGACGGGAAGCCCCTTTCCTCGCAGTCCGTATCGTTTGCCCGGTTGTGTGCCGGGTTCTATTTTGAGTTTGGCACGCCCGTCGAGTGTAGGTATCTCCACTGTTCCTCCCAGGGCAGCTGTGGGATAGTCGAGTAGCAGATTATAAACGATGTCGTTGCCACGACGTTCGAAGTAGGGGTGTTTTTCTTCCGAGAAGAAGAGGTATAAGTCACCATATTCACCGCCTCGACGGGGAGCATTACCTTTGCCTTCGATAGGCATCTGCATGCCGCCTGTAACACCGGCCGGGATGTGTACGGTAGTAGTTTCTTCTTTTTTTACTATACCTTCCCCATTGCAATAGGGACATTTGGTGGTGATGCGTTTTCCTTCACCTTCACAAGTGGGACATGTTGTGATGTACTCTTGGGCACCGAAGAAGCCTTGCTTTACCTGTCTTACACGACCTTGTCCTTTACAAGTATCGCATGTGGTAAGGGCTGTGCCATCTTTGGCTCCTGTACCTTTACAGTGTTGACATTCAACGTAACGAACATATTTCAACTTCTTTTCGCAACCTTTGGCTATATCGTTGAGTGTGAGTTTGATGTTCATACGCAGGTTGCCACCTACGCGTTGTTGTCGACCACCACCGTAGCTGCCACCACCGCCAAAGAATGAGTCGAAGATACTTCCTCCTCCAAATCCTCCGAAGAGGTCGTTGATGTGCGACAGAATATCTTCCATCGAGCCGTTGTATGAATAGCCACCTCCACCGGGACCACCCAATCCGCTGTGTCCGAATTGGTCGTAGCGAGCTCGTTTATTGGGGTCGCTCAACACTTCGTAAGCCTCGGCTGCTTCTTTAAATTTTTCCTCAGCTTCTTTACGTTCTTCTTCCGACTTGGTACTCCATTTATCGGGGTGATATTGAATCGCTTTCTTGCGGTATGCTTTTTTCAGTTCTTCGGCAGTTGCTGTCTTGGCAACACCCAGTACTTCGTAGTAATCTCTTTTTTCAGCCATGATAATTTCTATTATTGAGCCACAACAACCTTAGGATAACGAATAACCACGTCGTTCAGGGTGTAACCTTTCTGTGTGCAATCTATGATTTTTCCCTTCTGCTCGGGCGACATGGCAGGAATTTGTGCAATGGCTTCGTGCTTGTCTGCATCAAAGTCTATTCCTATGGTTTCCATTTCTTTCACACCGTTGTGGTCAAGATATGTTTTGAACTTATTGTAGATGAGGTCGACACCTTCTTTCAGCGACTGCACGTTGTCGCTGTTGTCGACGGCTTGTATAGCACGTTCAAAGTCATCAATAATGGGAAGAATAGCTTTCATGCATGCCTCGCCTCCGGTTTTTACCAAGTCGGCCTTTTCACGCAACGTACGACGGCGATAGTTGTCATACTCGGCCATTAGTCGCAAGTAGTCATCCTTTTGTTTCTCTATCTGTTCTTTCAGACTCTCTATCTCGGCTGTCAGTTTGGCAGTCTCGTCGACATCGTTTTCTTGCTTTTCTTCCTTTTCTGTATGGTTGTCGATAGCTTCTTCTTGTGAAGTCGTAGTGCTATCGTTAATTTCAATTGTCTTATTTTCAGCTTTTTGCGATTTTGTTTTCTTGCTCATGTCTATATTGTGATTAATTTCTGAAACATAGGCATGGAACGTTCCATGCTGCTATATTATATATAACAAAAACATTGCCAACTGGTAGGGTTGTCTTTCAACGCTGTCATAAAGTCAGTTATACATCACATTTACCTTGCCATATAAAGCAGTCGGGAAATATCGTTGCATAGGAACAAGCCTCGTTGAAGATGCCGAATACCGAGGAGCCGGAACCCGACATTGCAGCATACTCGGCTCCCATATCGTATAGTCGTTGTTTGATGGCGGCAATGCGTGGATGAATGGAAAATACGCTCTTTTCGAAATCGTTCACTACATTATCACGCCACTGCCCAATAGGAGTAGTAATTCTTCTGCTCAATGGTGTGTCGGGAAGGTAAGGTATAACTTGCGAGTAGGCTTGTGCTGTGGGTACTGATATGGAGGGCTTTACAAGCAATATATATTTGCCTTTAAGGGTGAAATCGATGGATGTAAACTCATCGCCAATACCGGTGGCCAAGAGGGGCGTATTGTAAATAAAAAATGCACAGTCGGCTCCCAATTGTGATGCACATTGGGCAAGCTTATCGTCGTCGAGTGGCAATGCAAACATGTCGCGAAGCATGCGTAGTGTGTAAGCTGCATCGGACGAACCTCCTCCCAGTCCGGCACCGAACGGAATGACCTTGTGCAGGTGAATTTCTACTGCCGGCAATTGATGTGACGACTGCAACAGCCGATAAGCTTTCATTATAAGATTTTGTTCTACATCACCATCAATCTCCATCCCGGTAATGGAGAGTGTCGTTTTATTACTTTGCGAAGGTACAATTTCAAGTACGTCGCATAGTGAAATAGGGTAGAACAGAGTCTCTATGTTGTGGTATCCATCGGGGCGACGGGATGTAATGTTCAACCCAATATTTATCTTGGCGTTGGGAAAAGTAATCATTCTGTCATGTTGTTATTGGGTACAAAAGTACATCTATTAGATGAGAGTTGCAAGTAACTACTCCTTCAATATTTTCTTATTCACAATGCTGCGTTGATAGTTGGTCGATAAAAAAGCGTGCTACAATTTGTGGCAATAATTCATTTTCCTTACCTTTGTAGGAGTGAAGGCTCAGGCAAGATGCCGACTATTAGTCATACTATTTTGTCTCGACCGTCAGTTGACTATAATATTCTATGTATAAATCGATAAATACGCAATAAGCCTATGGCACCCATGAAAAGATATAGTTCGAGAAACTATAATAAAAAAGAAAGTAACTATATGCCCGAAATGTCGGAGTTAGGAAAACTTCCACCGCAAGATACCGAGGTGGAAGAGGCGGTGTTGGGAGCATTGATGCTCGAAAAAGATGCATACACTCGCATATGTGACATGCTCAAACCCGAATATTTCTACGACCCTGCCAATCAAAAGATATATAAAGCCATTGTCGACTTATCGGCCTATCAGCGACCTATCGATATGCTCACTGTTACCAATCAGCTGAGAATGAATGGTACTCTTGAAGAAGTGGGCGGAGCATTGCGTATCAGCGAACTGACCGGACGAGTAGTATCGGCTTCACACGTTGAGTACCACGCTCGCATCGTGGCTCAGAAATATTTGGCTCGCGAACTTATCTCATTTTCCAGTGAGATACAAGCCCGTGCGTTCGACGATACACAGGATGTTGATGACCTCATGCAGTTGGCCGAAGATAAGTTGTTCCGTATTTCACAGAACAACCTTAAAAAGGATGTCGTACAGATACGTCCCGTCATAGAGCAGGCTATCAAGCAGATTGAAGAAGCCAAGAAACGTGCTAATAATATGAGCGGATTGCCCACCGGATTTGATGAACTTGATAAGATTACATCGGGTTGGCAAAATTCCGACCTCATCATCATTGCTGCACGTCCTGCTATGGGTAAAACCGCCTTTGTGTTATCCATGGCCAAGAATATGGCTGTCAATTACAATGCCCCCGTAGCTGTATTCTCGCTCGAAATGTCCAACTTGCAGCTTGTCACCCGTCTGATGGTAAATACATGTGAAATTCCTGCCGACAACATCAAACGTGGTAACCTCGAAACGTGGCAGTGGGACCAATTGCTTAGCAAAGTCAATATCCTCTATGAAGCTCCTCTTTATATCGACGATACGCCCAGCCTCTCGGTATTTGAGCTACGCACCAAGGCTCGTCGTTTAGTAAAAGAGCATGGTGTCAAGATTATCATTATCGACTACTTGCAGTTGATGAATGCCAGTGGTATGGAATATGGTAGTCGCGAGCAAGAGGTGAGTACCATTTCTCGTTCACTCAAACAATTGGCCAAGGAATTAAACATCCCCATCATAGCACTATCTCAGCTCAATCGTAGTGTCGAGAGTCGTGGAACTAACAATGACGCTACCGGTAAGCGTCCGCAGCTATCCGACCTGCGTGAGTCGGGTGCTATTGAGCAAGATGCCGACATGGTGTGCTTTATACACCGTCCCGAGTATTATCTTAAAACATCGGAGGACGGCAATAATAACGACATACGAGGCGTGGCCGAAATTATCATCGCCAAGCACCGTAATGGTGCAACCGGTGTCGTTAAATTACGCTTCCGCGGGGAGTTGGCCCGTTTTGAAAACTGGGATGAAAACTCCAAGATTATCGACTCGGCATTCAATCGCATGACCGACGATGATAGCAACCAGCAAGCGGCTACCCAAGAGGCCATCAATAACCCCGTAATGGCATCGGGTATAGTCAATATCACACAAGCCACTCAAGAAGATTTTCTGAGCCGTCGCGGCGAAGATGTGTTATAAACCTTACATATTGATATATCTCGATATAATCGGACTTTTTTTGATATGTAAAATCAGAAAAATCGACAACCTAAAAAATGTGTAATAAGCGGTGCTGATGCTAAAAGTTACAATATGACGGCTGTAAATTAAAAATTATATATATTTTTGCAGAATATAATGATGTAATTTGTAATATTTATGAAAAAACAAATTTTACCTTTAATAGAAAAAGATCCATGGCTTGAACCTTATGCCAAGGCCATAGAGGGTCGACACCAAAGGGTGGAAGTTGTGAAAGATGCCCTTACCAAGCGTGGCAAGATGCAACTTTCGGAATTTGCCTCAGGTCACATGTATTTCGGATTACATCGCGACAAAACCGGTCGTTGGATATTTCGTGAGTGGGCACCCAATGCCACCGATATATACCTGATAGGCGACTTTTCCGATTGGAAAGAATTGCCCGAGTATCGTTTACACTCATTGCATAATGGCGTGTGGGAGATAAAATTATCGTCCGATTTGTTGCATCATCTCGACCTTTATAAGCTATCGATACACTGGAAGGACGGTCAGGGCGAACGTATCCCGGCATGGGCAAGACGTGTTGTTCAAGATCCTGATACATATATATTCTCGGCACAAGTGTGGGCTCCTGAAAAACCATATAAGTTCCGTAAGCGAGTATTCACACCCTCCAAGTCGCCATTGCTCATCTACGAGTGTCACATAGGCATGGCACAGAACGAGGAGAAGGTAGGCTCTTACAACGAGTTTCGTGAGAAGATATTACCGCGTGTTGCAGCCGCCGGCTACAATGCTATACAGATTATGGCCATTCAAGAGCATCCCTATTATGGCTCATTTGGCTATCACGTCTCCAACTTTTTTGCACCCTCATCGCGGTTCGGTACCCCCGATGAACTCAAACAACTCATCGACGAAGCACATTATTTAGGCATTGCAGTAATTATGGATATAGTACATTCGCATGCTGTAAAGAACGAGATGGAAGGTTTAGGTCGATTTGATGGCTCCTATACGCAATATTTCCATAGTGGCGATCGACGCGAACATTCGGCTTGGGATTCACTATGTTTCGACTACGGCAAGCACGAAGTACTTCACTTCCTCCTATCCAATTGCAAATACTGGCTCGATGAGTTCCATTTCGATGGTTTCCGTTTCGACGGAGTAACATCCATGCTATATTACAGTCATGGTCTGGGACAATCGTTCGGCTCGTACAGTGATTATTACGACGGAAGTCAGGATGATGATGCAATCGTATACCTTACATTAGCCAACAGTCTCATTCACGAAGTCAACCCCAGAGCCATAACCATAGCCGAGGAAATGAGTGGTATGCCCGGTTTGGCAGTACCGTTTGAGGATGGAGGTATGGGATTTGATTACCGTATGGCTATGGGAATACCTGACTACTGGATAAAAACTATCAAAGAGAAAAAAGACGAAGATTGGCATCCCACATCCATCATGTGGGAACTTACCAACCGTCGTGCCGATGAAAAAACAATCTCTTATGCCGAGAGTCACGATCAAGCTCTTGTAGGTGACAAAACCATTATATTCCGCCTCATTGACAAAGAGATGTATTGGCACATGATGGTCGATGATAACAATTATACGGTCAATCGAGGAATATCGTTGCACAAGATGATACGTCTTGTTACACTTGCAACCATCAACGGTGGATACCTCAACTTCATGGGTAACGAATTTGGACACCCCGAATGGATTGATTTCCCACGCGAAGGCAACGGATGGTCGCATAAATATGCCCGTCGACAGTGGGACTTGGTTGATCGTGAAGACCTTAAATACAAGTACCTCAACAATTTCGATCGAGACATGATAAAGACCGTAACATCGTTGCGACACTTCGAAACCAAACCCATTGTTAAGCTATGCGAGAACGATGGCGACCAAATATTGGCATTCTCACGCAAGGATCTTATATTTGTATTCAATTTTCATCCACATCGTTCCTACACAGGATATGGCATACTTGTCCCCCCCGGCAGCTACGAGATAATACTCAACAGCGACCGACCGGAATATGGCGGATTTGGTCAGATCGACGAGACGGTAGAACACCTGACGCAATATGATCCATTGTATAAAAGACCCCGCAAAGAGTGGTTGCGACTATACATCCCATCACGCACAGTCCTCGTATTGCGTAAGAAGAAATAGAAGAGATAATCAATCATAATATTAACCAACCAAAACAAAAAAGAAGTTATGAAAAAAATGCTTTTGATGGGTGCCGTTGTGGTAGCATTATGCTCATGCGGTACTAAGACAGCCGAGACCGAGGCCGAAGTAAAAGATGAAGCTTGTGTAGAATGCACCGATGCAACTTGCACCGAAGAAGCCTGTACACAAGAAGCCGAAGCAGTAGAAAATGTTGTTACCGATGCAGCTGCCAAAGTTGAAGAAGTAGCTAACGAAGTAGAGGCTACAGCCGAGAAAGTGGGCGAAGCTGTTGAAGCCGGCAAACAAGCCGTAGAAACAGGCAAAGAAGTACTCGACGCCATTAAGAAATAATAAGTCGTCGTGGTAAAAAGAGAGAGGATGCATCGGCTGATGTATCCTCTCTCTCTTTTGGGGTATGATGATATTAACTCTTAACGGATAACAATCTTTACACTCATATCGTCAACAATGGCAATGTATATACCTTTGTTGACATTGAATGTTGCGTAGTCGTTATTGATGAGTTTTTGAGTTGCTAATCGACCATCTATGGTGTAAAGTGATAATGTGCTACCGGCACAGTTTAGAACTGTTACACAATTTTCACCTGCATATATTGCTTTGTTGGTAGCATTGGCACTTGATACGTTGCTTGCTTTGTCGACAATAGCTGTGTTCGAGAGCATAGACTCACCTTGCTCGTATAGAGCCGATACACCATATTCATAGACATATTCGAGTTCAACTTCCAATCGGGTATCGCAATATGTTACGGTTTCTATATCTTCGATTGTCGCATGCAAGATACCGTTACGGTAGAGGTTGTATCCGGTGTGAACAAGTTGAACGCTTCCGGGTTGGAAGGTGACATCGTCTATGGCCATAGCATCGCTTGTAGAAGAACCGTCATCTACAACGTGGATGGCAAAATACTTGGCATTCTCGGGAAGAGTTACACTGTATTCTTTCCATGTAGACGATTTGTCAATAATGGCGTCACCTATGGCTGTAAAGCTTTCGGGATTGTTGTCGGTCGATGAGTAGCATACATAGAATGTAGTACCATAATATCCATAACCACCTTTTTGGCACACATTGAAAGTGATGGTCTGTCCACCTACTACCTCGGGCGATATTGCCCAGTCGTCTCGGTAGTCGTAATAGGCACTATTCTTAGGCGATACGAGATAGTTTTTGCCTGTTTTAGGTGTTATGGCACTATTGTCGCTTGTCATGAATGCCATAGGCACACTGCTTCCGAATCCTACATAAGCCGAAATGTTTTTGCCATCAACATCGACAAATGTCCAGTCAGCAAATGGCTCGGTTGAACCGGCAGTCCACTCTTCGAAACTCTCGGTTTGTACAAGTTGTTCCTCTACTTCGGGTACCACAGGAGCCTCCCAGAAGATGTCTATTGATTTCTTGTCGCTATGTATAGCGGAGAGGTTGGTAGGAACGGGGAGCATATTGCCAATAACGCGTACTGTAACAGTCGCTTCGTTGTCGCCGGCATTAAGGTCGGCAGCATAGTCGATTCTTACAGAGAAGTCGAGGTCGGTTTCAGCCATGGCAGGTGTAGCCTTGAAAGTGAATACTACATCAGTTGTGGTTTCCGATATCAATTCAGTGCCTTCCATCTCTTCAATCAATTCCTCTCCGAGGTATAGTTGTACGGTATAACTGGTGGCTGTGTTCTTACCTGTGTTTTTGATGTTAGCAATGATGTTGTCCTCTTTACCGATGTTCAATGATGCAGGAGCTGTAAGGGCAGTTACTGCCAAGTTGTAGTCAAGAGCATCTTTTATGGTGATATTATCTACTGTTACAAGGTAACCACCGCCGGCAACACCTTGGAATGAGAGTTGGAAGTCTTTACTTACAAGTTCTTTGTCGAGGTCGAAGTTGTATTTTGTCCAACCTTCGGTTTCGCCATTCACAGTGATGCCTTCATGGAGAGGTGTATATACGCCGTCAACGAGAATTTCGGGTATCAATTTGTCGGTATAAGTAGTACTTGCATGATATACGTAGAACGACAAACGAGGATTCTGCAACTCGCTTACATTCAACATAGGCGATACAAGACGTTGTGTCGTACCTGAGGTATAACTGCTGAAACCTACAAAACCATTATCGTTGTCTTGCGAAGCAGAGATGGCGGGGCTGTAATAGCTCGAATTTTTAGGTTGCCACAAAGTACCTGAGCCATCGACTACTTGCCAAGTCTGTGTATTATATTTGTAGTTGGCAAACGACTCGGCATACTCGCCGGTGTAGGGGTTACCGATAAGTATTGTGTTGCTGACAGTTCCAGTTGAATTACCGCCCTCGTTCACTGCAACAACTGTGTATGAAATCAAATCTTGACCATCACCCTCTTTGGTGTAATTGTCGGTTACTGTAAGTTCCGAAATCTTTTCAGCAATAACGACCTTATCGCTACGAGTAATGGTGTAGGTTACATTTTCGGGTATAAATAAGTATGACGAATTAACGCCTAATGTTACGGCATCCCAAGTAATGGTTTGACCCTCTTCGCCTTTGGTAAGCACAACATTGGTGGGTGCTGCCGGAGTGGTGAATGAGATGTATGCCGAGACTGATGCGGCTGAACCTTCACCTGCTTCATTGTGGCATATTACTTTATAACTGTTATAACCCACTATGGCAGTTTCATCGGTATATTCTACGGTAGTACCGGGAGTGGAACCATCCAATGTAGCTATCAGCACATCGCCACGATATATTGTGATGCTGCTGACAGATGTCAATTCGTTGCCGGTATTGGTTGTAGTGGGGGTAACGAATGAGAGGTTCATGACGGCTTTGCTATCTTTTATAGCAGGAGTGGCTAAAAGCTCTGTTACCGCTGCCGGAGCATTTCCAATGATACCGGCTTCTACGGTAATATCGTCCACATAGATAGCACCTTGATTGGCATCGGCTGTTACAAGAAAACCGATATAATAGATGCCGTCGGTGTCAACTTCAATTTCGGAGGTATATTTGTTTTTCGCCTTCTCGGTAAGTACTACACGCTCCATAACCTGAGTTGTAAGGGCATCGGTGGCTGTACCCAACATCACATCTATGTTGTTGGTATAACCTGTTACACCTATGGCATTGAAGGAAAATTTATATACATAACCGCTTTTCAGCTCAATACCTTCGGTAATAAGCCAGTCATTAGCACCATTATCGGATAAACCTGTATAACGGGCAGCGGCACTCCATGATACAGGGTCGTAACTTGCGTACGTCCATTGATTACCATCTTCATTTGCATCAATGACCGTCATTTTATTGAAGTCGGCACTTGCATAGAAGTCTTGCGTGTATGGAGGTGATACTTGACCATACAATGCTACACTCCCCATGAGGAGTGTAGCAAGTGTTAGATTTAATTTTTTCATAAATTATGATTATTTAATGATAACTTTTGTCGTTTTACCATCGATGGTTACGGCATAAATACCTCTGTACAGTTTCATTGCAATGAGGTTGTCATCGGCTACACCGTTCATGTAGTTTATACCGTTCACGCCATTTACGGCTACATGGCATCCATTGGCATTCTTGATATAGAGTGTTTGATTTTCTACAAATATCAAGGGGAGGTATTCGACTTTGTCAACTCCTGCAAGGTAAAGCACGGTAACAGGCTCAGACAATGCCGATTCACCTTTGTCGTAGATGGTAGACACACGATAGGTGTAACTATTGCCCTCTACAATGCCTCTGTTATCCAGATATGTAATGTCTTCAACAATGTTGTCGGTGAGCAACTCGTTATCGCGATATACTTTGAAACCTTGTAATTCGAGAAGTTGAGGTGTCAAAGGTTCGTATTCGATGTCGTCGATCATGAGTGCATATAATTCAGTCGATACATAGTTGATGGCAAAATATTTGGCTTCTTCGGGTAGTTCAAATGTGAATTTACCCCATGAACCGTAAGGAGCTTTTTGTAAGCTATCAATAGGTTTGAAACTCTTAGTTGCACTATCGGTTTCCGAGTAGCAGAAGTAGAACGACTCTTCACCGTAATATACCGAAGCACTCTTGGCATAGAATGTAACGGTTGTACCACCTACAACGGGAGGAGAAATCAACCAGTCGTTGTTCTGTCCACCTACCGAGGCAAATGCAACTGCCATTTGGTTGCCGGCAAAAGGAGTCCATGTCTTGCTTGTAAGACCTGCAAGAGCAGGATTCATTACTTGGAATGCCATTTGAGAGCATGCATTGGGATATTCATATATGCCCGATTCGGTCTGAGTGTTGGAGATTCCATATGTCTCCAAGGCATCAATATCGAAGAGAGTCCATTGACCAAAGTCGGTGATTGTAAAGGCCTCGAAGTTTTCAAAACTTTCGGTGATGGCATTGTCTTCGCTCGATGCAGTAGGCTCGTCCCAAGTAAGCTCAATACCGGTAGATACTTGACGTGCTGAGAGATTTGTTACAGCAGGATAGTCGGGTGTGGGTATTGTTACGCTCTTTTCTTCCGATTTATCGTTGGAATTGTCTTGGTCGGCAGCGTATACTACTTGTGCGTAGTATGTATCGGTGCTACCGGCATCGGTAATTGCGGCACTGATTTCGAATGACAAAGTCTCTTCTTCGCCAAATTTCAATGTCTTCGTTCCATTGGCTTCTTTCCATGCTTCGCCATTGCGATACAATACAACCTTATAACCTTGTGCTTCGATAGCTCCATGATTGCGTACGGTAACATCTATTTGACGAGAAGTTCCTACGGCAAGTCTTTCGCATACATCAAATGCAGTGATGTCCATATCGTTGTCGTGTACATTTACCACTGCAATGTTGTCGAGGTGGATATTGTAGCCCGAGCCACTTGTACCGCAGAATGCTACTTGGTAAACTTTATCCTTGATATAGTCGCTGAGCATGATTTCATATTTGTACCAGCCTTTACCGTTGATGAGTAGGATAGGTTTCTCGGTAATCTTGATATATTCACCGTTAATCAATAACTCGGGTTGCATTATGTCTTGGTCGGTCGACCATATATCGAGCGGATTATAGTAGTGATACATCCAGAATGACAATACGGGATTTTT
This sequence comes from Bacteroidaceae bacterium, assembly GCA_017531985.1. Classification (GTDB taxonomy): domain Bacteria; phylum Bacteroidota; class Bacteroidia; order Bacteroidales; family Barnesiellaceae_A; genus Barnesiella_A. The sequence goes on from JAFXJY010000020.1 coordinate 33,852, forward strand.
GATGTCCGAAGAGTTGAGTTTGGGCGAAATGATTCGAGATGAAGCCCACGGAGTGTTACGAGTGAATGTAACAAGACCGTTGTCGCCGTCTTGTGCCTCTATTACGGGGTTTTCTCCTTTGGTATTTACTGTCCAAGGAACGATCGCAGGATTGATACTTTCGGTCACGATCTCAATCACCCATGGTGAGGTTTCGGTCTTACCGTTCTTGAACGATTCGTGATACTCACCGGTGTAGGGATTACCATATACAAGGAAGTGTGTTTTGGCAGCTTCCGAAGTTCCACCTACTTCGTTTACGGCAGTAATGTTATAGAATACATTCTTTTGTCTGTCGGATGTGTCGATGGTTGTGTCGGTGAAAGTTGTCTCTTTGATACCGGTGGCAACCACTACATCATCATTACGAGTAATGGTGTATGTGAGCTTATCATAGTCGATGCTACCACCATTTATACCTTGTGCAGGAGCTACCCATGTAATGACGGCATCGACACCATTGATGGTTGTGTGTGTTTGTTCGGTGGGAGCCATAGGAACGTCTATACCTGCCCAACAACTCATTTCAATAGGATTACCATCACCGTTTGAGTTGGATGCAATAATCTTGTATTTGTTTATACCTTGTTTGGCTTCGGTATCATCGTATGATATGGCAGTACCGGGTGTTGTGGCACCGAATGTCTTAATGAGTGTGTTATCACGGTAGATAGAGATAGCTGTGATTTCTTCCAAAGTTCGACCCGAGAAGTCTTTGGTAGGAGCTTTGAACGAAATGTTTGTTGCCAGAGCTGCTTTGGGTGCAGGAGTGATAACCAACTCTTCAACAAGACCGGGAGCTGTTGCTGTGGGTCCATTAACAATTTGTACATCGTCCAAGTAGAGGTAGAACTCTCCCTTATTAGTTGTTGCGTGGAAGGCAATGAAGTAGGCACCGGTCTCGGTAATGTTGTCTATAACGGCTTCATATTCACGCAAGTCATCGTGGGGATATTCTTGGTTCTCGACAAGTGTAACGGTCAAGTCTTCTACACCTTGACTTTTGCCCATAAGAACTTCCATGCTCTCGGGATACAAGAAGCCGCCATACGAACTTGCTTTGTATTTAAGTTTATAGGTTTCACCGGCTTCCAATTTAACAGCAGGAATAAAGATGTAGTCGTCGGCATCGTTGAATGTGTCGTAACGATATGCTGCACATTGTGAAGAGGGTACATAGCCCCAGTAGCCTTCGTCATCGTTTTCGTTGTAGATAAGACATGTCATAAATTCTTCGAAGGTATCGAAATCGATGCTGTAAGGAATTTCGTAGGGAGTACCAAAGGCAACCTTGTTAGAGAATGCCGAGCCACCTTCAACGGCTTTGTAATAGCCTACCACTTCGTAGAAGTAGTCTCGGTAAAGGTCGGTAGTGATGGTTTGTTCCCAACTGTTTCCGTCAATATCTTCGCCTACCAATACATTGTCGGGATGGCGAATGATGTTGTAATATACAAGATTGGGCTTGATAACACCACCGTGCATACCTTCGGTGGGAGTGTCCCATGTAAGTTTTGCTTTGTTACCTTCGCGAGTAAGTGTAAGGTTGGTTACGGGTGCAGGACCGTCGGTTCCGATGTATAGGCTCAACTCTTTGCTACGGCTTTTGCCGGCAACAGCGTGAGTTGCCATCGCTTCCAGTTTGTGAGAACCATTTTCGAGTGTTGCATTTTGTGTGATGGTTTCACCCGGATTGGCTGAGCGTGAGAATAACAATTTGCCATTGTCATATACCACAACTGTGACATTACCGGTTATGGCATTGCCTTTACTATCGGTTGCCGGGGCTTGTACGGTGATAACGCCGTTTGTTTCCTGCTCGAATGTGGCTGTGAATTGTTGAATATCGCCTAAGCCGTATTCATCTTCACCACCGGGAATGTACATACAGGTGATTTGTTCGTTGTTGGGAAAGAGTGAAATCAACGAGGCCTGACCGGTTGTAATGTCTATTTCGTACAGACCACTCTCTTCGTTGGCCGACTTGGATGTTGTTGTCCAATAGAGTTTGCCGGTCTGGAAGTCAAAAGCTCCCGAACCCATGTATTTGGGCAACACGCCGGTAGAACCTACCGGTGTAACACTACCATTATTCTTGTCTATCTTACAGAACATACCGTCGCTGTAACGTACACCGTACATTTGTCCGGTGATGTCACATACTATAAATGACATACGTTCCAGTGCTGCAACGGGGGTTACATAACCGGTCTCGATGTTCATAATAGATAATGTGTAGGTATTACCTGTTTCATCATCGTACGATTGAGTGTAAAGTTGACGGCTTACGGGGTCGTAAGTCATGTCAAGTGCAATAGACGAGTAGATGTCGGTAGGTAGGGCAATCTGCTCTTCCATTTCCCATGTCTCTACATTGAGTGTACAGAAATAGAGATAAAGAAGCTGGAAAGGACCTTCATAGTAAGAAGTAAAATACAACTTGCCATCGTGATATGCACCACCACCGTTGGCTTGAATAGTTCGGTGCAAATATTCCTCTTTCAAGCTTGTATTGGCTTGTGCGGGGAACGAATATACACCCCAGTCGAGAAGACCGTCAGCAACTTCTTCTTCATTTTCCCATAAAGAAGAATAGCACAACTCACCATAGATGGTTGTACCATCACCGGTATTCATTTTTACTTGTTGTTTTGATGCCGGTGAGGCATTAACAACTTCGAGTTGAGAGACTTTGCGTCCATGTACGGGGTGGGTTTCCTTTCCAAAGACGAATGAAGAACTACCCGTATGGGTCGTCTCTTTACCTCTTAGTGCCTTAAAGGCTTCATCACCATTTGCATACATTGTTATAGTTGCAAATAAAGCAATGATTAGTAAGCAAAGCTTTTTCATAAATTAAAAGAATTAGGTTGTTTGTTTTTTTGTGGTGATATACTTGTTATAGGTTCGGTCGCAAAGATACTTAAATATTTGAAATAATGGCAAATTTTCATTTTTTTTTTTTTTTCTTGACGAGGGATAGTGATAGGGGTGTATAAATACCATTTTGATAAATTATTTAGTAAAATCTATTGTAGGTAAAAACAAATTATATAATTTTGTGCCCGTATAACAAAATATAACTGAGTATGAATAACAAGTTAACCTTAAAAAAATGTGTCGCCCTTTTCTTATTATTATTGGCGATAGAGGGTCATGCAGTACCGGCTAAGCCCGACCTGATGACTTATGAACTGCCCGATGGCAATACCATTTCGTTGTTTCTGCGAGGAGATGAAACGGCTCATTATTTTACTACCGAAGATGGCTTCGTCTTGGAACGTGGCAAGGATGGGTATTTTCGTTATGTGATACCGCAATCAGGTAATGTTAATGCTGTTTCGGAAGTAATCGCTACCGATATTTCAAAACGTAAGCCCGACGAAATTCAGTTTTTGAAACAAGTCAACAAGGATGCTACTTTGAAAAACTTGGAACTTGCACATCAATCATTGCATCAAAAGAGACACCACAAAAGCACCCGAGCCTATGCCTCGGAGGAAATGAGACGTGGTACTACTTATCCTACGCTCGGTATTCAAAAGGGCGTCGCTATTTTGGTAGAATTTTCCGACAATTCGTTTACATTGGAAGATCCCTTACAGAAGTTCCACGACCAGTTGAATAAGCTTGGTTATGATGACTTTGGAGCAACAGGCTCGGTGAAGGATTACTTCATGGCGAGCAGTAATGGCGTGTTTGTTCCGGAGTTCGATGTCTTTGGTCCTGTGAAGCTATCAAACCCCATCAGTTATTATGGCGGTGATACACAGACTACCACCGATGCTAATGCTCATGAAATGATTATAGAGGCATGTTCATTGCTCGACGACCAGATAGACTTTACACAGTACGACCGCGATGAAGATGGTAAAATAGATAATGTGTATGTATTTTATGCCGGTTACGGTCAGGCCGATGGTGGTGAGGCATATACAGTGTGGCCTCACTCATGGGATGTGATAGATGCCGGTCGCACGTTCTTCTTCGATGGTGTGCAGTTGGGACACTATGCATGTTCGAGCGAGTTGCGTGATGGACGAGGACAATCTATATCGGGTATCGGTGTGTTCTGTCATGAATTTACCCATGTATTGGGTTTCCCCGACCTGTACGCTACACAATATACAGGAGCTTTTTCTCCTCAATCTTGGAGCTTGATGGACTCCGGTTCTTACAACAACGACTCATGGACACCTCCCTACATGTCGGCCTACGAAAGATATTGCATGAACTGGACTGAACCTATTGTGTTGGATGACCCTGCCAATATCACAATGGGACATGTGACCGATAAAAACGGCATCAGAGAAGTGTATATGATAAAGACTAACTTGGAAAACGAATATTATATCCTCGAAAACCGACAACAAAAGGGTTGGGACGAGTTCTTGCCCGGACATGGTATGCTGGTGTGGCACATAGACTATGATGAGGTAGTGTGGAACGGCAATGTCGTTAATAACACACCGGCTCACCAGCATGTGGATATTGAAGAGGCCGATAATGATATATCTTATTATTCGATACCCGGCGATGTCTTTCCCGGAACTGCCAATGTAACTTCGTTTACCGATAATACACAGCCTTCGATGAAGACATGGGCAGGTGTACCTCTCTACTCGCCCATTACCGATATAAAAGAGAGTGAAGAGGGTATCATCAGTTTCGTATTCAAAGGTGGTGTCGACTACTTTGATGCAATGGTGGCACATGAGGCTGCCGGTATAGAAGCTGATAAAGCAACAGCAAGCTGGGAGAAGGTTACACAAGCTACATCCTATCTGCTCAGTGTATATACCAAAGCCGATAATGGCGACATAATGTTTGTGGGTAATTACAATCGCATGGATGTAGGCGATGTTGCCACCTGCGAAATAGAGGGCTTGTTCCCCTTGACAACCTATTATTATGTAGTGTATGCAACCGATGGTATGTTTACCTCAAAGGCATCGAACGAAGTGGAATTTACCACCGATGACCCTACACTCAAATATATGTCGGTAACAGCTACCCATGCATCACAAATATCCGATACCGGATTTAAGGCTTATTGGGATAAACTCTCGGAAGCCGACCGTTATACACTCACTGTGTACACATCTCAGTTGGGTGAACCTGAATACGAAACGCTCGATTTCACAGGTAAACTTGAAGCATTCCCGGATACTTGGTCAACTTCTTGTACCGGTACCTATGCCATGAGTTCGCTTTGTGGTGAATCGGCACCTTCGTTGAAGATGGATACCGACCAAGACTTCCTGCAAACACCTGCATATAAAGGTGGTGTCAGAATAGTAGAGTTCTGGTATAGAGGTAGTGGCGTAGAGGCCGAAAATGCCTTGAAGTTGTACGCTATGACCAACAATAAGTGGGAAGAAATATATAGTATTTCACCTATTTCGACTGTAAGCGGTGGTACCAACGTGTCGTTAGAAGTAGATTCTAAGTATAAATCGTTGAAATGGGTATATGAAAAGCCCGGTGCCGGTAATGTGGCCATCGACGATATAAAAATAGGATATGGAGGTAAAATGGAAGACCTGCCTGTTGCCGGATTTACCGATGTGGAAGTGGGTGATGTCGATTGCTATGTTGTAGAGGGATTAGAAGCATTGGGTCTCTACTCTTTCAGTGTACTCGGACACAACAGCGAGTTTACAACCATGCCGGGTAATCGTTTCCCTATACAATTGAGTGCCGGAGTAGGCAATATAAACACCGATGAGGCAACCAAATGCCGGGTAGCCGATGGTGTGATATATGTATCAACTACATCTCCCGATAGTGAGGTAGTGATATATGATACCTTGGGTAGAATGTTGAGCAGAAACACTCAACCCCAAGGAACTGCTCAGTACACTATCGAATATCAAGGCGTCGTTGTAGTAAAAGTAAATAACGAAACCTTCCGACTTGTATTGTAATATATTAGAAACTGATTATAACACAACAAGAGGATGGCTCACAATCGGAGCCATCCTCTTGTTGTAGATAACACCTACATCGCATTGTATCACAATCTTACAGATTCTTAGTTTTTATCATTGTTAGTTTAAGCATATGATTAAAAAACTTTGCAGAATTCATCTGTCATTATGAAAATTTATAGTAACATTGTCATTGGTGAGTATAGTGATAATTGCATTTATTTGAAATTCAACGCCTTGTAATTGATACTTTTATTGCTAATTACCCAATGCTAGGCTGCTTATATATCATTGAACTTGCATGGCGGTAAAACTACTGATAAAAAGGAAATTTGGTTGCAGGGAGTAATTGATACTAATTGTTGACTCGTGGAGAAACTACGCATGTATATTAAATAATATTAAATTTAATAGATGCGTTGATAGATTGAGGAGACTATCGTACTCTATAAAACAAAACATTAAGGATATAAATACTATTTGAAGGAATGATTTCCGTCGAAAGCACAACCAACGAGCGTATGGAAATTATGTTTTCAAAGCAACAATCAATAGAAGTATAACTATATAATTAATTACATCAAAAGAAAATTTGTTATGAGAAACAAGGGTGCATTTTGGGGTTTGTTATTATTTATATTGCTCGCTTTGGCAATAATTGGTTTTGAGATTTATAATAATGGTAGAACTGAAACTATTGACAGGTGTAATGGAGGTGACTACCCTTACTCAAATTGGTTTTATAGGTATGGCACTTTCGCTTGGCATAATGTTGAATGGAGCAAGATATTTGGTTCGGCAAAAATATACATTGACCTACACTTTTTGCTTCCATTCTTCATATATTTTATCTCCAAAATCAAAGGTCGACCCAATGGTTTGTATAGATCTATATGGCTTAAAATCATCATGGTGATAAGTTCTATTCCCTTATTTATTATCCTTTTAAGCCTATTGGAGCATTCTCTACCAGTAGTAACTGATTATGATACAGATAGAGATCCTACTGCAAGAAACTTCGTTTATGTGTTTTTTATAACTACGTTGGTCTATGACCTAAATATGTTTTTTGCAATAGTTGTGTATCTTTTTAAGGTAATGTGGACAATAATAGTTGGTTTTAGATCTGCATTACTTCGGTATAATAGGCAAAAGTAGTTGGTGAAACCTTATATAAAGCACTCTAATACAGATAATTATAATACCTTTGATGAAACGTCGTTTCATCAAAGGTATTATTTATGCGAAAAACAAGTAGAAAAAGATGTCAGAATTATCTCTTTTCGAGTATCATTATGGCATATTGTGATGCGTGGTTATATAGTGCCACGCGGTTGTTGTCGAGGATGCTGAAACTTTCTACTTTGTTAATGACGTCGAGTATCTTGTCCTCTACCTCCATGACTTGCGGGGTACACATGCGACGAGTTGATACAACGCCGACAAAGGCTATCTTGTTCTCTTGGTCGCTACTCTCTATGCTGCCGTTCATGATGTTGCATCCCGAGTTGCCGGTAAACTTGTTTTCTTCAATATCTATTACTATCTGAGGCATCTCATCGAGTTTAATTTTCATACCATCGGCTTCTACAATATTCCATTGCCCGTTGAGCATCTCTCGCATGTCGCGACGGAGGCTGGCTACGGTACTGCCGGTGCTATCAAGCAGGTCGATGGTGAGTATATTGTGATTGTGTTGTGTGGTATTATAGTAAGTGGTGCGTCCCAAGGCTTGCATGACATTGCCATCGGTTACTTCGGGACGACATGCCATCAAAGTGGTGATGCAGTCGGTAAATGATAGAGTGCAATTTTCGCCCAATACTAACGTGCCGTTGAATGTGTTACAGCCGTTGTTGCCATATATTCGATGAGTGTCGGTGTCTATTATGATGTAGGCTGTCTCGTCCGATACAAGAGGTTGTCCCATGGCCGAAGTAATAATCCATTTGCCATGCAATAAATTTTCGTCAATGGGGTGTAAGTCCTTGATTTCAACTTGTGTTACTTGGGTGTTGTTGTGATTTGTCATTTCTACCTTTTCAGTTGTTTTGCACGCTGTTGTACTCATTATCAGCATGATTGATACCGTGGTTGGTAATAATAATCTTTTCATTTTTCTTACGATTGTTTATTTCGATTTGTTGTTTTTGCTTGGTGAATAAAAAACAAATTTCTTCGTAGTTTGCTTCTTTTCTAACCTCTAATAATTTGCAAATTTAATTATTTCTGCTGTCTGGTGCAACTATTTAAGGTATTTTGTAGAAGCTCTTTGTGGTAAATGACTGATGAAGATGATAAAAAAATGTAAACTCTTATCACACTCTCGTTTTTAATACTTACTTTTGTGCCATCATTACAATTGAATGTATGAAGCGATTGTTGTTATATATAATAATGTGCTGCATTTCGATGCTGTGTGCGTGGCCGGTCTCTGCTCAGATTAGTACTGAACGTGTCATGAACATCGGTCGTAACGCATTACAGTTTGAGGATTATGTGCTTTCTATTCAATATTTCAATCAGGTTATCAAACTAAAACCCTACTGGGCTGACCCTTATTACTATCGGGCTGTGGCTAAGTTTAGCCTCGACGATCTTGATGGAGCCGAGGAGGATGCTACCGCTTGTATTGAGCGTAATCCGTTCTTTGAGAATGTCTTTTATCTGCGAGGGGTAGTTAGGCAAAATCGCAATGACTTTGATGGTGCTATTTCCGACTATAAACAGGGGCTTGAATATGCTCCTGCCAATCGCAATTTGCTGAACAATCTGGCTATTGCCTATGTGCAGGATAGTAACTATGTGGCAGCCGACTCGGTATATGAAGAGTTGCTTGCGTTCTATCCTTCTTATGCCTCGGCCTATCTTACCCGCAGCCAGTTTAATCTGATGCGTGGCGATACTATTGCTGCACAGTCCGATCTTGATAAGGTGATAACCCTCGACAAGAACATGGCCGATGCCTATCATTTGCGAGCTTTGCTGCACGTTAAGGCTCACAATGACTATAAGGCTGCTCTCGATGATATGAACCGAGCTGTAAAACTCGAACCTAAGCGTGTGGAGTATTATATCAACCGTGCCTTGATACGATACCACAACGATGACCTGCGAGGTGCCATGGATGATTACGACTACGTTATTCTGCTTGACCCGGCCAATACAATGACTTATTACAATCGTGGTCTGTTGAGGGCTCAGGTGGGCGAACGTAACTATGCTGTTGAGGACTTCTCGCAAGTAATTAAACGTGAACCACACAACTATCATGCCATACTCAATCGTGCCATCCTATACGATGAGTTGGGTATGTACGACCAAGCAATTGCCGACTTTGACGCTGTATTGGAGGTGTACCCCGATTATGCAGCGGGACTTTTTGCCCGTTCCGAAGCGAAACGAAAGAATGGCGATAACAAGGGTGGTGAACGCGATTTTAAGCAGTATATGGCTCTTGCTGAGCGTATTCAAGTCAATCCCGATGTGCAACGTGAGGCCTCGGAACAAGCTGCCGAGAATATCCGCGAGCGTCGCGAGTCGGACAAGAGTATCAGCAAGTACGACCGCCTCTTGGTGGGCGATGAAGACTTAATGCAGGCGTTCGAACCCAAGTATGAGAGTCGTGTGCGAGGTCGCATACAAGACCGCAATGTACAAGTGTCATTGCAGCCACTGTTTCTGCTCAGCTACTATGAACGTCCCAATGAGTTGAGACCCTCCAATGCCTTTGCCGATGAGTTGATGCAACTTAACGAATTGGGGATTTTCAACCATTCACTTGTCATAACCAACGAGGAAGAACTTATCACCTCGGCTCTTATCACCGAGCATTTTATTTCGGCAGGGAAATACACCGAAGAGATAGAGCGAGGCGATAACAATAATCCGGTTAAATACATGGCTCGCTCTCTCGACCTCATGCTTATCCAAGATTATGCTGATGCGTTGGAGGATATAAATCGAGTCATCGCACTCAGCCCCAATCTTATGCTGGCCTACTTTCAGCGAGCGGTAGTGCGTTATAAGAAACTTGAATACTCGCGTAATGAAATGGCTGTTTCGGGCGATGAAGCCGGCCACGATGCATCGGCTACGGTATCGCCGTTGTCGCAAGCAGCTGTTCGTATTGAATATCAGCTCATCTTGCAAGATCTTGATCGAGCCATCGAATTATCTCCCCGATTTGTTTATGCCTATTACAACCGGGCAAATATCCATTTTGTAACCGATAATGTAGCACAAGCAATCGAGGATTACAATCAAGCCATCAATCTGCAACCTGATTTTGCCGATGCCTATTTCAATCGCGGATTGGCACATCTTCGTATGGGTAACGATGTGCAAGGTCGAGAGGATCTCTCTCGTGCCGGCGAGATGGGAATTATGGCAGCATACAATCTGCTCAAACGCATGGATAAACAGTGATAAGTCAAGGCGTTGCCATGCCATGCAGTGAGTGATTGACGTTACAATGTATTGCCCCGGCTATGGCATCTGATGCTCATGCCGGCATTCGAGTTTAATGCTTTCAGAAAGAGGTGCAAAAGTCGAAAAATATTAAACAGAAAACAATACATTTCTCTCGTATATATTTGTCTATCGCAAAATAATTTACTAACTTTGTCGCTCGTAAAAAACGGGCGTACGTTGCTCGCCTGCGTTTTATGAGTTTATATTGAACTAATTAATTGATAATGATATGATTAAAATCACATTTCCCGATAACTCGGTAAAAGAATTTGAAAGCGGTATAACTCCGCTTGCGATTGCCGAGAGCATCAGTCCTCGATTGGCACAAGATGTATTGGTGGCTGAAATTGATGGCGAAGCGTGGGATTTGATGCGTCCTGTTGAAAAAGATGCTGCTATAAAGCTCTTCAAGTGGGATGATGCCGAAGGTAAACATGCTTTCTGGCACTCATCGGCTCACCTTCTTGCCGAAGCATTGCAGATTTTATATCCCGGCATAAAATTCGGTATAGGTCCCGCCCTCGAAAGCGGTTTCTATTACGATGTTGATCCCGGAGAACATTCGCTGACAGCTGCCGACTTTGAGCGTATTGAAGCCAAGATGCTCGAACTCGCTGCACGCAAAGAACCCATTGTACGTCAAGAGATAAGTAAAGCCGACGCTCTCAAACTCTTCGGTGAGCGTGGTGAAGAATATAAAGTGGAGTTGATAAACGAACTCGAAGATGGTACTATCACCACCTATACACAAGGCTCGTTTACCGACCTCTGCCGCGGTCCTCACATCCCCAATACGAGCGTAATCAAGGCTGTGAAGATCAACTCATTGGCAGGTGCTTATTGGCGTGGTGATGAAAACCGTCAACAACTCATTCGTGTGTATGGTATCACATTCCCCAAGAAGAAAATGCTCGATGAGTACTTGGTAATGATGGAAGAAGCTAAGAAGCGTGACCACCGCAAGATAGGTAAAGAACTCGAACTCTTTGCTTTCTCGCAGTCGGTAGGTCAAGGATTGCCCTTGTGGTTGCCACGAGGTGCTGCTCTGCGTGAGCGTCTTGAAAACTTCCTTCGCCGTATACAGAAACGCTTCGGCTATCAGCAAGTAATGACACCTCATATAGGTGCTAAAAATTTATATGTAACCTCGGGACACTATGCCAAGTATGGTAAAGACTCGTTCCAACCCATACACACACCTGAGGAAGGCGAGGAATTTTTGCTCAAACCCATGAACTGTCCTCACCACTGCGAGATATACAAAACAGTACCTCGTTCTTATCGTGATCTGCCTTTGCGTTTCGCCGAGTTCGGTACAGTTTATCGTTACGAGCAGAGTGGAGAGTTGCATGGATTGACTCGTGTACGCGGATTTACCCAAGACGATGCTCACATCTTCTGTCGCCCCGATCAACTTAAAGACGAGTTCCTCAAAGTGATGGATATTATCTTCATAATTTTCAAAGCACTCAACTTTGAAAACTTTGAGGCTCAAATATCACTGCGTGACCCCAATAACCGAGAGAAATATATCGGAACGGACGAGAATTGGGAGAAAGCCGAACGTGCCATCGTGGAGGCTTGTCAGGAAAAAGGCTTGCAGGCTCGTGTAGAGTTGGGTGAAGCTGCTTTCTATGGTCCTAAACTCGACTTTATGGTTAAGGATGCCATAGGTCGTCGTTGGCAATTAGGTACAATACAAGTCGATTATAATCTTCCCGAACGTTTCGACCTCGAATACACCGGCAACGACAACCAAAAGCACCGTCCTGTCATGATACACCGTGCTCCGTTTGGCTCAATGGAACGCTTCGTTGCTGTGCTTATCGAGCATACCGGTGGTAAATTCCCATTGTGGCTTACCCCCGACCAAGTGGCCATTCTGCCCATCAGCGAGAAGTACAATGACTACGCACAACACGTTGCCGACGAACTCGCCAAGAGCGACATCCGTGCCTTTGTTGACTTCCGCAATGAGAAGATTGGACGTAAAATTCGTGATACTGAGATTAAAAAAGTACCCTATTTGCTCATCGTAGGCGAAAAAGAAGCAGAAAATGAAGAAGTTTCTGTAAGAAAACAGGGTGAAGGTGACAAAGGTGTCGTAAAAATTACTACCTTTGCCGCACAAATCTCAGATGAGGTAGAAAAAATGATAAACCAATGGTAATTTTTTGAATGGAGAAAAAGCCCCAAACCCCCAACGGTTCGCCTCGACCACAACGTGGTGCCGGTAAAAATGATGGCAAAGAGCAACATCGCATAAACAACCAGATACGAGCCAGAGAAGTACGTCTCGTAGGTGATAATGTAGAACAAGGCGTTTACTCGCTGCAAGAAGCGTTGCGTATTGCCGATGAGCAAGAACTTGACTTGATAGAGATCTCGCCCAATGCCGAGCCTCCCGTTTGTAAGATATTGGATTATCAAAAGTACCTTTATCAGCAAAAGAAAAAACAAAAAGAGCAAAAAGCTAAGGCGGCTAAGGTCGTTGTCAAAGAAATACGTTTTGGACCACAGACCGATGAGCACGATTACAACTTCAAGCTTAAGCATGCCGTAGAGTTCCTTAAAGAAGGTGCAAAGGTAAAAGCATATGTCTTTTTCAAAGGTCGCTCCATCCTTTTCAAGGAACAAGGTGAAGTACTTCTGCTTCGTTTTGTAAACGACCTCGAAGAGTATGGCAAAGCCGAGAATATGCCCGTTCTCGAAGGAAAGCGTATGATAATCATGATTACGCCCAAGAAAAAATAAAAAAATACGCGGACAATCCGCAGTATATATAATGTAACACTAAAAACAATTTAAAATGCCAAAGATTAAAACTAATTCCGGTGCCAAAAAGAGGTTCGCCCTTACCGGATCAGGAAAAATCAAGAGAAAACATGCTTACAAGAGCCACATTCTCACTAAGAAAACTAAGAAGCAAAAAAGAAATTTGGGTCACTTCACCCTCATTTCAAGTGCCGATGAGAACAACGTGAAGAAATTGCTCGCAATGAAGTAATTCATTTAGTATCATTTCTCTTAAAAAAACAAAGTAGTTACAAAAGTATTAACCGAATGTTTTAGCAGTTAAGAGCATCCTTGCGGGTGACGCTAACATTCAAAAATGTAAAAACTATGCCAAGATCAGTAAACCATGTAGCTTCAAGAGCTAAAAGAAAAAAAATTCTGAAACTAACACGCGGTTATTTCGGTTGTCGTAAAAACGTGTGGACCGTTGCCAAGAACACTTGGGAAAAAGGTCTTACTTATGCTTATCGCGACCGTAAGGACAAAAAAGGTAACTTCCGTGCATTGTGGATACAACGTATCAACGCTGCTGCCCGTCTCGAAGGTATGTCTTACTCTAAGTTGATGGGTGCCTTGCATAAAGCCGGTATCGAAATCAACCGTAAGGTGTTGGCCGATTTGGCTATGAACCACCCTGAGGCATTTAAGGCTGTGGTTGCTAAAGTAAAATAAAATCTCTCAGAGGTTTTATAGCAGAGGCTGCATCTTGCCGGATGCAGCCTCTTGTTTATTACTCACACCTGTGTTACACATCTCTTTTGTTGACTTACACTATGTATATCTACTCTCAGAGGATAGATAATATTAACAATTACTTTCTAATCATTATATTATGAAAAGGGACGATAAAGTAAACTATGATTTCAGTCCGTGGAGACGATTCCGGCAAACCATGCTTGTGGTAGCAGTGCTGATGGCAATTGCTGCTATGTATGCATTAGCTGCCATGCTGTTGTAATGGGCTGCGAGTATTGATATTATAACAGACAAACGCCTGTCCATCATTTCAGTGGACAGGCGTTTGTCTGTTATGTATTGTTCTTGGAAATTATAGAACTTATCTTGCTATTGTTATTCTTTGGTGATGTGTACATCCATTTGGGGGAAGGGGAACGAAAGTCCATGTTTGCCAAATTCCTTGTACACGCGTTCATTCATGTCATACAGCACGCTCCAATAATCGCCACCATCAACCCATGCACGCACTACTATTTGAATAGAACTATCGGCAAGTTTGTCAAGTACGATAGCAGGAGCGGGGTCTTTGAGTATGCGTTTATCATCATTAATAAATTGAGTAAGTACAGCCTTGGCTTTGTCGTAGTCATCGCCGTATGAGATGCCAAATGACCAATCTACGCGACGAGTGCCGGCTTTGCTGTAATTGATAACTGTGTCGTTCGACAACTTGCCATTGGGTATAATAATCATCTTATTGTCGGCTGTGGTAAGGATAGTGTTGAATATCTGTATCTCCTTGACACCACCCGACACACCGGCAGCCTCAATCCAGTCGCCTACTTTGTAGGGCTTGAAGAGGAGTATCATTACGCCACCTGCAAAGTTTTGCAAAGTACCACTCAATGCCATACCTATGGCAACACCTGCCGATGCAAAGAGAGCTACAAATGAGCTGGTATTGATGCCCAATACACCGATAATGGTAATAATGAGGACAAACATCATTACCATGCGGATAAGGCTCAATAAGAATGAGTTGATAGAGGCATCAACATGACGACGTTCGAGCGTATTTTTTACTACTTTATATAACAAGTCAACAAGAAATTTTCCCACCCAGTACACAAGTAGGGCAACAATGATTTTCAATCCGAGATCTATTCCACTTGACAATAACTGACTCCATATTTCGTTGAAGTCCATTTTTGATAAATTCTCGGCTGCATCTTGAAGTGTAGGTGTAGTAGCAATACTATCGGTCACCTCTTTGCTTACATCGGGGTTGATTCCCAGTAATAATTTGCTCATAATCTGATGTTTTAGTTTTTGGTTTTATTATTTTGATGAATTATATACGTCTTTATTCCACTGCAATTTTTGATAATAGTCCTCTATGATGCTGTCATCACTGCATCCCGGTATGTAACAACTCAGTCCGCTATATTTCTTGATTTGTATATTTAAGAAATTGCGGCTTGCTGCCTTGTAAAGTATAGCACTCTGTAAGCATGATTGCAGTCGGTCGAGTTGGTCATCATCGCCTATCCGAGTCATGTAGTCTTGTAAGTCGTAGAACATGTGTGGCAATCGACGATCGAAGTATTGAATGTCGCGAGTCTCCAAGTTGGCTATTTCCTCCTCTTTGCCTTTTACAATGTCTTGGCAGCATTGAGCCAGCGACTCCATTTCATCGGTCTTTATCAGTGAGATGGTACCCGATGCATTGGCTGTTGTTATATATGTCTTACAGTACTCTTCACACACCTTTATATAGTCTATCTCCTTAGTTAGTAACATGGGGATAATCTCGCTATATGGATAGCCGGCACCCATTGTCTCGGTGGGCGAAGCAATAATGTAGTCGCAAGCCTCTCGCAGTTCATAGGCAACCTCAACACTGCCCATCAAGCAGGCATCGAAGAGAATAAAGTCGTGATGAAACCATTTTAATGCACTGTTCATCTCGTCTATGTTCATGCTCAATTCTTCATCACCCTCGCGACCGAACGATGTGGGTGAAACTGTGTTTGAACGGCTGTAAAAACGATTGTTAGGTAGCCAGTTGGTGGCGTGCGACCACATGATAAGACCATAGTTCTCGGCCGGAGCGATTTCTCTGACGTCGGACAGAACTCTTTTCATAGTGGTGCTGTCGGTCGATATAGCTTGGTCGTACCATTTTAATTTGTTGACATTGTAGCCTCCCTTTTTACTATTGGTCAGTTCCATCAGATAGGGAACGGTGTCATATCCGGCATAGAAAACGAGTAGTCGACTATTGTTGTTTACTTTGGACAAAGCCTCTCCCATATCAATGATATTGGTTCGGTCATACTCATACGTCTCGCCCAGATTGTTGTCGGCAAGCATATACACCAGTATGGTGCGTTCGACCGGTAAATTATTGACCGGTTCATCACCACAATTTTTACAACTTGTTAGCATCGCTATTGCAATGCACAGAAAAATATAACGAAAAACTATTTTACTCATGTTTGATTGATGATTAAGACCACAAAGGTAATGAAAAACAAACGATTCTGCAAGCACAATGGCGGTTGCTCGTCATCCATTATTATACATTCAATAATATTTACACACAATATTTATATACTTGCATGTCGTGAGTGTGCTATAAAATAGTTACTTTTGCACAAAAATATTGATATGGATAACATCGAGTATTTGGATAATTTTGAAATGGCACTACTCCAAAAGTTGATAGGAATGTGTCGTTCGTACGATAAGTTGAATAATATCTTTCCCTCCTCCGAGGATATTGATCAGTACTGGAAAGGCATTGCCCCTGAATATTTGGCCGATGCAGTGCAGCTGGTGAGTGATTATCCTGTTGTGTCGGTGGCTTGGGCTGCCTATTTGGGAATGGCTGTGGCTCATGGTTGGGATAGTGATTGGAGCCGATATTCGGCGATGAAATATACCGATTTTTATGGTTCTCGTGGTTTTGATGATATGGATGAACACATTGTAGCCGACATTCTCAATATGCCTCTGGGGTCGTCACAAGCTGCTCACTTGGAGGACATGATGCGTCGTTGCGGCGAACTTACTGTGCAGCTGATACGACAAGAGCAAATCGAGCCTCAAAGCGTCATGGCTTATCACATATTTGTGCGAGCAGCTCGTGCTATGTATCGTTTAGGTGCTGCTATGGAGCTGGAACGAATGGGGTATAAGATGCAACCGCTTAATATCGGTCAAGGGTTACCATCGTAAATTATATTCCGATGAAAAAAATATTCATAACTATCCTGCTGCTTTGGGTTATTGTTCCGGTGGCAGTTGGCGACTCTTATTATCAGTGGGTAGACAGTGCGGATATTTACATCGAACGTGAAGAGTGGGAGAGAGCCGAGGTCGCTCTGCTTAATGCCTTGCGAGCCGAGCCTGCCAATGCACAAAATTCGTTGCTGCTCTCCAATCTTGGTACAGTGCAACGTTACAATGGTAAGTATCAAGAGGCTCTGAAAACCTATTCCATGGCACTCTTTATGACGCCACGCTCCACTACTTTGTTGCGAAATAGAGCTGCCCTCTATGCCGAGATGGATAGTCTTGAACTGGCGGCTGCCGATTATAGCCACCTTATTCTCTTGGATGATACTGACGAAGATGCTCTTTACAACCGGGCACTCATATACATGCAGCAAGGCGATACGGTGGCGTGTCGCAAAGACTTGGAATATATGTTGAGGCAAAATCCTGCCAGCAGCATGGCTCGTATGGGATTTGCAACCTACTTCAAGGCACAAGGTTTTTACTATGAAGCTGTCGAAATGTATAATCAAGTTCTCCGCGATAACCCCGATATGCCATATCTCTACATAGGTCGTGCCGAGGCCTATATACTATGGGGAAAGGCATCGCTTGCCGACAAGGATATTGAACGGGCTATGCAACTATCTACCAATGACCCCTTTGTCTACATCCTGCGTGCCTATGTTAAGATAGCTCGATATGAGTATCGCGATGCCATTGCCGACATCGAACTGGCTCGGCAGCTCGGATATGATGCCCGTACATGCGATAATCTTATAAATGAGATAACCAAAGAGTAAACTCTTTTTTCTACCACGTCTTCAATCATCAATAAAATCGGTTATATTTCTTGCACATTTCAAGTATAACTCATATCTTTGTAATATGAAAAACCTTGTGCTACACATACGTTATCTTCTCACACAGCACGATTGTGTTATCGTGCCGGGGTGGGGTGCCTTGGTTGTGCAGCATGAGTGTGCATCGTTCGACCTTGACAATAATATAGTTACACCCCCTCGTCGTTGGATTAGTTTCAATCCGCTGTTGGCTCATAGCGATGGCGTATTGGCTCACTCTATCATGCGTGAAAGGGCTTGTACCTACGAGCAGGCTATGGCGGTCATTGATGAGCAAGTCGTCGAGTGGCGTGAGTGTGTGCTGCGTGATGGTAAAGTGATGTGGGACAAAATAGGAACATTTACCAAGCAAGACGACACAACCATGATCTTTGCTGAGGCTGATGATGTCGAAGTATTGGCGTCAATATCTTTGTTGCAGTCTCTGTCCATGCCGTTGTTGTCGCAACTGCTTGTGCCTGTCGACGATGATAAAGAACTGATTGCTGACGAAGATACAGTCTCTACTCCCTCTCGTGTACACATCGGTTGGAAGCGTCGAGCATGGCAGGCTGTTGCGTCGGTTGCCATTATAGTCATGGTAATGCTTTCCATCTCTACCCCGGTTGATAACTTTGAGACAACGAACGACTATGCAGCTCTTGTAGCGGTAGAAATGTTGAATTACAAGACAATAGATGAAACACCATGTCTTGTTAACGATACGATTTCATCGGTAGTTGTTAACGAAGCTGTCGATGAAGCTGTTGATAATACCATAGATATATTGACCGAATCGGTGGATAGTGATTACGTCGCGACAAATGATGCCGCTACGGTCGAAAGTACATCGACAATCACCGAAGTGCAGGTTAGCGAAGAGCATCCTCGATACATCCTTGTTATAGGTTCGCTCACCTCATTATCGCAAGCACAAGTACAAATAGTTAATTTCCGCCATGCAGGAGTAGAGCAGGATATTAAGATATATGAGAATGCCGGTAAATATCGCCTCTACATTGACGGATATTCTACCATGTCGCAAGCTCAACAACGTCTCGACAGCCTCACAGCTATGCCTGAAAACCCCTTCACGGGTATATGGATTTGTTCTACAAGACAATGATAACAATCGACACATCTATTGAAACATTGCCTTATCGCATTTCATCATCACAATATTTTGGAGTCATAGCCACGCGTATGTTGCGTCAGTGGTGGAGTGTTATATTACTCCTCTTTGTGGCACTCGTGGCAGCAAGTTGTGTCGAACTGCGATGCGGCATCCTATTGCTCATGTTTATCTTCATCATTGCACCATTCATTATCTTCATGATATATTACAACTACGCTCTGCGACCCGAAGCATTCTATTCGGTTGTCGATAAGAACGTTATATTACATAGTCAAGGCATAGATTGCATGTACGACGAAAAGCGTCGTAGCGTTCTATCGTGGAGTCAGGTACAGCGAGTCGAACGCACATCTACGGCTTTTCACATCTACACACATGGTTACACCTACTTTTTTCTGCCGCGTGATGCCTTTGCATCGCGTGAAGAGATGATATATTTCGAACAGGAGTTTCTACCTCGCATTTTATCATAAAATTCGTTATAGATAATACATATTTAGAAAAAACTTCGTATCTTTGGTATCACTTAAACGATTTCTATATATATGCATAAAGGTTTTGCTATAATCGGTGCTATTATGCTCGCAATAACGAGTATCTTCTCCCTGCAAGCCGAGGTGTATACACTCGATGAAGCACGGCAGCTGTTCGATGAAGGTCGATATAGCGAAGCTGCACCAACGTTTGAGCGTGAATTGAAGAAAAAATCCAATAATGGAACACTCAATTACAATTATGGTGTGTGTCTCTACCATATAGGACGGTACGGCGATGCGATTAAGTATCTCGATAAGGCAGTCTCTCGCAAGGTCGACAAGGCTCATTTTTATTTAGGTGAAATTTATGCAACCCTTTATCGTTTCGACGAAGCCATTGATGCCTATGAAGATTACGAAGCATCACTCGATGAGGACGACGCATCTGTACTACTTACACAGCGTATTTCCAAGGCAAAATTGGGTGCGAGAATGATGCGAGGCATAGAGCAAGTGCAAGTAATAGACAGTGTGCATGTCGACTCACTCTCATTCTTTGAAAGTTATCGACTGACACCCGAGACCGGACGACTGCTCAGTTCTCGCAACTTGCCCTTTAAGTTTCCCCTCGATACTCCCGTAGTAGCTTATATACCTCAACGCAACGATATTGTATATCTTGCCTCTAAGTCGCACGATAATCAGTACGATCTATTCCAGTCCTCTCAGCTGCTCGGTAATGAATGGAGTGAGTTGTTACCTCTTTCTGAAAATCTCAATAACTCCGACAATCAGCGATTTCCATTCCTCTTGGGCGATGGTCAGACACTATATTTTGCACAGGACGGTGAATCTTCACTTGGAGGTTACGACATATATATTACCATATTCAATTCAGAAAATGGTGACTTTATGCTGCCACAGAATGTAGGAATGCCTTTCAACTCGCCCTACAATGACTATATGATGGTCATTGACGAAACACTCGGCGTGGGATGGTTCGTCTCCGATCGAAATCATATTCCCGGTAAGCTCACACTTTACATATTCATTCCCAATGAAGTGAAGACGGTATATCAAGATACCGAAGCCGATAATCTTACGGCATTGGCTCAGCTATCTGATATTACAGCTACTTGGCAAGCCGATACAACTCAGTATGCCACACTACTCAACGAAATTGAGAGAATTGAGTTTGCTGCCAAGTCGGTCGATGCCCCCGAGTTTTACTTTGTCATTAATGACGAACTGGTATATACCTATGCTGCCGATTTTCGTAATCGTCAAGCTCTTACCTATTTCTATCAGGCACAGACATTGCGTAAGAAAATAGAGGAACGCGATGAACGCTTGCAACAGTTGCGACAGCAATATGCAGCGGCCAAGCCTGCACAGCAACAATTATTGGCTTCTCAAATTCTGGAACTGGAAAACGCCATGCTCGAAGAGTATGAGTCGCCCCAAGTATATGAAAATCGTGCCCGCCGAGCCGAATTGTCATATCTCAATATGTTGGACGAATAATAATCAGCCTATGATACTCGACACCATCATCATCATCGTTCTACTGGCAGTAGCCATCGTTCTGCTGTTACTCGAAATATTCTTCCTTCCCGGTATCTCGGTGGCAGGCATAGCATCCCTGGTTTTCTATGCAGTTACCATCTATTATGCCTTTGCACGATTGGGTGTGATGGCTGGATTTATAACTATCATCATAGCACTACTGCTCACTATATTATTAATGTGGTACTTCATGCGTTCACGCATGCTCGATAAGATGTCATTGCACACCAATATCGACGAGACTGCCCCTACACAGGTGGCATCATCGATACAAGTTGGCGATAAGGGTGTGACATTGTCGCGTCTCAATCCTATGGGACGTGTACTCATTAATAATGTATCGGTCGAGGCACGGGCCATCAGCTATGTTGATGAAAATGTTGAGGTGCAAGTTGTCAAAGTAGATACTACATCGGTCTTGGTCAAGCCCGTTGCCGATGATAACGAATAATAATAATAATAATAA
>JAFXJY010000021.1 GCA_017531985.1 Bacteroidaceae bacterium
CGATGTTAAAGCCGGTACTGCTCAATCGCTCGATGCTCAAACTATTGAATTGGGCGGAACTAATGCGGCTTGCAGCGAATGGACCGAAGTGAAATATACTTTCACTCCCGAGGCTGACGGTGAATATTGCTTCTCTATTTCGTTCAAAGAGACTGCAAGTTTCCGCGATTGCGGTAACATCGCTATCGATGACGTTACTATCACCGGCTATGCTCCTGCCGAAGGTGGTGAGACTCCTATTGTTCCCGTTGAACTGACAGTTACCCCTGCCACAACCGAAGAGCCTACTATCTTCGTAGGCGAAACATACACTACAACTGTGAATGTGAAGGCTGCTAATCTTATAGGCGACATCACCGTACAAAACATCTCATCGGAAGAGCTTACAGTCGATGTAGAGACCATTCCTATGGCCGATGCCATGAGCGAAGAAGGTTACACCCTTACACTCACTGCCACTCCGGCTGCTACTACAAGTACCGGTGCTACATTTGAATTGGCAGCTGAGAACCTTGAAACTCTTATGGAGGTTGCCTTGACATGGAAGGCTATCGAACGTGCTACAATCACACTCTCGACCGATAAGGTAGAGATGGGTAAGGTATATGTAGGTGACACTTACACTACAACTGTAAATGTGAAGGCCACCAACCTTGTAGCCGACATCGCTGTGGAAAATATCTCGAACGAAGTATTGACAACAAATGTTGCTGCTATTCCTATGGCTGAGGCTATGAGCGAGACTGGTTATGACCTCGTTGTAACTATCGTTCCTGCCGATACCGAACTGACCGGTGCTACATTTGAGTTGAATACCACTAACTTGAAAGAAGCCGGTAACGTAGCTCTCGAATGGAATGCCGTACAACCCGTAGAGGTTGTATTGACACCTGCCTCATACGAGTTGACCGATGCTTTCGTAGGCGATACTTACACTACTATCGTAAATGTGAAAGCTGCCAACCTTGTAGGTGACATTGCAATAGAGAACATTTCGTCAGCCGAAATGACAGTAGCCGTAGAGACCATTCCTATGGCCGAAGCTATGAGCGAGACTGGTTATGACCTCGAAATCACTATGGTTCCCGCAACAACCGAAGCTACAACAGCTACCCTCTCACTTGTTGCCGAAAACTTGAAAGAAACAGCTACATGGAATGCATCATGGACAGCCATTGAGCATGCCGTTGTAACCGTTTCACCCGAAATAGAAGAACTAGAAGAAGCTATCTTGGGTCGCAAGTACACAGTAGAAGTTAACGTCAAGGCTACCGGTCTTGTAGGTGATATAAACGTTGCCAACAGAACAGCCGGTGATTACCAAAACGATGTTACCTTGGGAACAGATGTTATACCCATGGCCGACGCTATGAGTGAGGAAGGTTATAATCTCCAATTGGTTGTAACACCCACAGTAATGGGTCGTGCATCTATTATTATCGAACTTAGCACTGCGAACGAGACTGATGCAGCCTACTATTTGTTGCAATGGAACGCAACTACCGGTATGGAGCTTCTCGAACCCAACCAAGATAACTACACAACAGCTATCGAGGTTCCCTATTTCAACACATTCGATAACTACGATAATGACTACGACGGTACAACAGTCGTACCCAAAGGATGGGCAACCGTAGGTAGCTATCCTTTCTTCACAGCAGCCATCCAAGATCTTGATGCCGTAACAGGCAACTACTACTTGGTAGCCGATGAGTCGACTCTCGACAATCGTGATGACCGCTTGTACACTCCCTTCTTCCGTCTCAGCACCGACTACGAGTACACCATCTCTTACTACTTGTACATGCCCGGTAATTCAGGCGGTGGCATATTGAGAGCTACCGATCTTCAAGTAACCGTAGGTACTGAGCAAGATTTCGACTTCCATCCTGTTACAATGATGACAGTAGTAGACGAGTCGATAGGCGAATGGGTAAAACAAGAGTTTACATTCAAGCCACAAATAAGCGGTGCATATTGCTTTGCATTCACACTGAACACCGATGTTAACTACTCGGGAATGGTAGCCATTGAAGACTTCAACATCACAGCTCCCGGTCTCATGCATCGTCCTACTCCCGCATTTGCATTCGGCGGATTGTTTGAAATCATGGAAAGCAAGATGGTAGTATTCGAGGGACAAATGGTAGAACTTACCAACTTGTCGAAAGATGCCGAAAGCTACCAATGGGAAGTTACATTCCCCAATGGTGAAACTTACTACTCGGAGGAAGAAACTCCCTCATTCGAGTTCAACCAATCGGGTGAATACAGCGTGAAATTGACAGCTACCAATGCTCGTGCATCTCGCTCAACAAGCCGTTCGGTATCGGTTGAGTACATCAACTACAAATCGGACAACCTCTCTATCATGACATGGAACCCCATTCAAGATGGTCTGTTAGAGCGTGGATTGATACCTGCCTTCGATGGAGACGGTAACGAGGAACACAACTATGACTTCGTAACCGGTTACAATCGCTACTATCACAAGTTTGCCGAGCGTTTCGAACTGCCCGAGGGTACACAACTGGGTATTACAGTTCTCAACACATGGATGGCACACTACAAGAACTGTGCATTCACATCGGGTTATGATAGTGAAAAACCATTTGAGATTGTATTCTACGGTGAGACCGATGGAAAACTCGACGAGAACAAAGTATTCGGTCGCGTAACTTCAACACTGAAAGAAGTATTTGGCAATACAGGTATTGGTTCGGGTGCCGGTGAAGGTCGCACAGTCAACTTCCTCGAATTGCTGGGTGAAGCTGTTGAAGTAGAAGGCACATTCTATCTCGCCTTCGAGTTTGCAAGCAACATGGTTATTACAGCTTATGACCCCAACTTAGGTCGTTCTTACTTTGCAACCAACGTTGTGAAACATGCCACCGAGAAGTCGACTCTCTACGTTAAGCCTGTGGCAGTTCCCGATAATGCAACTATAACTGCCGATGGTAACTGGTACACTGTTGACCAACTTGACAACACCAAGAAAGGTCTGGGTGCATACTTTATCCTCTGGGCTAAGAGCCAAAGTGGCAACATGGCTATCAACGCCAACGGCGATGTAGTATTTGCCCTGTACATGGACGGTGATAACCTCAACGTAAGCGGTACAGTAGCCGGCGAGGAAGTTCGCATCTACGACGTTAACGGTATGTTGGTAACAAGCGTAATGGGTCAAGAGAACACAACTGTTATACCGGTAGCCAATCTTAATGATGGTGTTTACATCGTAAATACAATAACCGGAACAGGTAAGTTTGTTAAATAAATGACTATTGGTTAATTAATCCTTCAAAAGACGCATCTAACATCTATGACAATAGAGATGGGTGCGTCTTTTGATTTTTAGCGAAACAAGATGAGACTAAACAGTAAAAGACTCTTGGCTCTTCTATGCATGGTAATTATTTCCCACACCATGGCCAAGGCAGTACCGGCTTATCCCGGAGCAATCAAGACAACACAGCCCGATGGGACTGTTATAGAAATAGTATTGCAAGGCGATGAATATTGTAACTGGGCTCGAACTACCGATGGTTACACTCTGCTGCGAAATGATGACAATTACTGGACATTGGCATGTCACAACGATGAAGGTCAACTGGTGGCATCAAAACACATCTTCCGCAACAATAGCGAAATAGCATCTGCCAACAACATTGAACGTGGACTTCAATTTACTAACCAACAACTTGCCGAAGCCCATAAAAAGAGACTTAATAGAAGAAACAAAAATGGATCAGACCTACAAGTTGATGGCACATTCCCCTCGAAGGGAGAGAACAAGTTGCTGCTGCTCATGGTCAATTTTAGCGACACCGAGACAACATATACACAGGAAGACTTCAACAAGTTGATGAATGAAGAGAACTATAAAGGCATTGGCAGTTTCCGCGATTTCTACCTCGAAAACTCATATGGACAACTCGACATCACCACAGTAGTTACTCGTTGGGTTACATTACCCTACACCAAGGATTATTACGGCTCGGAACGAGCAATAGAAATCATACAGAACGGATTGAACATCATCGATGATGAAATAAACTTGGCCGACTTTGATAACGACGGTGATGGCATATTGGATGGACTGGCAGTCATACACCAAGGAACCGGACAAGAGGCATCGGGTAACACCAACGAGATATGGTCGCACAGCAGTACGATATATGGTATGTCTTTTGATGGCATACAAGTACGCCGATACACCATCGAGCCTGAGTTGCTCAACAACCAAGGAGATATGACCGAAATCGGTGTGATATGCCATGAATTCGGACACAACTTAGGAGCTCCCGATTTCTATGACACTGACTACTACTCCTCCGATGGCAATTTCCCCGGCACCGGTGTGTGGGACTTGATGGCATCGGGAGCATGGAACGGTGTAAACGGTGATCGTCCTGCCGGTATCAACATGTGGCAAAAGATACAATGTGGATGGGTAACACCCACTTTATTGGAGAGCAACACAAGCATCACCGATATGAAACCCGCACACAGCGACCCTGTTGCCTATCGCTTCGACACCACCGTACCGGGCGAATATTTCATCCTCGAAAATCGCCAACAAGCCGGAAACTTTGATGTTGCACTACCCGGACACGGACTACTGGTATATCATGCCAATGATGCTATGATAAAATCCTCCGTTGCCAATAATACTGTCAACACCACTTATCCGCAAGCAATGTATTTAGTGTGTGCAGGAGCCGGTGAAGACCCCTCGAAATACAGCTCGTCTTATGGTAATGTCGATGGTCCTTCTACCCCCTTCCCCGGAGCATCAAAAGAGAATACGTTCAGCGATTCAACACTCCCATCAACTCGCTCTATCAGCGGTCGAAACAGCTATAAATCCTTGCACAACATACAAGAGAGTGGCGATGGACTTATCAGCTTCGAATTTACCAATGCCGGAGCACCCACCGCACCCATTAACTTGACAGCTCGTAATGAAAAAGGTGCTGTTTACCTATCGTGGGAGATGCCACAAGGTGTAGAGGGAGTGGTGAGCTTCAACGTCTATCGCGACCAGATACTTCTGGCAAATACCAATAAATATGAATACATCGACACCAATCTAAGCAATGCCGAATATGTGACCTACTATGTCGATGCCGTATATAGCAACGGACTTATTTCGCCCTATATTGAGACATCGACCCGAGTTCCTGTCAACTTTGTTACCGACATAGAGGCCATCGTTAGAGATCAAGAGGTGGAACTCAACTGGAAAATAGAGTCAAATTTGACACGCATGACCGACATTCAAGCCGAATACACATTCCTCGATTACGAAGTTTCAAAACTCGATTATGTACATCGTTACCGTGTCGAAGATTTACAACTGTACAAAGGATATAAAATAAAGAAAATCGCATATCTGCCCTATCAAGCTCAGAAGGATATGACCATCACTCTACGCGTGTGGGAAGCCGAGCCGGGTGGTGCCAATCCTACTATCGTATCGGAACGTGTCGTTAAAGAATATGGTACTGCTGTGTGGAATACTACATTACTCACCAAGAGTGTAGAGATTACCGGAGAAAAGGAATTGTGGATAGGACTTTACTGTCAATCTTCTACCGGCTCAATACGCCTGCTCACCGACCAAGGGCCGGTCGTTGAAGAATATGGTAACTGGGTGCGATTGAACAACGGTGAGTGGGAAGCCGATAAATTTACAGCCGGCAACTTCTTCCTTTACGTTCCTCTCAGCGAACCGGAAGTGGGCGATGTGAATGAAATATCTGATTCCGGTACTCTATTCAACCCCTATTTAGATATGTTATTCCCCACGGGTTATGTCATATATCGCGACGAACAATTGCTTGCATGGACCGATAGTCGCAAGTATATCGACCACTCACCTCTTTCGAGTTTGCACACATATAGCATTGCCAGCCTATACCGTGGCAACAACGAATCGATAGCAATACCCATAGAGGTCATTTACAACGGCAGCAAGGCAATAGAGGTCAACGATGAGAAACCCATACAAGCGATTGTAAGAAACCAAGCTGTTATTTTACCATCATACGAAGGCAACCTATTGATAACCGACATGATGGGACGTGTGGTATATAACAGCTACTACACCGGTCAGGAAAGCATTGGTTTACATCAAGGTGTCTATATCTTGAAAGCCGGAAATTATGTTGATAAAGTGATGGTTAGATAATCTATCCATATATCACTGAGACCATAAACAACAAGAGGGTGCGAGTCAGACTCGCACCCTCTTGTTTATCATAGCAGTAATAATGATTACAGACTCTTCTTCACTTCCACTTCTTCGTAGGCCTCGACAAGGTCACCCACTTTCACGTCATTATAGTTGGTGATGTTAAGACCGCACTCATATCCGGTAAGCACCTCTTTTACATCATCCTTGAAACGCTTGAGCGAACCGAGTTCACCGGTATAAATAACAATACCATCGCGAATGAGACGCACACGGGCCGAACGACGCAATTTTCCTTCCTTAACCACACATCCGGCAATGGTTCCCACTTTCGAGATGTGGAATGTCTCGCGTACCTCGGCAGTACCGATAATCTCCTCGCGAACTTCGGGCGAAAGCATACCCTCCATGGCAGCCTTAACCTGCTCGATAGCATCGTAGATAATCGAATACATGCGAACATCGACACCCTCTTTCTCGGCCAATCGGCGAGCTGCTACCGAAGGACGCACTTGGAAACCTACGATAATGGCATTAGATGCTGCTGCAAGGATAATATCCGATTCTGAAATCTGTCCTACGGCTTTGTGTAGCACGTTGACTTGAATTTGCTCGGTCGACAACTTTATCAGCGAGTCGGTCAATGCCTCTACCGAACCGTCCACATCACCTTTGACAATGATGTTAAGCTCTTGGAAACCTCCTACGGCAATACGGCGACCTATATCGTCGAGTGTGAGAAGTTTCTGTGTACGCAATCCTTGCTCACGTTGCAGTTGTTCACGCTTGTTGGCTATCTCACGAGCTTCTTGCTCAGTCTCCATCACATTGAATGTATCACCGGCTTGAGGTGCTCCATTGAGACCGAGAATAAGTACCGGCTCGGCAGGGCCGGCCTCTTGTATGCGTTGGTTACGCTCATTGAACATCGCTTTGATGCGACCATGATGAGTTCCTGCCAACACAATATCACCCATACGCAACGTACCATTCTGTACTAATACAGTGGCAACATATCCGCGTCCTTTATCAAGAGTCGACTCAATAATAGAACCCACGGCACGACGATTGGGGTTGGCTTTGAGTTCAAGCATTTCAGCTTCCAAGAGTACTTTTTCGAGCAGTTCATCTACTCCGGTACCTTTCTTCGCCGATATATCGTGCGACTGGTACTTACCACCCCATTCCTCTACAAGATAGTTCATGGCAGCAAGTGCCTCTTTAATCTTATCGGGGTTGGCAGTAGGTTTATCCACTTTGTTAATGGCAAATACAATGGGTACACCGGCAGCCGATGCGTGATTAATAGCTTCGACTGTTTGAGGCATGACATTATCGTCGGCTGCTACTATAATGATGGCAATGTCGGTAATTTTCGCACCACGGGCACGCATGGCGGTAAAGGCTTCGTGACCGGGGGTATCAAGGAATGTGATGTGACGACCATCATCGAGTGTAACATTATAAGCTCCAATGTGCTGCGTAATACCACCAGCCTCTCCGGCTATAACATTGGCATTGCGTATATAGTCGAGCAACGAAGTTTTACCATGATCGACGTGACCCATTACGGTAACGATGGGTGGACGTTGCATCAACTCATCGGGATCATCAACTTCCTCGGCAATGGCCTCGGACACTTCGGCACTTACATACTCGGTCTGGAAGCCAAATTCTTCGGCTACGATATTGATTGTTTCAGCATCAAGGCGTTGGTTGATTGAAACCATAATACCAAGACTCATACAAGTACCTATAACCTTGTTGATGGGTACATCCATCATCGAAGCCAAGTCGTTAGCTGTAACGAACTCTGTGAGTTTAAGTATACGGCTTTCGGCAAGTTCTTGTTCAACACGCTCTTGCTCACGATTGGAGAAAGCCTCGCGTTTTTCTTTACGCCACTTGGCACCTTTTTTGTTGACACCTTTCTGCGTCAGTCGGGCAAGCGTCTCTTTTATCTGCTTTTGTACGTCTTCTTCGTTTACTTCGGCCTTGATAGGACGCTTAGGCTGCTTCTTATCTTTGTTATTTTTCTTATTGTTGTTATTGGCATTGTTATTGCCCGGTTGATTGTTCTTACGCTCGGGGTTGGTGTTTATGGTCGATGCTGTTTTCTCTATGTCGACACGATCTTTGTTGATACGTTTGCGTTTTTTACGTTCACCACTTGCTGCAACACCGCTATTAGCTGCTGCATTGTTTACTTGTTGCTTGGCTTCACGTTCCTTACGACGCTCCTCCTTGGTTTTTTTCTTGGGACGAGTCTGCTGGTTAAGGCTATCAAGGTCGATGCGACCCAGCACTTGTGGCTTGGGTGCAGCATCAACTCGGCTCAACGAGAACACCTCTTTCTTGGCTTCGGGAGCAGGTTCCTGAGGCTTTTCAACTTTCGCTACCGGTTGAGGTTGCTGTTGAACTGTGGGTTCGGGGGTGGGTTTCGTTGCAGGTTCTTCCTTTTTAGCAACCGGCTTTTCTTCCTTTTGTGCGGTCGGTTGTTTCTTTACTTCCTCTTGCTCTTTGCGAGGTTGTTCAGCAGGCTTTTCTTCAATAGGTTTTACCTCAACGGGAGTCTCTTTCGGCTCCACAACGGGAGCAGATATAGGCTCTTTCTTGGGTTCTTCCTTTTGAGGTTGAGGCTTGACCGGTTGAGTAGTAGAGGGTTTGTTGTCCAAGTCGATCGTACGCAAGATACGGGGCTTTTTCTCTTCAACCTCAGCGGTGATAGAGGGCTTTTCGACATGGGCGGGACGCTTGTGTCGTTCAAGGCTGATGTTATCCGATTCTTTTTTCTGTATTTTATCGGGTGCAAATTCCTTGACCAACAAGTCGTAATGTTCGTCACTGATTTTTGTATTGGGGCTTGCTTCTATCTCTACCCCTTTCTTTTGCAGGAATTTGACAATTGTATCAATTCCCACATTTAAGTCTCTTACTACTTTATTTAACCTTACTGACATAGAGTTCTATTACTGATTAAAAAAATATGGTAATTTCGCCGCACTCGTTATTATGATACTGCTTAATCCTCAAACTCGGCACGGAGTATTTCGAGAACTTCGTCGACGGTATCTTCTTCCAAGTCGGCCTTGTCAATGAGTTCTTCTCGCGAACGAGCCAACACTCCCTTGGCGGTCTTACAACCTATCTTTTTGAGAGCATCTATTACCCATTGATCTATTTCGTTGGCAAACTCGTCAAGGAACACATCCTCTTCATTGCTGAAGAATGCTTTCACTTGTTCTATGATACTGTGGTCGAGACCGGTCTTAGCTGCAAGTTCATCAGTTGCCGTATTGTTGATGCTAAGGTCGGTTGTGTAACCTGCTGCCATGAATGCATTGATAGCTTCGGTGCTTATCTCGCCATCATATTTATCGAGCGTTATTCCTACTGCCTCCTCGCCTTCTTGTTTCATGCGACACACTTCGATATCATAACCGGTAAGTTTCATGGCGAGACGTATGTTCAATCCATTCTTACCGATGGCCAATGATACTTCTTTCGAGTCGTTGAGATAGACCGAGGCTCGCTTGTTTTCTTCATCGACCTCAATCGATGCTATCTTGGCAGGACTAAGTGCTCGTTGTATGAAAAGTGATGGATTGGACGTGTAGTTGATAACATCGATATTCTCATTACGCAACTCACGCACGATTCCATGTATACGCGAACCTTTTACACCCACACATGCACCTACGGGATCGATGCGATCATCATACGACTCTACGGCTATCTTAGCACGCTCACCGGGAATGCGGGCTATGGCACGAATGAGGATGAGTCCGTCGTGTATCTCGGGAACTTCCAACTCGAAGAGACGACGCAAGAAATCGTTGGATGTACGAGAAACAATAATCTTTGGGTTGTTATTCTTGTTCTCGACATCGAGTACGATAGCTCTCACAGTGTCACCTTTGCGATAAAAATCGGTGGGTATTTGCTCCTCCTTGGGAAGTTGTATTTCGTTGTTCTCATCATCGACGAGCAACATCTCCTTTTTCCATATCTGATATACCTCGGCACTGATAAGTTCTCCAATACGGTCTTTATAGGTGTTGTAAAGAGAGTCCTTCTGCAAGTCGAGGATTTTCGAGGCTAATGTCTGACGCAGGTTTAAGATGGCTCGGCGACCAAACTTCTCGAAGAATACTTCATCGGTAACATCTTCGCCCACTTCAAAGTCAGGGTCGATGGCTTTTGCCTCACTAAGTGAAATTTGCATATTAGGATTGGTAACAGCACCATCTTCAACGATTTCACGGTTACGCCATATTTCGAAGTCACCTTTCTTGGGGTTTACGATTACGTCAAAGTTTTCGTCAGTACCAAACATCTTGGCAAGGACATTGCGGAACGACTCTTCCAAGACGCTTATCATTGTAGTCTCTTCTATGTTCTTGAGGTTCTTAAACTCAGAGAACGTATCTACCATGCTGATGGTTTCTGCTTTTTTAGCCATATTGTTTACTTAAATCTGATTAGATATTTAGTGTATTTAATTTCTTCATAAGTGAGAGGTATATCTTCTTCGACCTCTATCTTGCGTTTGCTGCCCTCGGGCTTTACCTTCTTGGTGATAGTGAGGGTGAATGACAGCTCGTCACAATCCTTCAACACGCCTGTGAGTTTGCGACCATCGCGTGTCAACACCTCTACCTCGTTTCCTATATTTTTACGATATTGTGCTACTACCTTAAAGGGCGAAGTTATTCCTGCCGAGCCAACCTCAAGTTCGTAATCCTCTACATCACGATCGAGTTTCGACTCAATGAATCGATGCAACTTTTCGCATCGTTCTATATCCACTCCCTCTTCATTGTCTATCTCCACAACAATGTTATTGCCGGGATGCACCATAACATCCACAACAAAGCAATCGCTGTCGCGTAAGCCTTCGGCTACTATCTCTTGTATTATACTCTTCTCTATCATAGTTAAAAGTCCCAAGAAAAAAACGAGGGGACATCGTTGCCCCCTCCGTATGACTCGGTGTGCTGCAAATATAATACATTATTATACGCAATGCAAGTAGCCGACCTTTAATAGCCCTAATATTCGCGTAATTGTGGTTGATAATTATATTTATTTTACATTTTTTGTATTTTTATCACATTATCGGAAAGGCAAAAGCATTGCTCTCCTTTTTCCATTGCCCTTCGTTACCTTGACAATAAGAGTTGCATAAGCGATGAAAATCGTCGCTATGATTGAAATAAGTGAGATGAGCCAACTCGTGACACACAATGAAACGCCGCAAATGATGAGGATAGAACAAGACATAGGCCGAAATGGTAATCACTCCCCGGCGTGAACAATGACCGAGCGTGCTGCGACCTTGTCCCACACGCACATCGGCTACTCGCAACGAATATTGTCCTGCATAATCAAGCACCATATCACACAAGACCTTTCCCCACATAGCACGCATCCGTCCCACAATAAATCGTGAAACAAATCGCTCATATCGAGGCTCTTCAATATCATTCTCGGCACTATAATAGACATACAGGCAATTGCCCTGTCGCAACGACCTCACACAGTTACGCTCCAACTTATCGTCCGAGAGTATATGTATCTCACCCTCCATTGTCTTGATTACCTTGCCCGAGAAGAGGTGAGCTACACGATTGCGACAAACAGCCCTGTCGAGCATTCGCTGCAAAGCCACACGGTTGGCATCAACAAGTTGCAACAAATACCTCTCATCCACCTGCACAGCCACAGGAACAACAACACATAAACACCCCTCAACAACTTTAAAGATAATACGTTTTGCCCTCTTACTGAGAACAATAGGTATCTCACCCCACTCTCTGTCGACTATCACATTATCACTATTCATAAGCTAAAAAACAGGTCTCCACAAAGGTACACATTTCGCATCAAAAACAGTGCTCAATTGTTAATAAAAAAATTAGGGCAAAAATATTAGCAATATTTTGACGGTCGAATACTTAAATTTACTAACTTTGCACCAATCTATGGTGTAATCCTTAGAAGTAGTTAACCTAATCTACAAACTAATAGCAACGAAATGACAGAATCTACAAAGGTGAAAGTTCTGGATAAGGTGGTTGTTCGTTTCTCGGGTGACTCGGGTGACGGTATGCAACTTGCAGGCAACATCTTTTCAGCAATCTCGGCAGCCATAGGCAATGAGATTTCGACATTCCCCGACTATCCCGCGGAGATACGTGCTCCGCAAGGCACTCTCAGTGGCGTGTCGGGTTTTCAAGTACATATAGGTAAAGGTGTGTATACACCCGGTGACAAAGCTGATGTGTTGGTTGCAATGAACCCCGCTGCGTTGAAAACACAAATTCAATTCTTGAAAAAAGGTGGTGTGGTAATCATTGATACCGACTCATTTAAAGAAGCAGACTTAAAGAAAGCTCTCTATGAGACCGATGATGCCATCGCAGAGCTTGGCATTGATCCCGCACAAGTCATGTCGGTGGCCATCACAACACTCACTAAAGAGTCGCTTGCCGACTCGGGTCTCGATGTAAAGAGTATCGTACGATGCAAGAACATCTTTGCATTGGGTCTTGTGTGCTGGCTCTTTGACCGCCCGGTTTCACAAGCCGGACACATGCTCTCGCACAAGTTCGCCAAGAAACCCACTATCGCCGAAGCCAATGTTAAAGTCCTTAACGATGGCTACAACTACGGCAATAACATACATGCATCAGTATCGACCTATCGCGTAGAAACTGCTGCGGTACGTCCCGGTATCTATACCGACCTCAATGGTAATACAGCCACAGCATGGGGTCTTATTGCAGCATCGGAAAAAGCCGGTCTGCCCCTCTTCCTCGGAAGCTACCCCATCACTCCCGCCACCGACATCCTTCACGAGCTGGCCAAACGCAAAGACCTCGGTGTAAAAGCCGTACAAATGGAAGACGAAATAGCCGGAGCATGTTCGGCAATCGGTGCCGCATTCGCCGGAAACTTGGCTGCTACATCAACATCAGGTCCCGGTCTTGCTCTCAAGAGCGAAGCTATCGGCTTGGCTGTAATGGCCGAGCTACCCTTGGTAGTTATCGATGTACAACGCGGTGGTCCTTCGACCGGATTGCCCACTAAGACTGAGCAAACCGACCTCTTGCAAGCATTGTATGGTCGCAATGGTGAAAGCCCCCTCGTAGTAGTAGCCGCTTCAACTCCCGCCAACTGCTACGACATGGCATTCAACGCTGCCAAGATAGCTTTGGAACATATGACACCCGTAATCCTCATGACCGACGGATTCATTGCCAACGGCTCATCGGCATGGCGTATTCCCGACGAAGACGAATATCCCGAAATACATCCCAACTATGTAAAACCCGAAATGCTCGACGAAGGTTGGAGACCCTACATGCGTAACCCCGAAACAATGGTACGCTACTGGGCAATACCCGGTATGGAAGGATTCATGCACCGTCTCGGAGGTCTTGAAAAAGATGCCAAGACAAGTGCCATCTCGACCGACCCCGCCAACCACGCCCGCATGGTAGCTGCTCGTCAAGCAAAGATTGACAACGTAGCCAAGGACATACCCCTACTCGAAGTCATGGGTAACCCCGATGCCGACATGCTCGTTATCGGATGGGGCGGTACTTACGGACACATATACTCGGCCGTTACCGACATGTGCAACGCCGGCAAGGATGTGGCTATGATACACTTCAACTACATCAAGCCCCTTCCCGCCAATGCCGAAGAAATTATCCGTCGCTACAAGAAAGTGGTCGTTTGCGAATTGAACAACGGACAATTTGCATCATACCTCGCAGGTCAAATCCCCGGTGTTGAGTTCTTACGTTACAACAAAGTAGAAGGTCAACCCTTCAGCTCATCGGAATTAGTAGAACATTTCACCCAACTAATCGAGAAGTAATCATGGAAGAGAACAAAAAATATACAGCTCAAGACTTTAAGAGCGACCAGTATGTACGCTGGTGTCCCGGCTGTGGCGACCACGCCATTGTCAATGCCTTGCAGAAAGCCATGGCCGAGGTAGGTGTACCTCCTCACAAAACCGCAGTCATATCGGGTATTGGTTGCTCATCGCGACTACCCTACTACATGGGAACCTACGGCTTCCACACCATTCATGGTCGTGGCGGAGCTATCGCATCGGGCGTAAAGATGGCCAATCCCGACTTGACCGTATGGCAAGTATCGGGTGATGGAGACTGTCTCGCCATCGGTGGTAACCACTTCATCCACGAAGTTCGTCGCAACATCGACCTCAACATCTTGTTGATGAACAACAAAATATACGGTCTTACCAAGGGTCAATACTCACCCACTACCGATCGCGGTTCGGTTACCAAGTCATCGCCCTATGGTACTGTCGAAGATCCCTTCATCCCCGCCGAACTCGTATTCGGTGCCCGTGGTACATTCTTTGCCCGCTCACTCGACGTTGAAGTCAACACAACTGTCGAAGTTCTCGCAGCAGCTGCTGCACATAAGGGAACATCGGTGTGCGAAGTATTGCAAAACTGCGTAATCTTCAACAACAACATCCACTCATACGTTACCGATAAAGATGTTCGTGCCGACCGCACCATCCACCTCCGCCACGGCGAGAAGATGATATTCGGAAAGGACAACAACCGCGGTATCGTACTCGATGGCTACCTGTTGAAAGCTGTTACCATTGGTGAAGACGGCTACACAATGGACGACATCCTCGTTCACGATGCCAAGAACCCCAACAACGTACTGCACCAGATGCTTGCCATGATGGATGGTCACGAACTCCCCCTCGCCATCGGTGTCATTCGCGATGTTGATGCACCCAACTACACCGACGAATTGACCCGTCAGGTTGAAGAGGTGAAAGGCAAGAAAAACTTCAAGTCACTCCGCGAGTACATCCTCAGCGGTGATACTTGGGAAGTAAAGTAACACGTCTATTACACATTAATTAATATAGTGAGGCTCGCCAACCGGCGAGCCTCACTTACATAATAGTATAATCCTTAATTTATCTCTCTACATATCCTATATGCTCCCACGCCTGATAGGCTTGACAACGATTGCAATAAGATGATGGATTACATCTTTCGCAGTATAAAGCACCACATTCTTTACAACGATATACGCTGGCTTCATGGGGATTACCGCATGTGGGACATTGATAGAATTTTGCGTTAGCCATAATATTTGATTTTTTAATTTTATATCCCTACTCATTTTCGGCATTTCGGGTTACTCCGTTGCACCTTAGTCAAGTTATCGATTACGCACAAAAAAAGCACGGTGCTTTCAGCATTCCCATCCGGAGGTGTTTGGCGTAACCTAGCAGTAGAATAACCGAAAGCCCATGCCAATGGCATGAGCAATTCTTGCTATATTCTTACTGCTATCTCTTTTAGTCGCCAAACTTTCCGGATAGTAGAATAAAGCTAAAATGCTTTTCCAATATGTCTAAATGTGCGTATCGGATATACGCTAATGTTTCATAGGCAATTATTTTTAATGTTTATCATGCAAATGTAGTTATTTCTATCCTTAAAATCAATACCACATATCGAAATACTTCGCATGAATAGGTTAAGATGTGCATAACAAAGGTGGGTACGAATCTACACCTGTATAATAAAAGCCGAAGCCGGCTTATCGTCTTCGATAGGCCGGCTTCGGGGTATTGTGATTATAAGATTTATCAGTCGTCACTATTTCCAATAAACATAAGAATATAGTAAACGAGCGTAGCCAACGAACTCAATGCGGCTACGACATAAGTATAGGCCGCCCATTTGAGTGCATCCTTGGCCATGGGATGAGTATTGGTGTTGGTAATACCGGCGGTGTTGAGCCATGCCAAAGCTCGCTGACTGGCATTGATTTCAACAGGAAGGGTCACGATGCTGAATAGTGTTGTTATACCGAAGAGTATAATTCCGGCAATCATGATCTGAGGGAATGACTGTATGGTGAATATACCGATCAACAATACCCACTGCATCCAACTGGATGCAAAGTTGACAACAGGCACAAGCGAGGAACGTAATTTAAGGGGTGCATATCCCATGGCATGTTGCAGAGCATGACCTGTCTCATGAGCAGCAACAGCGGCTGCGGCTATGCTACAACTGTTGTACACACCATCACTGAGGTTGATAGTGCGATTGGTGGGGTTGTAGTGATCGGTGAGCGTACCTCCTACATGAGTTACTGTTACATTGTTGATGCCGTTCTCGCGGAGCATCCGCTCGGCAATATCTTTACCCGTCAGCCCATAAGGCATGGGAACCTGAGAGTACTTCTTCATGCGACTTTGCAACATATTTTGCACTATATAGCTGAATATCGCAAAGACTATAAATATAATGTATATCATAATAGAATTGTGATTTATTGTTCGCTACAAAGATAGTTGATTATAGCATGTACATTTGTTAACCGAGTAGTAATTTATGTTAATATAGTTAACTTTCCACTGCTCACTATCGATGAATTAAATAGAGCTGCCGATATAGACAAACTTTTTCTCACAAAACATTTAATTTTTATCGATATTTGTTGCTGTTTTGATAAAAAAACTATAATATTGCATGTCGAATTGTATAAAACAATCAATAAAAGCAATATAAGTATGAAAAAGTATTTTTTATTAGTCATGACACTGACTTCGATAATATCGATAGCACAGGTTATTGAATCAGGAAATAAGAATACAACAGTTATTCCTCGCGAGGAGATTACGGGTCATTCACCTCGTGCTTATACTCTGATGGAAAGCACCTCGTCGCGAAGGATCTCGTATATCAAACAATCCGACTCGACCATTCCGTCGGATCAGGTTGAAATTATATTGGAAGCACACAAAGTATTTGGCGATTTTGCCAAGATAGGTTTTCAGCTACTGCTCGATGCCGACCATTCGGTATATGGCGATATTATACACGATTGGTCACAAGCATTTTACGAAACATACTCCGACTTTGAATATCGAATACCCGAAGATGCTGATGCCGATGAGAATAGCAAGAATGTTGTAATGGATGGAGAAGAGTCAATCTTAATACCGGCGGGTGTATATGATTTTATGGTGATATACCCCTACCCCGGGGATGGTCTTATGTTGGCCAAGGGCGACTTTTCACGCGGTGACGATTTCAGGTTTCAAGGCGGCTGTTCCTATCGCTTTCTCATAGAATACGGAGCTTTCGAAATGCCCGACTACTCGGGATATGATGCCGTTTCGGAACTTTACGCCAAGACCGATGTCTCTATAACCGATATTATATTACCCATTAAGGGAATGGATTTTACCGATGAAGAGGAGGTGACCATTGAGATTGTCAACAGAGGACAAGACGAAGTCAAAAATCTTATTGTAGGCTACCAAATAGATGACAATCCGATTGTTATGGAGCGTACAACCTTTACCATCACCTCGGGCGATACTGTTCAATATACATTTAAAAACAAGGTCGACTTTTCTGTCGAAAAGCTATATGAAATAAAGGCGTGGTCGGTACTTAACAAGGATATGATAACGACCAACGACACATGCATTGCCAAGTGTAACCATCAGGGTGTAACACAATTACCCTACGTTTGCGACTTTTCAACCCAAGGAGCCGATGCTTTTATCTACGACTGGACTATCGTGGACATCAACAATGACAACTCGACATGGATGTACAGCGAATGGGTAAAGGGCGTAGGAGGAACGTATGGAGTTGCCAGTTGTTCAAGTGGTTTCAAAGAGGGAAACGACATTCTATACTCGGTACCTTTATACGTCAATGCCGGTGATAATCACATGATATTATACACGAGTTGTGTCAACGATATCAAGACCGAGTTGTTAGATATTGCGTATGGCATGACAATGAATTACGAAGAGATGACTCCGCTGGCTCAATACGAAGTGTCTACTACCGAATGGGTGAAGCGTATCATTAACTTCAATGTGCCACAGTCGGGTGTTTACTATTTTGCTTTCAAGGCTCACACAGTCGATGGATACAACCAGTTTATCGATGATATTACAATAGCCGAGGGATATCACGAGGTAACTCCTCAATTGCGTATCGATAAGATAATATTACCCTATTCCAACTGCGACTTGTCGGAGAACAGCAAGATAGGAGCCATGATTACCAATATAGGAACTTGTGCTACCGATGAATTTACACTTCGATACACTGTCGATTATGAACCATCTGTAACACAAACATTTGCCGACGTATTGGAACCCACCAAGACCGGTATCTACTATTTTGACACTACCGCCGACCTATCAGAGATAGGGAAATACGAAGTGCTGATGGAGGCAACTTGTAACACCGAAATAGAGAGCGAAATGTTAAGTGAAGTACATCATTATGCTCCTATTACCGAACTGCCGGTTACAACCAACTTCAGGACCGGAGAAAATTATGCTTCATACTGGACCGAAATGAATCCCGGTACATGGCTTCTCGATGAATTCGGTTCATTCAATACAGGGTATCACGAACTTGAAAACGGATTGTTATCACACTGCTTTGCATTAGACCGTTCGGTACGCATCCGATTACAATATGCCAAAGGCGGATGGGAAACCGGACGCATGTATATTGCTTGCGGAAAAGCCGGTGCCGATGTATCGACCTACCGCAAGGTGTATGAAGACAATGATATCTCGCAAGCTATGGAGGTAGAATTTGATGTAATAATCGACGAACCCGATAATTACAGTTTTGTCATTGTCAACATGTCCGACGAATATGTATCGCTCGAACTTGGTGAACTCACCATCTCGGAATATCTCCCTTACGACCTGCGACTACTCGATGTAAGATCTCCTTTGACAACCTACACACCCCAAGTACAGTTTAGCGACGAGATGACATTACACGCTGTCGTTGTAAACCGTGGAGCTGAAACAATGCCCGATGTCAGAGCATCATTATACATGGGTAATGATTTGTTGGCAACATCCTCCAAGGGGGTTGATATTGCATCGAACGACACTATCGAAGTTCCGGTTACAGTACAATTCCCCACACC
Source organism: Bacteroidaceae bacterium (assembly GCA_017531985.1). Taxonomy (GTDB): domain Bacteria; phylum Bacteroidota; class Bacteroidia; order Bacteroidales; family Barnesiellaceae_A; genus Barnesiella_A. Next base: position 19,205 of record JAFXJY010000021.1, read on the forward strand.
TGCCATAGGCGACTTATTCAACCTTACTTTACATGTCAATGGTACTGTCAACGACGATTATGACGACGATAACAGGTACGTCATGTCAACGATTGAAGTAACAGATACTATCTACGCCAATGAGAACAATGCAAGTGCAACAAGCGGACTGGGCATGATGGGTGATCAACTCTTTATAGGAAACATATACGAACTGGCAGTTGCCGATGCACTTACATCGGTATCGGTAGCATGGGCTAATGTCCAAGATCCCACCGATCCTGTTGTTGTCATGCCCGTGGCTCTTGCCATATACGAAGTCAACGATGACATGACAGTAGGACGTCAGCTATACTTCAAGGAGTCGCAACGAGGCATGGGTAGCTGGCAAAACTACTACTTTGCACCCATGCAACTCAATCCCGGTCGTTACTATTTCGAGGTACAACAATTGGGCATCTACAACATGGGAATAGGCTCGGTCAGCAGCAACTCGAAGTGTTGTTATCAGAACGTGGAAGGGATGCTCAGACAGGTGCCGGGCGGAACACTAATGATAAGAGCCAACTTTGCCAACGATGCTGTTATCTATAACAACGATGCCGGAGTAGTAGAGTTTATTTACCCACGCAAGAAAGCAACTCTCTATTCGTCCGACGAGACTATCGTTGTCAGTGTACGCAATTTTGGCACTACACAAGCCGATTTACCCGTCACCTGCAAGGTCAATAACGATATATACACCCAACAACTCAGCCTCATGCCGCTCGAACAAGTCAATGTCGAGTTTAAGCACATCGACTTGACCAAGGTGGGTAGCTATGAAATTACCATACAAACAATGCTCAATGGTGATGAAAATGCCGCAAACGATGTGCTGAGAGAGACACTTTATGCGGTTGAAGACGCCAATCCTTATGTAATGAATTTTGAACACTGCTACGACTTCGATGCAGCCCCCGACCAATTCAATCCTCGTTGGCGTACTGTCGACCGAACCGGTCAACCCACCGACTACTACTGGGAATATGAGCATCCTTATCAAGGTGAACCCGTAGGATTTATGGTATTCAACACCGACGCTACCGTACCGGTGGCAACCAATCGTTTGCTCGGTTTCTATCCTCATTCGGGCGAAAAATTTGGAGCAGCATTCTGTGTAGGATATTGGTCAACCGAGAATTTTAGCGACTCTTGGCTCATCTCTCCCCAATTGACTCTAAGCACCCATTCCTCACTCGAACTCTATGTGAAAACTCGTTACATCGAGCCGGATGGCGAAAAAGAGGCATACTCGATTCTTATCTCCGATACTGACGACAACTTCGATAGTTTCAAGGTTGTAGGCGACAGCATTCGTCGGGCAGCACAAGAGGAATGGGAACACGTCGTGGTAGACTTGTCGGAATACGACAACAAAGAGGTATACATAGCCATACGTTATATAGGAGAACGCTTGAAGAACGTATGCCTCATGGTCGATGATATTATGGTCAAAGGCGATGGCATTAACACCGACGGTGTGACAGCTACCAATAACGATAATGCACAAGTACATTACAATGCCGCCGAGGAGATGATAACGGTAACAGCCTCCGACATGGTAAAAGTAGAACTATTCGACACGCAGGGTCGCATCACACAAGCAGCATCGACCCTCGGTCTTACTCAATATCGCATGTCGTTGGCATCGATACCCTCAGGAATATACATCGTACGTGTAACCACAATCGCAGGTGTACATACATGTAAGATAGCCGTAAAATAACGATGGTGGGCAACCAACAGGTATGGAGAAGCTCATGCAATACATATGGCAGCATCAATTACTTGATACGACACACTTGGTAACAACCGATGGTCGACGCATTCAAGTAATTGATGCCGGTCGTCTCAATACCCATTCGGGACCCGACTTTTTCAATGCCAAGGTACGCATCGATGGTTGCATGTGGGTGGGTAACATTGAAATCCATTACAGAGCTTCCGACTGGCATCGCCACAAACACCACACCGACAAGGCCTACGACTCGGTAATACTGCATGTCGTGGAAGTAGATGATGTGTCGGTAACTCGCAGCAATGGCGAAGTAATACCACAGATGATTATGCGAGCCGCCCCTACACTGCAAGGCAACTTCAAGAAACTTGTGGAAAATGCCCCTATGCTACCGTGCGGCGAACGGATACCCACCATCGACAAGTTTTTTATTACCGACTGGCTCAACAGCCTGTCGATCGAGCGATTGCAGAACAAAAGCGAACGCATAGCATCATGGCTCGAACTATACAAAGGCAACTGGGAGGAAGTATGCTACATCACACTGGCACGCAACATGGGATTTGGCATCAACAGCGATGCATTCGAACGCTTGGCTCGAAGCCTCCCTCTTTCGTTCTTACAGAAACATGCCGACAGTCTTTTTCAGCTCGAAGCATTCCTACTCGGACAAGCCGGATTCCTTGCTGATACCCGACGAGATGACAACTATTACACTCGGCTGTCGGGTGAGTATGCCTTCTTACAGAATAAATTCGGACTGACACCACTCACCGAGGATGTTTGGAAATTCTTCCGTCTCCGACCGCCCAATTTTCCGCACCGTAGGTTGGCAATGTTGGCTCAATACATTCATGGAGGATTCTCGCTCTTTGCTCGACTATGCGAAGCAAACAGCATTGAACAGATGCGTTCACTATTTCAAGTCACTCTATCGGGATACTGGGACAACCATTACACATTCGATGCTACAACACCTCGTTCCACCTCGGTATTGGGCATATCAGCCATCGATATAATACTCATCAATACAGTTGCCCCACTGCTATATGCCTATGGCTTGTACATCGGCGACGAACAATACATCGACCGAGCCCAATGGGTGTGGGAGTCGTTGCGTCCCGAGCAGAACAGTATTGTACACAGGTTTGCAGCCATCGGAATAGAATCGCACTCGGCACTCGATAGTCAAGCAGTCATTCAGCTATACAACGAGTATTGCCAGAAGCGTAAATGCCTTTATTGTCGCATAGGCCACAAGCTACTGTCCCGTGATGCTATCCGAGAGGAGTAATTCACCCAATACAACCACCTCAAATATAAACATAAAACAAAGAGGGGATGCCTCCAACATTGGGGACATCCTCTCGTTTCCTTGAATTGAGAAAATATAATTATTTTATTACTGTCCGTTGGAAAATAAAAAAACCGGAGGAATGCTTACGCACACCTCCGGCACACAAAGGATTAGTTTATGAGACTATTTTGTTACTTTGTAAACCAATTGTTTATCCACTGTATTCACAACAACGAGCAGTACACCGTCAGCCTCGGTAGTAATAACGATGTTTTCGCGAGCGTTAATAGGATAATTAGCTATCACACGACCTTGCATGTCGAGCAATGCAACACTCTCAACATATACATCGCTGTTGAAAATATTAATCACACCATTACCGGCAACGACAGCCAAGCGGTCGGCATCGGCAGCACTGATGGCCGATTTACCATTGGCATTGAATGTCTCTTGCGAAGCATATTGACTTACACGATCCATATCGCAGTGAGCTCTCAATCGCCACAAGTAAGACGAACCGGGAACGAGATTGTAGAGTACATATTCGTTGGTAGTGAGACCCTCCACATCAATCCATGCGGCAGCCGAACTTTCACGATAACGGAGATCCCAAGAGAGGTGTTCTTCATTGATTGTCCAAGAGAGTTTGTCACCGAAGTCATCAGTCTCAACATGGGCAAGACCCTCGGGAATGGGACATTCGGGAAGATCGGTTGTAGTGAAGTTAACAACTTCACACCAGTCGGTAGTATCGCCCTCGGCAACTATACCGCGTACTTTCACTTGATAATCGGTGAGATGAGTAAGGTCGGTAAGTATTACTGATTTTTCATTCACAACATTGGCAACAAATTCTTCACCAACCTTGGCATAAGCAAACTCATAAGACTCTTGTTCACCACGCCATGATACATTGGCACTATTCCAAGTAATATCGCTTACAGTAACCTCGGGAATAACAGGTATGGGACGACCATCGATTGACCAGCCTTCGATGGGCATACGAATCTGCGTGCCTGAGTAGCACTCCCAGTGGATGCGGATGCGTACTTCGTCATTGATGTATTGAGTAAGGTCAACATTGACGGGGATGAATTGATTGGCCGAGTCGGGGACTACATAATTCTCAGCTGTGATAGTGTGAACTTCTTCAAATTCTCCACCATTGCGACTTACCAATACAGCAAGTTTATCATTAGCTTCCCAAGCATCGTAAGGCTTATTTCCTCCGAAACGAGCCCAGATGTACATGCAATACTCAAATGTAAAGAGTGCATCACGCTTGTCAATCAAGATACGAGGTGTAGTCAATTCGGCAATATGACCGGTCTCAACATTGGGGAAGGTCTGAGTATACAACTGTTGCTCTTCATCGCCATATCCCATAGAACTATTTGCTACAGTCCAGTTATTTCCATCATTGAGACCAACGCTTTCCCAACCGGCAGGAACTCCACCTAAGTCGGTATATGTTAAGTCAAGACTCCAAGGCAATGTCGCAGTAGTAACGTCACAACATTGAACATAGTCAGTAGAGTAATTATAAGCATTGTCATAGCTCAATGCACGCAAATAGTATGCTACGCCGGCTTCGAGACCTTCCACCACAATACTTTGTGCCGAAGAACCCATATACACTACACGACCCATGTCGTTCAATACATCGCCTACGGCAAGTTCACCTTCGGGAGTACCAAATTCTATCACATTGGAATAAGGAGGATTAAGACGAACCGAGTCGGTCAAAAGAACGATGACATTATCAGTAGCATTATCTTCCACATCGAATGTAAGAGAGTTCAATGTTGTATGAGTGATAGCAACATTGGCAGGGGCAGCCGGCTTGGTAGATACCGAATTGGTGGTAGCAACAGTATATTTAGGACCACGAGCACAGAACGAGTTGGCCGCATATACGGCAAAATGATATTCAGTAGCGGGATCCAATGTCAACTCTTCCCAGTCTGAGTTAATCCAATCATCGCTATCGAATGTAGTCTCGGTTGTGTAGTCGTAAACCAATGTTTCGCCAATGTATTCGCCCAGATGGTACATAGTGCCATCGACGGGAGTTGCCATCTCGGCATTTTTACTCATAAGGATCAGATAGTGATCGGCATCGGCCACCGGCTCGAACGAACCTGTTACAGTCCTACTGGTTGCATTAACGACAAAGTTACTAACAGCTTGTGTAGGTGCTACACATTCGGCAGGAGGGGTGAATGTAAATGTAGTACCGGCAACTGTACCTGATCCGAAAGGAGCCAATTCATCGTCAGCAACAGCTACATAGTTGAGCATACCGGGTTCTTCTCCTTCAACAAGAGAGAGGTTGTCCTCATAATATCCGCGCAATGCATAACGTGTAAACTTGGTTTCCTCTTCATTGTATTCAAATTCTCCAAATACCATCTCAATGGTATTACTTGTCTCATTCAAGCGGAGTTGCAGATTTACTTTGGCCACCGTTTCGGCATCACCCCATCCCATATTGACACCTAAGTCCTTAAATTGAACAACGAGAGTGCGAGTGGGGGCTTCACCTACGAGTTGGTAGCTTATTTCGGTCGTTTCGAGACACCAGATACCACCCATTGTGTTGACAAACAAACCAATCACATTATCGGCATTTTCCTCTTGATTGGGCATATAAGAACCGTGAGTGGGATCGATTGTAATTTCGTCACGACCCAAGGCAATGTAGGAATGTGAACCTATAATAAATTGGTTGCAAATAATATCGTTAAACTCAAAGTCAAATCCGATGGGAAAACCGGCAGCAGTAGTGGTTTCCGATACAACACCTGTGGGATACCAAGCCTTTTCGGTCAATCCCTCATCTACTCGCATCCCGATAGTATCCATGACTATACCTTCGGTTATCTCGGTATAAGTACCTTGCGTAGCTTGCATAGTGTAAGCCGAGATCACTTGTGCTTGTGTGACAACTGCTGCACACAACACTGTAAAAAGTAAAAATAGCTTTTTCATAAACATTTTTTTTAAGGTTATTACTCAGTTATTTTAAATGAATTAGAATATTTGGGTTATTTCACATAATCCCGAAGAGGTTGGCACAAACTCAATTATACACCATCGGTGCCAACCTCTTCGGAGTGATTATATCTTATTTTACCAACAATTTTACAGTCTCAACACCCTGTGAGGTAGAGAGTGTAGCCAAGTATATACCGGCAGGAACATTGGCAGTCCACTCGATGTATTGTTTTCCTCCATCAAGCACACCACTGAAAGGAGTAGCCACCAATGCACCATTGACATTGTAGATAGCAAGAGTAGCCGGCATGGCAGTGGGAACATTAACAGCAAACATGGCTTCATTCTCGACGATTGATGCAAGTGCTACAAAAGTATTATTATCGGTCTTAACACTTTCTACGGCTGCATCGCCGGGATTACCGAGGGTAAAGTCAACATTAAGACGTTGTATCATCATGTTATCTTCCTTAATTTCATCCTCTATTCGTCCGTGATCCTCCCATTTTACAATCCAGTACTTGCCATCGTGCATCGGTGTTGACTTCAGGCTCGACTTCTCGCTTATGCGATCGCCCTTGGTAAACTCACTTTCGCGACGGATGGTGGTATCATTTACATTAACTGTTGTAACGAACGCCTCTACATCACCAAAAGAATTGGTATAGTTACGCATGTAGAAGAATGCTACTTCGTCATTAACACTGTTCTGAACAGAGAAGTATCCGTAGTTGGTCTGTTCAATGGGTTTTATTTCAAGACCATTCTCGCTCCACAACAATTCGCCGTCTTTGCTCACGCGTTGAGCCACTACGCGATTCCAAGATTGTCCACTTGAAGCTTCATCCCACATGGCGATGAAAGAATCAGTTACTTTGTCATATATACATTTGACAGTGAATGCTCGCAATTCGCTATATCCGAGTTTCAAGCCATTGTTTATATTGAATCCCAATTCTCCGTTAGGTTTTACATAGGCCATATAAGCCGACTCGATATTGGTAAAATAACGGTCATCGTTCCACGTAACAAGCACACCGCCATCGCCCGAAGGAGCTACACTCAGAAGTGTCCAAATGGGAATTGAACCCCATCCACCATTGTACACTCGGGTATCTTCACTCCACACAGGTGTACCATCGAAGTCGAGTTTACGAGCATACAAGTCTTGTGCAGTACCCTTGGCATATAACAATATAACTTGATTACTGCCTCCATCTACTACATAAGGATACATGTAATTGACTTTTGCATCGTGCAGACGCACATCCTCGGCATTCCACAACATCTCGCCATCGGCACTAAGACGTTGCATTTCAATGCTCATCATGTTAAAGTTGTCGGTGTGACTATGTTGCCATGCAAAGACGTAACTACCATCGGCAAGTTGACAGATACTCATAGAGGCTACAAGGTCATATACATTCTCTCCTTCGAGAGTAATACCATCCTCGCCCCAGAGGAACTCTCCCTCGGGTGAAATTTTATATACCGTGTGGTTTTCAAGACCCAAACCACTGCCATATCGGAAGTCATTAACCGAGACAATAGCATTACCGTCACGATCGACAAATAAAATCTGACCACATGATGTCCATGTTCTGGCATCATAGTCGGCAAGAACAATAGGCTCTTCAAAAACCCAGTTTCCGGCAGTATCAATGAGTTGAACTGCTGTACTTACTCCTCCATAATTGGGGAAATTAACGGCTAACCAAGTTTTACCATCAGGGGTGATACCCATTTCATTACTGTAATAAGCTTCCGACTTAGGCCAAGCATAAGCATTGACGGCCGGATCGCTGTTCCATTGAGCCAAAGCCGATACAGTGCTTAATACACACACTGTGGCAAGTAGTAAATTTTTTTTCATACGCACATGTTTTTATGGTTATTACTTAATAAATATTTTCGTTGTAAATAGACCTTGCGGTGTAGTAAGTGTGGCAAGATAGACTCCGGTGGATACCTCGTGATGCCAAGTGACACACTGCCTACCCTGATTGAGCTGCCCGATAAAGGGCTGTGCCACGATAGTTCCATCGAGATTATAGACTGTAATGATGGCTTGTGCCGCCTGCTTGCTGTCGACTACAAAATCCACATTGTCAACGGTCACTATTGCAACAAAATCGTTGTTCTCAATCGCTGTTTCAGTCACAGCGGCATCACCTTTACAGCCCAATTTCCCATCGTAATTGACACGATTGAGATATAGCCTCTTATAATCGGGGTCGGATGTCACACCACGATCATCCCAGCCAAAGACGGCATAACGATGGGAGGCTATCTCGGTCACCTGCATATCGGTCTTCTCGGTAGGAGATTGCGTATCGGTAAGTATTTTGCTTTCGTCCCACACAAGTGTTCCATCGAGAGTATTTATTCGCTGCATACGCACATCGACATTGCCATACTCAAAGGTGTTGCGTTTCATATAGAATGCAACTACCTCACCCTCCTCGCCAAGTTGTAAGGTAAGATCGCCGTAAAGAACACGCTCTTCGAGAGGTTCCACTTCAAGACCATCCTCATCCCATAGCAGTTCTCCCTCTTTCGACACCCGCTGAGCTACCACGCGGAACTGTCCTTGCCCTTGATCGGACTCACGCCACAGGGCTATAAACGAGTCACTGGCAGGATCATACTTACAGGTAGTAGACAAAGCACGAAGTTCGCTATACCCCAACTTTTGACCAGCTTCACCGGCAGCGAACCCCAATGAGCCGTTGGGCTTGACATACGACATATATATGGACTCGGTATTGGTATAATAACGGTCGTCGTACCATGTAACGATTACACCACCATCGCCCGATGGTTCTACATCAAGCAGGGTGTTAAGCGGTGTCGAAAGGAATCCACCATGATATATGCGAGTATCCTCACTCCACGCCGATGTGCCATCGAAGTCGAGTTTACGAGCATACAATTCATAATTCGAACCCTTGGTGTACACCAATATGCATTGTCCCATACCGGCATCAACGATATAAGGCCAGAAGTAGGTAATCTTTTTATCGGGGTCGGTCAAGCGTGTTTCGACAGGATCCCACAGCAATTCACCTTGGCTGTTAACACGTTGCACATCAATCGAAAAAATAGTTTGATCGTAATCGCTATGCAACCACGAGAATACATAGTCGCCATCGCTCAATTGAGTTACCGAGACAAAAGCATTAATACTCCTACCTTCACCGTTGTCGATGGGGACTCCACCCTCACCCCACAACATCTCGCCCGACTGCGAAATTTTATAGGCGGTGTAGCTACCCAACTCGTCACTATCGGGCGAGTAACGGAGGTCGGAAACAATTACTATGGCATTGCCATCACGATCGACAAACAGATTTTGCCCTATATATCCCGTCAAGCGGTCGCGATGGTCGGATACCAACATCATCTCCTCACCCAGCATAGCTACCCCGGTCGAGTCGAATAGTTGCACATAATGTGTGTCACCATCCCCATTGAGATAAAACCAAGTGTTGCCATTAGGAGCTTGTTCCACCGCATAGGAATAGAAATATCTACTATCACTGTTTATCCACAAAGCCTCGGCAGGATTGCTGCTCCACCGAGCCATAGCGGTAGTCGATATAAACAACAGGGATAATATGGTCAATCGTACTTTATTCATTCTGTCTTGTTTTTATGATGTTATCAGTGAACAGCTACTTTAAATACTTGCTGCGAATTGTTGGTCGCAATCTTCACTAAATAGACGCCATTAATCACAGCCGGCACACTCAACGATTGAGTGGTGGCAGCTTGATACACACATTGACCGGCTGCATTGTAAATGACAACGTTACAAGGCTCCTGAGCAACGTCTACCCTGATGCAACGATGTGCAACATCATAGCTCACATCTACATTACTTTCGTTTTCGATAGAACTTAGAGCAGCATTCTCGGTAGTAGCAAAGAAGATGCGACAACCATGACCTTGTATTTCGAGTTGTTGAGCCACCAACCTGCCATCGGCATTGTACATCTTGCAAGTGCCACGCGGATTTAATATACCATTGCCCCACGAGTCTGTTATTTCAAGACAATATACTTGGTCGGCATCCAGTGTAACCTCTTCGGTGACTTCACTAATCACTCCCACAGGGAATGGTCCGAACTCGTGTACAACATTACCATCGGCATCCTTGATAAGATATTTGTTTTCATCGGCACGATTGCCGGTCTTGATGACAAACTTGTTGGTGGGTGTTGTATTGTGAGGATCTTGGAACTCACCCGCGATGGTGTTACCATCATAGAGTTTATAGTTGACACCTCCGAGTCTTATCACAAAGTCATTGTTATTCTGCATCAAAGTACTTTGATTGAAAGGAACCGCAATAAGCGTTGTTTCACGAGCAGGAGCTATACCTCTCCACTCGGTCAGGTGCAATTCATTGTTGAGCGTAATATCAAACCCGGCTTCGACAATATCTTCGGTGGAATTATTTACCAAGAGAACCTCATAATAGTTATATCCGTAAGTACCATTGATGGTAATAAGAGGTTCTTTTATTTCGGCATTCATCGGCAATACCAATCCCGGATAATCGGGACGCTTTCCGGTGACATTGAGAACATTATCTTTATCATTGCATACAAAAGCAACAACCTCAAAGTCGGCAGGGTTGGTCGCCACACCATTGATGTATTCGGGAACCTTATAGGTATATTTTCTCTTGAAGAAGTCACCGTTACGGCATCCGTCAATCGTATCACCCCACATGGGAGTAAGAGTGGCTCGTACTACATGATTATGCACATAAGCATTACCGGCAGAAGTTCCACTTTGAGGACCTAAAATATTGTTTTGAGTCACAACAACGTTCAACATATTGGTTGCAGCGTCAACATCGGCAGTATAATAACCCTCGACATAGACTGTCAACTCGCCTGTACTGCTATCATATTGACTACCCACCCACAAGTTGACAGGTGCTTCTTGGTCGGCTATAAGATGCGAATATTCGCTCCATACGCCTCTGCTAAGCATCAACATATTCTCGCCATCAAAGAGATAACGATTTATCATACCATTGGGGTAGCCATCGGGGACAAAATAGATGTCTAATGAGTCACCGTACGCGGTACGAAAATCGGGCTGCGAAGGAGCCGGTATAGCATAGTGACCTGCATGGTAGGCCAAGGGGTATATTATATCGCCTTGTGCTTTCATCAACTCTTCGATGATGAGGTGTGCATCGGGACAGTTACCACAATGGATACCGGTAAATTCTTCTATAAGAACGCATTTGGCTTGCTTCTCGGTCGATACATTGCGTTCGCCGGTGGTGAAGAAAGTGAAACATCCGTGACCTTCTATCAAATCTTCTTGGCAAATGAGTTGATTATTGGCATCATACAATTTGTAAAAACCTTCCATAAGGCCATTAGACCATGCATCGTTTATTTCAAAACTGTAAGTTGTATTGGGCTGCAACTCTATGATTTGTGATACACTCTCCATCATACCCTGAGCAAAAGGTCCTATTTCAGTCACCACATTGCCTTCGGCATCCTTAATAAGGAAACGATTTTCATCGGCAAAGACATCGGTCATAAGCTCTACCTTAATAGTGGGAGTGATGTCATAAGGAGCATTAAAACGCCCATTTAATTTGTTACCGGCATAATCTATACCATTCAGGCCGGTCAATTTGATAGTATATTTGTTACTTGTCTCTTTCAGAACAGGAGCTATGTCGAAAGGCAAACGTACCATTGTAGTGGCACGAGCAGGAGCTGAACCACTCCATGCTATTTCATAATCGACATTATTGAAAGTGATAGTGAACGTTGCAGTAGTAATATCCTCGGTCGACTTATTGGTTAACATCACATCAAAGAAATTGTAACCATACACCTCACCAATGGGAATGAGTGGTTCGGCAATCTCAGCAGCAAGAGGCAATTCAAGACCGGGGTAATCGGGACGAGAGGCTGTCACGTTAAGAACATTTTCATCACTCTCACAAACAAATGCCACGACTTCCAACTCGGCAGGATTAACAGCTACCCCATTGATCGTCTCAGGCACATCATATATATATTGTCTCGAAAAATACTCACCTTTTCGACAATTGGTAATAGACTCGCCAAGTGCCGGTGTAAGATAGGCACGAGCCATATGCTGGTGCATATATTCACTACCTACACCACTTCCCGACTGCGGACCCATGATATTGTTTTCAGTTACCACGACGGTTAGGAAATTTTCGTTGGCATCGACATCGTCGGTATAATAACCCTCTACATCGACTGTCAATTGTCGGTTGTCGGGATTATAACTACTCGACATCCACAAGTTGACAAGAGCAGCCTCTTGACACTCCATGCGAGCAAAGGTAGCCCACAAGTCGCGGTTGCACACCGGCGAGGGATATTCTTCCATGAAACGTTGTCGGTTTACCATTCCTGCCGGATAGCCCGATATATCAAAATGATTATTTAACTCGACACCTTCTGAAATACGAAAATCGGGTTCATCAGACCCCGGTACAGCATAACTTCCTGCATGAATAGCAACTGCATACACATTATCGCCTTGAGCCTTTATCATCTCAGCAACAATTTTGTGAGCTTGCGGACAATAGCCACAATGAATACCGGTATATTCCTCAACGAGGACTTTTTTGTTAGAAACCTCAGTCGACACATTCCATTGAGCCGTTACAGTACTGAATACCCATAAAAGAGCAATTGTTAACAGATGTCTGGTTTTCATATTTCTTTTTGTTTTTTGTTTTCTTGCTCAAATATATTAAATATCACTCTTGACTTTTGACAAACCACCACACCATTACTACGGCAAGAGTGATTGCTGTGTGCATTTTTACTACTGCATATTTAATTAAAAAACTGTTTTACAATTGTTTATACTGCTGTTATGTTTTTTATAAAAATTACATTTTATCAATATTTGCACCATTTCTTTGAAAAAACAGATATTATTATTTATCTTTGCACTATCATCTTCACTAAAAATTGAAAGTAAAATGGCATCATTCAATTACAAATCATATCCACTATTTCGACCGATATTGCTTATCTCATTGTTACTATCTGCCATCATAGCCTATGCAAATACAGACACATTGCAAGTAACAACACTACAAAAGGCACACCGGCTCATAGAAGGAAACGATTCGACATCACAAGCACTGCGTCAACGCATTGATTCACTCAACAACATTCAACAGATGTCCGATAGTGCATTTGCCGTATTTCTTTCACGAAATATTGGAACATATTTCCGTCTTCAAGGTCAACAATCCAACGTAATAGAAATATTTGCCGATGCAGTACATGGATTGGAGCAGAAAAAATGCCGTCCCAATGTTTTAATGAGACTCTATCTGCCACTGGGAGCCGCCTTTGAAGAGGTAGGATTATGGAGCAGTGCCATGGAGTATTATCACAAAGCCCTTCGCATTGCCGAGGATAACAATCTGCAAGCCGACATTGCTCGCATCTACAACAATATAGGTGCTGCATACTACGATATAGATATAAAGAAATCGGAACATTACATGAATAAGTCGCTCGATATCAACTCCAAACTGGGCGATAAAACGGAGTTATTCTTGAATTACAACAACCTTGCAGCCATCTACTTGGAACAGAAGAATTACGATGAGGCTTTGGATTACGCATTGAAGTCACTGCAATTCACTGACCGAAAAGAAGATCCCGAAATGTATCACAGTATGCTGTATAATATTGGTTCTCTGTATCTTCTACTCAACGAACCTCATCTATCGGTATCATACATGAATAATGCCAAAGACTACTTTGAGAAAGCCAACAATCTCTCGGAGCTATCCATGCTGCATATAGGACTGATAGAGGCACACGAGAAATTGGGAAACAGTTCATTAGCCAATATGAGCCTGCACTTTATCGAAGATTCGTTACTTCCACACATCAACAACAGCGAAGTAGAAGCCGACACTCGCACCAAACTTGCCGCATACTACGAAAATAAGAATAATTATGTCATGGCTCTCCGGCATCTCAAAGAGGCATCGATATTAAAAGATTCGCTTACAAAAGCCAACGATGCATGGCGAGTCAACAACTTGGAACGCATTTACGACAATGAACAGAAACTCCGCGAGAATGCATTGGTTATCAACGAAATGAAACTAAGCAAAATGCGAGCTAACCGCAGCGTTATTATAGTTGTCATAGCACTGATTGCATCCATTGTATTTATCGTCTTCCTCTTTATTCGTTCTCGCTTGCAGAATAAATTACATCGCACCAACACACAGCTGGTCGAGCAGCAACTGGCACTTCAAGAGAAAGAGAAAGAATTGCAACAAATCAAAGAAAAAGAACTGAGTCGCACTATCGACCAGAAGAACAGAGAGTTATCGAGTTACGCTCTATCGCACACCAAGGACAATGAGTTCCTCATACAGTTGAGCGAGGAGTTAAAGAAACTGCTGCTCGAAATAAATCCACGCAATAAAGAACACAAAGAACACATACGCAACATCTTAGCACAGATTAAGCAGCACAATACAGTCGACAACTGGAAAGAGTTTCGATATTACTTCGAGCAGGTACATCCTTCGTTTTATGAACGCCTTGACGAGATAAGCCCCGGCATCACACAACATCAAAAACGACTTTGTGCCATGCTATACATAGGATTATCGACCAAGGAAATATCTTCCATAACTTTTCGAGAAGTACGCAGTATCGAGTCGGCACGCAACCGACTGCGTAAGAAGTTACAAGTACCTGCCGAGGAGTCTATCCAAGAATTTATATCTCGGAAATTGGATATATAACAATGCTTATCAATAAAATAGAGACTATGAAAAAATCTACTTACCTGATTTTCACCTTATTGTCCATTATCATGCTGGCATCATGTACAACTATGCCACAGCCCGAACCGTCGCCTCGCATAAGAGAGAACATCGATTCGCAATGGAAGTTTATACTTGCCGATCCTGCCGGTGCCGAACAACCCGACTACGACGATGGTTCATGGCGTACTCTCAACCTGCCGCACGACTGGGCTATTGAGGGAGATTTTTCAGCCGATAATCCATCGGGATATGCCGGCGGTGCGTTACCGGGTGGCGTGGGCTGGTATCGCAAAACAATCGAAGTGGACAGCGTCGATCTTGCCGATGGAGCTAAGATATACATCGATTTCGATGGCATATATATGTTGTCGAACGTATACGTCAATGGTATCTCAACCGGAATACGACCCTACGGCTACATCTCCTTTCGCCGCGATATTACCCCATTGCTTCATCAAGGCAAGAATGTAATTGCAGTGCGAGTAGATAATGCCGAACAACCCAATTCTCGCTGGTATAGCGGATGCGGTATCTATCGCCATGTGTGGCTCGTAAAAACCAATGCCGTTCATGTCGACCAATGGGGTACATATGTTACTACACCCGAGATAAACGAACACAGTGCAACCATAAACATTGCAACTCGCGTTAGAAACACAACAACACAACAACACGAGATCTCTATACGTCACTACATACTTAACAAAGATGGTGAAACCGCAGCGTACACCGAAGGAATAATGAATATTGAGCGAGATACTACCCATGAACTGTCGCATCAAGCTGTGCTAACAAACCCCATTCGATGGTCCATAGAGAATCCTTACCTTTACACCGTTCGCACCCAGATAGTGAAACAAGGCAGTGTAATAGATAGTTACGATACACCATTAGGAATACGCACTTATAGGTTCAATGCCCAAAAGGGATTTTATCTTAACGATAAACCTGTCAAAATCAAGGGTGTGTGTATGCATCACGACCTTGGGTGCTTGGGTGCTGCCGTCAACACTCGTGCCATAGAACGCCAGTTGGAGATACTCAAAGAGATGGGATGCAATGCCTATCGTTGCTCACACAATCCACCGGCACCCGAAGTACTCGACCTATGCGACCGAATGGGATTTATAGTCATGGACGAGGCTCTCGACATGTGGAAAAGACCCAAAACTCGCTACGACTATGCACGCTTCTTCAATGAATGGCACGAACGCGACATTACCGACCTTGTAATGCGTGACCGTAATCACCCATCTATTTTTATATGGAGCATAGGCAACGAAGTGCGTGAACAATGGACACATGAGCAGAGTGACAATCTTTCACTCGAAGATGCTAATATGCCTCTTAATCTTATCAAAAATGCATCATCACTTGTTGGCGAAGGGGAGGTGCTGAGTAATAATTCATTATTAACAAGGCACTTATGCGATATAGTGAAACGCCTCGACTCTCGTCCCATCACGACAGGCAACGACGAGCCGAACCCGGGCAACCATCTATTTAGAGCCGGCTCACTTGACATCATAGGCTACAACTACCACATCGACTGGTTCGACTCGGTACCCGGCTGGTTCCCCGAGACACCATTTATAGCCACCGAAAGTGCATCGGCCTTGATGACTCGCGGTTACTACGAGCAACCATCCGACAGCTTCATGCCACGTCCCATCCGATGGGATATTCCCTATACCAATGACAGCTACTCATGTTCATCATACGACCATGTACACGCACCATGGGGCAGTACTCACGAGCGAAACTGGCACATGGTCAAGGAGCGTGATTACGTTAGCGGAACATTTATATGGACCGGTTTCGATTATATCGGAGAACCCACCCCCTACACATTCCCGGCCCGGAGTTCTTACTTCGGAATAGTTGATCTGGCAGGATTTCCCAAAGATATATACTATATGTATAAGAGCGAATGGAGTAAAGATACCGTATTGCACCTGTTCCCTCACTGGAACCACCTCCCCGGCGAAACCATCGACATGTGCTGCTACTTCAATCATGCCGATGAAGTAGAGTTGTGGGTAAACGAAGTATCACAAGGCATTCGCACTAAACGCGAAGGACAATTTCACGTCATGTGGCGTGTCACTTATCAACCGGGCGAAGTGCGAGTAGTATCACGAAGCAACGGACAAGAAGTGGCAACAAAGACCATACGCACAGCCGGCAAGCCTGCACAAATACGACTTACACCCGATCGCTCCACCATCCAAGCCGATGGGCGTGACCTGAGTTTCGTTACCGTCGAGATTGTCGACGAACAGGGCAACTTATGCCCACTTGCCGATGACCTTGTGACTTTCCACATCGACGGAAATGCTTTTATAGCAGGAGTAGATAACGGCTCGCCCTACTCTATGGAGCGATTTAAGTCCAATCAACGCAAGGCTTTTTACGGCAAATGTTTAGTCGTATTGCAAAACAACGGAACAAGAGGTGCGTCCACTCTTACAGCCACATCAGCCAACCTAACATCGGCACAGGCCACAATCATTGCTGAATGAAGAAACCGACACACAACATCTTATCGTCTCTTTATGAAGCAATCACCTACATAGACAACCAAGCCTCACAATAAAAAGTTGTGACGAAATAGATTGCCTTATTTTTTGTTTTCATAAGGGTAATATGTACCTTTGTAATATCAAATATAATATTGGAAACTATGGCAGAGATAAAAACTGTGGGTATGGCCTGCGACCATGCCGGTTATGAAATGAAAGAACATGTGAAAGCCCTGCTTGAATCACGAGGCTATACATGTAAGGATTTCGGTACTTATTCAACCGAAAGTGTAGATTATCCCGACTTTGCTCACCCACTGGCTCTTGCAGTGGAGGCAGGCGAATGTTATCCTGGTATTGCTATATGTGGAAGTGGCAATGGTATAAACATGACACTCAACAAGCATCAAGGAATACGCTCGGCTTTGTGCTGGACTGACGAGTTGGCCTCACTGGCACGAGCTCACAATGATGCCAATGTATTGGTTATGCCCGGTCGCTTTATACCGATGGAAATGGCCGAGAAAATAGTCGATGCTTTTTTATCGACTGAATTTGAAGGTGGACGCCATTGTCGTCGTGTCGATAAGATACCCGTATAGGCCCTCTACTTGTAGCTACCATTCTACAATAACCCCCACACGGTCAATGTTTCCGCTGATGGGGGGATTTTCTTTATAAATAGCTATCTTTCCGCCTCGTATCTTGGGGAAACGTGCTTGTAGCGTGGTTATAATACGACCTGCTACGTTTTCGAGAAGACGAGAGGGTGTGTTCATGATAATATTTATCTCTTTATATATTAGTGCATAGTTGACTGTGTTGGATAACGAGTCACTTCGCATGGCTGCTTCAAATGGCACATGCAGTGTCAATTCAACCGAGAAATTATTTCCTACCACTTGCTCCTGAGGATCAACCCCATGATGGGCATAAAAGTGCATTTTATCAAAATGTATGTATGTTTTCATAGTTCTGTTATTTTAGGCACAAATATGATGATTTTTTCTGAATTTTCACAATATATTGTACATTGTTAGCACTATTTTTGGGAGGGAACAATAACTCTAATAAGAAGTGTAGAAAGTATTTTGGTGTAAAAAAGGGAGGCTCAGGGAACTATAAAACGAACAGCATGATGCAGCACATCGACTGTAAACCGATTTCCCTGTACAGTCTCCCCGTCAAGTGCTATACCAAACCGAGCATCATCACTTTTAATCACAATATTTTTGGCACGACGGTAAGTAACATAAGGCTCAAAGCGGACATCATTAAGATGCTCTCCTCGCTTATAAGCATTGATGAGTTGCAGAATTTTCCACCTTGACACAGGTTTTATCAGACACACTTCGAGCCAACCATCATCATTACAGCTCAGCGGGGCACAACAATAGGAACCTCCAACATATCGCCCGTTGGCAATAGTACACAACAGTATAGAGCCATACTCATTAAGCGGTATTCCATCGGCTATAACTTGACAATGTGCCGTCATACCTGTTAAGAACACCCACGTTATAGCCGAAGGATAACATAGTTGCTTCCCTACAAGAATGTTTCTTCGCAAGCGATGCATGGTACAGGCTACTTTATAATCGAGACCGAAGTGTGTGGCGTTGAGGGCATACTTATCATTGACTTTCATTATATCGATAGGCACGACAGTACCATGTACCAATCGGTCGAGATTACGGAAATTGTGTAATGTACCATAATATTTTATATAATCGTTTCCGCTTCCAAAGGGCAAAGATGTGAAAGCAATATTCTCTACACCGACCATAGCACCGGCCACTTCGCTGAGAGTACCATCACCGCCACAGGCATACACTCGTAGCTCTTCATTGGGATACTGCCGGCGGTATTCTCTCACAAGCTCTTCGCTATCCCCTTTACGCTGCTTAACGTATATATCGTAGTCAATAGCAGTCGTGAGCGAATGAATGGCATCCAATACTTGATATTCACATGATTGAGATCCGGCATGTCGGTTTATTATGAAAAGGTGTCGCATGATGCAGTGTTGTGATGAAAGGGTTATTGCAAGCGAAGTTACTAAATATTCTTGGCATTGGGGTGGAAATGAGATAAAAAAATGGCTCGCATGAATTTGCGAGCCATTCTCTATACTTCTCAAATTTTATTATTGAGCAACTACTTTGATTGTAGCAGCACGATCTTTTGTGAAATCGAATTTGTTGAGTTTTTCACTCTTGTCGCTGGCTTTCCAAGTGAGTTGGTCAGCGTTTACACCGTTCTTAATAAGAGCATTGTAAACGGCCTCAGCACGTTGTTGACGCAACTTGGCGTTGAAAGCATCAGTACCGGTCTCAGCATCGGCATAACCGGTAACAACATACTTAACATTGGGAGTAGCCTTGATAGCATCGGCAATCTTAGCGATTACTTTGCGGTTGTTGCGGTCGAGGTTCGACTTGTTGATTTCGAAGTAAACGGTAGCCAAAGGACCACGGTCGACATTTTCGAGGTCTTCTTCCAATTCGGCGATGCGGTTATTGGCATTGGCGAGGTCTTCTTCAAGATCTTTGATGCGGTTGTTAGCATCGTTCAATTGAGCTACGAGAGCATCACCCTCGGCATCAGTGTACTTGGGAACAACGGGAACAACAACAGGAATAACGGGAGCTTCCCAACCACGTTGGGGGAAGTTATAAGCGATACCAATGTTGGCAGAAGTGTTCAAGTTATACCAAGAATTGGGACCACGACCTTCCTTAGTAAGACCGCTATCATATTTGCTCACTTTGAGTTCGATATTGATGTCGATAGCATCGCTAACGTGGAAAGTGTTGATAAGACCACCACGAAGTTCGGCACACCAGTCACCATCGCTAATGGGTTGACCTTCTTCCCATCCGTAACCGTAACCCATACCTCCGAAGATGATGAGCGAGTATACGCGATTGGGGTTATAACCACCAAACAAGTTTACAAGATCAACCATACCATCGAGGTGAGGACGGAGACCGTGATGTCTTTGTTGATACAAGTCATCGAAACCATCAATCAAACCATCGGCTTGGAAACCGAAAGCGTCAGCGTTAAGAGCTGCACTATTGGCCGACATGTAATCAAGACCGATACGAGTACCGAATACGGGAGTCCACCATTTACCAAAGTTCAACGATGCTGCGGGAGCGATACGTTTTGTAAATTCGAGTTCATTGTCATAAGGACTCAAAAATACGCTGGCACCACCATCGAGAGAAATGAACCAGTTATCCCAAAAGCCATTAATTAAAAGACCTTGTTCGGGATCTGAAACAGTTTCTTGCTCAGTGGTAGCTGCCATGGCAACGGGTGCCAAGCATGCGAGAAGCATTGCTACTGTAAAAATCTTTTTCATAATCACAATTTTATTTAGTTTATAAATGTATTGCTTAATTGTAACGCTATTACACCAAATTCAAGCACCAAAGGTATTACTTTTTAAGTAATTATCCAAATAAATTAATTAAAAATTATGATTTCTTGTAAAAAGGCTCTCAAAGTGATGGTTTTGGAGCCTTTTTATAGAAATATTTACTTTATTGGCACTATCTGTGCAACTATATAACAATTGGTTATTCTTATTTGTTAAGATAGCGTTTTATTTCTTCGGCTACCAATTGCGGTGTAAAGCCCAATTTTTCATCCAACACTTTGTAGGGTGCTGAGTGTCCGAAATGGTCGAGTCCATGAATGAGACCTCGATTGCTACCTATAATAGGCCACAACGTAGAGGGCAGACCGGCTGTAAGACCGTATACAGGAATTCCTTGGGGAATAATTGTATCTTTATATTCTTGTGACTGCTGCTCGTAGAGACCGAGAGATGGAGCCGACACAATCTGGCAACGGATACCCTCTTCTTTCAACAATTGTGCTGCATCATATAAGGTAGATACTTCCGAGCCGTTTGCTACTAAGACAATATCGGGATTTTCTTCGCGAGCTACAATGTATGCTCCTCTGACGCTTTGCAAAGCATCGGCATAACGGCTTTCGCTCATGGCGGGAATATCTTTGATATCTTGTCGTGACAGGATAAGTGCTGTGGGGGTTGCAGTGTTTTCGAGTGCAAGTTTCCAAGCTACTGCTGTCTCGGCACTATCGGCGGGACGCAACACCAGCATACTGTTCTGACCTTTGTGATTTTTGAGTTGCTCCATCAAGCGTATTTGAGCTTCTTGCTCTACCGGCTCATGTGTAGGTCCATCTTCTCCTACGCGGAAGGCATCGTGTGTCCACACATATTTAGCGGGCAATTGCATGAGTGCAGCCATACGAACCGCAGGCTTCATATAATCGGAGAATACAAAGAATGTACCACAAGCAGCTTGCAGACCACCATGCAGAAGCATACCGTTGATAACAGCAGCCATAGTAAGTTCCGATACTCCGGCTTGTAGGAATGCACCTGTAAAGTCACCGGGGGCAAAAGCATGAGTCTTTTTCAAGAAGCCATCGGTTTTATCGCTATTGGCAAGGTCGGCCGACGAAACAACCATGTTTTTGCATTGCTCGGCAAGTACCGACAATACGTTGCTCGATGCTGTACGAGTGGCAATATTGGGCTTAAATTCTATTGCTCCAAAGTCAATAGCAGGCATCTCGTTAGCAAAGAACTGACGAAGTTCCTCGGCTTGTTGGGGATTTTCCTTTTCCCATGCCTCTTGTTGAGCCTTGCGTTCGGCTACAATTCGACGCAACTCTTCGCGACGAGCAGCATAAAGAACCTCGGTTTCGGGGAAAATAACAAAAGGATTTTCGACATCGCCACCCAGGTTTTCGATGGTCTTTTCGTACGAAGCACCCGACTTGCTCAATGGCTGGCCATGTGTCGAGCATTGATTTTCAAAGTTTTCACCATCGGCTGTTACACAACCCTTACCCATGATAGTGCGACCAATGATGAGGGTAGGACGCTCCTCTTCACGAAGTGCTGTTTCAATAGCACCACATATAGCGGTAGCATCAGTACCATCTATCTCTATCACATTCCAGTTCCACGCACGATATTTGGCAGCAGTATCTTCACAAGTCACAGCATCGGTCGCTGTTGAGAGTTGTATGCTGTTGCTATCATAGAACATGATAAGATTATTGAGCTTCAAGTATCCGGCCAAACGTCCGGCTCCTTGCGAAATTTCTTCTTGAATACCACCATCTGAAATAAAAGCAAATGTTTTATGTGACATCCATTTACCATAGCGTGTGGTAAAAAATTGTTCGGCAATAGCGGCTCCCACTGCCATTGTATGTCCTTGACCTAAGGGTCCCGATGTATTCTCAATACCACGAGCGAAGTCGACCTCGGGGTGACCGGGTGTTACGCTACCCCACTGACGGAAACTCTTCAATTCGTCCATCGAGAACTTACCGGTGAATGACAAGACACTATATAGCATAGGCGACATGTGTCCCGGATCGAGGAAAAATCGGTCACGATTAATCCATTGTGCATCATCGGGATCATATACCAAATACTTGGCATACAACGCATTTGTAAAGTCGGCTCCGCCCATAGCTCCACCGGGGTGTCCCGACTTGGCTTTTTCAACCATCGCGGCCGATAGTATGCGGATGTTGTCGGCTGTACGATTAAGGCTTTTAGTTATTTCCATAAATAAATATATGTATAGGAGTTATAAATTTTTATTTTTTACAAAAGTAATACAAATAACCGACTTAAAACCATTTTCATGCACTCTTTTTTCAACTACTTCTCTGAAAACTTCGATAGTTTACGATGAAAAAATTCTACACCTCTCACTGTTTCGCCTACAATAAGCACCAACGACGTCACTGCCAACATATATTTCCAGTCATCACCCGACAGTCTGACAACACTGAACATCTCTCCTCCATAGGTTGCAATAAGTATTTGTCCGATGATAATCAACAGTCCGACGCCCATGAATCCGGGACATTTCCATATCGATGCAAACGATGATGTTTGCGTGGCAAATGCTTTGGCATTGAACATATTCCAGAATTGCATCAACACAAATGTACTGAAAAATAGAGATAATTCATAGGGTGAAATATCGCCATCCGAGCCAAATGTAAAGAAATGGCTGAATAATTCCGACCATCTTATTTGCGAAAAAGCAGTAATGTCATTATATTTGAAATATTGCAGTAATGCAAAAAGGAACACTACAAAAATTCCACCTGTAACGAGTATAGTACGTCCCATAGAGGGTGTAATAATGTGTGCCGAGAGAGGGCGTGGCTTCTCAAGCATCACTCTTTCTTCGGGGGGCAACGATGCCAATGCAAGTGCTGCAAATGTATCCATGATGAGGTTTACCCACAACATCTGTGTTACTGTTAAGGGCGACTCGGTTCCGAGGAATGTTCCCAATAATACAATCAGACAAGCTACCACATTGATGGTCATCTGGAAGATAATGAAACGTTGTATATTTCTATAAAGTGATCGTCCCCACAAAATAGCCTTGTTGATACTGGTAAATGAATTGTCAAGAATAGTTATGGCACTCGCTTCCTTGGCAACGGTAGTTCCATCACCCATCGAGAGTCCTACCTGTGCGGCATTCAGTGCCGGAGCATCATTGGTTCCATCACCGGTTACAGCCACTACTTCACCATTTCGCTGCAAGGCCTTTACCAGTCTCTCCTTGTCAAGAGGACGAGCTCGAGCTATGATTTTAAGCGAACCTACACGTTCGGTCAACTCTTCATCACTCATCGCTGCGACAACTTCGCCGGTTGTTATATTACTATCGTTGTCCTCGTTGGTCCATAATCCTATTTGCCTACCTATTTCGCGAGCCGTTGCCGGTGTGTCGCCCGTAATTATTTTCACATCGACACCGGCATTGATACATGATTGTATAGCCTCGGGGACATCATGTCGCACAGGGTCTGCAATGGCAACAACTCCTAATAGCGTTAATTGTATATCGGGATTTAGCACCCCGTTATCAAAATAACTTTGATTGCCAACCTCGGCATAAGCAAACGCCAACGTTCGCAGTGCCCTGTTTTGATATCCGAGCAACTCATTTTCTATCTCTTCTTTATATGCTTCTATCTCTTTTATACCATCGGTGGTAAGGATGCGGTTACACTTATGCAACAATATCTCCGGTGCACCTTTGACGTACATGATACGTCGCTGCATACCGGGAGAATCTACAACCGTTGCCATATACTTTCGTTCGGTGGAGAATGTCAACTGCTCAACAACCGGGATAGCATGTCGCACCGAAGCATAATCGATGTTCTGCTGTTTCAACCACAATAAAACCGCTCCCTCGGTGGGATTGCCTATAACTTGCGTACGTCCTTCGGGACGCGTATTAAGATCGGCAGTTGTATTAACAGCAATACTTTCACTTACAAGGTGGTCGATAGATGGGTTGTTGCCCATTACCTGCTTGTCAAGAGCATAAAAATGAGTGACTTCAACCTGCATCTGATTCTGAGTAAGAGTACCTGTTTTATCGGTGCATATCACCGATGTGGCTCCCATTGTCTCACAAGCATGCATCTTTCTCACAAGATTATTGGCCACCAACATGCGTTTCATACTCATAGCCAAGCTTAATGTTACACTCATGGGCAGTCCTTCGGGAACGGCAACAACAACTATTGTGACAGCAATCATAATAGTATTGAGGAAATAGTGTCCGATACTTACCCAGTCGGTCGAATAATCGCCCATAAAAAATGTAATAACCCGTATTACCACTATAAGTGATGCAATGATGTAGCTGAGCATAGTTACCAATCGAGCCAATCGGTCAAGTTGAATATTGAGCGGTGTTTCCACATCATTCTCTATTTGAGCACCTTGGTACACTTTGCCATACTCGGTAGCATCACCCACGCTTGTCACCTCCATCACTCCATGTCCATCCAATACCGAACATCCATTCAGGACCATATAGGATGGATAAGTGGAATTAGGATCATTTTTTTCTTTTTCGGCAAACTTCTCGGTAGAGGGTTCGCCGGTCAGACTCGATTCGTTAACTTCCAAAGATATTGACTCCAACAAAACTCCATCGGCAGGTATTTCATCTCCGGTATTTAATAGGACAATATCCCCCACAACTATATCTTTCTTGGGAACTTCTGTTATCTGCTTATTGCGAATGACCTTAACGGGACTTTCATCTCCAATCTGATTGAGAATATCAAATTTGCGATTGGCACTTACCTCAAATGCAAATCCTATCCCTGTCGACAACATAATGGCCACAAATATACCCACCGGTTCAAGAAAGGCATTATTCCCTTCATGACCTGTACTCACTTGGTAAATCGCTACTCCAAAGGATAGCACCCACGCAATGAGTAAAATGCGTATGATAGGATCGGAAAATTTCTCTAAAAATTGCTTCCATAGCGGTGTATGAGCAGGAGGTGTCAACTCATTCTTTCCAAATTTCTCTCTATTAGCCACAACTTGGCTGTCATTGAGACCTTTGTCTAAAAAATTATTCATACAACTAATATTTTAGGTATGTTCTATATATTCCACAAATTTACAACTCATTCGTTACCGGAAACATTCTTTTGTTCGCTTTGTGTTTTTTCTTAGCATCTTCGTGCCTTAACCTTAATCGCATAACTTACTATGCCTTTTCGGTCAGAATCAATAATACACTCTAAGAAAGAAACATAACAAAGTAATTTATAGAAGTTTTCTTAAATGAGTTGCAAAAATATTTATTATACTACAAGGGACATTAAATATGCCATATTGCACAAACAGATAACCTATATAAAGTATTGATTTTTTTATACAATTTAACGCCCACCAACTAAAATTGGTGGAATTTACACAGGAAAGAGGAGAAAATATACGAAAATCGCATTCGCAATCATGCCATATGGCATGTCTTACTTGAAATAAGCAATAGATAGGAGAACTTCATCCTCATCAGTATGATGTTTAGCTCGTATCAATTCTTGCTTTAAAGAGATATTATAGGTGTGTTTTCCTTTTATATTTCGAGGGAAATACAATTCAGCATCTTTAAGCGAAGCTATGGCAGTAAAGGCTCTTTTTATATACCCTATGTGTGAATTTCGCTTAGATATGTCACGCAGATTGACAATAACATTAGGCTCTTCGTTACTTTGCAAAGCACTCTCTATGAGATTATAGTTCTTTTCATTGGCAAAATACCGATATATAGTAATGATGTCGCGTCCCAAGGGGGAGTCTTTGGTGAGCGTCGCAAAGGTTGAGTTACTAATACCCTCACTACCATACAACAAGAAGATGGCAAATAACGTTTTGCGTTCCGAGCCTCGTATATCCAAAGCGATATTTTTTCGACCTTTCAGATAGAATGAATATCCACTTAGCAACAATGGCGGGTTTTGCTTGGATTTCTCGCTAATCATCTCAAAGAATGTGCGATAACAACCTTCATAGGGAATGGCTTCATGTAGTATCTCGAAGGAGAGACTCTTGATTATCTGCTCCATTACGCCATGCGTATTGCTGCTGCAATCGATGCACATCAGGTCAACGGAGTGTTGCCCGTTGTAGTCACTATTCTGTATCTTCAACATGAAGAATGATTTGAAACGGAAAATATCCGATTTCTCCCCCATCGACTTGGATATATATTGATATAAATCGCTCGTTTGACTCTTACATATCAATTCTCTCTTATCTCCATCATTGATGTGCGAGAAGGTTGGAAACAACAATTCTATGGTAGGGGTAATGTAGGGATTGGACTGTGTAATGAGTGATGCAAAGTGTGGATAGTAAAAGAAATCTATGCCCAAACTTTTCAGCTGGCGATTATAGGTATCAAAGTTCTGACTGATAACACGTTTTACACTTTTTCTGTTACGATTTTCTAAGTAGATAAGTTGATTATCATAACCATCAAAGTTATGGGCATCTACATTGATTATTTGCACCTTATCATGCGTATCCTCTTGCAGGGCAAGTCGAATACATGACAATAAAATGCGTTCACATATATCTATATCGTTGTCACTCGTTATGATATTTTCAAACTGAGCCAATATCTCCTTGCGTTCAGCAATATCCAATTGTTGTAAGGTAAAGATAGCCTCTTGCAGCGTTATGCCATGAACGGCTTTAAGTTCCTCTTCGGAATATTTATAATGAGTGGTGATTTGCTCTATACAAGTTATCTCATCCTTATGTATCTTGTTATCGACCTTGATAAGGTCGATAACAAGTTTGAGAATGGATATTTTCTTGGATATTGACATGTAACACCAGTTATTACTCTATGGACATTCTATATATTAGATCGAGTTGAATGGGGAAATTATATTAGGTAATTTCACTTCTTACTAATCTAAGAACATCACTTTACAATCTCGGCAATAGCCTCGGTGGGAGAGAGAAGTTGCTGCTGTCCGGTAATCATGTTTTTAAGAGCTATCTGACCGGTAGCCATTTCACTTTCGCCAATAATAGCCACAAAGGGGATGTTATGATCATTGGCATAACTCATTTGTTTCTTCATCTTGGCACTCTCGGGGTATACTTCGGTGCGTATGCCAGCCTGACGGAATAGGGCTGCATGTTGCATACACACATCCGATTCATTTTCTCCGAAATTGACAAACATTACTTGCGTGGTTTGTAAAGAGTCGGATGGGAACAAATCAAGTTGATTGAGTACATCATATATGCGATCGGCTCCGAACGACATACCTACACCCGACACATTGGGCATTCCGAATACACCTGTCAGATTATCATACCTACCACCGCCGGTGATGCTTCCTATCTGCACATCGAGAGCCTTTACTTCAAGAATGGCTCCGGTGTAGTAGTTCAGACCGCGAGCAAGTGTAAGATCTATATCAAGTTGAGCCTTCAAGGGGCTGTGTGCAAGTTTGGCAAGGATATATTCCAACTCATCGATTCCCTTTACTCCGGTCTCAGATTGAGACAACACTTGTCGCAACGTTTGCAACTTGCTCTCATTACTTCCCTCCAACAATATGATGGGTTGCAGACGTGCGATAGCCTCTTGACTCAGACCCTTCTCCTGCAACTCCTCATTCACTTTTTCAAGACCTATTTTATCGAGTTTATCTATTGCAACAGTAATGTCTATAATCTTTTCAGGAGCTCCTATTATCTCTGCAATACCGGTCAGAATCTTACGATTATTCAACTTAATAGCTACCCTGATGTTAAGTCGATTAAACACATCATCGATGATATGCAACAACTCTACCTCGTTCAGTAGCGAATCCGAACCTATGATATCGCCATCGCATTGATAAAATTCGCGATAACGTCCCTTCTGCGGACGGTCGGCACGCCACACCGGTTGTATCTGATAGCGTTTGAATGGGAATGTAAGTTCATTGCGATGCATAACCACATAACGAGCAAAAGGAACTGTAAGGTCATATCGAAGACCCTTCTCGCACAACTTGGCTGCCAATCGATTGGTATTTCGCTCGCACAACTCTACATCATCTACACCGGCAAGGAAATCTCCCGAGTTTAGGACTTTGAAGAGTAGTTTATCACCTTCTTCGCCATATTTTCCCATCAATGTTTGAAGAGTCTCCATGGCAGGAGTCTCTATCTGTCGAAATCCGTAAAGGGCATATACCTCACGGATTGTATTAAATATATAATTGCGTTTCGCCATCTCAATTGGCGAAAAGTCACGCGTACCCTTGGGTATGGAAGGTTTCTGAGCCATATAAGTATAAAGTTGATTTATATTTGTGTGAATCTGTTTATATACATCGTGCAAATATACACAAAATATGTTGATTCTGCTTGCATTTGACGAAAATCATTATTTTAATAATGCTCCCTTAAAACTATTGAAGACAATGTCGGTAAAATTTGTGATATTTAGCAAGAAACTCTTATCCCTCACGACTACGCAACCTGCGATAAAGCAGTATAACCGAGGTTGCTATGGCAATAATAGCGATCACCCATGCCAAAGGTCGAAGATAGATGTAGGCTACAAGAACTGCCATTGCCGTAAATGTGACTACTGCGGTAGCCATCCATGCTTGTCGACCGGGGGTTACTTGATAGTTGCTACGACAGGCTATGTAAATGATAACAAGGTATATCACAAATCCTATGGTATAAGAGGCACCGACTCCTGTCAGACCCCAATAGTGATAGCCTATGATATTGAGTGCGAGTGTGATAACATCGGATAGCAGTTCTGTTGCAAAATATAGTTTACCACTGCCCTTGGCAAGAAGAACAAAGCCCAATGACCACGAAATAGCCTTAAAGGTAATACCTTGTATGGCAAAGAGAAGATAACCGTTGATGACAAAGAAGTCGGTAGTATAGAGTATTCTCACCATCAACGGATGTAGGATGATGAAAATAGTTATGATGGGAGCAAGCATGAGTTGCATCATCTCCACCTGTTTGCCCACATAATGCGATAGTTGTGCATTATCTTTGGCTACACTCGACAGTCGTGGATAATACTCCATAGCCATAGCTGTAAAGATGAGTCCCACATACTTGTTCATCAGCGTAAATCCTGCTTGATAATATCCTACAACAGCTTCACCACTGCGAGCATTAAGGTAGGCAGCAAAGATGTAGGAAAAGAGAGTAGTGATGAAACTGCTCACTGTCATAAAGACTCCTAATGTGACCATTTCTCGTCCTTGTAGGAGTGTTTGCTGCATGGTAAGTTGTGACTTGGCGATATGGCGTTCGCGATAAAAAAATGTTACTATCCATGTTGCAACAGCATAGAGTATAAGCGAGGGTACAATACCATCGATGCCCATAAAATAATAAAGTGGCAGCGACACCATCAATGAAACGACAGAACCATACACCGAGCATCGAGCCAGCCGTTGCAATTGCTTTGTTCCTTGCAGAATAGCTTGTTCACCCGATGTTAATGCATTGAACATCATTGTGCATGACAAGAGTACAAAACCCCATATATGGTTATCATCGCCAAATGTCCATTGGCTCAATAATGGTGCAAGAGAGATAAGTACCACGGCTCCTAATAATCCTACAAACCATGACCAACGACGCACGATGGTAACTATACGCGATATTTCACCATCATCGTTGTGCGAATGTGCCTCTGAAATTTCACGCACCGAACTGCTACGGATGCCCAGTCCCGTAAGTGCAGCAACGGTCTCAATGGCACTATTATATAGTCCTATAATTCCTATTCCTGAGCTGCCCAATAGTACGGCTATGACTTTGGTGCGAATAACCGAACATACGATACTCACCACCTGCACACCACCAAAGAGTGCTGCGGCCTTGGTTATGATACGATTAAGATTATGTTCGGCAGGACGATTCATAACGATATGCAATAAGTTTCATATACCACACCGCGAGCACCGAAACCTTCTTTCTGCGACAATAATCCGGTATTGAGCAATGCACCATTTTGTTCGGTCGATATGCCAAAGTCGAAATAGTTACACTCACTATATTCATGCTCTATCAGTCGGGCAAAGAGGTAATCGAGGGCACCACAAGCCTTACCCTCGGGCGAGGCACTGATGTATTGTGCATGGGCTACACGTTCGGTTTTATACACCACGCATCCGGCTACAACACGATTTTCGATACAAGCCGTATGCAACTTAATATTATCGGGGAAACGCTCTTGCAAAAGGGTTATTTCGGACAAGGAGTGTACAGGCTGTACTCCATGCCTATTGCGAAGATTTTCTTCCAGAATACTCCAAAAAGGAGCAAAATCACCACCTGCGTGCAACGTTACACCACACTGAGTAGCACGTTTGATGCCACGCCTACGCAACTGGGCATATCGCAACGGAACTCGCGGAACGACTGCCGAAGAGAGGTTGCATGCCGTACGCACCGCATCCATCTTATATAGTGCATATTCCTCAGCAGCATGCGGATAACATTGGTATATGTATGGTACAGGCTTGTAATACCACGATGTCACTCCTTGGCTTCGCAAATAATCGGCAGTGACTTCAAAGAGATTCAACATCTGCATAGATGTTATCTCGGGGCGGGTAACAAATCCTCCATATGTAAGTCCACCATGTGAAACCACTGCATCATCGTGAAGCGAAGCCGGAAGCAATGCCAGT
Organism: Bacteroidaceae bacterium; assembly: GCA_017531985.1. Taxonomy (GTDB): domain Bacteria; phylum Bacteroidota; class Bacteroidia; order Bacteroidales; family Barnesiellaceae_A; genus Barnesiella_A. Next base: position 50,710 of record JAFXJY010000021.1, read on the forward strand.
AACTTGTCGTTGTGGTATATCATCAGTGAAGAATCCACAAAGCGATGAGCATGATACTCCATATAATCACGCATGAACAAGAACGTGCCACCTGCCGAGGCTCTTACCTCGGCATCCCACACACTCTTATACTGTGGGTTGTAGGGTCTTATTTCAAGGTTTGCAATCATAATTTTGTCATCGGGGGGGTATTACATGTCAAGCCAATGCTCGGGGTTGAGTTTTTTCATCTCTTTGCGTATTTGGAACGAAAATCGGGTGCGATTATTGTCCTTGGGGTCACTATAAATCAAACCCAATTCCTGACGTACTTCAACTTTATCGCCGGCCTTAACATACACTTCAATAAGCCCCGTATAAACGGTGTAATAGTTACCATGACGCAGCATAACAGCCTTTTCGGCACCTCCGAAAGAGAAAACTCGAGCTACTTCTCCACCATAGACAGCACGAGCCTTAGCTCCGGGAGTGGTCTCTATGTCTATACCTATATTATTCTTATCAAGATATTTAAATTCGGGATGTTTCTGGAATCCGAAGTGTCCGACAATGCGATATTGAGCCGACGTGGGAAAAGGGAGTTTTCCCTTGTTCTTCTCGAAACTGCCTGACAGTTCTCGATCGGCACGAGGCATGTTATACTGCGACTTAGATGCAGGATTGGATGAGGATTGAGCAGTTTCATCTTTCTTCTCTGCCGGTGTTGATGTCGAGGCATCACCTTGCTCGGCAGCAAGTCGTGCAGCCTCAGCCTCGGCTTCGGCACGAGCCCGCTCAGCAGCTTTGCGTGCCTCTTCGGCAATAATATTATCTATCTGATTGTTCAGTCGATCTATATCGGCACGCTGGCGATTAGCCTCTTTTCTCAATGACTTTTCTTTTTTGCGTAATTGGGCAACGAAGTCTTTTTTATCCTTTTGTTTAGACTTCAACGAGTTAGCCTCTTTGGTTCGCTCAGCAATGATACTCTGACGCTCGACAATCAACGAGTCAAGATGTTGTTGTTTGACATCCAACTCTATTCTCTTCAACTTGATGTCTTGTGCTTGTTGTTTACGCCACTGCGAATACTCTTTCAGATAACGAGCTCGACGGTAGGATTGCTCAAAAGAGTTAGCCGAGAAAATAAACAAAAGCTTGTCATACTTATTTTGCCGGTTTCCCATGCTGCGAACAGCCTTGGCATACGAATCTTGCTTCTCTTTCAGCTCGCGTTGAAGCAGCACAATAGAGTCTTGCATCTGTTTCTGCTGCCGGTTGAGTCGTGACACTTCGGCACTGAGAGCATTGATGTATTTATTGCGGTCTTTAATTTCGGCATTGAGCAGTTCCAACTCACTAATCATGCTCTTGGCACTTTTCAAGTTCTTCTGCAATGCTCGATTGGTCTCTCGCAACTGTAACTCAATCTGCTCTTTGTCATGACGCAAATCATCAATATTTTGGGCTGAAACAACTTGTGCAAGGCACAACAACGTCACGCACAACAAGCCTGATATTTTCTTATATCCCATCATTTCAATAACGATTCGACAACCGTCGATAGAGTTGTCTTTTTCATACCATTAGTTGACAATTTCTCCACCGAAATAGGAGTATCCCACTTCACCGACGAATATTGTATATTTATCGAGTAGCTCTTTGACTTACCTTGTGCTGTAAGTATAAGTGTATGAGGCAACTTACACTCGGCAAATGAATCATTGTATTGATATTCGCAATGCAATTGACGATGAGACATCAATTGTTGAGCCACAGCACAGATAAGCCGGCTTTCATTCATGGCAAACATATAAACGACACCATCAGGTAGCTCTCGTGGTTGCATAGCCCAGTCACTACCAGCAGTCTCGAAGATAAATCTATCGTAATCGTCTTCTACAAGAGAAGTATGCCCCAAGAGAAAGGGACGACCCAATAAAGTGTTCTGCAAGTCGCTGATAGTAGGCTCAAAGGGTATATTATCGCTAAACGATGTTATACCTTCGGCAATATAACGCTTATTGATTTTATCATATAAGAAAACACTATCGCGGGTCATCACTACACGGGCTATCTCTATACCGAAGATGGGACGTAGCGATACCGATATGCTTTCGTTGTTAATCATACGCATCTCGAACGAAGAACTCAACGACCCTAACGATACACGCCCCTTTGTAACAATGGTGTTCCAAGGTGCTTGTACTGACAGCATGTTGTCAAACATGATTTCTGTTTGTAATTTTTCCACCTCATCGGTCGACTGCCTGTCGGTAGTAACATCGTCATCCTTTGGGGACTCAGAGGATGTTGAAGGTGTTTCTGTTGCAGATTGTTGCAAAGAATCGGTAGGTGTTACAATGGCAGGCACGTCCTTATCGGGAGATGTCAACACTGCTCGACGGCTCCTACATCCCGTTACCAACACCAGTAGTGTCAGAGCTATTATCAGTGCTATTCGTTTCATCTTCTATATATTGTTTTAATTCTATTTTCTTTCGCAATATAGTACTATCACCACCAGCCTCTTGTGCTTTCAACCATTGCTCCACCGCACCATCAACATCGCCCGACATGGCAAGTATATCGCCATAATGCTCATAGTAGATAGCTACATCCGTTGCGTTAACATCTAACTTGGCAATAGCCTGTTCCATATATACACGAGCTATGAAATAAGACTCCATTTTAAACATAATCCATGCATAGGTATCGATATAAGTAGGATTGTCGGGTGAAATTTTCATGGCCTTGACACTCATCGTCTCAGCTTTCAACAAGTCACCACCATTCTCAGCCAACTTGTAGGCATAATTATTAAGCAACCATGCATTGTCGGGGGCATATATCATAGCCGAATCGTAATATTGATAGCACTTATCAAGGATGTCCCTTGCCGAATATATATCACCTAACAGAGTATAAAAGACAGCTTTTTCGGCATGGTTCTGCTCGTTGCATCGCTCCAAGCCCTTGTGAATATACATTTCGGCTTCATCATAACGCTCGTCGATAGCCAAGGCATTGCTTATGTACATGTAAGTATTACCATTGTCGCCACCGCGTTCAATCACTTTGTGACCGGCCTCCAAGGCATCGGCACTCCTGCCGGGTCGTAGAGAAACTTTCAGCAACTGTTCCCAGTCGGCACAGCTATCAGTCTGCATAGCAACAGTACGAATCTGTTCATGAGCTTCATCCCAACGTTCGTAATATATCAGTATCGATGCATAATCTTTACGCAGTTGCGATTCATAGGGATATAACTCAACCATACGCCGATAAGCCTCAAAGAATGATGTATCACCTGCAAAATAAGAAATCTGATGAATGTAGTTTTCAAATATCTTATATTTGTCGCGGTATTCAATATTCATATTGTCCCACACATGAGCATATTCTCGATGAAACCCTAAGGTGTCACCTTGCGATAGAAAGTAATCAGCTTGTTCTATTTGCAACATCGGTTCTTCCGGATCTATTGCTATTACCTTGTCAAGCAATGCCCTACGCAACGAGTCGCAATGATAATGGCTATATACACTACTCAAATATATGGCATAATAAATATTGGTCGGATTGTTTTGCACCAGCTCCTCGGCAATATTTATGGCAGCAGCAGTATCACCCTTGGCATCATAAAGATTGACACGATAGGAAGTCAATTCGGGAGAGTTGCCCATGTATGTCTCTATCGAATCATAACAAGCAAGAGCCTTATCATACTCGTCCTGATAGATATACGCTATGGCCAGAGACTCATAAACTTCGGGGCGTTGAGGATGATTGCGAATAATACGTTTAAAAACCTCCTCGGCCTTGTCGTACTGTTGGAGTTGAACCATCGAAGTTGCATAAGTCATGTTATACCAGAAGTGAGTTGTATCGCCCTCGGCAGCTCGCTGCATAAAGTTTATGGCTGCATCGGGCATCTGCAAGCGTATATACAACATCGACAAGCAATATTGAGCCGATAGAGCAGTAGGATTGACATGATGAGCCTCTTTCATCAGAGCCAAAGCCGCATCATAATTACCCAAGACATTCTGTCGCTCAGCCTCCATATATAGGTAATTATACAATATTGTATCTACCTCATTGACACATGTCGAACGAGTCTTCTTGGCACCGACAGCCTGCAATAATACTCCGGCACACAAGATGAATAACAATATATATAATAACCGTCTCACAATCTATCACATTACTTTACACCAGTGTGACCAAAGCCACCTGCACCACGTTCTGTTTCGTCAAGCGAGTCGGTTTCAGCCCACTGCACACGACTATATTGAGCCACCACCATCTGACCCACACGCTCGCCATCTTCTATGACAAAAGCTTTGTCGGAATGATTGATAAGTATAATACCTATCTCACCGCGATAATCGGCGTCAATGGTACCCGGCGAATTTAACACTGTAATACCATACTTGATAGCCAATCCGCTGCGAGGACGTATCTGAGCCTCATAACCCTCAGGAAGAGCTATAAATAATCCCGTAGGAATGAGCCGACGCTCACCGGGTTGAAGTGTTATTGCCTCATCGAGGTTGGCACGAATGTCCATACCGGCCGACAGCGGGGTACTATACGAAGGTAAAGCATGATGCGAACGATTGATAATAGATACTGTTACAGCCATAGATTTATGCTTTAAAGATTATGTTTATAAGTTAAGTATATGATTAAAAAAATATTCGAAACACAAATTTCATGCGAAAATACAGAAAACTCCACAAAAACATTCAAGAAAAACACTCTTTTTTGCAAACTTATATATAATTTTGCCGTATGAGAGAACCTATGAGTATAGTCATACCTGTATTTAATCGTGCCAAGGAGCTTCCTCGCACGGTTGCATCGATTGCAGCACAAGACTACCGTCCTTTGCATCTCATACTTGTAGACAACAACTCATCCGACCATTCACTCGATGTGTGCCACCAATTGCAACAACAATATCAATCACAAGATTTTACCATCGACGTACTGCAACAGCCTCGAGCCGGAGCCTCAGCAGCCCGCAACATGGGACTGGCACACGTTGCGAGCCGATATATGATGTTTTTCGACAGCGACGATGTGTTACACAACGATAGCGTATCACGCTATATGCAAGCCTTTGCCCACCACCCCGACTCCGACATCATAGGCTCAACAATTGAATTTCACGATGGCACACGCTCATTAGGTATCGCCAAGGCAGTCTTTACAAGCCATCCGGAGCCTCACATCATACATGGTACACTATCGACACAACGATTTGCGGCACGTACACAACTCATCCGCGAAGTGGGTGGTTGGCAAGAAGAGTATAACGGATGGGAAGATTGGAATTTAGGTATCCGGTTATTGTTGCACACTTCCCACATTCATTGGCTACAAGGCTCACCGGTTGCAACAGTTTATCTGCATGAAAATACACTCACGGCACGTACACACCTCGCAGGATACAAACATTTTCATCAAGCAGTGCGACACTCTTTACACGATATTCGACAATCGCAACATCCTCGCAAATTGCGACTGGAACGACTTGTAATATACCGGCAAATACTATTATCGGCACACGTATTGAGAGAAGCTCGCCGTCAAGATAATCATGAATTACTAACATTCAGTCAATACCTCTACAACGAGGCAATGAACGAAAACAACACAACGTGGAGCATGCGACTATTATTTCGTTTCTGCCTTACCTATGCTTCACGCGGAGGTCGTGGGTGTGGCACATTAGCCCAATGGATAATAAGATGACGTGACTGACACAACGCATAAGAATAAGATTTACATTTTTCAACACACATTACCATTATAAAAAAGGATATTTTCGGCAGAATTTACTACTTTTGCAACATATTATATCCGTATCCAGATGACACAAACACCCGATATACAAGGGCGAATGAGTTGGGATAAACTTATCACGTCCAAACGTTTCGGCATGGAACAATACCATGACGAACGCACACACACACGCACCGATTTCCAACGCGATTACGACCGGTTGATATTCTCGGCACCTTTTCGCCGATTGCAGAACAAGACACAAGTATTTCCACTACCCGGCAGCATATTTGTTCATAACCGACTGACACACAGCCTTGAAGTATCAAGTGTGGGGCGTTCGTTGGGAAATAACGTAGCCTTGGGACTTACCGAAAAATATGCCGGTACAGCCACAGCCGAGAAATTAAATCACTTGGGTTCAATTGTTGCAGCAGCCTGTTTGGCACACGACTTAGGCAATCCCCCATTTGGACATTCGGGCGAAAAAGCTATTGCCACATACTTCTCAGAGGGAAAAGGATTGGCTCTGAAAGAGCAAATAAACGACGAGTGGGAGTGGAACGATTTTACCCATTTCGAAGGAAACGCCAATGCTTTCCGTCTGCTCACACATCAGTTCAACGGTCGGCGTCCGGGAGGCTTTGCCCTCACCTACTCGACACTGGCATCTATTGTCAAGTATCCCTATGCATCGACTCTGTCGAGCAAAAAAGGAAAGTCGGGGTTCTTCAAGTCGGAGAGTGACGACTTTCACCGCGTAGCAACCGACTTAGGGTTACTGCAAGATGGTGACAGCGGTCTACGTTATCATCGTCACCCCTTGGTCTACCTTGTTGAAGCCGCCGATGATATATGCTATCAGATAATGGACATCGAAGATGCACACAAGCTCAAATTACTCACCACCGACCAAACGAAAGAGTTATTATTGGGTTTCTTTGAGGAGAGTAAATTACCACACATCCGAGAAGTCTTGAAAATTGCCGATGACAATAACGAACAAATAGCCTACCTGCGTTCTCGCGTAATAGGGTTACTTATCGATGAGTGTTCGCAACTATTCATCGACAATGAAGAAGAATTACTAACAGGCCGATTTGAGGGATGCCTCATAGAGCATATTTCGCAAATACCGAGAGACGCCTATGCACACTGTTCGAAGGTAGCATTTTCCAAGATATACAAGAGCAATGATGTCCTTGATATAGAATTGGCGGGTAATCGCATTATCACCGAGTTGTTAGATAAACTCATCGATGCAGTCCTATACCCCGATAAGGCTTACTCGCAACTGTTGCTCAACAAGGTTCCTCAACAATATGAAACACGAGCCGAGACCATCTACGGCAAGTTGCAAGCAGCCATCGATTACATCTCGGGAATGACCGATGTATATGCCCTCGACTTGTATCGAAAAATCAACGGCATGAGCCTGCCGGCTGTTTAATAGAGTATATGATTGATATGAAACGTTTTTACCACATAGTATTGCTGATTCTCTTACTCACCCACTTTGCGGTGCAAGCAAGAGAATACACCGTCGAGTCTGTTCCCAATGTCCAAGTGGCACATCGCGACCGACATGTGAGCGACCCCGAGAACTTCTTGGGCAATGAAGCCCACAATCGTATTAATGTCATGCTATCGCAACTGCGTGACAGCAATAGCGTTGAGGCTGCTGTTGTTGTACTGCCCTCAATAGGGAATAACGATATTGACAACTTTGCAACCGAATTGTTCACACACTGGGGAATTGGCAAGGCGGCAAACGATAACGGACTACTTATTATTGCCGTCATGGATCAACGACAGATTGTGTTACGCACCGGCTATGGACTGGAAGGAGTTCTACCCGACATTACTTGCAGCCGTATCATCCGACAATACATCACTCCTGCATTTCGAGATGGCAACTACGGACAAGGCATGACCGAAGCCGTAGAACAGATTCTGCACATCGTCATGAACCCCGAAGCATCGAGCGAACTAATGGCCGACGAGACTCAACGAGGTTTCCACATCGACCAATCCGATAAAGAGATATTACTCAACATTCTATATGTTTATTTGGCACTCAGTGTTATTCTATCGTTGCTGCTTACCATCCGCCTCAATCGCACCATACGGCAATATCGCAACGAGCCATACGAATGCTACAAGGAGTTAAATAATTCTCAGACGCTCCTCATTATAACTGCCATTTTCTTCCCTCTGTGGTGTGCATTCAACTTGGCACGATGCCAAAGAACCATGAAACAAATGAGAGAGCAACCACGCGACTGCCCCCAATGTAAGGCTACCATGGAGCGACTCTCGGAGGAACAAGACAACCACTACCTCACACCACAAGAAGATGCCGAAGAGCGAGTGGGTTCGGTCGATTACGATGTGTGGAAATGCAGCCAATGCGACAACGTGGAAGTATTCCGATTTGATAACAACACGCAATATCAAGAATGCCCTCATTGTCATGCCAAGACTTATAGCCTTGCACACGACCGTATCGTTACACAGGCTACTACATTATCGGCCGGACGTGGCGAGAAAATATATACTTGCTATTACTGTAAACTTCGCAAAGTAGTTCCTTATATCATCCCCATGATTGTAGTACCCAAGAGCGGCAGTGGAGGCGGTGGCGGCAGCTTCGGCGGAGGATTTGGTGGAGGTATGACCGGAGGTGGCGGTGCAAGAGGTGGCTGGTAAAAAATACTCAGATAGAACGAAGCATGAACAGACAAGAAGGAAATAAGCCGCGATTTTCACTACAAGCCCGTTTACACAGTTTTGTGTACGCTGCGAGAGGATTGAAATTATTACTCCGCGAACACAATGCATGGATACACTTGGTTGCAACCATCTGCGTTCTTATTGTGGGTATAATGGTATCGCTCAGCCCCATGGAATGGGCTGTTGTAACAATTCTCATTGGGGGAGTATGGGTTGCCGAGGCATTCAATACAGCCATCGAATACCTATGTAACCATGTAACCCCCGAACAACATCCGCACATAGCACACATCAAGGACATTGCCGCTGCGGCTGTCGTGCTGGCTGCTATAACAGCCGTTGTAGGAGGTTTGTGCATTTTCGTCCCTCGCATCATAGAATGTATCTCTATATAAATAAAAAACGGTTATATGATCATCAAGCAATTATCTATCATCAACTTTAAGAATATAACCCAAGCCGACTTGTGGTTCTCGGACAATATCAACTGTTTCTTGGGCAACAACGGCATGGGAAAAAGCAATCTGCTCGATGCCATCTATTACCTATCATTTTGCAAGAGCTTTACCCATGTAGTCGACTCTCAGAACATACGACATGGAGAAGACTTCTTTATGCTGCAAGGTATATACGACCGCAACAACAATCCCGAGACTCTATCATGTGGTATAAGAAAACGGCAAAAAAAGTCATTCAAGCGTAACAAGAAAGAGTATGAACGACTATCAGATCACATCGGATTTGCCCCTCTTGTCATGGTGTCGCCAGCCGATAGCATTCTCATACATGGCAACAGCGAGGAACGTCGTAGATTCATTGATGTAGTCATATCGCAATGGGATAAACCATACTTAGAGAGTCTGATTCGTTACAACAAAGCCCTCGAACAACGCAATACACTGCTTCGACACGAAGTTAACGACCCTTTACAATATGAGATATGGGAGGAACAGATGGCTTACACTGCCACCATCGTCTACAACACTCGTCGTCGGTTTTTGGAACAATTTATACCCGTATTCAACCACTTTTACAACCTCATAGCCGATGGTCATGAACAAGTGGAACTCACCTATCGTTCACACTTGTCAGAAGGAGCATTACAACAGCAATTGGCCGACAGGCGAGATCGCGACCTGATATTGGGCTACACCACGCGAGGTATTCATCGCGATGATATGGAGATGACTCTCGGCGAATACCCCATGAAACGCATCGGCTCACAAGGTCAATGCAAGACTTACCTCATTGCCCTGAAACTGGCTCAATATGAATTTCTTGCCAAGAACGGTAATACAGCTCCTATACTATTGCTTGACGACTTGTTCGATAAGCTCGACTCGCAACGGGTCGAACGCATCATGCAGTTAGTGGCAAGCGACATTTTCGGACAGATATTCATTACCGATACCAATCGCGAATACCTCGACAGTATCGTAAAACGCACCACTTCCGACCACCGATTGTATCACGTATCGAACGGCGAATTTACCATTATACCCTAATCATTCATGGAAAAGAAAGATGCACAATTGTTGAGTGAAATACTCGATGAAATACTACAACAAAACAACCTTGACATAGGTCTTAATGCATCGCGTGCCAAAGAGGCATGGCGTGAGGTTATGGGTGACAGCGTCACCCAATACACCGTATCGCTACACTTCAACAATGGTACACTCTATGTGCAACTTTCATCACCCATACTGCGTAACGAACTATTTATGAACCGTCGACAACTCATCGCTCGACTCAATGCTCACATCGGTCGGGATGTTGTCTCAAAAATTCATTTCAAATAAGCGTATTACAATGGAACAAAACATTCAATTTCCTACATTCCACCACAGCTATCCACTACAACTACGATTTAATGACATCGATTCGCTGGGACATGTCAATAACTCGGTATATTTCACCTTTTACGATTTAGGCAAAAGCCGCTACTTCGAGAGTGTCAAAAATAGTGCCATCGACTGGCGTAAAGCCGATGTAGTGATAGCCAATGTCAATGCCGACTTTCTATCACCCATCTATTCGCACGAGCCGGTGGCAGTTGAGACATGTTGCACCGAGATAGGCAATCGCAGTTTCAAACTCATGCAACGCATCATCAACACCGAGACAGGAGAGATTAAGGGTATATGCCGCACCATCATGGTAGGTTTTGATGTAGCCGCGGGGGTAAGTGCCCCCATCAGCGATGAGTGGAAAGAAGCTATATGCCGATATGAAAAAGCCGACCTTCATAAAAAGAAATAATCTTTTTCACGACAATTAAATTCGAAAATATTACCTTTGCAACAAACTTACCGACATGAATACAATAGAGGAAATTCGTTCATTACTCCGCAAGGAAGCCGAAGCCATACTCAACATCCCCGTAGGCGAACATTTCGAACAAGCCGTATCGCTCATTGTGGAGCATGTCCACAACAACGGATGCAAATTGGTAACATCGGGCATGGGTAAAGCCGGACAGATAGCAATGAACATTGCTACCACATTCTGTTCAACCGGCATTCCCGCAGTTTTTTTACATCCCAGTGAAGCTCAACATGGAGACTTAGGGATACTACAAGAAGGTGATATTATGCTTCTTGTATCCAACTCGGGTCGTACACGAGAGATTCTTGAACTACTTGACCTGACCGAACGCTTTCGTCCCAACACCCACACCATCGTTATTACCGGAAACATAGAGAGCGAGCTGGCTCAACGAGCCGATATATGCTTATACACAGGTGGAGCTTCCGAAGTATGTCCATTGGGACTTACACCTACTACTTCGACAACCCTCATGACCGTTATAGGCGACATACTTGTGGTAAACACAATGAAAGCTACACAATTCGATGCCCGCCAATACGCTCTGAGACATCATGGCGGATACCTCGGACAACGCTCGCGACAACAGAGCAAGGACGAGAATGACTAACGAATATCAACTACTCGATTCTACCAAAATGAGAAAAATCATAGGTATAGGGGAGACAATATTGGATATTATCTTCCGTCGTAACGAACAAGGCGAATGGCAACCCCAAAAGTCGGTAGCAGGAGGCTCAACGTTCAACTCCATCATCACACTGGGACGATTGGGTATGAACGCCACGCTTATCACTGAGTTGGGTAATGATCGTGTTGGAAACGACATCTTGCAATTCATGCAACACAATGGTGTATCAACCGATTACATCGATGTGTATCATCACAAAGATGGCATGACCCCCATCTCCTTGGCCTACATGGACGAGAACAACAATGCCTCTTATACTTTCTACCGCCAATATCCGGTAGAACGACTCAACGTAGCCATGCCCCTTATCGGTGAAAACGATATTGTTATATTGGGTTCCTATTTCTCCATCGACCCAACACTGCGTAAACGCATTGTAGAGATACTCGAATTTGCCCGCACACGCAAGGCTATTATTTATTACGACCCCAACTTCCGCAAGGCACACAGCCACGAGGTTATCAAACTCATGCCCAACGTTATCGAAAACCTCGAATATGCCAATATTGTGCGAGGCTCGGACGAAGACTTCGAAACACTCTACAACATGAGAGACCCTCAAAAGGTGTATATTGACAAAATCAAATTCTATTGCCCCAACTTTATATACACACGCGGAGCTGATGGAATAGAATTTTTCAGCAATCAGGGACATTGCCACTACGACAGCCCATCGATAGGTAAGCCGGTCAGTACCATAGGTGCCGGCGACACCTTCAATGCCGGTATCCTTTTCGGACTCATTCGTCACAATATAACACTTGCACAACTCAACACACTATCGCTCGATGAGTGGAAACCTATATTACAATATGCCTTAGATTTTTCATCTTGCGTGTGCATGTGTCACGACAACTATCTTCCCACTGAGATTGCCCAGCAGTATAGATAATCGTACGAAAGAAATAGCAGTTAACTCCTACTATAACATATTTTTACTACCTTTGCACCCTCAATGCCACATTATTGAGGGTGCATTGTTTACTCACACTTTATAATAAATGAAAACATTTGAAGAATTGGGCGTTGCCCCACTTATACTACAAGCCATCGAAGAGATGGGTTATCAATCGCCCATGCCGGTACAAGAACAAGTCATACCATTGCTATTGGGCGAAGCTACCGACTTGATAGCTCTGGCTCAGACCGGTACAGGTAAAACAGCAGCCTTCGGTCTGCCCCTGTTACAGCGTATTAATGTCAAAAACGTATATCCGCAGGCTCTCATCATGGCCCCCACACGCGAGCTATGCTTGCAGATTGCCGGCGACCTCGCCGACTATGCCAAGTATATCCCCGGCATACACATCACACCTGTTTATGGAGGAGCCAATATCGAAGTACAAATAAGAGCCCTACGCAAGGGTAGTCACATTATCGTAGCGACTCCGGGACGACTGCTTGACCTTATCAACCGTAGGTGCATCTCAATGGATAACATCGAAACTGTCATCATGGACGAGGCCGATGAGATGCTCAACATGGGCTTCCTCGACAGCATCAATGAAATACTATCCTATATACCCGAGGAGCGAAAGATGCTCCTATTCTCGGCTACAATGCCCACCGGTATCGAACAGATAGCCCGCACCTACATGAACAACCCGCAAGAAATTGTGGTGGGTAGTCGCAACGAAGGTGCCGAGAATGTTCGCCACATCTACTACATGGTCAAGGCCAACGACAAATATCTGGCTCTGAAACGTATTGCCGATTATTGTCCCGACATTTACGGTATCATCTTCTGTCGCACACGTCGCGAAACACAAGAGATAGCCGATGCCCTCATTTCGGACGGATACAATGCCGAGTCGTTGCATGGCGACCTCTCACAGATGCAACGCGACCTTGTTATGCAGAAGTTCCGTGTTCGCAACATTCAGCTGCTCGTTGCCACCGATGTCGCTGCACGCGGACTGGATGTTACCGACCTTACGCACGTTATCAACTACGGACTTCCCGACGATATTGAGACCTATACTCACCGTAGTGGACGTACCGGTCGTGCCGGAAAATCGGGCGTATCAGTCTCCATTGTCCATAGTCGAGAGAAAAGTAAAATTCGTGCCATAGAGAAGATAATAGGTAAAAACTTTGAACGCGAACACATTCCTTCGGGCAAGCAGATATGTGAAAAACAGCTATTTAATCTTGTTGACCGCATTGAGAAAGTCGAAATCAACGAAAGTGAAATAGAACCACTACTCCCCCCTATCTTCCGACGCTTATCATGGCTCGACGATCAAGATCTCATACGTCGTTTCATTTCGCTCGAATTCAACCGACTACTCGAATATTATCGCGATGCCCCCGACATAGACTTGCCCGATGAGAAACCTCGCGAACGCAAATCGCGTTCGACAACCGATAAACGTGAAAAGGGTTCTTGTAATGCCGAACCCGGTTTTACACGCATATACATCAATCAAGGCAAGGCTACCGGATGCACCCCTTACAATATCCTCGACCTCATCAACGATAATGTACCCGGACGCATCAACGTAGGTCGCATTGATCTCTTTACAGGTTACTCTCTTATCGATATAGAGGAAAAACATGCACGCAAGGTGGTAGCGGCTCTTAAACATGCCGACTTCTATGGCAATCGCATCTACGCCGAGATAGCCGACCCCGACAAGAGATATGGAGGCGATACACGACGCAGCAAGAACAAAGGAAAAGAACAAGAACGAGCCGAGGGACGGAGCCACGACAATCGTCGCAAGGAACAAAACTCGCACAATGCCGAGCCTCGTAACGAATATCAAGACAGAAGTAATAGAGGTCGCCGCGGAAAAGCTCGCAATCAGCAAGAGGAGCATCACACTCGACACAACTCCGACGGCACCGGTTATAATTATGAAATATTCGGTGGCAAGCCCAAGGGACGTAAACGTCGCAAATAACCCGACTACATAGCAGATTATACTAAAAGAGGGTGCAGTTCACAGGAACTGCACCCTCTTTTGTGTAATGTAACAATTGCTATTACTTATTGAACGTTGTTTTCTTGAAACCACCTACATTCTTCACAGCAATAGGTTGCTCATAGAAGTTAATCTTAGCAGCTTTACGCACTGCATAGGGAGCATTATTGCGAGATATAGTCAACTCGTCATAGTTGGCCAAGAGATATGCTTGATCATTGAGAATAAACCACAAAATAGCACTTTCGCCATTATACATTGCCACATCACCATCAACTACAAAACCTAAGTTGTAATAGATGTTATTTCCACTAAGTTCACCCAAGTAAACATCAGTAAGGAATGTGCTACCATCTTGATTTTGCAATGTAATAGAGCCTATTGTCAGAGGGTTGCCAGAGGGGTCAAGCAAGTCGAGACATTCAAAGTCGTTACCTTCGTAATTCATATTATAGCTATAAGCATTGAATGTAGCAGCTGTACCATTGTTCAACTCGAAGTAACCGAGGTCATCCATGAAGCCCGAAACATTCCACTCATATGCAACTACACCGGCTGCACCTTGACCATAGAAATCGCCAAGATCTACTACTCCGGAGTATTCAAATTGAGTCTTTGAAGAGTATTGCTCCCAATTTACTTCATCTTCCGAAATTAAGAAAGACCAAGTATAACTACCTTCATCGAAGAAACCATCTATCTCGGGAACAGCCATTTTTCGCGATACAGTGCTTATCTCTGAGAGGGGTGCAATGATAGTTTCAACACTGGTATATGTAGTGTAAGCAAGAGCCTGATACCACCAACCTTCATCGCCTTCGTCCAAGTTTCCGGCACCTATAAAATTGGGAATTTCGATAACTTTTACACCATTATTCTTCACTACTGTTACTACAATTTCACCGGTTGTTATGGGAGCAAATCCATTGTTAACATCGGCTTCACCCAGTATCATTGTATAACCGGGTTCTTCATATAGTACTTGTCCCAAGGGAATAGCTATTGTACCTGCTGCCTCGTTAAATGTACCATAAACGGCATTCATTTCATTGGCTGTAAGACCACCAAAGACAAAGATAGGATCTATCCACACCTTGTTGGCATCGACCTCATCACGCGTAATGGTTACTGTCCAGTTTTCGTCGGGTTCACCTTGGAAACCACTCATTGCGTAGGCTTTATAAGTTCCTGCAACGGCATCTGATACATATTCGGGAGCTGTCGATAAGTAAGTTTCATTTTCATAATCAACGAAATAGAGTTCTTCTGTATCGACTCTGATTACCGATTTGTCCTCATCATTCAATGTAACATATACAGCAGGAGCAGGAATAGTCTTAGTAAACGTTGTGTAGGCCAGTGCTTGATACCACCATCCATCGGCCGAAAGTACATCACCGCAACCTACCAACATGTCGACCTCAATCATGATGTCAGAAGGATTTCCTGTAACAGGCAATGTAATCTCACCGGTGTGTATAGGTGCGTAGTCGGCATCGCAAGTAGCAAATACTACATCCACCACTCCATCACCATATATAGTTTGTCCCAAGGGGATAGTGAGAGTACCGGCCTCTTGGCTATAAGTAGCATAAATAGGGGTTATCTCGGAGAGAGCCAAGCCGGGAATTTGCATGATAGGATGCAACCACAATTTTTCGGCATCGGTCTCATCGCGAGTAATGGTTAATTTCCATTCTTCGTCGGGATAACCTTGGAATGCACTGTAAGCATAGGCATCGAATGTTCCTACAAGGTCGTTTATTGTAATATCCGTAGCCTCGGCTTTAACTTTCTTCTTCAAAGGACGATTGACCGATGCGGTATTAATCTCTTTCGAAATAGGAGCTATCTGAGCTTGCATAGGCAATACCAAGCCCACCATTATGGCTAAAACTGTGAATATTCTTTTCATGGCGATTATTTTTTAATGAATTTAACCGTTGTTTCGTTCACTTGCAATACATAGATGCCGGCAGCGAGTGTCGACACGTCGATGCGGCAATTGCCTTGTCCGGCTGTTGCCTCGATGAGTGTTGCTCCATCAAGCGAGAGTACTCGCACTTGCGACTCGGCTTGCAAGCCTTGAAGCATGAGTTGTGTGGTCACCGGGTTGGGGAATACCGATACGGCCAAACGGTCGTTGGTGGCATCCTCTACCGACTCGGGAACACTCTGGCTGAATGTTACTTCACTTAC
>JAFXJY010000022.1 GCA_017531985.1 Bacteroidaceae bacterium
ACAAAGAGAACCGCGATGCCTTCTACAAGATTCAAGAGATCACAGTACGCGGAACACAAAGCGAGACCGTAGAATTGCGTCGTCCCTTCGCCCAACTCAACATCGGTACCAACGACTATGAAGCATCGAAAAAAGCAGGTTACGAACCTAAATATTCGTCAGTAACGGTAAAAGGTCTTGGTAGCACACTCAACTTGTGGGATGGAACAGTTGACGCTGCAAGAAATGAAATCACATTCGGATTCAACGACATTCCCACCGGAGAGACTTTCCCCGTAGACGATTATGAATACCTCGCCATGAACTATCTGCTCGTACCCGCCGAGCAAGAAGTTGTCGACATCGAGTTCTCTTATGGTGAGACAGCAACAGCCGAGAAGACCCGCACCGTAGGTTCAGTACCCGTACAACGCAACCACCGCACCAACATCTACGGCCAATTGCTCACAAGCGACGTAGACATCAATGTGGAAATCAAGCCTGCATACGATGAACCTGCATACGAAGTATCAGAATTTGCAAAGAGCAAAGGTGATATTAAAACAATGATTGAAAAAGCTCTTGCAGCAGGTGAGACTAATATTGTTATAAACGCTCTCAACGAAAATATCGGTGATCTTAATTATGCTTTTACCAAACAATTGGTTCCTACCGGAGTTACTGTAACACTTATGAATGCAATAGTAGAGGGTAAAAGCTATGGAAATGGTGTAAATGGCGATGTAATTTTTGAGAACTGCGTATTCACTCATACAGGTGCTTACTCTATCCATTTTGACAATGGTGCTGGTAATGTTACTTTCAAGAATTGTGTCCTTTACGGTTGGAATTCTTTCGGTTCTACCTTGAATGGTGTCAACTTCTACGATAGTAAATTGTATGGCAATGGTAAATATGCAATCATTCGCTCTTATGTTGATCTTTATGTAGAGAATTGCTATTTCAACACCAAAGATGCTGATCATACTGACGTCTATAACGAAGGTGTTGAGGTTGTTAATGGAGCAACAAAGACAGAGAAGAATTGTACATACTCAGAATATGTAGATAATGTTGTTGAGAATATTTTGGTTGGCGGTACTGTTGATATCGCAGAAGATATGACAGTTTCGGCAAACTCAAATATCCACACTCAAACAATTACTTCTGATGTTACAATCAATGGTAATGGTAAAACAATTGTATCAGTTGCCGAATCGGTTGACGATTTCCAATGGGAAGGTGGTACAATTCCTGCAATGTCAACAATATTCTCATCGGACAATGGTTCTACAGTAACTGTTAACGATCTTACTTTCAGCGGTACAATGTCGGCTTTGATGTTGGGACACTACCAAAATGCTACATACAACAACTATAACACAGTGTTGAATAATGTAAATGTAATCAATACCGAGGTAGTATCATTCAGTGCTGGCATTGCTCCTGCTGTTTGCATTTATGGTACTGCTACCTTGAACAATTGTAATATATATGGTACAACATTGTCGGAATTAGATACCGACCCCATGTGGCCTGTATATGATGTTGCAGCAGTAAACTACTCTACAACAACGCTTAACAATAGCAAGATAGGTAGCTTCTACTTCTGGAATCAAGCAGCTCTTATTGTTAACAGTGGTTCAGTAATCGAA
The DNA here is from genome assembly GCA_017531985.1 of Bacteroidaceae bacterium. Classification (GTDB taxonomy): domain Bacteria; phylum Bacteroidota; class Bacteroidia; order Bacteroidales; family Barnesiellaceae_A; genus Barnesiella_A. The sequence continues at coordinate 1,635 of JAFXJY010000022.1, forward strand.
GAACTGATACTTCTTGGCAACATGAAGAATAGTAATAATAACAATTATATTAATATTAACGCCGGTGCTGAGGTTAAGGTAATAGATCTGTCAAAGGTTACTGATAAGAACCGTGTTAAAATTAATATCGAAGCTGGTGCAACCGTAGGTAAGATTGTTGCCAATGGTGTAGAATATGCATCGCTCGAAGAGTATAAAAATGCCTAATAATTCTTATCGATAAATCGATATAAGAAGAACTTGTTTTTCATGTTAAGCCTCCATTAAAAGGATAATGAGGTAAAAAAACAAGAATATGAAAGCAAGATAGAAAAAATATATTTTTCAATTCAATGAAAGAGTGCTGTTGCGAGTGATTCGTGGCAGCATTCGTTTTATTAATGCATGCGGGAGTGTAAATGTTCATTAAACAGACAATTTTTTTTGAGGTTCACAAAACTTATTTCGTACCTTTGTCGGTGATATATAGTCGAAGAATTGCAAAGCCGTAAGACCGATGAAACTTCACACTCATGCCTATGTGCGACATGTTTTGTTGACGATATTGTTGCTCGCTTGTGTAACAATATCGGCGGCACAAGCTACAACTACCCTTCGAGGCGTGGTGCTTGACTCGTTGACACAAGAGCCTCTGTCGCATGTATCGGTGGTGCTTGTGGGTAGCGACCGCGGTGTGAAGACCGATGTCGATGGCAAGTTTACGATAACTACCACGAGCGATTTCAGTCATGTGCATTTTTCGTTGTTGGGTTATACTCCGGTCGATAAGAGTGTGCGAAAGGGGCGAAACAATAAGTTGAAAGTGTGGCTGACTCCCGAGGCGATTACTCTTGAAGAGGTGCTTGTGCGTCCCGGTAAGGAGCGGTATAGCAAGAAGAACAACCCTGCGGTTGACTTGGCTCGTCGGCTGATAGCTACTCGTAGCGAGGGTGATGTGGAGAACGAGTATCCCTACTTCACGCAGCGTAAGTACGAAAAGACAACCTTTGCGTTCGATAACTTCGATGCCGGAATGCGAGCCAATCCGGTGTTTCGTTCCATTCCATTCATATCGTCCTATGCCGATACATCGGATGTAACTTACAAGCCTATCCTCAATGTAGCCATTCAAGAGCGAGTTGTCGACTATTATTTTCGTCGCGAACCCAAGGCGGTGCGTGAAGTTGTCACCGGAGTGCGACGTTCGGGGCTTGAAGGCTTTATCGATGCCGAGAACATGCAGTCGTATGCCGGAGAAATGTTTCGCGAGATAGATTTGTATAGCAATGATATAACACTCTTTGACCAGCAGTTTGTCAGTCCGTTGTCGGAGTATGGGGTATCGTTCTACAAATATTATCTGTTGGATACCCTCGATATCGATGGCGAACGGTGCATCGATCTTGGATTTGCTTCGTACAACACGCAGTCATTTGGATTTGCAGGACATCTCTATGTGGTTGTTACCGATTCAAGTTACTTTGTGAAGCGTGCCAGATATACCGTTCCGCGTGATATAAACATGAACTATGTTAGTCGTATGATATTGCAGCAGGACTATGCACGCGACTCGTTGGGTAATCGTATAAAGGTGTACGACGATGTGGTAGCGGAGTTCCGCATAGCAGAGGGTATGCCCGGTCTGTATGCCCGACGTACGGTTCATTACTCTCACTTTGCCATGCAAGAACCCGAAGTGGAGGGGATTTTTGACGGGATGAACCGAGAGGTAATCCTTGATGGAGCCATGTCGAGGGATGAAAACTACTGGGTGTCGCATCGACCCGTAGCCTTGCGAGTGCAGGAAGATGCTGTGGGAGAGATAACGCGGCGATTGCGTGAGATTCCGGCTGTAAAGGCTGTTGCCAAGGTGTTGCATACACTCTTTACCGGCTACATAGCCACCCATCCGCTCGATGAAGAAAGTAGGTTTGATATAGGTCCGGTCAACTCCTTTATAAGTGGCAACAGTATTGAAGGCGTGCGACTGAAAGTAGGTGGTACGACAACAGCTCGGCTGCATCCTCACTTGTTTGCATCGGGTTATGTGGGGTATGGATGTGATGATGAAAAATGGAAATATGGAGCATCGCTCGAGTATTCATTCAATCGCAAGCGTCACTCGCCGCTCGAATATCCTATACGCTCGGTCAAGGCCTTTTATAGTTACGAGCTTAACTATTTGTCGCAGAAGTATATGCACACGTCACGCGACAACTTTGTGCTATCATTGCGACGCTTGCCCGACTACAATGCTACCTACCAGCGGACGTGTGGTATTGCCTTTAAGTATGAATTTGCCGGAGGATTTTCGCTTGATCTGGGCATACGCAACGAACGACAGGAGAGTACACCCTACCTGCCCTTTGAGGTGTGTCGGCCTCATGGTGAAGTGACATCGTTATCCTCGTTTAGTCAGACGGTGGGCGAGGTGTGCATGCGGTATTCGCCGGTCGAGAAATTTCTCATGTCCTACGGTGAGCGTCGCACCATTACCAACGATGCTCCGGTACTGAGCTTGCGACATATCTTTGCCATCAAGGGGTGGGGGAGTGACTATACCTATCATCACACCGAGTTGGCAGTATCGAAGCGATTCAGGATGTCGAAGTTGGGCTATGCCGATGTGATACTCAAAGCCGGCAAGGTGTGGAATGATGTGCCTTATCCGTTGCTCATCATCCCCTATGCCAATATCTCCTATACCATACAACCCGAGTCGTTCTCGTTGCTCTCGCCTATGGAGTTTCTGCTCGACCAATATGCCTCGTGGGATGCAACCTACTATGCCAATGGACTGCTCCTGAATCGCATACCCTACATCAACCGGTTGCGATTGCGTGAGGTGATCTCTTTCCGCGGAATATACGGAACGATAAGAGATACCAACTACTACCCCGAGCAGACGGGGCTGTTCCGTTTCAACTCGGAGTGGAACGTAAAGCGAATGGAGCGTATGCCTTACATGGAGTTGGGTGTAGGACTTGATAATATATTGACCCTCCTACGAGTGGAGTATGTTTTTCGCCTCACCTATCGTGACGCCCCCGGAGTGGATCGTGGAGGAGTGCGGGTGGCACTTCATCTCTCCTTTTGATAAACCTTTTATACATTATATAATATGTTGACTTACCGTGATGCTACCTTGCAGGATGTTGCTCTCATTCGCTCACTCGCCGATGGCGTGTGGCAGGAGACTTATGCCGATATTCTCTCGCCCGAACAGATAGAGTATATGTTTGAGATGATGTATAGTCGAGATAATCTTACTATCCAGATGCGTGACCGACATCATCACTTTCTCATTATTATGCAAGATGATGTTCCTTGTGCCTATATATCTGTCGAACCATTGGGCTGCGGGCGATATAATTTTCAGAAGATATACGCTCGGCGTGAGGTGCATGGTTGTGGCGTGGGACGTTATATGATAGAGCGAGGAGTGGAATGGGTGCTAAGGCAAGAGATGCTCGCTCCCTCGTCGCGGGATGGAAAAGTCGTTGTCGAACTCTTTGTCAATCGTCGCAACCCGGCAGTGGGTTTCTATCGCCACATGGGGTTTGACATCGTTGCCACACGCGATCATGCCATCGGCAATGACTTCTACATGAACGATTACATCATGGAACGAGTGGTTAAGTGATAATATTCAACGTCGACAAGCAGTAGAGACTCGCTTCACTCATGAGCAATAACAACGACGGCTGCCTCGTATGGGGCAGCCGTCGTTGTCTTTATTCTAATGCAAACGATTAGTGTTTGGGTTTGATATCAAATTTTACAGGATGCAACATATTCTCGGGGCTGAGGATAGTGTCAAGTTCTTCCTTAGTGATAATATCATGTTCGAGAACGAGATCATACACGCTGCGACCAGTTTCGAGAGCCTCTTTGGCAATCTTAGTAGAGTTCTTGTAACCGATAACGGGGTTGAGAGCTGTAACGATACCGATGCTGTTGTGAACCATTGCACGGCAATGTTCTTCGTTGGGAGTGATACCCTCGATACAACGAGTAACGAGTGTGTCAAAACCGTTACGCATCAAGTCGATCGACTCGAAGCAGCATTGAGCCATAACAGGTTCCATAGCGTTCAACTCCATTTGAGCAGAGTCGCCAGCCATAGTAACGCACAATTCGTTACCCATCACTTTGTAGCAAATCTGGCTCATAACCTCGGGGATAACGGGGTTGACCTTACCGGGCATGATAGACGAACCGGGTTGCATGGGAGGCAAGTTGAACTCGGCCAGACCGCAACGAGGACCGCAAGCGAGCAAGCGAAGGTCATTACATATCTTGTTTACTTTCACAGCAAGACGTTTCAAAGCCGAAGCGTAACCTACCATGCAAGAAGTATCGGAAGTGGCACCTACGAGGTCGGCTGAGAGCTTAAATTGGAGACCGGTGATGTCGCACATAGCTTTCACACACTTCTCGGCGTAGCCCGGCTCGGCACATATACCAGTACCAATAGCAGTAGCACCCATGTTGACAGTGAGGAAGTCCTCAGCAGCGTGGTTGAGGTGTGCTATTTCGTCGGTAAGTATGCTGGCAAATCCATGGAAAGTCTGACCCAATGTCATAGGTACAGCATCTTGAAGTTGAGTACGACCCATCTTTATGACATGAGCCATTTCGTCACCCTTCTTGTTGAGGGCATCGATGAGACGTTGCAAGTGAGGCATAAACTCAACGTGTGAGTAATAGAGACCTACATGGATGGCAGTAGGATAAGCATCGTTGGTCGATTGGGCACAGTTAACATGATCGTTGGGTGAGCAATACTGGAACTCGCCACGCTTGTGACCCATCAGGTCAAGGGCACGGTTGGCAATTACCTCATTGGCATTCATGTTGGTAGTAGTACCGGCACCACCTTGTATCATATCGATGGGGAATTGGTCATGGTGTTGTCCATCGAGTATTTCTTGGCAAGCTGTAATGATGGCATTGGCTTGCTCGTCGGTGAGCAGACCTAACTCATGGTTGGCTTTGGCAGCTGCCATCTTGGTGATAGCAAGACCATTGATAAACTTGGGATATTCATTCAAATGGAACTTGCTGATAGGGAAGTTCTCGATACCACGAAGCGTTTGTACACCGTACAGAGCCTCTGCGGGGATTTCTCTTGCACCGAGCAAATCGCTCTCAATGCGAAATTCTGTCTCTTTCATGTCTGTTCAGATATATTTAAGGTTTATTGTTTGTTATTCTCTTAGCAATGTGAGTGTCATGCTATATTGTTATTTGCAACAAAGACAGACACACTTTGCTCCGCAAAGTTACACCCATTGCGTGAATAAACCAAATTTTATGGATGGATAAATTAAAGAAATACGCAAATATGTGGTTACAACTGTTGCATTATTGGGTATCTGTGAGAGTCGGTCGGTACAACAAATAATCCAATTATTCCATTAGCACTGCTATCATGTGGCAGGATGTAGGCATTCTTATGTACTAATGTATATCGGAGAAAGTAGTTGTTGACCTTTCCTAATATTAGTCTGTCGCAACAAATAGGTCGCTGATGATGCTGTCGCTGATGAAGAGACCTTGTCGGGTAATGTGTAGGTATCCGTCGCTTAGCTCCATATTGCCACAAATTATGTGGGGGGCAGCCATGCTGTACATATAGTCGATAAGCGAGGAGTCAAATTGAGCCTTACATTGTGCTATATTGATGCCTCGGCGAGTGCGTAAGCGAGTGAGTAACATGTCGTGATAGCGGTCGGTAGGTGTGAGTCGTTCCTCATCGTAGCAACATTTGCCGTTTTCTATTGCATCGATGTAGGTCTGAGTGTCGGCAGGGTTGTATCGTCGCGATGAGCCATCGTAGCTGTGTGCAGCTGCTCCCAGGCCGAGGTAGGGTGTATCGTCCCAGTAGGAGGAGTTGTGACGGGCTTCGTGATGAGCAAGGGCAAAGTTGGATATTTCGTATTGTCGGTAGCCTGCCGCTTCTAAGCGTTCTATCAGCATTGTGTACATAGCTAAGGATAACTCCTCGTTACACTCTTGTACACGACCTTGTTCTCTGAGTTGCATCAACGCCGTACCCTCTTCGTAGATAAGTGCGTAGGCCGACAAGTGTTGTACGCCCAATGATAAAGCCCTGTCGATGTTGTACTGCCACATATCTAATGTTTGTCCCGGCAACCCGTAGATGAGGTCGATGCTGATGTTGTCGTAGCCGGCTTCTTGACAACGTCGAACGGCATCGATAGCACCTTGTGCCGAGTGCCGGCGGCGAAGAAAACGTAAGTCGTTGTCGTCGAAACTCTGTATGCCCATGCTGATGCGGTTGATGGGAAGAGAGCGTAGTCCTTCGATATATTGGGGCGATAAGTCATCGGGGTTGCATTCGATGGTTATCTCTTGACTGCGATTGAGTTGTACATATTGTGCGATGTGGTTAAACAGTCGTTGCAGCCGTTCGATGCTGAGTTGCGAAGGTGTTCCACCCCCTATATAAATAGTAGTGATGGGCGTACCTTGCAGCTCGTTCACACGCAAGTCCAACTCGTGACACAGTGCATCAATGTATCGTTCTTGTATCGACATGTCGACACCCGAATGAAAATCGCAGTAGATGCAACGAGTGCGACAAAAGGGGATGTGTAGGTATAGTCCGGCCATGGAATATAGACTATTAACTTTTGAGTAGATACACGTCTTCGAGACGATGAGTCATTAAATACTGGAATATTCCACGCAACACCATGTAGGAGGTAAACGCCAACCACAGAGCGTTGTTGCCGATGATGGGCTGCAAACCGTAGAAAAGTGCGAAGAAAGCTACGGTGGATAGTAACATGGCGTTACGCATGACACGCGTGAGTGTGGCACCCACCATAACACCATCGAGTAGGAAGGGAATTGAGCAAGCCAAAGGTATGGCGATAACCCATCCTATATACTTGCCTGCGAGGTCGATGAGTTGCGAGGCATTTGCTTGGTTGGCATCGACAAAAATGCCCAATAACTCTCGCCACCATCCTAAGTAGGCACCCACAAAAACGATGGCAATACCCACGCTCCATCCGATGCACAGTCGTACGCATTTTCGCAGTGAGGTCGCATCTTTTGCTCCGGTGAAACGTCCGGTCAAGGCCTCGGCAGCATAGGCAAATCCGTCGCTCATATATGAGAAAAGGGTGAAAAGTTGCATCAGCAAGGTATTTACCGCCAGAATTTGCTCGTCCATGCGAGCCGATATGGCAGTGAAGAATGTGTAGACAATGACGATGCAGAATGTGCGTATCATTATATCGCCATTTACAGCGAAGAAACGAGTGAAAGCTGTGCGGTCAAAGACCTCGGAGATTGTAACCTTGACAAATGTGTGGCGGAACTTGGCAAAAAGCAGCATGGTAGCCAATACAACACCACACCATTGTGCCACTACCGAGGCTTGTGCCACACCCACTATGCCCATGTCAAGACCGAAAGCAAAAGCGAAACTACATATAATGTGTATCACATTGACAGTAACAGCTACAATCATGGGAATGATAGCATTCTGCATGCCGGTGAACCATCCGTTAAGGGCAAAGAGCAGGATACCTGCCGGCACAGCCCATATACGCATGTAGAAGTAGTCGGCTACCAGCTCATTTCCGTTCATAGCCCACAACGATGCTTCGCCCAGAGGATATTGCAACAGTAGTACTGCCACACCCAAAACGGCAGCTATCACAATGGCTCGTAACAACATACGAGTACATTCGGCACGATTTTCGGCACCAAAGGCCTGTGCAGTGAGTCCGCTTGTACCCATGCGAACAAATGCACAATTCCAGTAGATGAAATTGAAGATAGAGACTCCGATGGCCAATGCCCCGATGGTAGCAGCCGAATGTTCACTATTGTAATGCCCGGCAATGGCAGTACTCACTATACCCATCAGTGGTACGGTGATGTTAGATATAATATTGGGTATTGCCAAGCGGATTATTTCGCGATTCATTTTCATGTCGCGAAGGTAATACTTTTTACTTTATCATGCGATGTGTTAAGTGCCAATAGTAATAAAAAAACTTTATTCGTGCCATCTTATGTATAAATTAAGTATATTTGCAATCTTATTTAAGGTAAACGCAATGAACGATTCAAGAAATCTATTACAATATAGCATGCAAGCCGGAGTGTGGTTGGGCTTATATCTCATTGTGCGATTTGTGTGCAGTGTGGCAAGTATTTACTCTCCCGTGTTCAATCTCATTGCCATGATACTTTTGGTGGGTACACCGTTTGTGCTATACCATCTGATGAAGAAGTATCATAAGAACAATGATGATGTATCGACCTTCTCATTGATGTGGATGATGGGTATCATGCTCTTTGCCTTTGCATCGTTGATATGTGCCGTTCCCGAATATCTGTTTTACGAATATATCAACCCCGACTATATAACCAATACCATGCAACAGTCGGTATCTCTTATCAAAGAGATGGACTTGATAAAAGATGATACACTGATGCAAGAGCTGGAGAAAATATCGACTACCGGAGCCGTACCCACAAGCATACAGATGATTATGTCGTCGCTGTGGTCAAATGTCTTTTTCGGTTCGTTGCTTTCGTTTGTGGTAGCAATATTTGTAGTGCGTAGTAAGAAGTAAAAATAAAATACAAATATTCAATTATATGGACATTTCATTAGTCATACCTTTGTATAACGAGGCCGAGTCGCTTCCTGAGCTGGAAGCGTGGATTGCTCGTGTGATGAAAGAGAACAATTTCAGTTACGAGATATGGTTTGTTAACGATGGAAGTACCGATAACTCTTGGCAGGTAATCGAGGAGTTGCGAGCCAAGAATCCATGTGTCAAAGGTATCAGTTTTCGTCGCAATTACGGAAAATCACCGGCACTTCATGTGGGATTTGAAAAGGTGCAAGGCGATGTGGTAATTACCATGGATGCCGACTTGCAAGACAGCCCCGATGAAATACCTGAATTGTATAAAATGATAATGAACGATGGCTATGACCTTGTGTCGGGATGGAAGAAAAAACGTTACGATCCGCTTTCCAAGACAATTCCCACCAAGCTATTCAATGCCACAGCTCGTAAAGTAACAGGTATTATGCTGCATGACTTTAACTGCGGACTGAAAGCGTATCGCCTCGATGTAGTCAGGTCAATAGAGGTATATGGTGATATGCATCGTTACATGCCCTACTTGGCTAAGAATGCAGGTTATACCCGCATTGGCGAGAAGGTTGTGCAACATCAGGCTCGTAAGTATGGTACAACAAAGTTCGGACTTGACCGCTTTGTCAATGGCTATCTCGACTTGATGACATTGTGGTTCTTCTCTAAGTTTGCCGTCAAGCCTATGCACTTTTTCGGTTTGTTAGGTAGTCTCATGTTCTTCATCGGATTCATTGCCTTTGTAGTGGTTGTGTGCATGAAGTTGTTCAGTATTCGCACCGGTGTGACCGACACTCCCTACTTCTATGTGTCGCTAACATCCATGATATTGGGTACTCAATTGTTCCTTACAGGATTCTTGGGAGAACTCATCTCTCGTAATGCAAGTGAGCGAAATACTTATCATATATCCAATGTGTTGGACTAAAAGCGAGCGATAAGAATGGATAAGACGATGCTTACATTATCGCAACAACGGTGTGCTGTGCGAGAATACACTTCGCAGCAGGTGCCGGATGAGGTGTTACAATACATACTCGAAGTAGCACGTCTATCACCATCGGCTGTCAATTATCAACCTTGGCACATTGTTGTGATACGTGGAGAGGAATTGCTCTGTCGAATGGCCGCGGAGGTGTATCCTCGTCAATGGTTCTCCACAGTACCATGCTGTGTGGTTGTGTGTGGCAATCATAATGAGTCGTGGCGACGCAGTAGTGATGGTAAAGACCATTGCGATATAGATGTAGCAATAGTCACCCAACAGATGGTCTTGGCGGCAGCCGAGCAGGGTGTTGCTACATGCTGGGTGTGTAACTTCGATGTCGATGCTTGCAAACGCTTATTGCAATTACCCCAAGAAGTAGAACCTATTGTACTGTTGCCCATCGGCTATCCGGCATCGTTGCCATCGACCGAGAAACAGCGTAAATCCATCGATGATATTGTGACATGGTTATGAAGAGTAAAATAATTATAGGAAATATAGTGCTACTGATACTTGTATGGTTGGTATCATGTGGTAGCAGTGGTTGTTACGAAAATCGTAGCAGTATCCCCATAGCAGCATTATATGCCACCAATGCACCAACGCAAGCCATAGCCATCGACTCGGTATCGCTTTATGGTATAGGAGTTTCGAGCCAATCCCTCCTGCTCGATTGTGCTCGACAAGTGTCCACCATGACAATGCCTCTACGCAACGATGCCGATACCACAAGCTATGTCATTCGATATGACATGAAAGCATTGTCGCACACATCACGTTACAACGACACTATCACATGGGTGTACACCCGTTATCCCTACTTTATTTCGGGTGATTGTGGTGTAGTATTTAACTATGTTATTGACACTATCTGTCACACACACAATATGCTCGACTCGGTAGCTATAATGACCGATGAGGTAACCAATGTAAGTCAAGAAACAATTCGACTCTACTACTATGTACCGACCGAATAACATATGGCGAGTGGTTCTCACATTCCTGTGTGCAAGCATCGTTCAGTTGCTTGCCGCACAACGTGTTGTAACTCCTGTTGAGAGTAATGACCTACCATTCGAATTGCAGAAGAAAGAGGCAGCGAAAGCTCTTGCCGATACCGCGGCTGTCGACACTGCACAGACGAAAGAACCACTGCACAAAGCACCTCTTTTCGGCGGATTGATGTTGACTGCCGATCTTGCATCACCGGTGATGAATCTCTTTGGTACGCAATATGGCAACTACGAGGTCGCGTTGGAAGCCGACATCTACCATCGCTTTTTCCCTGTTGTGGAGGTTGGATTGGGTACGGCTCGCTATGCACCCGGTGAAAATAATTATACATATGTGTGCAATCCTGCTTTATATGCCCGATTGGGTGCAAACTATAATTTTTTCTATAACAACGGTTCGGAAAGTTTTATAGCGGTGGGGTTGCGTTATGGTCTGACAGGATTTTCTTACCAATGGCAGGATATAACCATCGATGACCCCTATTGGGGTAGTGTCGATAACATATCCACTCCGCAACAACGAGCATTTGCCCACTGGGGTGAAATAGTGGTCGCTCTGCGTGTGCAGGTATATCACAACTTCTATATGGGATGGAGTGGTAGATACCGACTGCTCATTGGTTGTGATACATCGACTTATGGCGACCCTTATTTTATACCCGGTTTTGGTCCTAAGGATGCCGGATTTGCATTTACTTATACAATAGGTTATCGTTTGCCGTTGGGAAATAGTAAGAAAGAAATAAAACTACCTTGATATGAATAATTGGAGAACGATGCTTTTGAGTTGGCTCAATGTCAACGTTGCCGAATTTACATGGGTTGAACAGCTTCTTTTTGCTGCCATAATCTTAGCTTTGGTAGCAATTATAGACCGAGTAACTAAGTTGATACTCAATCGTGTACTGACACGCTTGGTGCGAGCCACTACCTTTAAGTGGGATGATATACTCCTCGATCAGAAGGTGTTAAATAAGTTGGTGGCATTATTTCCCGCCATCTTGTTGGTACTTTTCTTGCCCTTTGTTTTTGCAGGCAATGCCGCCTTATATGATCTCACTCAGCGACTCTGTTGGATATACTTTGTAGGTGTCTTGTTGGCACTCATTGTTGCTGCCCTTACAGCCCTGACGCACATCCTTGAAGATACCGACTCATTCCGTAATAAGCCGGTCAAAGGGGCAGTACAGATGCTGCAAGTTATTGTCATAGTACTTGCCATTATTATCATGATAAGTATTATGGTCGACAAGTCCCCGGCATTCTTGCTCACCGGATTGGGTGCATCGGCAGCTGTCTTGATGTTGGTGTTCCAAGATCTTATTCTTGGACTCGTGGCAGGAATACAACTCTCGGCCAATAAGATGATGCAGGTAGGTGACTGGGTTGAAGTAAAAGACAAAGGTATAGATGGAATGGTTATAGAGATAACACTTACTACTGTCAAGGTGCAGAACTGGAATTATACCATTTCTACCATACAGCCGCAAGCATTGGTTAACGGCTCATTTGTCAACTGGTCGAATATGTTCCGTTCGGGTGGACGTCGTGTAGCCCGTACGGTTAATATAGACTTGCATTCGGTACGCTTTATGACAGCTGAGGAACTTGCACCTTGGCGTGAAAATGCCTTGGTGTCGCACTTCGTCGATAGCACATTGCAACGCATCGATGAGGCTCGTTCGCGAGGTGATGAGCTGACAGCACAGTCTCTCCGCATTACCAACTTGACTCTCTTCCGTCATTACATACAGAGTTATATACAAATGCCGGCTATTGCCAATGAAAATTTCTTGTCGATGGTGCGATTGATGGAACCTACACAGTATGGTGTACCTATGCAACTCTATTTCTTTACCAAGGATACAGCATGGATTAAGTATGAGAGTGTGCAGTCATCGGTGTTTGAGTATCTCTTTGCCGTAGCTCCCGAGTTTGGTATTCGCCTCTTCCAGCTCCCATCGGGCGATGATATTGAACAGTTGAAATCGTAAATACTTGATAATGATGCGATATCGGATGAATTGCTAATCGGTGAAGTTTGAGATAGAAGTACCCTAAAAATAGAGGGCGACCAAAAATCATTTTTGATCGCCCTCTATTTTTAGGAGTATGTATCTATTATTATAACTTCTCAACGATTTCGCGAGTGTCGGTAGCAATCATTAACTCCTCGTCAGTGGGGATGATAACGACCTTAACTGTTGAATCGGGTGTGCTTAACAAGCACTCTTTACCACGAGTCTTGGCATTGAGTTCTTTGTCGATTTTAACACCCATGAATGAGAGATTGTCGGTAACAATTTCGCGAGTGGTAGTTTGATTTTCACCTACACCACCGGTAAATACGATAATGTCGACACCGTTCATAGCTGCGATGTAAGAGCCTACATATTTAATGATGCGATACTCATACATTTCGAGAGCCAATTTGGCACGCTCGTTACCCTCGGCAATAGCATTCTCAATATCACGCATGTCCGATGAGATACCCGATATACCTAAAACACCACTCTTCTTGTTTATGACATTGGCAAGACCGTTGGCATCGAGACCTTCTTTGTTCATGATGTATGTAAGAGCACCGGCATCAACATCACCCGAACGAGTACCCATCATTAAGCCTTCGACAGGAGTGAGACCCATTGAGGTATCTACCGATTGACCATTCATGACGGCTGTGATAGAGCCACCGTTACCGATGTGGCAAGTGATGATCTTTTGCTCTTCGTAAGGTACGCCAAGAAATTCGCAAGCACGACGTGAAACGTAGCGGTGGCTTGTTCCGTGGAAACCGTAACGGCGTACACCATATTTCTCATACATTTCGTAGGGGAGAGCATACATGTAAGCCTTGGCGGGCATAGTTTGATGGAATGCTGTATCGAATACACCTACTTGGGGTGCATTGGGAAGCAATTCGCTGATAGCCTCGATACCGATGATGTTGGCGGGGTTGTGTAAGGGGGCGAGGTCGTAGCAGTCTTTAACTTGTGCTATCATTTCGTCGGTAATGAGAACACTGCTGTTGAATTTCTCAGCACCATGTACCACGCGGTGACCTACTGCCGAAATTTCATCGATCGACTTGATGCAACCATACTCCTCATTGGTAAGTACGTTCAAGATAGTACCTATTGCCGAACGATGTTCGGGCATGTCCACTTCAAGAACTTTTTTCTCACCGTTGGGGAGAGTGAATTTGATGAAAGAGTCTTTAAGACCCAATTTCTCGACACCACCTTGTGCCATTACCTCTTGTGTATCGAGGTCAAAAAGTTTGTATTTAACCGATGAACTACCACAGTTCAATACTAATATTTTCATGCTTTGTATAATATTATATGTGAATGTTTTCAGCCATTGTCAGTTGTGTAAACATGAGCGATGACTGATTACTTACAACTCAATTATGCTTTTTTAAGACCGATAGCTTGTGTGGCTGTGATGGCAACAAGTTTGTAAATGTCATCAACACTGCAACCACGCGACAAGTCGTTAACAGGAGCTGCTATACCTTGCAATACAGGACCTACGGCTTCGGCACCGGCTAAGCGTTGTACGAGCTTGTAAGCGATGTTACCAACTTCGAGTGTGGGGAATACGAGTGTATTGGCATGACCGGCTATTTTGCTACCGGGAGCTTTCGAAGCACCTACCGAGGGAACAATAGCTGCATCGGCTTGCAACTCACCGTCAATGGCAAATTCGGGAGCCATTTCTTGAGCCAGACGAGTAGCTTCCACAACTTTGTCTACCAACTCGTTCTTAGCACTACCCTTGGTTGAGAAGCTGAGCATTGCTACACGAGGTTCTATACCGGCTATGTCGCGAGCTGTGCGAGCTGTTGAAACAGCGATTTGAGCCAATTCTTGTGCATTGGGGTTGGGCATTACAGCACAATCGGCAAATACGAGTGTACCATTCTCACCGTATTCGGCTTTGGGAACAAACATCAAGAATGCTCCTGAAACGACGCTGATACCGGGCATTGTTTTGATAATCTGCAATGCAGGACGCAATACGTCACCTGTGGTGTTCTTGGCACCTGCCACTTCACCATCGGCATCACCATTCTTGATGATGAGAGTACCCAAGTACAAGGGATCTTCGGCGAGGGCTGTGGCCTTCTCGATAGTCATACCCTTGGATTTGCGTAACTCGAAGAGCAAGTTGGCATACACTTCCTTACGGGGGTTATTTACGGGGTCGATGATAGTAGCCTTGTCGATGTGTTGAAGATTGTGCTTCTCGGCAAGAACTTTTATTTCATCGGGATTACCAATGAGAATAACATCTACTACTTCGTCGGCTAACAGACGATCGGCTGCTTGTAAGGTACGTTCTTCGGTACCTTCGGGAAGAACGATGCGTTGCTTATCGGCCTTAGCTCGTTCTACGATTTGACTGATTAAATCCATATTGATTGTATTTATGATAGTGTTTTTCGGGTAACTATATTTTCGGCAAATGTACAAAAAAAACTTATATGTAGTGTGATTATTGTGATAATATTTTTGATAACTATCAATTTTTAGTCCCTTTTTGTAATATCATTTTAACACAATATCTCGCCCGAAATGTAGAAATCATAGCAAAATAATTGTATTATTGAAAAAATATTTATATATTAGCGGTCGAAAGTAACTTGAATGATACAAAATTGAATTGTTGCTTTTGTTTTCATAATTAACCTACAATAGAAAAATATTATGGATAAAGAGAAGATATTATTGGAATATGACTTTAAGAAAGTATCACCATCGCTCTTGTGGAAATACATCAGTACAGCCGTCGAACTGGCCGAGTGGTTTGCTGATAAAGTAGAGAATGATGATAAGTTATATACGTTTTATTGGAACAAAAATCCGCAGATGGCACAACTTGTAGGTTCGCGAGTAGGCGTTTTTGTGCGATTTCATTGGCTTGAAAACAAGAATGATAAGACTTACTTTGAGATGCGTATTACCACATCGGAGTTGACAGGTGCCACCATGTTGTCGGTAATCGATTTTGCAGCCCCCGGTGAAGAAGATGACCAACGGGAATTATGGGATAATGAGATAGAACGTTTGCAACGGAAGTTGGGCGTTTTATAGCCAATATAGCACCTATGATATAGGTCGATTGCGGTAATACTTGTTGTCGGTATGAGCAATCGACCTTGTTGTTTTCAGGTTTATTCACATCTTATTATTTAAATGTATAACCTCGGGGTGTGAAATGTCGATTTTTTGAGTTACTTTTGCACCTGAATAAAGAGAATAGTATCGATGTTTCGACCCAAGAGATTATACGGATTTATGATACAGAGCTTTTTGCCTGTATTTTTTATGACGTTCTTCATCTGCCTATTTATAGTGCTGATGCAGTTCTTGTGGAAGTATGTCGATGAAATGGTGGGTAAGGGCTTGGAAATGTCCGTTTTATTCGAGTTGTTTTTCTATGCCGCGGTTACTATGGTACCGTTGGCTTTGCCCTTGTCGATACTCTTGGCATCGTTAATGACCTTTGGAAACTTAGGTGAACGACTCGAATTGCTTGCTATTAAGGCTGCCGGTGTCTCTCTATTGCATGCCATGCGACCACTCATAGTGTTGGTGAGTGTTATAGCAGTACTGGCCTTTTTCTTTCAGAACGATGTCTTGCCACAAGCACAGGTCAAGATGTGGACTCTCTTGTATTCGATGCGTCAGAAGTCACCCGAATTGGATATACCAGAGGGTGTGTTTTACGACCAAATTAATGGTTACAACCTTTATGTTAAGGAAAAAGACCGTAGTCGTAACATCATGCGTGACATGATGATTTATGACATGTCACAAGGATTTGACAATGCAATGATAGTCATGGCCGACTCAGGGCGTCTGAAAACAACTGCCGATAAGAAGCACTTGATACTTACGCTGTACAGTGGTGAGTCGTTCGAGAATCTTAAATCGGAAAGATCCAATTCTTATACCAATATTCCCTATCGTCGAGAAACATTCTCAATGAAGGAATTGCTTATTCCCTTCGATGCCAACTTTAATCGCCTTGACGACGGATTGATGTCGGGGCAATATGTCGGAAAGAATTATACCGAGTTGCGTACGTCCATCGACTCGATGAACCTGATTGTTGATAGTCTCGGACTGGATTATTCGCAGCGTTTGAAGAAGTCGGGTTACTTCGGGTTACACAATAATAATCGTCCGTCCGACTCGTTGGCTCGTATCCGAGAAATCGAACGCGACCACATTGCTGCCGGCAAAATCAATCTCGACTCTCTGTGGTTGGGCGAAAATAATCAACGTCGACAACTTTATGTGTCACGAGCCCTCGAACGTGCCATCAACTACAAGAATGACTATGAATTTAATGCCATCACACTTGATGATAAACAGATGACCATTCGTCGTCATGAGATAGAGTTGATGAAGAAGTTTACGCTCTCGCTGGCATGTATTATCTTCTTTTTCATCGGGGCACCGTTGGGAGCCATTATTCGCAAGGGTGGATTGGGTGTTCCCATCGTAGTGTCGGTAATACTATTCATTATATATTATATCATTGACAATACCGGTTATAAACTGGCACGCGATGGTGTGTGGCCTGTGTGGCAAGGTATATGGCTCAGTTCGGCCGTACTATTACCATTGGGCATATTCCTTACCTCGCGTGCTACAAAAGACTCGACAGTTCTTAATCTCGATGTCTATGCCGACTTCTTCCGACATCTGTTGGGAAAGGACAAAGTACGCAAGGTGAACCACAAGGAGATTGTTATGGTAGAGATGAATCCCGATATCGCTATGCAACGTGTGGCTGATCTTAATGAGCGATGCAAGGCGTTCATGGCTTCCGGTAGACCTCTCAGTTACCTTGCTTATTGGCTCAGAGGTTACGATCTCATGGCAGTGAGAGACATTGCCACATCGGTCGAGGCCTTGGTTGAATACACTTCTGAAACGACTCAACGCATGGTTACAACTAAGTTGATGGACTATCCTGTAATACATCCCGAACGAATATTGGCACCTATTACAATCAAGCCATTAGCTGTTATAATGATGCTGTTCTTTCCGGTAGGAATCCCCCTATACCTGATAGCTAATCATCGATACAAAAACCTCATTAATAATATTAAGAATGTGTGCAACGTCAGCGACGACTTAGTTAAATTGCTGCAACGCATAGATTAACCTTTAATGATAAACAAATAACAAAACTATGGATAACTCAAAGATTGTACTCAACACCATCGAAGAAGCCCTTGAAGATTTCCGCCAAGGGAAGTTTGTAATTGTTGTTGATGACGAAGATCGTGAAAACGAAGGCGACTTTATTATTGCCGCCGAGAAAATAACCCCCGAGAAAGTGAATTTTATGCTCACCGTTGGTCGTGGTGTGTTGTGTACCCCTATAACAGAAGAACGTTGTCGTGAATTGCAACTGGATATGCAAGTAACCGACAATACATCATTATTGGGTACACCCTTTACAGTAACCATCGATCGTGTAGGAGCAGGATGTACCACAGGAGTATCTATGAGTGATCGAGCCATTACTATCCGCTCATTGGCCGATCCTACTATGAAACCCACTGATTTTGGTCGTCCCGGACACGTCAACCCATTGCGAGCCCGCTCCAAGGGTGTATTGGCTCGTGCCGGTCACACCGAAGCAGCAGTCGATTTGGCTCGTCTATCGGGATTGTATCCTGCCGCTGCTCTCATCGAGATTATCAACGAGGATGGTACAATGGCTCGTCTGCCACAACTTTATGAAATAGCTAAGAAATACGATATGAAACTCATCGCCATAGCCGACCTGATCAAGTATCGCTTGCAACGTGAGGCGGTCGTAGAGCGAGGTGAAGAAGTAGCCATGCCTACCGAGCATGGTGAGTTTCGTCTTATTCCATTCCGTCAGATCAGTAACGGGGTGGAGCATGTTGCACTTGTCAAGGGCGAATGGACACCCGATGAGCCAGTTTTGGTGCGTATGCATTCATCTTGTATGACAGGCGATATATTCGGCTCAAAGCGATGCGACTGTGGTGAACAATTGCATGAAGCCTTGCGTCAGATTGAAGCCGAAGGTCAAGGTGTATTGGTGTATATGAGTCAAGAGGGACGTGGTATAGGCTTGATGAATAAGATAAAAGCCTATAAATTGCAAGAACAAGGACTTGATACTGTCGATGCCAATCTGCACCTTGGCTTTAAAGCCGACGAGCGAGATTATGGTCCCGGTGCTTCTATCTTGCGTGAATTAGGTATTCGCAACATCCGACTCATGACCAATAACCCCACTAAACGCGTTGGCTTGGAAGGCTACGGACTACACATAGTGGAGAATGTTCCTATCGAAGTGAAACCCAATCCCTACAACGAACATTACCTGCACACCAAGAAGAGTCGTATGGGACACGACTTGCACGAAGTGGATTGATAATGATTAAGCACTGCTTCTGATTAACAACCGACAATCGATATTTATCAACCCATGCAAGATACCTATCTCACCATCGAGTCAGCTGGCGAAGGAGTTTTCAAAGAGAAAATGAGCCGTTTTCTCTCCTTTGCCATACCCGTATCATCGGTGAGTGAAGCACGTGACTACATAGAACTTTATCGAAAGGAGTATTACGACGCACGTCATGTATGTTGGGCATATATGATAGGACACGAACGTACCTGCTTTCGTGCCAATGATAATGGCGAACCATCGGGTACTGCCGGAAAGCCTATATTGGGACAGATTAATTCCAACAACCTTACCGACATACTTGTTGTCGTAGTGCGATATTTCGGTGGTATCAAGTTGGGTACCGGTGGCCTGATAGTAGCCTATCGTCAGGCGGCAGCCGAAGCGATAGCAGCGTGTAATATAGTGGAACGACTGGTTGAAGATGTGATACACATACGTTTTGAGTACCCATTGATGAATGATGTAATGCGTGTTGTGAAGGAAGAACAGCCTACGGTGCTATCGCAGTCATTCGAAATGGATTGTGAAATGTCGCTTCGCCTGCGTCGCTCTGCCATGCCTCGTTTGTGTGCAAGGCTCGAAAAAGTACAAGGCTTGACCTTTGTAGAGGCGGAAGAACCTCAATGGGATGAAGATGAGACAAGTGATATTGATGTCGAAGAATAGTATTGTAATCAATTGTAAAACAATATTTTAATAAAATGTATAAAAAAATCTTACGTTCAATTCGGTAGCGTAAGATTTTTTTTTATACATTTGCAGTCGCATAGGAGCCTCCGACCGAGTTACTTCGTGTGAGGTTAAAAGGGAATCCGGTGCAAATCCGGAACAATACCTGTTGCTGTAAGTTCTATTCCTTAGGGAATGTCAGTTTGTTGCACTCTTTGCCACTGGGTAATACCGGGAAGGCGTAACAAACGGAATAAGTCAGAAGACCTACCTATGTGTGTTAAAGATTTTAGCCTGCAGGATACGGGTCTGAGTCAGAACCTTTTTTCAGTAATTATATCGAGGACGATAAGTTGTTGTACCGAGGTAAGTGTTACATTGCAACAGTATACCCCCCCGATGTTAAAGAAAAAGTTTTGAGTGATGAATTATTCGTAATCCGGCAGTCGATGGAGTACGAATTTTTTTTTATTTATTACTTAAAATTTATTTTTATGAAAAAGATTTTGACTTGCTTATCGATTGCAATGATTGGAATTGCATTTACCGGTTGTATGTACGACGACGATGAGTTGTGGAATGCAGTAGATGATGTAACAAACAGAGTTGCAAAATTGGAGGCTGCTGTACAAAATGCCAACAACAACATTGATGCGTTGCAAACATTGATTACCGCATTGCAACAACAAGTTACCATCACCTCGGTAACGTCGACCACTGATGGTTATACCATTCAATTTTCCGATGGAAAGACAGCAACTCTTACCAATGGAGTAAATGCCAATGCTCCCATCGTGTCAGTAAAACAAGATGTTGATGGAGAGTACTATTGGACTGTCGATGGAGAGTGGCTATTGGTCGACGGTGTGAAAGTCAGAGCATCGGCTCATGATGGAAATGATGGAGAGAACGGACTGAATGGTAGTGATGGAAAAGACGGGCAAGATGCCGTTGCACCGCAAGTTCGCATCAATCCCGATAATAAAGAGTGGGAAATATCGGTTGATGGCGGTCAGACATGGCAATCGACAGGTGTTATAGCACAAGGTCGCGATGGTTATGATGGCAGTAATGGCGATTCTTATTTCCGCAGTGTCGATACGTCACATTCCGAATATGTAATCTTCGTGCTTTACGATGGAACAGAGATATGTATTCCCCGTTACGATAATACCACCCCCTTATTTATTATAGAAGGAGTGAACGAGGTTGAAGTATTGGAAGCGGGTGAAACACGAACCTACAAGGTCGAGGCTGCACATGTTGCCGATTATTCTATTTCCAAGCCCGATGGATGGCGTGTTTCATATAGTGAAAACCTTCTTTCAGTGACAGCTCCTATGTCCGACCACACTTGTGCCGAGACCGAAGGTGTGATAGCATTCAATCTCGTATCGCCCGCGGGTAAGAGCTGTATTGTTAAGATGCAGGTGAAAGTGTTAATGCAAGAGACTGCTATGAGGGTGTTGACCTTTGAAGATGGTGATGCTCATTTCACACCCTATTCGCTCGACTATGCAGGCGTAACTATTAATGTGTGGAGCGACCTTATCGATAACGAACAATACTTTGGTACGCTTACTTATTCCGAAGGTGGCATATACACATGGTACGATGAAAACAATACCGAGTTGACACATAGTTTCACAACACCTTATTGGGGAGGTGGACATGCGATTTCCAATTATGTTATCGAAGATTATGAAACAATTCCCGATGGTTATAATGGATGGTATGAATTGCAAATGTCCGTACCCATTGGCGGACATGGTGGCTCATCGAACTTTGCTGTGCATAATGGTTATGCCGACTCTTTCAATTCGCAGATATATGATGCATCGTTGCACGGTTTTGAATTTGCCGATGGCGTTGAACGTGTTGTAGATCATATGTATGTTACAAATACAAATTATTTCCTCAACTCACTAACGTATGGCGATGGCTTTAATGCCCCTGCTCATGAAGGTACTTATATAAAAATATTGGCCTACGGATATGATGCAGAGGGTAATGAGACCGGTGTTGCCGAGTTCTATTTGTGTCGTGATGGACAATGTATCTCGACATGGGAGAAATTTGATTTATCTTCGTTGGGCAAAGTTGTGAAAATAAACTTTAACTTTGCAGCCAGTGAAGATCAGTCAGGACCATATGGACTGAACTGTCCTGCCTACTTCGCATACGATGATGTAGCAGTACGATTTTGATAATGAAATAGTTGAAAAATAGTGTATATAGAGTGTTTTTTAGAAGGGTATATGATTACGCTATCATATCGATAGCGTAATCGTTACCATCTAAAATTTGATATTTTAAACAGATATAAAGCAATGAAACGTATTTCTTTCTTCATTATGGTGGCAATGCTCATGATTTCTTGTAATAAGAATGAAGTGATTACTACCGAACTGCCTCCCGAGATTGTGCTTGAAAACACATCGGGTGTATTTACTACCAAGGTCAATCGACCCGTAACCATATCACCTTCATACAAGTATGTCGATGATGCATTGTATTTGTGGAGTGTCGAGAATTTCGATGGTTATATCCAGTCGGTTACCGATCCAACCTTTACGTTTACCTCGAACGAAGTAGGTAGTTATTATGTACACTTGGAGGTATCGACTGAGTATGGCTGCGACGAAGAAGAGATGCGTATAGATGTTGTCGAACGAGAAATTCCCACTATTTCGATGCCGGCTTCACAACGCGACTATACCATATTGCAAGGCACAGAGTTGAGATTTGCTCCTCTTGTCAAAGAGACATCTATCCCTACAACATATTGTTGGAAACTCAATGGCGAAATCGTAGGCGATGAAATAGAATATACTTTTGTGGAAAATGAACCGGGTAACTATATATTGACATTCACTACTGAGAATGAAGATGGTAGCGATGAAATAGAGTTGCATGTAAATGTATGCACATCCGAGCAGATGCCTTTCTCTTGGGCATTTGAGCAAACGGTGTATAATTATGCCAAGGGGCGTTCAATACGCATCATGCCTACCGAAGTTGTCAATGGCAGCAATGCTACCTATACATGGAAGGTGGATGGCGAAATAGTACAAACGGGAGAGTCGCCTATGTGGATATGTAGTATCGAGCAAGAAGGTACTTATCAAGTGAATGTTGTTGCATCGGTTGTAAATAATGACTCGCAGATAACCCTTTCGCAAGAGCTTGTTGTGAATGTATGTCCTGCCGAAGGTACCTATCATCGCCCTGCAACAGCCGCATCATCACCGTTGTGGAATGAAGTCTATCAATATATTCCTGCACCGGGTCAATTCATCAATGAAACAAAAACCGGAGGATTTGATGGCTCGCAAACAACTCATGCCGCAGCATGCTTATATGCCCAACAACGTATGAACGAAGGCTCATGGGTATCGCTTGGAGGTTTTGGTGGTTATATTGTTGTAGGATTTGACCATAGTGTTGAGAACATTGATGGTTATGATTTTGCCATTTTGGGCAATACATTTTCGGGTTCGAGCGAGCCGGGTGTCGTGTGGGTTATGCAAGACGAAAATGGCAACAGTCAACCCGATGACACATGGTATGAGTTGCGTGGTAGCGAAACCGGTTCAGCCGGAGTAGTGCAAGAATATGCTGTGACTTACTATCGTCCCTCGGCTGCCTCTATGCCAGTGCAATGGGTCGATAATCAGGGAAATAGTGGAGCAATCGATTATCTGGCTCAGTTTCACACACAAGATTACTATTATCCGTTGTGGGTCGAAAGCGAATCATATACCTTGCGAGGAACTCGACTCGAATCAAAGGCATACGATACGACGGGCAGTGGCATGAACTGGGTATTGCCAGAGTATGACTGGGGATATGCCGATAATTATAGTCCCATCGATTGTAATCGTGAGGGCGATAAAGCCAATAACTTGGATATAGACAATGCTATCGACTATGCTGGTAACTCTGTGCATTTACAATATGTCGATTTTGTTAAAGTGCAGACTGCAACAAATGTGCAGTGTGGTTGGATAGGAGAGAACTCGACCGAGGTATGTGGCTTTTATGATTGTCAATTAAGCAAATAATAGTAATGAAAAAATCATCTATTGTAATATTATCGATTATCGCCCTATTCGTGTGTAGCTCTTGCATGAAGTGGGAATATGGATTGGAAGAAGATTTCAGTGCTGCCGGTGAAGGACTGTTTATAACCAATGAGGGAAATTTTCAGTATGGCAATGCTACATTATCATATTATGATCCTGAAAAGAAGACGGTAGAAAATGAGATTTTTTACAGAGCGAATGCTATGAAACTGGGCGATGTGGCTCAATCGATGGTTATTCATGATAATGTGGGTTGGATTGTAGTTAACAACTCGCATGTGATTTTTGCAATAGATTTAGAAACATTCAAAGAGAAAGGTCGTATTACAAACCTTACATCGCCACGATATATGCACTTTCTATCCGACGAGAAGGCTTATGTTACGCAGATATGGGACAACCGCATTTTTATTGTCAATCCGCAACGTTATGAAATAATCGGTCATATAGAATGTCCCGGCATGACAATGGAAAACGGGTCGACCGAACAGATGGTGCAGTGTGGTAAGTATGTATATGTCAATTGCTGGTCATATCAGAACCGAATATTGAAAATAGATACAGAAACAGATTGTGTGGTCGACGAGTTGACAGTGGGAGTCCAACCTACGTCACTTGTATTGGACAAAAATAATAAAATATGGACTATTACCGATGGCGGATATAAAAACTCGCCCTATGGATATGAAGCCCCGGCTCTGTATTGTATAGACACTGAGACTTTTACAGTTGAAAGGGAGTTCCTGTTTCAAAAGGGAAGTAAGGTGAGTGAACTGCAACTCAACAAGGAGAAAGATATGTTATATTGGCTCAATGACGATGTGTGGGCTATGTCGGTTGAAGATACACATTTGCCTATACGACCATTCTTAGATAGTAGAGGAACAATTTATTACGGGCTGACCGTAAACCCTCAAAATGGCGATGTCTATATAGCCGACGCTATTGATTATCAGCAACAAGGTAAAATATATCGTTATACCAAGGATGGTGTATTGATAGATGAGTTTTATGTGGGTATTATACCCGGTGCATTTTGTTGGAAGTAAGATATGAAAAGAGTTTTAGTCATAATGTGTATATTACTTGTGGCAATGAATGTACAGGCACAAGACAATGAGGCAATGGATAAGGAGATGACCATATCGGAAGTTACGGTGTATGGTCGACGACCGATGAAAGAGATTGGCACACAGTTGACCAAGCTCGATTCTGTTGCTCTGAAAGAAAACATAGCCTTATCTATGGCTGACGTATTGGCATATAACTCTTCAATTTTTGTAAAAAATTACGGGCGAGCCACTCTATCGACGGTTGCATTCCGTGGAACATCTGCTTCGCATACGCAAGTAACTTGGAACGGAATGAAAATCAATAATCCCATGATGGGAATGACCGATTTTTCGATGATACCATCTTATTTTATCGATGATGCTTCGTTATTGCATGGTACATCGTCGGTCAACGAAGTGGGGGGCGGACTGGGTGGTGCTGTAAAGTTATCTACCAAGCCTGCCAAGAATGAGGGTTTCGGATTGCAATATATACAGGGTATAGGTTCGTTCAGTACATTTGACGAATTTCTGCGACTGACATATGGCAATAAGCATTGGCAGGTATCTACAAGGGTCGTATTCTCTTCTTCGCCCAATGACTTTGAGTACCGCAATCGCGATAAGAAAATCAATGTGTATGATGAGGATATGAATATTATAGAGCAATATTACCCCATCGAACGCAATCAAAGTGGTGCTTTCAAGGATTTTCATTTCTTGCAAGAGGTATATTACAATACAGGTAAAGGCGATTGTATAGGACTCAATGCATGGTATATCAATTCCAATCGTGAGTTGCCCATGCTCACTGTTGACTATGGTGACGATACCGAATTTGACAATCGACAGCAAGAGCAAACTTTCAGAGGGGTTGTTTCTTGGGAACATCTGCAAGAAAAATGGAAATTAAAAGCACAAGGTATCTATCTACACACCGGTATGGCATATGATTATAATCGTGATGTGGGTAACGGAAATATGGCTTCGATGATAAGTTCTCGCAGCTATATCAATACTTTTTCGGGTCAAATGGAGAGCGAATATTTTCTCAACGATAAGTGGTTGTTTACCGCCACACTCTCAGCACATCAGCATTTCGTCCTGAGTAAGGATAAGTCCATAATTTCGCTGAATGGCGAAGATGCAATAGTGGGTTACGACATGGGGCGTTTTGAGATGTCGGGTTCTCTCTCGGCCAAGTGGCAACCCATCAAGCGATTGGGACTCTCGGTTGTGGTGCGTGAGGAGTTGATAGGCAATCGATGGAGTCCTGTTATTCCAGCTTTTTTTATTGATGGAGTCTTGCTTGAACAGGGAAATATTACAGCCAAAGCCTCTATATCGCGAAACTTTCGTGCACCTACACTCAATGATCTCTATGCCTTGCCGGGTGGAAATCCCGACTTGAAAGATGAGCGTGGATGGACTTATGATGCGGGACTTTCGTTTGCAGTAGGGCGTGAAGGTCGCTATTCGTTGCGTGGCTCGGTGAGCTGGTTTGAGTCTTTCATCAAAGATTGGATTCTGTGGTTGCCTACTACGCAAGGATTTTTCTCTCCACGCAATATGAAAGACGTGCATGCCTATGGAATAGAGTTGCAGGGGAACTTATTGCTCGATTTACCCAAGGATTGGAAAGTCGACCTGAATGGCTCATTCTCGTGGACACCCTCTATCAACGTGGGCGAACCTGTATCGGTGGCCGACCAATCGGTAGGTAAACAGTTACCCTATGTGCCGGAGTTTTCGTCATCGGTGATAGGACGACTATCGTGGCATGATTGGACTTTTATGTACAAGTGGTGCTATTACAGCGAGCGATATACCATGTCGAGCAATGATACTTCATTCTCGGGTCGATTGCCCCAATATTTCATGAGCAATATATCCCTCGAAAAGTTATTATCGTTCAAGTTTATGGATTTGTCGTTGAAGGGTGTAATTAACAATCTCTTCGATGAAGAATATTTGTCGGTACTGTCACGTCCTATGCCGGGTATAAATTTCGAAATCTTTATAGGTATTACTCCCAAGTGGTAATGCGTTATTGCTGAAATTATACCTCAACTATTTTTGTCCACATTACTCGGATTTACAGTATGTTGCACACCTCTTCAAGAGAGTGAATAGTGTGCTGTGGTTTCTCGGCAGTGATACCTTTGTGATTGCGATCAAAGTAGATCTGTCCCCAACCGGCATTCATTGCACCCAATATGTCGGCATCGTAGTTGTCGCCTATCATCAGTGTGTTGGATGGTTGGCTGTCGGTTACTTCCAAGGCATAGTCAAAGAGTCGTTTGTCGGGTTTGGTAATACCTATTTCATCGGAAAGAACTATACGGTCGAAGTAATGTGCAATACCGGCCGATTGTAGTTTGCGTTGCTGTACTTCTATAAATCCGTTGCTGAGGATGTAAAGTCGATAACCTTTCTTGTTGAGGTATTCGAGAATATCCACAGCGTGAGGAATGAGGCGTGTCTGTTGAGCCAAGATGTCTAAATAATATGTATTCATGCGATCGGCCAACTGATTGTCGGGGTCGTTGTATCCTATCGAGCGTAGCAAGTGAGCATACCGCTCTACAATGAGATAATCTTTCTCAATCTTACCATGATGATACAATGTCCACAACTCACTGTTCTTGCTGTAATATTCGCGACTGAATGACTCGTAATCGGGGTAAATAGCAGCAATGTCAAGGTCGCGATACATGATGTCAAGTGACGTATGAGAGTTGGCAGTGAAGTCCCATATCGTATCGTCAAGATCGATGAATATATTCTTATAATGAGTCATGTAAGTTACTTGGCAAGAAGTGAGTGTGTAATAAGAGTTATACCAAGTGCCGTATTAAATCTTCACGGTCGCCGGGGAGAAGATCTATTACCGGTATCTCTATCATGGTGTACGCTCCCGGTTGTTGTCGCATAGTGGCACGAGCTGCACCTACCAGAATCTGAGCCGTAAGAGCCGGATTATTAATGCTCATATTAAACTCAAATCGTTGGTTTTGAGTCTTGCCTGATACGCCTTTACGCACCATGTTTACACCATGTCCCATGTCCTTTACGTTGTCGACACAGTCCACTTCTATAACGTGTGTTTCGTCGTTGGCAAAGTAGGGGTCTTGCTTGATAGAGGCAGCCACATCTTTTATGTTATAACCCTCTTGAAGTTCTACATACACCATGCGACGATGTAAGCCGGTACCTATGGGTATTGTCATCGATAGGGCAGCTTTGACACCTGCAATAGCCTTAACAGCGACGGTGTGACCCATGCTCATGCCGGGACCGAAGTTGGTGTAAGTTATTCCCTTAGGGGCACATGCTTGCAACAATGTACGCACAACCGAGTCGCTGCCGGGGTCCCATCCGGCCGATATAATGGATACTTTGCCACATTCCTGAGCCTTGTTTGCTAACGAACGTCGCAACTCTACAATATTACTGTGTATGTCAAAACTGTCAACAGTATTCATTCCCAATGCAAGTGCTTGCAGAGCATACTCTTCGACCTTGCGTGTGGGAGTACACAAGATGGCTACATGGGCATCGAGCTGCGAGAGATTGTCGGTAACTCGCAGGGAGCTCAACTCCTCGGGGATATCGCTGCAATCGCGACGTACTACTCCGGCTATTTCAAAATCGGGGGCTTCTTGCAACGCTTCTATTACATAGCGTCCTATGTTGCCATAACCTACTACTGCTGCTTTTATCATAGTTGTCTTCTTATTGTTTACTTATCAACTGCAAATGTAAATATAAATCGAGTATTTTCTCTGTTCTATCCTATAATTTTTGTCTTTTTTTTAATCTTCGTCGGTAAGATGCAATATTTAGGCTTGCGACATGTGAAAAACTTATAAAAATAGTAGTGGAGTGAAGTTACAGTTTTAATTTTTGTATAAAAATTTATAAATTTGCGTACTTGTTGTACACTGAAAATATAAACGATAAAAAAATCATCATTCATGAAATGTAAGAAATATTTACTCCCATTGAGTGTAGCTCTCATGCTTGTCGGTTGTGGAGATAAACCGACCGAAACAGTGAAAAAAGAGACAACTTATCCCCTGCACACCGTAACGCTGAGCGATCGTGTATTAGTATCGGACTATACAGCTACCATCAAGGGCTGTCAGACGGTCGAAATACGCCCACAGGTAAGTGGTATGATTACTGATATACGCATCAATGAGGGCGATATTGTGGGTATGGGTCAAGTCCTCTTTGTGATTGACCCTGTTCCCTATGAGGCTGCTTATGAAATAGCGGTTGCCAATGTGAAAAGTGCCGAGGCGGCTCTCTCTACGGCTCAGTTGTTGCTGGATAGTAATCAAGAACTATTTGAGCAGGATGTTGTTTCGGAATTTGACCTGATGATGGCTCGCAACGACTTGGCAGAAGCCGAGGCCAAGTTGGCTCTTGCTCAGGCCGAAGAGACCAATGCTCGCAATAATCTCTCTTATACCGAGGTAAAGTCGCCCGTAAATGGAGTGGCAAGTATGATACCATATCGAGTAGGAGCCTTGGTCAATAGTAGCATTGCCGAGCCTCTTGTTACAGTGTCGGACGATAGTCAGGTCTATGCTTACTTCTCAATGGCCGAGAATCAGATGCTCGACTTGATACATCAGTATGGCTCGTTGAAAAAAGCTATCGACGAGATGCCCGAGGTGGAGTTGCGTATGAGTAACAACGAAATTTACGAATACAAAGGTCGCATCAATGCCATCAGTGGTACGATCAGTGCCAGTACAGGTGCTGTGAGTCTGCGAGCAGCTTTCCCCAATCGGGGGCGTGTGTTGCGTGATGGTGGTAGTGGAACGGTGCTGATACCATCGGAACGTGAAAATTGTATAGTCATCCCTCAGTCGGCAACATACGAGTTGCAGGAACGCGTCTTTGTATATAAGGTTGTCGATGGACGTGCTGTATCGACCCCTATCAGAGTATTGCCTCAGAACAATGGTGTCGAATACATTGTTGAGGATGGATTGGAAGAGGGCGATGTAATTGTGGCTGAGGGTGCAGGACTTATACGAGAAGGTACAAGGATTATTGCATCTGATGATAATAAAAAGGAGGAATAAACGATGAATGTCAAGACTTTTATCGATCGTCCCATCTTGGCCGGTGTTATATCGGTAGCCATCATGTTGTTGGGTATCATCAGTCTGGTGCAACTACCGGTCGAGCAGTTTCCCGAGATAGCTCCACCAACCATTAGTGTGTCGGCCAATTACGCCGGAGCAAGTGCCGAGACGGTACAGAAGAGTGTCGTTATACCTCTCGAAGAGGCTATCAATGGTGTTGAAGACATGATGTACATGGTGTCATCTTCGACCAATTCGGGTTCGGCCAATATTCAGATATATTTCCGACAAGGTACTGATGGTGACATGGCTATGGTCAACGTACAGAACCGTATGGCACAAGCACAAGGTCTGCTTCCAGCCGAGGTTACACGCAGTGGTGTGACGGTTCGCAAGCGACAGACCAGTCGCATCAAGACACTGGCAGTGTATAGTCCCGATGGCACTTTTGACCAGAATTTCATCAGTAATTACATGAAAATCAATATTGAACCACGCCTGTCTCGTATTGCCGGTGTGGGCGAAGTTGACATCATGGGAGGTGACTATTCGCTGCGTATATGGTTAGATCCCGGAAAGATGGCCAAGTATAACTTGATGCCCTCTGATATTCGTGCCGTTCTTGATGAACAAAACATAGAAGCACCCACAGGTACGCTGGGTGCCGACTCGGACAACACATTCCGATATACACTCAAATATCGTGGCCGTTATGAAAAAGAGGTCGATTATGAGAATCTTGTTATAAGAGCTCAAAGTGATGGAACGGTGCTACGGCTCAAAGATGTAGCTCGTGTCGAGCTTGGTTCTCGCAGTTATGAATATGTGGGTACTGTTAATGGTTGCCCGGGTACGACTTGTATGATTTCGCAAACATCAGGTTCTAATGCCAATGAGATTATAGAAGAGATAGACCGCGTGGTGGATGAGATAGCCCAAGACTTGCCCAAAGGACTGGTGATTGTTGACTTGATGAGTACCAAGGACTTTCTCGATGCTTCTATCAGAAATGTCGTTAAAACATTGTTGGAGGCTATTATCTTGGTGATTTTTGTAGTATATATTTTCCTGCAAAATTTTCGTTCTACTCTCATTCCCGCCATCTCTATCATTGTTTCGTTGATAGGAACTTTTGCGTTCTTGTTAGTTGCCGGATTTAGTCTCAACCTCATCACACTCTTTGCTCTTGTGCTGGTCATAGGTACGGTGGTAGATGATGCCATTGTGGTTGTAGAGGCTGTGCAAGCCAAGTTTGATGAAGGTTATACTTCGGCATACGAAGCTACGGTAAGTGCCATGAATGGCATTACAACAGCACTGCTTACAACTACTTTTGTCTTTATGGCGGTGTTTATACCCGTAAGTTTCATGGGAGGCACTACGGGTACGTTCTATACCCAGTTTGGTCTTACCATGGCTGTGGCGGTAGGATTGTCGCTCGTTACAGCTCTCACACTCAGTCCTGCTTTGTGTGCCATCATCATGACACCTCACGAAACGTCCACTGATGGTAAGAAGTTGAGTTTCTCTTCACGTTTCCACATAGCCTTTGAGGCTGCATTTGGTCGCATTGTCAACAAATATAAAGGTGGAGTTTCGTTCATGTTCCACCATCGTTGGCTGACGATTATGCTCATAGTCATTGCAGGTGGGGGGCTGTTTTATCTGTTGCAGACAACTAAGACGGGTCTCGTTCCCAAGGAGGATATGGGATCTATTAATATTGATGTGCAGACTCCTCCCGGAACCAACCTCTTGGAGACTATTAAGGTAATGGACGAAATAGACAAACGTATCAGTACCATTCCACAGATTGAGATTTATTCCAAAACGACAGGTCGTGGTATGATGAGTGGGCAAGGTTCTTCGTCGGGTATGTTCTCCATTCGTCTTAAAAAGTGGGATGAACGCAAAGAGAAAGGTGATGACATAGAGTCGGTAATAGACGAAATATACAACCGAGTGTCCGACATTACGTCTGCCAAAATTTTGGTCTTTACGCGAGGTATGATTCCCGGTTATGGCGTAAGCAGTGGCTTTGAACTCTATGTGCAGGATCAGAAAGGTGGCTCTATTGAGGACTTGCTGTTGGTGACCAATACGATGATAGCACGACTCAATGAACGACCCGAGATAGCACGAGCATCTACATCGTTCGATACTAAGTATCCGCAATATCTCTTGGAGGTTGATGCTGCACGTTGTAAGCGTAATGGAGTATCGCCCGATGCGGTGTTGGATGTCGTATCGGGATACATCGGTGGTAGTTATGCTTCCAACATGAATCGTTTCTCGAAGCTATATCGTGTCATGTTGCAAGCATCGCCCGAGTTTCGTCTTGATACGGAGTCGATGAGTAACATGTTTGTACGCAACGACAAAGGTGAGATGAGTCCCATCAATCAGTATATAACACTTACACGCGTGTATGGTGCCCAATCCATATCGCGGTTTAACCTCTTTTCGGCTATCTCGGTCAATGGACAGCCTGCCAAGGGATATAGTTCGGGCGAGGCTATTCAGGCGGTGCGTGAAGTGGCAGCCGAGACATTGCCGGCCGGATATGGATATGAATTTGGCGGTATGTCGCGAGAGGAGGCTTCATCGGGTGCCTCTACGGCAATAATATTTGTTATATGTATAGTGTGTATATATCTCATATTATGTGCTTTGTATGAGAGCCTGTTTATTCCCATTGTTATCTTGCTGTCAGTGCCGTTTGGTCTGGCGGGTAGTTTCTTGTTTGCCCGCATGTTTGGGTTAGAGAATAACATCTATTTGCAAATTGGACTACTGATGCTCATCGGCTTGTTGGCCAAGACTGCTATTCTGCTTACCGAGTATGCCTCCGAACGTCGTCGTCAAGGTCTTTCCATTCTCGATGCAGCGATGGATGCCGCGGTGGCTCGTTTGCGACCCATTCTTATGACATCGTTGACAATGATTTTCGGTATGTTGCCATTGATGTTCTCTACCGGTGTGGGGGCTAATGGTAATATTTCTATCGGAGTAGGTACGGTTGGTGGTATGCTCATCGGTACGCTTGCTCTCATTTTTATAGTACCTGTGCTGTTTGTTATATTCCGCACCATTGAGGAGAAGGTAATGCCTCATAGAACTATTAAATAGTGATCAGTATTATGAATAAATTACATTTCAATATATGCCTTTTGTTGATGCTCCTGTTGAGCAGTTGCAACATTTACACGCGTTATCAGCAACCCGAATTGCCGGTTGTTGACAGCCTTTATCAACGACTTCCCATCGACACCACAGCTATCTCGGTCGATAACACCTCTATCGGCTACATGTCGTGGCGAGTAGTCTTTACCGATACACTCTTGCAACATTGGATAGAGCAGGGATTACAACATAATACCGACTTGCAGATAGCTCGTCTGCGTGTCGAGCAGGCCGAGGCTATGTTGATGGCTTCACGATTGGCTTTTGTGCCTAATGTCAACTTCTCGGCACAAGGAGGAC
The DNA here is from genome assembly GCA_017531985.1 of Bacteroidaceae bacterium. Classification (GTDB taxonomy): domain Bacteria; phylum Bacteroidota; class Bacteroidia; order Bacteroidales; family Barnesiellaceae_A; genus Barnesiella_A. The sequence goes on from JAFXJY010000022.1 coordinate 35,138, forward strand.
TAAGCCAATCGACGGGTAAGGAGTTGAGCAAATCCTATAATTTGGCTGTTGCCGCTGACTGGGAGCTTGATATTTTCGGTAAGAAACTTAATGCTACCCGGGGTGCTGAGGCTGCACTTGAAGAGACTAAGGCCTATAAGCAAGCTGTACAGACACAATTGATTGCCACTATTGCCGATAGTTACTTCACGTTGCTTATGCTTGACGAGCAGTTGGAAATAAGCCGTCGCACGCTTGACACATGGGAGGAAAACATTCGTACGCTCGAAGCCTTGAAACGTGCCGGTAAGACTAATGAGGCCGCGGTATTGCAAGCCAAGGCCAATCGTCTCAACGTTGAGGGTTCAGTACTTACTCTTGAGCGTCGCATCATTGAACAGGAAAATTCTATGTCGGTTCTCTTGGGGATGGCTCCCTCCATGATGCAACGTGGCGAGTTGAATGAGCAGGTGTTCCCCGAAGAACTTTCAGTGGGTATTCCATTACAGTTACTGAGTTTTCGTCCTGATGTGCGACAAGCCGAGTATGCTCTTGCACAAGCCTATTATGCCACCAATGCAGCTCGTTCGGCTTTCTACCCCACCATATCGTTGAGCGGTTCGGCCGGTTGGACCAACAACGGAGCTACTGTTACCAATCCTGCCGGATGGTTGCTCAATGCCTTAGGTTCATTGGTGCAACCACTCTTCAATCATGGTAACAATGTTGCCAACTTGCGTGTGGCTGAGGCTCAACAGCAAGAGGCCTTGTTGCTCTTCCGTCAGAGTCTGCTCGATGCCGGTGCCGAAGTTAATAATGCCCTTGTACAGTGGCAGACTGCTCGTAAACGTCTCGAAGTGGGAAAAAAACAGATTGTCAATTTGCAAGCTGCTATTTGGAATACTCGCTTGCTCATGAAGCATGGTAGTGCCAACTATCTTGAAGTACTCACCGCTCAACAGAACCTCCTGCAAGCCGAGTTGATGCAGGCTTCTGACCAATACGACGAAATACAAGGTGTTATCTCACTATTCCACGCACTTGGTGGTGGTATGGAGTAATGACCGATAGCTTAGTGGCGGAATTGTATTGATAACGTAATCAATCTCAAAAAAAAGTCGATTCTATGTTTACTATTGTATATGTGGTGATAGCATTGATCGTAGGTTCAGTGGTCACTTATTTGGTGTCGCGAATGAAATATGAAAAGCGTCTGAATGAAGGCGTGCGAGAACTGGAACGAGCCAAGATGGAAGGCAATATGTTGCAGAACGAAATACGGCGTGTCAGCGATGAGTTGGTACAGACTCGCAACCATGTGGGGCGACTGGAAATGGAGAAAAGTTCGCTCGACATTATGGTAACTCGCTTGGAGACTGAAAAAAACACAGTAGCCGAACGATGCAAGGAGTTGTCCGATGCTGTCGTTCGCTCCAATGAGCAATGCGATGAAATAAATCGATTGCTCAGCGATGAGAAGACTCGATATGCTACGTTGCAAGTTGAGTACCAGACCTTGCAGGAAAAACTTGTTTCGCATAAGAGTGAAATGGAGAAGTTGAACGATGTCATGCTGTTGAAATTTAGAGATATAGCCTCGTCGATTATGGACGAGAAGACACGCACGTTTAAGGATATGAGTCGCGAAAATCTTAAAATTATTCTCGAACCGCTCAATCGCGACATTGAGGGCTTTAAGAAACAGGTCGAGCAGTGTTATGAGACTGAGAGTCGTGAACGCACATCCTTGCAGGAACAGATCAAGCAACTGGCACAGCAAAACGAAAAGATGCGTCGCGAGGCCGATAAGTTGTCGTCGGCTTTGCGTGGCGGAACGAAGGTGCAAGGTAACTGGGGTGAGATGATATTGCAAAACATACTGCAACAGTCGGGCTTGCGTGAAGGTATCGACTTCGACATACAGAAAACGGTCGATGCGGTAGGCGATAACAAGCGTCCCGATGTGATATTGCACTTCCCCAGTCACAATGACCTCATTATCGATTCGAAAGTTTCGTTTACTGCCTACGACAAGTATATGAATGCTGAGAATGACGATGAGCGACGTATCTATGCAGCCGAACACTTGACTTCTGTCATCAATCATATCGACGGTCTTGCTAAGCGTGACTACTCGTCGAGCAGTAGCAAAGCCTATGATTTTGTCATTATGTTTATGCCCATTGAGTCGATGTTTATGTTGGCGTTAGATCAAGCCCGTGTCCAAGGTAAGAATCTGTGGAACGATGCCTATGCTCAACGCATCATCATCATGACCCCCACCAACTTATTGCTCACAGTGCGTATGTTGCAAGATATGTGGCGACAACATGACTTGGAAACCAATATTCGAGCCATCAAGACTCGTGCCGAGAAGATGTACAACCAGTTTGTACTATTTGCCACCGATATTGAAGCAGTGCGTGTGAGTCTCGACAATGCTGTGGGTGCGTGTGATAATGCTCGTAAGCGTCTTACATGGGGTAATGATAACCTGATGTTGCAATTTGAGAAAATGCGAGTCTTGGGACTTGACCCTAAGACGCCATCCAAGCAGGCTCGCAACAGCTGGAAGAAACTGCAAGAGGATGCCGGAGTGACCGAGGATAGTAATCGCTTGCTCATAGATGTCGACGAAGAGTCGACTGAGCAAAACCATGTTGCCGAAGACAATGCGGAGGATTAGATGGTAGCTGAGTATGGTTAAGCATATCACTTTACATAGTCAAAGGGCAACGTCTCATCGCGAGATGCTGCCCTTTTTTGTGAAAATACAAACAAACCAAACTAAATGTTCTTATTATCTATCAGTAATCAGTTGCGGTACTGATTGGGACTATTATCTAAGTTGCTTAGAATCTGTTTTGATTTTTATTAAACAATTTCATTCGCTATTGCTAAGGATGGTTTTGGCTTCTTTGAGCCTCTTTTCGGCATCTATTCATTTCGGGAGTTTGAATATAGCTCGCTATTCCCTGCATCGCTCAATATGAATATCTGTTCAAAGATAATCCTCAATTAATCTCGAAATAAAATTAAATCAGATTCTTATGCTCCGGTTGGATAGGTGATTGTCGATGGCAAGTAACAAGCCGTTGACAATCCTCTACCGCCTCTTTATTTCAGGCAATACCTATGGTACGGACCTCGGGTTTTACAACCTCGGGTTGCAACTTGGGCAATGTGATGTATAGAATGCCGTTTTCAACTCGGGCTGTGATGGCTTCGCGGTCGACATCCTCGGGAAGAGTGATGCTTTGACGGAATGAGGGGATGCGAAATCCTTGGCGGAGATAGCGTTTTTCGCTATTCTCAGAGTTTTCCTTCTCAACCGATATAATCAGGCGATTTTCGCTGTCGATCTGTATGTTGAAGTCTTCTTTGCTCATGCCCGGTACAGCATATTCCAGTTCGTAACTCTTCTCACTGTCAATGATGTTGATAGCCGGCATGGCACTGCCACTGCTACGCGATACCCACGATTCGTTTTCCAACATGCCATAAAGGGCGTTAAATACACTGCTGTTAAAATTTCTTGTTGTTCTCATTGTTTATTCTCCTTATTTGTTTAATTATCATTATCTTTGCGGTTAACGGCGTAGATACTTGCATTCGCTGTGAAATATTGAAGAGTGCTTTATATTTCGCTCATTTCCTGCTATCTTGTTAGTGAAGTGTGGGATTCCCATCGTCTTCGCTTATATATGTTCAATTCGTATGCCAGATGTCGAAGTGTGAAAAATGGGTGACAAATTAACAGTGTAAACTGTCAAAATTAACATTATTGACGACAAATTGGCATGAATTGTATAAATTATAAAGATTTTACAAACATCCCTTAAATGTAAATATACACGATATGTCCTCTCATCATCATCAACATCACGATCACCATTATCACAAGGTGGATGTGGCACAAGCCGGACAAACGCTTCTGGTGGGTATTGTGCTGAATGTGTTATTTGTTATTGTCGAGTTGGTAATGGGCTGGCGATACCATTCGTTGGGATTGCTGAGCGATGCAGGTCATAATGTAGGCGATGTATTTAGTCTTGTGATGGCTCTCTTTGCATTCAGAATGGCTCGTGTGCAACCGTCCAAGCATTACACTTACGGCTATCGTAAGAGTACGGTGCTTGTGTCGCTGCTCAATGCCATAGTGTTGCTTGTTGCGGTGGGTGCTATTGTGGTGGAGAGTATTCGTAAGTTACAGTCGCCTCATCCGGTCGATGGAGAGGCAGTATCGTGGACGGCTGCATTGGGCATCGTTGTGAATGGCATCACTGCTTATATGCTCATGAATACAGGCCGAGGCGACCTCAATATGCGTGGAGCGTTCCTGCACATGGCTGCCGATACACTGGTGTCGGTGGGTGTTCTATTGTCGGGTATAGCCATTATGTTGTGGAATGTTACCATTATCGATCCTATTATCAGCCTTGTTATTGCCGGAGTTATTCTTGTTTCCACATGGCGGTTGTTGGTCGATAGCTTGCGACTCTCGATGGATGGAGTTCCCTGTGATATTGATATTGACCATGTAACGCACACCATTGAGCAGATTGATGGTGTTGTCGAGCTGCATCATTTGCATATATGGGCCATGAGTACTACCCAGAATGCTCTTACTGCTCATGTCGTTATTAATAATGTGGAAAACATGGAGTCAATCAAATTTCGCATTAAGCAGGAATTGGCTGTACGGGGTATTGCACATGCCACTATCGAGGTCGAGGTAGGCAAGCCGTGTTGCGAGCATGAATGTTCCTGTCGCGATTGACCTTGTCAGCTCTCTCTTTGCTTATCACAACTGTTTCGCTGCCTCATCGGTGGCGAAAGCTGTATTATGGATTTTATCCATTGCGAGAAAATGACAATAATTGACATTTGTCAATATTGTAAGTTGTTGATAATCTCTTGGTTAGAGAAGTTGATATTGAGATAAGTATCTTATTATTAGTGTGATATAGATAGAGGATATAGATATATATCAAGATTGTTTAACAAGAATAAATAAAAAAAAGTGGTGAAAAAGCGTGTTTATTGCTGTATTTTACATATCTTTGCATCGAAATAAACTTCTCTAACCAAGAGAAGTTGATATTGAGATAAAAAGATATGGATTTGAGAAACAGCCTTTTGATATTGATTACCAATGTATTAGGTGCAGTATTGCTGTCGCCTTTTACTTGTTATGCGGCGAGCCTTGATGGTCGTTGCAAGGGTGACTTGTCATGTGGTGTTTCGTCTCCTGTTGTCACTTCGATCGATGTCGTCTCTGATTCGACTGCTTCCTCGCAGGATGTAGTCGATGAGCAAGATATTGTTTTGTTGAAAAAGTCTTTCATCGAGCAGGTGTATTTCCCCCTTGATGAAAGCAACCTTAATGGTTTGTATTTAGACAATGATGCTGCATTTCGTCGTTTCTACGACGAAGTGCGGGTCATTGGTTGGGATCGCATCGACTCGATAGAGGTCGTTTCGTATGCTTCGCCCGAGGGTGCTTACCAGCGTAATATGCAGCTTTCGCACGATCGCTCGCAAGCGATGAAGCGTTATATAGAGAAAGAGCATCCCGAGCTTATGTCGCGACTTGCATTGCATGCAGGTGGCGAGTCGTGGACATTGCTTCGCGAGTTGGTCAAGAACGATACTAAGCTCTCGCCGGCAGCCATTGAGGCGATATTGGCGGTTATTGATGCTGATATTGATGTGGAAGAGAAGAAGTTGCAGATGAGGCAACTACCCGACTATGCATATCTTTACACAACATATTATCCCATTATCCGTAAGTCGATGTTGTGTGTGATCTATTTCGCTGAGAGTCGCACTGCGGGTTACCTTGTGGCAGCACCTGCATGCGTGGCAGTACCTGCTGTCGAGGTGAGTCATCCGGTACAGGTGGTAATACCTGCCCCCGATTGGGTGGGTCATCTTTATGTCAAAACCAATGCAGCGGCGTGGGGTATGGGCATCAGCAATATAGGTGTCGAGGTCGATGTAGCTCCGCACTGGTCGGTGGCTCTGCCCATATATTACTCGGCGTGGAATTACTTCCGCGAGACCACTAAGTTTCGTACCTTCTCTATACAGCCCGAGGCACGATATTGGCTCGGTTGTGATAATGTGGGATTCTATGCAGGTGTTCACTTGAATATGGCTTACTATAATTTTGCTTTGGGCGAAATTCGTTATCAAGATCACAATGGCTGTTCGCCGGCATGGGGTGGGGGTGTCAATGTGGGTTATCGTATGCCCATTAGTAAAAACAACCGTTGGCACTTGGAGTTCAACCTCGGAGCCGGTGTACACTCGCTCTATTACGATACTTTCCACAACACCCCATCTACCAAGGATGGACTTCTCATTGAGAGTGTTCGTGATACCTATTGGGGTATCGACCAAGTGGGTATTACATTCTCTTATCGTTTCGACTTGTTCAAGAAAGGAGGAAGCCGATGAGAAAGTTGTGGATATATATAGTAGTCACTCTTGCCACCCTCGTTACTTGGGTTGGTTGTGATGTGCATGAATTTCCCGATATGCCCGAGACGGCAGCTCTCTGTCTGCGTCTTAATTACGACACCGATATGACTGTGTGGGAGCATATCTACGAAGATTATGAGGTGAAGGAGCAAGGATATGGTATAACTTACGACAATCATCTCGACTATGGTAAGATTCGTTACATCGTTCATGCCTATCCCGTTGTCGATCGTCAGCGTGCCACTGTGCAAGAGCCTACACACAAGTTCGTATTTACCAAGGATGTTGCTCGTGGTTACGACCATGAAGAGGTGATAGAGCTACCCGCCGGACAATACAATATCATGGTGTGGAGCGACATGGTGAAGATGAGTGGCGATGAATATTTCTACAACGCCACCGACTTTGCCGAGATATTCTTGCAAGGCGATCATCGAGGTTCTACCGACCATCGCGATGCCTTCCGTGGTAGCAATCAGGTCGTAATTACAACTACTGTTGTCGACCTCGCACCCGATACCCTCGACATCACAATGCAGCGTCCTCTTGCCAAGTATGAGATACAGACTACCGACCTCAAAGAGTTTATCGACAAGGAGTATGAGTTCTTGGAGAAAGAGGCAGCCACCCGTGGTGAGACCTCGACTGTGCGTGTCAATACCGACGATTATAAGGTGGTCTTTTTCTACCCCGGATATATGCCTAATGCTTACAATATGCACATAGACAAACCCGTCGATTCAAAGTTGAACGTACTCTTTGATTCCAAACTCAAAATATTGAGCGATAATGAAGCGTCGTTGGGATTTGACTATGTCTTTGTCAATGGCAACAATGCGGCAGTAACAGTGCAAGTGGGTCTTTACGATAAGGAGGGACGACAGAAAGCCTTGTCCGACCCCATCAATCTGCCCTTGCACCGTAGCTACCACTCCATTCTGCGTGGTTCTTTCCTCTTGCGACAAGCCACAGGAGGTATCGAGATAGATCCCGAGTTTGATGGCGATATTACTATAAGGATAGATTAATTATGAATATATATCGATACATAAAATACATGGTGGGTGTGTGTGCAGTGGCACTGTTGTGCAGCTGTGTGCAAGACGATTTTCTTCTCTCCTCCGAAGGAAAAGAGCGTGAAATTTCGTTCCGTCCTATCCTTGCAGGCGATGCTACTACGCGAGCCATCGGTGAGGGATTGCTCATCGACCAACTGGTGGTGGCTGTCTACGAAGGCGATGCTGCCAAGGTCGAGAAGTTTATCACTACCGAGAGTTGGGATGATGCCCAACGCGATGGTGTGTCGCTCCGATTGATTGAAGGTCACACCTATCACATCCTCTTCTGGGCAGAGTGTAGCAGTAACACCGCTTACAACTTTACTGCCGATGGAAATGTTACTGTCGATTACACCGACTACACAACCGGAGGCTTCGCCTTGATGGAGCAGATGGATGCCTTCTATACCGTTGCCACTGTTACCGTAGGAACTGATCCTGTTGTGAACAAGCGTGTCGAACTTTCACGCCCCCTTGCACAACTCAATTTTGCCGACTCGTCCGTACAGCCGCAGTCAACCACTCACAAGACCGTTGTTACACTTCATAGCATCCCCACTGCGTTCAATCCCTTTACCGGTGCGGTGACAGTAGCCGATAATGCCCATGTAGAGTTTACCTTTACCGACTATCCGGCCGAAACTCTTCTCTCCGATGGTGAGGTTTGTTACTACCTGTCGAATAACTACCTTTTTGCACCGGCTACCATCAAGGCTACGCTCGACTTGCAACAAGCTGGTGGTGCTTCTATCAAGACCGTTACATTTGATGGCTCTGAACATCCTCTCATCGCATTGGAGAAGAACATGAAGACCAACGTTACAGGTACTATCGTGCAGCAACCTCAGTCGTGGAGCGTGTGGGACGGCACAAGCCGCACCAAGCCCGACAAAGATGCACAAGGTCGCTACGTTATCGATGCAGCATCGGATGTGGCTTGGATGTGTAGCCCCATCGAGCCGCTCGAAGTGGGTAGCGAGTTCATTCAGACTGTCGACATAGACATGGACAACAAAGAGATAGCCTCCATTCAACTCCCTGCCGGAAGTACTTACGATGGTGGCGAGAAGAAGATTATCAATTTCGAGAACTCACTCTTTGGCGATGCCACCGAACTGATAGTAAAAAATCTCTCGGTCGAAAATATCGATGCCACCGCTCTCAGCCATGTGGGCGTGCTGGTCAATACCCTCAAAGGAAACAGTTCGTTCAGCAACATATCCATTACCACAGCCACTGCCTACACCAACAACGGAGCTGCCGGCGGTATGGTAGGTTATGTGGAGCGAAAAGTACAGAAAGACCGCAATGAGATGCTGCAAGTAACATTCAGCAACTGTAAACTCAATGGCGTGGAAGCCGATGCCAACCTCAGCGAAGGCAAGTTCGTGGGTCTGCTCTGCGGATACGACAACCAAGAGACCCTCACATTCGATGCCCATTGCGAAGTCGACGGTACAACTCGCGTGAAAGACTATGTGTCGGTCTACAAAAAAGCCAACCAAAGTGCATGGGTCGAGCAGACTATATCCGACAAATACGACGGATGGGTAGGACACGAAACCTACCGTCGCGGTAAAATCTATTTCGACGGAGTACGCTTAGTACCCCGCTGGGACGGAGTAAGCTACACTGCCGCAGCCGACATGCTGACACAGAACAACGAAGCAGGAAAATATCAAGTATATTCACCCTACGACCTACAAGGTGTAAGAAAAATAACAGCCTCTCCCACACACCTCTACTTGATGGAGAATGTCGATATGCACGGACAAGGAGCCGATGGAGAGTATTTCGTTCATGAAAGATTTACTCAATCGAAACATCCAAGCACCGATGATAACTATTTCGATCCTTTTTCTTCAATAGGATTCTTGGAAGGTAATAATTTGTCAATATACAATGTAGCTATTTATAGCAAACTTAACACCGATCGTATGGCATTCATATTGAATGGCTATGATGGTAATATACATCAAAATATCAATTTGCATAATTTCTGTACGGTTGTACCACACATTGTAGGAGAAGATGATGGTCAGACAGTAGATAAATCATACGGAGCAACTTTTATTTTAAGTATTGGAGGAGCAAAATATACGATGGATAATATTCACTGTCATGGTTGTAAAGTCTTTGCTTTACAAAAGACAGGTATCATTGCAGGTCGTTCCGCATCATCGACAATGGCTACTATCAGCAATTGTTCAGTAAATGACTGTTATATTGAAAACTACGATTGTAAAGAGCATAAGGAAAATTTTGAAGGCTTAGTAGATTTCTATTCACCCGGAGAGATTGGTGGTTTTATAGGATATGTTCATAATTTTGCTACAATTACTAATTGCCATGTTAGGAGAACGACGATATACGCGTTCGGACAAAGTGATCAAAGAGTTTTTTTCGTTGTAACTGTCCCGGGACGTCATGTTGGTCAATTCATAGGTGACATTCGTACATCGGGCAAAGATAAGGATGTAATTAAATTGAGTAATTGTACTGTAACAGAAACCCAATGTACTAAGAACTGGCATCAACATAGTAATTGCAAAATGATAGGTAAAGTTTATTATCTCAATGCCCTCGGAATTATAAATATAGACACGAAAGGAACAGTAACATTAGACGGTAAATCAATCTTCTAATGGACTCATCAAAAGTATAATTAAAACGTAAATATGAAAAAGATCATCTATCTACTATTAGCTCTGCCACTGTTTGCTGCATCGTGCAGCAATGACGAAGTGGCGATAAGTGAAGAGACAGTCGAAGTGACTTTTCGTGCTGCCGTACCTTGCGACATGCCCACGCGTGCCGGTGTTGCCGACCTGAATGTCGACAAGGTGGTGTGTGTGGTGTATGAGGGTAATACCGAGGTAACCACCATGCGTGAGGTGAAATCGATAGCTGCCGATGGCTCTATCTCGTTTTCTCCCCGATTGATTAGGGGGCATGCCTACGATGTTGTGTTCTGGGCAATGAAAGAGGGTGCTTACAATGTAACCAATATGCAGGCCATCACTCGCAATCCGGGTCTCGACGAGGTTTACTACGATGCCTTTACTGCTACAACCCAAATTGTTGTGGAGAGTAGTCATTCGACACAGAACATCACTCTCAGCCGTCCGTTGGCAAAGCTCAACTTGGGCGTAACTCCCGACGACTGGAACGGTGTTGCCGATGTCAATACCTTCGGGATGACTCCTACCACCATCACATTGAAGGTTGAGGGAAAGGAGACATTCAATGCTCTCATAGGCATGGCTACCGGCAGCAGCACCACCTTGACTTATAACCTCACAGTATCGGGTGAGGTGTTTACCTGCGAGGGCAATGATTACAAGAATATAGCCATGTGCTATGTCCCTGCCGAGGCTGCCAAAGGGGTGACCAACCTCACATTCAGCCTCTACGACCAAGATGGTGATGCCATACGTCAAGATGCTCCCATCATCAATGTACCTCTGCAACGCAATTATGTTACCCATGTGGTAGGTGGCTTGCTCACCGGCGTAATTACTTACCAGATTGCATTCGAGAACAATGGTGAGTACGATGGAGAACATCCTTATGAAATATAACAACTTAAATAAATACACTTATTAACTAACTATTAAAAAATTAATGACTATGAAAACAAAAAATTTGTTTTGGGGTATGCTTGCAGTAGCAGGTATGCTGTTTGCGACATCATGTTCGCAAGACGAACCCGTAGTTGCTCCCGTTGACGGTGAGTTTGTAAATGCAACCTTTACATTGGGTGCTGCCGACGCTATGGGTACTCGTGCCACAATCGGTACTGGCTTGACAGCCGACAAAGTGGCTTGTGCTGTTTACGATGCCAATGGTGATGAAATGACTGCTTTGCGTCAGTATGTTGATGTGCAAGATGGTACTCCCCGCACTGCTACTTACAATGTTCGCTTGGCTAAGGGTCAAGACTATCGTGTAGCTTTCTTTGCTTACAACGAAGCCGGTAACCACTACGATCTCACTGACTTGAAGAGCATCAAAATCAATGCTGCTAACTCTAACGTTGAGACTCGCGATGCTTTCACCAATTACATCGACATCAAAGCCGATGATTTGACCAACAAGAGCAATATCGAAGAGACTGTAACTTTGAAACGCCCCTTCGCTCAGCTCAACCTTGGTATTGATGACACTGAATACACCGATGCTGCCAATGCCGGTGTTGTAATAACCAAAAGCAAAATTACTGTAAGCAACGTTTACAACGCATTCAATGCATTTGCCAATACTGTTGCAACTGATGCTACTCTCGGTACTATGACATTCGACATGAATGCTGTTCCCACTGAGGCTCTTACAGTGAATGGTGTTGACTACACTTACTTGGCTCTCAACTACCTCTTGGTAGGCGACTTGACACAAGAGAAGTCGTTGACCGATGTTGAGTTCGAATGGTTGACTGCCGATGGTAAGACCAACAATCCTACTACACACTTCATCAACATTCCCGTACAACGCAACTTCCGCACCAACATCCTCGGTAAGCTCTTGACAACTCCCGCCGAGTTCAATATCGTTATCGATGCCGACTTCGATACTCCCGACTATGTTGAGAACATTGAAACTGTTATCTCTAAGACTGTTAACTCAGCTGCTGAGTTGCAGGCTGCTATTGACGCTGCTCCCGAAGGTCAGACCCGTATCGTTTTGGGAAGTGTAATTGCCGGTAACTTCGTTGTTAACCAGAAGAAGGATGTTCATATTCTTATCGACGGTCAGGACAATATGTTTAACGGTACATTCGTAGTAAACGGTGGTTCACAATGGGGTGGAATCGAAGGTCTTTCACTCCAAAATATCAAGTTCTTTGGTAATTATAGCGTTGATACAGATGTTATCACTGTTGGTGAGAACTCAGGTACTTCTCGTTATGCTCATAATGTAATTATTTCAAACTGCTCATTCCAAGGTGCAGGTTCTAACGTTGCAAATTCTGTTGTTATTAGAGCATATCAGGCTAACGACCTTAAAGTAAATGATTGTGATGTAATAGGTGGTTTCCACTCTATCGCACAGATTACAGGTGGTGGTAACATTACATTTGAGGATGTAACTTCTGGTTCAGGAACATTGCGTGGTATCTCTCTCGGTTCTGCTACCGGTGTGTTGATTTCTAACTGTAATATCAACACTGTAGGCGATAAGAAATATGGTATCCGTCACAATGCTGACTACGCTACCGCAAGTTTGAAGATTGTTGAAACTAATGTTGATGCTTACTTCCCGGTTGTAGTTCGTTGTACAAACGGTGTTGCAAATGATTATACTCTTACATTCGAAGGCACCAACACACTTGTTAAGAATGCTGCTTCTGAGTATCATGTAGCTATCGCTATGGAAGAGTATGATACAGTAGGTGAAACTCTTACTCCTCTTGCCGGTACTGTTACCGTTAACGGTGCTGACGCTGCATGGAGCATCTTCAAATAATCTTATTTGATACATCACTTTATGGCTACGTTCCTCCATGCGAGGGACGTAGTTGTAAGTAAGAATATATTTTTCAATTCAATGGATAGAGGGCTGCCACGAGTGATTCGTCGCAGCCCTCGCTCTTTGTTAAGGGTGCTGCTATCGATTGCGTTATTATGAATGATGATTTTCTTAGTGTGATTATAGACTTTGACCGAATGAATGTAACAAGCCATGTGATAGTGTGGTGGTAGCGGGAATGTAATTGTGGGCTTGGAGTGCGATGCAACGGAATGAAGAATTGATGTGGCAAATGAAAAAAATATCCTCCTATCTCATCGCTATTTGTGCGATAAATTGTAATTTTGTCGCCGTTGAAATTTATCAAGGGAAGATACTTCACATTGTTGTGATTGATGAGTCAAAGCAATGGCGAAAGAAAGGATCCCCTTTTTAACAACTGGTTTATGAATCGGTGAAATTTGTAAAAGTTGCCACAACTTTCATCACATTAAATTTATAAAGCAACACTTATTATATACACATGATCTCATTTCTTATAGCATTGTTCGCGTTGGTAGCCGGTTATTTTATATACGGCAAGTTGATAGAACGCATCTTTGGAGCAGATAGTACACGTCCTACACCGGCTGTTACGCAAGCCGATGGTGTCGACTACATACCCATGCCTACATGGCGGATATTCCTCATACAATTTCTCAATATCGCCGGGTTAGGACCCATCTTCGGTGCTATCATGGGCATCTTATATGGCCCGGCAGCCTATCTGTGGATAGTGTTGGGTACAATCTTTGCCGGTGCAGTACACGATTACCTGTCAGGGATGCTGTCGTTGCGTCGTGGAGGAGTGAGTCTGCCCGAGATTATAGGCGACGAGTTGGGCGTGGGTGTGAAACAGGTAATGCGGGTATTCTCGTTATTATTGCTCATTCTGGTAGGTGCTGTGTTTGTTATCAATCCGGCCGAGTTGTTGACTAATTTCACCATCCAATATGCTACCAACGATGCCGGAGAGATGTCCGGTTGGTTGCAAGCTTTGACCGCAGTCATGCCACTACAATGGTGGTGGGTGGTCGTTGTTTTTCTTTATTACATATTAGCAACATTGTTGCCGGTCGATAAGATTATAGGTAAGTTCTACCCGATATTCGGTTTTGCACTCCTCTTTATGGCACTCGGAATATTGGTTATGCTCTTCTTTCATGCACATTCATTGCCCGAGTTGACCGATGGCCTATACAACCGCCACCCACAGTCGTCGGTAATGCCCATCTTCCCCATGATGTTCATCTCCATAGCATGTGGAGCCATATCGGGGTTTCATGCCACACAATCGCCCTTGATGGCACGCTGCCTGAAAAACGAACGTCTGGGTCGTCCCGTATTCTATGGAGCAATGGTGGTGGAGGGTATCGTAGCCCTGATATGGGCAGCTGCCGCTATCGCCTTTACAGGCTCGTTTGAAGGCCTGTCGGAATACTTGGCAGCACATGGCAACAAACCGGCAGTACTTGTCAATAACATCTCGGTCGAGTGGCTGGGTGCAGCAGGCGGTATGTTGGCTCTGTTGGGTGTGATTTTTGCCCCCATTACATCGGGCGACACAGCATTGAGATCGGCGCGACTGATAGCTGCCGACTTCTTAAAGTTTGACCAATCATCACTTCGCAACCGACTCATCATCTCCATCCCCATCTTTGCACTCTCATTTGTTATTATGATGGTCGATTTCAATATCTTATGGCGATATTTCGCTTGGAGCAACCAGTCACTTTCGGTGTTTACGCTGTGGGCTATTACAGTGTGGTTGGCTCGCGAACGTAAATGCTACCTAATAACCCTCATCCCCGCACTATTCATGACCGTAGTGTCAGTGTCGTATATCATGTATGCCCCCGAGGGACTGTCGCTGGGCTACCATCTTTCGGTGGGCATAGGCGTAGCCGTTGCATTGTTGTTTACACTGCTATTTGTACGATTCATGCGTAAGAATGCAGTTAAGATAGGTTCTATCCATTAGGTCGAGTTGATTTTGAAACTATTGTGTGGCGATTTCCAATTCCTCATAAAGACACAATGTGAGCATTGTAACTGAATGAAAATTAGAAACATACTGCGATTTGATAGAGAAGCGACCGAAATTGAGTCTGCCAACAACGAAAAACTTATTTACTAATTGATAGAACATACATTTAATAATCTCCGATGAAACACAATCATACCAACTATCATTCACATTGTGACTTCTGCGATGGGCGAGGCAAGATGGAAGATTTTGTCAAGGCAGCTATTGCCGCAGGTATGACCGCCTATGGAGTAACATCGCATACAACATTCCCCATGCCCCCGGTCAAGTCGTTACAGCCACATACCTATCCATTGTATTTCAATGAATTTGCTCGATTGAAGGCACTATATGGCACCAAGATTGAGCTATATGTAGGTCTCGAAATAGATTATCTCGACAGCAACCGCAATCCGCGAATGCCCTTCTATGCCACTTTACCCACCGATTACACCATCGGAGGAGTACATTTCGTAGCCAATGAGCAAGGCCGCTGGATGTGTACTGATGGAGCTTTCGAGCGTTTTTCGGAGAATGCCCATCAACTCTTTTCGGGCGACATTCGGCACATTGTGGAACTCTTCTATGAGCAAAGTCGTCGACTGGTGCAGTGCGGACACTTCGACATACATGCCCACCCCGATAAAATAGCACTCAATGCATCACAATTTGAACCCACCATTTTGCAAGAGCCTTGGTACGAACAACTCGCTTACAATCATATCCGTTCGCTTGCCGGAGGCGATTTTCTTGTGGAAGTCAACACCAAAGCCCTCGAACAACATGGTCGCATCTTCCCCGGTGAGGAGTGGTTGCCATTGGTGCGTCAACTGGGACTGAAATTAGTAGTCAACTCCGACTGCCATGATGTAGACAAAGTAGAGTCAGGACGATATGAAACCTTGCAAATACTGAGACAATCAGGTATAAAAACCGTGTGGGAACTCCACGATGGACGATGGAGTGAACAAGAAATAAGAATATGACACACCCGATAGGACACCTCGTCGTAGTGCTGTTGTTCGCATCGGTCAACCTACTTACCTACACACTATACCGAGCCGACAAGCAACGAGCCAAGACCCACAGTCGACGCATCCCCGAGTCGGCGTTGCTACTACTGTCGGCAGCCGGTGGGGCAATAGGTGCATTGTGCGGCATGTATCATCACCGCCACAAGACACGACACCTCCGATTTGTCATACTCAATCCGCTATTTTTCATCGTTCAACTAATAGCCGCATGTATAATATTATTCACCTGACAATGTCAAATCACAACACACACCTATACCCCCCACATCACATAGTAGATGTAGGTGGGGAGTAAAAGGTGGTAGCTAACAATTACTTGTGCCTAAATAATAGATATTCAATAAAGTAGCATTTCTGAATCCTCAGTTACTATTATGCGATAGATTGCCCTTAATGCCATCAAGCATAGTGTGTATATATCGCACAATAGCATCATCGCGTGAGGTGAAACCTATTTCATCGGTTGAATATTTACTTGGAAATGCAAAGATAGCATTGCTCTCCCCATCAATAGTGCTCATCCAGCAGCACATCATGATACTTTCGTTAAGAGGTATTAGTTCGATGTTGGGTTGTTTTTGAAGGACATTATATATAGTCAATGTTACATTTTTGTACATGTTATAATAATCGGAGTAGGTTATGTCATCGATGGGTTTATCAAAATAATATCCGATAATACTATCTAAATCGCTGCATAACTTATTTACTTGCAATGTGATAACATTATTTGAATCAGTCTCTTGTGGCAAAGTTCTTTGCATGGATTTAACACTCGATGCAAATTCTCTATGGTTTGCATCTCTGGAGTATTCGTAATAGCGTTGCGTAATAATAGAGTCTACTCTTTGACGATTGTCAATGTTCCTATAAAAGTCGCGTAATGAAACCTCCGATGTCACATTAGTTATAAACGACTTATTAAAATGCTTGTTTATCAGAGACTTTACTTCGTTGTCGTATTCATTTCGAGGTAGATTACTGTCGATGGAGTCAATTCCGCGTTTGACCCTCATAAGTCCTGTGTAATAAGACCTCATCTCACTATGGTATTGGTTTTGATATTCATAAGTGAGTAATTTATCGCGAATCATTTGCTTGAAAGGTATCCCATCGACATTGTAAAATGCAATAGTTACGTGGCACCCATTATCGGTAAGAGTGAGTAGGTTCTCCATCATCTTCCTAAATCCCTTTGCGTCACTTCTAATGCCATAATAAAGAACATCTTCAAAAATAATAATGGAGTCTCTCAATTCGGAATTATTTTTATGATTAATAGCATCGTTCAATAGTAAATTGATGTTGCTGATGTATTCAGGAAATAGTCCTAAATATCGAGTTGATAGAGAGTTCTGTATCTTTTCGAGGTTATCAACCACTTCTTTTGTCTCCTTGGCACCCGAACTCATTTCATAAGCAAAGAATGCAAACGATAACAACAAAGCAAAAGTGGCACTTTGAGTAATTCTCTTTATAATATTGGAACCATTCTTGAAGTCAAATTTTCTCATTCCGTTTGTATGATAGGGCGTTAAATGATAAAACGTAGCATTATATTGATACAAATATATAAGGCTACGTTTTTATAAAATATAGATCTATTTCAATAGATAATAATTAAGATAGAACCCCGTCTAAGATTCCTATTCCCTCGTCAATTAAATCTTTGACACCTTCATAAAGTTGTTTGAGAGAATCAGCTCCTTCTCTTTTTATGTAAATCTTAGATGTTTTTCCTTCTAAACGTCCTATCTCTGTAATCTCTTCGGAAGTGTAATTATCCTTATATTTATTTATCTCCTCAATTGCGTTAGCGTGTTTCTCTTTGTACACCTCCCACTCTTGGTCACTGCAAATGTCTCCGTTCAAGATTATCTCATGGCACACGTCGCGGTATTGGTCCAAAGCATATTTGCTCGGATTTATGAACTGGCATGATGCGAAAAAAGAACACAAAACAGTAACTGCAATAGCCATCAAATTGAATTTAGCAAAAGTTTTCATATAACTTAAATAAAAAGGTTATGTAATGAATATTGTTGTTTTTAGGTCTATCTGTGACGTGACAAAGGTATAATAAATCAAAAAACTACGCAACTTTTCTTTTTATAATTTGTTAATGTTTTTTTTTTTTTTAGTTTTGTCGCTTGTTAGCTTATGTCTTGATAGAGTAATCTCTTATAGTGCTATAAATTATAAGAATAGGAGGACGAAAAGTTACATGAATAAAAATTGAGTAGAGTAAAACTAACATATAATCAATGTATTATGAGAAAAATTTTGTTATTTGTATTTTTGTTTTTGGGATTTAGAGGTATGTTTGCAGAAGATGCTTCTACAAAGGCTGTAATGGAAGACTACCCTGGTTTAATGAATTTATATAGGGATGAGTTGGAAAGATGTCATGCACATTACATATTTGCTATTGATATATCAAGTTCTATGCTGCCATTTGAGGAGACTGTTAAAAGAAATTTTTTGGAGTTTGTCCAAGCATTACCTGATGGAGATGAGATTACACTTATCAAGATGGCTGCGTCGGATAGAACCGATTTTGTTAATAACTGTAGAAGCGTTGAAATAAATCAGGATGTTAGAAGAAATTTTAGAGATATTTTGTATTCTCCTCAATTTCAATTTATTAGGGGTGGGGATAGTGATGGCTCTGATGGGTTTACAATGGCGAAAAAGGTGATAGAAGCCATAAATGATGTTGGAAGTAATAATTTGGTCTATGTGTATTTCTTTACTGATTTTGAATATTGGACTCAACTTAATAGATATGACAAGAGTAAAGAAGATTGGGCTTCCCTCAAAAACAAATTGGCTCATCGACAAGATTTTAGTATGTATAAATATGGACTTGAGTTAAATTTCAATAACAACTATCTTCGTAAAGATGCAATATTTAAAGATGAACTAGATGATGTTTTTGGTAATATTGAATATCAAGGTGTGTCTGATGCTACATTTCTAACGCAATGGTTTGATCAATTGCAAGCTAATATTATGGCAATGAAATTATATAGTGTTGTCAAGTCGGATATAGAAGAATTTACAACTTCAGTTGAACTTACACCTTCTTTGTCGGGCGATGATGTTATATTAGATATTACATCCTCCTCTACTATCCCGGTGGTAAAAGGTTTACGTCTGTTCATAGAGAGTAATTGTGATAATTTTTCTCCCTGTGAAACAGGAGAGATAGAGTTTGGTACACAAGAGGTGAAAATTGGAAAACTGACAACCAATGAAAAGAGTTGGATTCCGGGCTTTACAATAGTAGGTGGTAGTGGCGTTAATGCAAATGTAGAATATATCTCCGATTATAGCTTGGAAATAGAACGTTTAATGTCACTATATGAAGAGAAAATAAACTCGCAAAATAGTAGTGTGATAGAGATGCCTAAATTCCGAGTATGGAATTGTATTGTGCCATTATGGGGCGTCATAGTTATCATGGTAATTATTGGAATTATTATTTTGTCTATAGTTTACACGCTGTTTTTTATTAAATTAGATAAGGTGTGGTGTGTTCTGGTTAGTCGTACCGACGGCGAGGGAATTAAAACAACTGAATTTAATGATGAAATAAGAACACCTATAGAAGTCTCTTCATATATCAACAGACGTCCGGTTGATGCTTGGACATTGCTGTTGAGAGGTAAAAAATACAACCCCCTATTTTTTTGGAAAAGGTCAGGATATTATATAAAAGTTGTATCTAATGATATTTTCAATGTTGATATTATGGACTCGGATTATCCAAAGGATGTCAAGGAGACAATACCAACTAACGA
This sequence comes from Bacteroidaceae bacterium, assembly GCA_017531985.1. Taxonomy (GTDB): domain Bacteria; phylum Bacteroidota; class Bacteroidia; order Bacteroidales; family Barnesiellaceae_A; genus Barnesiella_A. The sequence goes on from JAFXJY010000022.1 coordinate 55,029, forward strand.
GGATATTTTCCTATTTCCCAAGGGGAAAGTAAATAATGTTATCCTAAAAATAGCATATAAGAATGAGATTTATACAGTAGATTTAAGTTAACCTAAAAAATATAATATTATGCCAACAAAAGCTTATTTTATCGGTTTAGGCGGTTGCGGATTGAAAACCGTCTCAGAGTTGCAACAAAAGTTGTGCCCCAATGGAGTTAATAATCAAGACCCTAATGGAGATGTCTATCAGTTTACATATATCGACACTGATTTGAAAACATTGGAACCAATAAATAAGAATAAGGTAGTTATTCGTAATGCCGACTTCGTTTCATTGGGTGCAACTAATCCATATTTGTCATGGAAAAATGCACAAGATAATACCACACCCGAAAAACAACGTCTCAATGAATGGATGATACCTCAGGAAGTGGGTAACAGATTTGTATTGCCGAACCAGACTTTGGCTGAAGGTGCCGGTGCAGAACGAATGAGAGGAAGAACAGGTGTATATTATTGTTATGAAAATATATATAGAGAAATAACAACAAAACTTAGTCAATTTGCTCAATATGTTCCAGGTCAAACAAGTACAGAAGAGAATGTATGGGTAATAGCATCGTCTTGTGGTGGAACAGGAAGTTCAATAACCATGGATGTGTTATATATGATAAATAAAATTGTCAACCGAGATAGTCAACATGCTCCTAACCTGAAATTGGTCTTGTTTATGCCCCAGCCATTTATCGACTGTAATAGGAACAATGTCAATTATCCCTTGAATGCCTATTCGTATATGTGGGAAGCCAATGCTTTTAGGAAGGTACATCAAGATGGTAAAGGCAACATGTTCAAATATTTCAGTGTGCTCCCCGACAGCAATAATGATAATGTTAGTCAATTTGAACTTTTCAGATATATAATACCTGTCGATTACGAGACCACATTTTATGCTAAAATTGAATTAAATAGTTTGTATAGTACAGTAGCTGAGATGATATATTATCTCAACAAGGGTACATCTGCAAATTCGATGGTTTCTAATATGAGTAACGATATGGCTCAATTAAGAGACGTGACTCATAAATATGATATAGATTGGACACGCCCATTGGTTTCGTATGGATACAGAGTTGTGAAAAAAGCGAATGATGCACTGAGTGAGTATATTCGTATACGCGGTACATACGAGGTATTGAAGTATGGATTAATGGGAACAGAACTACCCGAAGATCAAAAAGAAACAGTCAAAAAGGAGTTCGGAAAAGAAACAGTATTGCGTTATCTCTGTGACCTCGATGCAGAAGGTGTTCAAGCAACCGATGGTAGTTTGCAGAATATTCTTACTGATAAATATCAAGAGAGGAGAATACCCAACGGGGAATTTACTACAAGCCAAGCAAAAGCGTTTGTTTCCGGTGTAGAACAGATACAAGGAGATGAGCTGAATATTGTCAAAAATATCGCCATAAAGACAATCAAAGAAAAGATCAACGAAGGAGTGAAAAAGGCTATTATTGATCATGGTATAGATTATGCTTTGGATTTGTTGCATATTGTGGATGATTTTTATCTTGAGAAGTATGAAGTGACCGGAACGATAAAAGAAATGTATAATGATGCCTCGGAAAAGATAATTAAAGCTAAACAAGTATGTGAGAAATTATATAATAAGAATCTTGAGAAGGTCCTAAAATCGAAAGAAGCTGCTACTTTGCAAAAAGCACTGAAAGAATATCGCGATTGGAAAGTGAAGGAACAATTGTATAAGATCAGTTTGGAAATACTTGATGAACTGACAAAGACTGGGACAGGATATTTAGAGATTTTGCGAAAGAAGGGAGCTAAAACACAAGGATTACGAGAGGTTTATAATAGAATTGTAGGCTATTGTGGCAAATGGGAAGAAGAATATCGCGAATTAGCAAGAAAATTCAGAAGCACAAGCAAGGATGTATTTACGGTGACTATCCCCGATTTATCAGCTATTGCGACAGGCGAGAATTCGACCGATTGGGCAAGAGATCATGTATTCGATCGATTATATTGCACAACAGTAATAGATTACGATCGAGAGAGAGAGTTAGGGAGCGGGCAACGTATACCACTACGCAAAGGGGAGACCGGTACAAATCATTTAGATACCTATGTAGAACCTATTGCCGATGTATTGCTGGAAATAGCTCTAAGCGAGGGTAATGTATTGACCTTTGAAAGAGATGTAGAGAGAAAGGTATTTGACAAAATCAGATTCATTCTTGACGAAGTATGTAGTCTTGAAGGCACTTCGGTATCTGGTTGGTTGAATATGAGTTTAGAGCAAATACTGGATGATGGCGATTTGCCGAGGGGAATGACTAAAGATCAATTTTATAATATGCTTGACGATAAAGATGCAATTCCCGTATTATATCCTAAATTATCCGGTGGTGCAACAAAACCTAAACATACAAGGTATATATATGCAACTGACTCGCAAAGTTTAGCCACAAAAATAGGATATAACCCCAATGATACACAGGATAATCAATTTGTGCAAGACACGGATATGTCAGATCGAATATTGATTATGAAGATGGAGCTTGGGCTTGATTTTGTCTCATATAAGTATTTTGATGATATTCAGCGTGTTTATGAAAACATGCATTCTGAAATAAAAAATGGTGATTGGGGATGTCATTTACATCGAGAATTTGCAAATTCCAATATAGAAAAGAGTGTTAGAGAAATAGAAGCACGAAAGGAGAGTGTCTATGCGAGCAAATTTTTTAAGATGTATTATTATCAGACTATAATAGATGTTCTCAAAGAGAAAGATCGAGATACCTATAATAATATCTTTGGAATATTTGAGTTTGATACTAATATAACTTCAACGCAACAAAGAAGCAATTATGACTTCCTTTTTGCTGATTCGGAAGACGAGGAAAATAGCAGCAATGGCGATTTCGAGGAAAATAGCAGCAATGGCGATTTTTTCAGTGAAGGTAATAACGTATGTGATAAATTCTTTGATTTTAAATTAGTACCTAGTGAAAGAAAGGTTCATTTAAAGTTGAGCAAAGTTACTCAAGAGGTGGATAAACTGGTCGTTGATAACAACTCTGTTTCTTTAGAACTTGGAGATAATGAATATAAACAAGGTGCTAATTTTATAAATGGATTAATTGCTAACAAGGATATAGTGGATTGTTTGAAATGCATAGACGAAATAGAGACCTTTATAAGAGGATTTAGAGAAAAATATAGTCCATTCACAACTGAAATTAGGCATAGATTACAGCTCGAGAGTGTCAATGATGGCAATCTAAAACTTATGGTTTTAATTAACCAATGGAGAAGAAAACCAGTAAATGAGCATATTGTTAATAGTGCGAGAGAAGCTTGGTCGGGTCAATAATAAAATGCAATAATTATGAAACCAACATGGATATTTAACTTTGTAAAGAAGGATTCGATTGAATCCTTCTTTACGACCTTTTGGAACTCTGTTCAATCAAATTCGTCAGGGAACTGCCCACGATTGTATTATATTACAGACGGTTTTTCAGATGATTTCTCCGTTGAGAGGGTAGTAACCGAAACAGCGAAAAATATAGTTACTCCTATGGGTAATACCTCTCAACTTATTGAGGGTTGGCGTGATGTAGACACTGTTGATCATACAAGACATACAGGTTTAAACTTAATCTTTGTTGGAGATATAACCAACAAAGAAACACAAAAAAGTATGCATAAATTGGCTGCGATGTTGCGTTCATCCTTGTTAGACGATGATAGACGGTGGACTAAAGCCGATGTGAGAAGTTATGCTTTGTTGTGGAGACCACAATCGGTATCGGTAGAGCCGGTTAGTGGTGCATGCAAGGATTTCTTGACCGAGCTACACAATCTAATGCAAGCTGATATCAACCATAGACCTTTTCATAAAGTCCTATTTTTTGAATCCCCCGAAACAGAAAACGGAAAGACAAAGGATGAGATGATAGAAGCCATGGCTTTGGCAACATTGCATCTGACAATGCATTCAGCCTGTGAAAATGATGATATCTTATTTGCTCAACCCGACAAAAAATATCTAAATGCAGGAGTAGCCGGTATTTTCTATGAAAAAGAAATACAGAAAGAACAAGAAGCCTTTTGGTTGAGTACGATGCTAATGGATAAACTGAAAAATGGTACAGATGGTGAATTCAAGGATGCTCATAAGGCACATGAGGTATTAGAAAAGAATAATGCTTTAGTAGAATCTTTGTCACCCGAGCAAATAGATAGTTCTATTAAAGCAAAGTGTCCAGCCCCATATGGTAATAGAGATGCCTATGGAGTCGATTGCAAAGTAAATCCATTGAGTTTCAGGCTAAAAGAGGTATGGAATACATATTATAACAAATATGTAGTGAATTTGAAAAAGGATCTTGTCAATAAAACAAAACAAATACTTTTTCAGTTCTCGGAAGATTATAAGGACAAACTTCATTCAGAACGTATATCTTTTGTAAATTCGAAAGTTGCAAAAATTGAGGACTTTATCTTTGAAATGTTTAAGAACCCAGCTGAGCATGATGTAATAAGTATTCCACAAAGTAAATTGCTTTTGGATAAATTTTCTGCCAGAATTGATGACTACTTTAAAACAGTAGATACGGGAAAATTTACTTCTTTTGCTCTTCCTGCTTATCTTAATGGTGCATATGAGCAAGCTGCCAACGAACATAATGCTGACGAGAATTCTGTTTTGGCAGTTTTGGATGGTAAACTAAGAAATCATTCAGTATTTATTTTATCGGTTCTTGTACGTGCCATCATATTAGGTATGATGCTCGTATATTTTGTAACGCCTCTTTTTGATAATGAAATAATCAAATATATTGTAGGATCACTTACCTTTTTGTTGCCGATTTTTTGGGGTCTGTGGAGATTTCACGAACATGTGTCTCGGATAGATGCCCTAAAAGATCAGTACACGGCTTGTGTATTGATGAGATTACAGAAAGAACTTAATGAAGAACTGAAAGAGGGTATAAAACATGTTTATACAGATGTTCTTGATTATTGTAAATGGCTAAAAGAACATAAACTTGATTATTTAGAAAAAAAACTGTCTATAATAAAGCCATTAGAGTTTAGTTTTACCGAGTCAAAGTATTTCATACCTTTGCTCAATTGCAATGTGTCTAATAATGATAACTCTCCTATTTCGGCAGAGAACTTGAATAATAATATAACTCGGGATATATTGACTGATAGAAAGCAAATTTCAGGAGCTTTTGATGAACATGAACTCTTGCGAGAGGTTCCTATTGGACATGTGAAGATAAATGATGAGACTATATTGACGATAAATGATATCTTGAATGATACTAATAAAGGATATAAAACCAGATTGTTAAAAGAGCTCTTACAATGCAGAACTCAAATTCGTGATAATAGTGAAATGTCTGTTCGTTTTAAGAATGAATACAAATCCAATACTCTATTGTTGATATTGGATGTGTCGGGAAGCATGAGGGGACAAAAATTGTCTGACTTGAAAGATGTCGTTTCTAAGCTTGAGCAAAAAGCATCGAGCATGGTATGGATTGCATTTAATGATAATGTGGTAGCTGATGGAAATTCATCGAAGGAATTTGAAGCAATAAAAGCAGGAGGATGTACTAATTATATACCGGCACTGGAAAGAGCTACGGAAATACTAAAAAGTAGTCCTGCTGATAAAGTAATATTTATTAGTGATGGAGGTCCAGCGGAAACTCTAAAAAATATTCTTGAAACAGCATATAAATTAAATCAGCCTGTTCATACTATCTCTATTGGCAATGATGGTCGAGATGTAATGCGTCAGTTGGCAGAAAAAACGAATGGCGTACAGATTGTTGTTGATGATATAAAAGATATCTCTGCAGAGGTAGAGGATAAACTAAATGTTGAGGCTATAATTGGCAAAGACGGAGAATACACTTTTGGAGAATCTATGCAGAAATGTTATATACCCGGGTGTGTCAAGATGTTGTTTAAGTATGCCATTGAGAGGACGCAGACGGAACGTTTCTCTATTCATGAGTTACTTGGTAATTATAGTAATGAAAAAGGAATGCAAGAGTGGTTAAATTTTTCAATGCCGACTTGTCAATATGCTGTTGCCCTATCTCATGAGCCGGAAAGACCGATTATATTCTTACAATTAGTAACTCCAGTTAATCCAGAACTGCGGAATAATGTATTAAATGATAAACTAAATATTACATCTACTACCAATATGCCAGATATAGTAGCATCAATTATTTCATTACAACCAATGAATGCTCTCTCTGATTTACAGGGTTTTCGGATGTAACTGACTGTTAATTAGATGTCTAATGGTCGGCACTGTTTGTCATTCTTAGAAAACATTAAATAAATACTGATAAAATAAAATTTTAGTTATGTCTGGTTTGATATTTTTACTTATATATTCTGCACTTTGTGTGCTGATATCTTTAATAGTATATTTTTTCTGTTCTTATGTAAAAGTTTATTATACACATAATGATGGAACACGTGAGTTTGTAGGTGTGTTATGGAAATCTGCAAGAAAATATACATTATACAATGATTTTCCGCCCTTGGCACGTAAGATAGGATACGTTGATCAGCAAGGAGTGATTAATATTGAAAAAGAGAATAGTCAACATAATTATGTGTCTACCCCATGCGGAACGTTCAATAATCAAGGTGAAATTCTTGATATTAACGGAAATATTATTGCTAAGAGTCTGTCTAATGATAAGCGTATATCTTCTGTTGTAGATATAAAAAATAAAACTTTGGAAATAGCGTATGTTGCCAGTGGGTATAAGAAAGTCCCAGATATGATGCTTAGAGCAGCTGCATTTGGAGCCTTGTGGAGCGAAATAAAGAATGAAGAAAAGGAGGCTAAATCTGATGTGCGTATTGGGCTTAGAGATTTGGCATTGCCCTCTACTGTTATCTTTTTGTTATTTTATGTTCCTTTTGGATTCTTAGCTAAGATATTTAGTTGGTTAACTAATATTGGAGATGGGGTTTCATATGTATGTTGGATGATGTTGGCATATTTTATGGTAAATCTTATTCTTTATCTTGTAAAGAGCCACTTTACAATGCGTAATAGACCATTGACATTTTTTACTGGACTTATAAATAGAAATGTAGGTGTGCAAGTTTGGAATGTGCTTATAATAATTATATCGGCTATCGGAGTTTTTACAAGTACGTTTATCGCTGATTTTACAATAATACCTGTGTTTGCATCAGTCTTAATAGGATTCTTAGGAAATATTGGAAGTTTTAATGGTCAATGGAATGTTGTTGAACCGGTAAGTTCTTGGGGGCGGAATTGGTCTCGTAGTGCCTATGCTCATGATGGACAAACATCTTCTACAAAGACGGGTATTATAGATGTTGAATACGATTGGTCTCCTATATTGAAACTTATGGGGGTTAAGCAAGTGAACCCCGAAAAAGACAAGGTGTCTATATCTATCTTGGAGTCGGATTTGGATAATTTAAAAACATCTAGGGTGCGTCAGTTAAATCCGTTTAGAAGTTCTGTTAATGGGGTTGATTTCGATACGTTAAAAACAAATGCTAATGAAATATTGAAAGGTTGCGATGATGCAACAGTTTCTTATGAAAAATCAGCCCTAGAACAGATTATTCAAAGTGCGTTAAAGTTGTGTGCAAAGTATTCACTTGCAGATTTTCAACTGTATGATCTGATTTTACATTTTTGTCAGAGTGAGAGTATTATAAAATATGTAACCGATGACCAGTCGGATAAAATAGGTAAAATCAGTGAATATTTTAGATATCCATTGGAAACTTTATATGATCGAGAGGGCGATTGTGATTGTAAGTCAGTACTTGCATACAAGATATTTGAGTTACTTAATGCCAATCCGCGTATTGCTATTGTTAAAGCTGGAAAGGATGTCCCATATAATCATGCCGCGGTAGTACTTAGGAAAAAAAGTCAAGCCATGGTTCAAATCCCATCAACATATCAAACATATGATGATGCTAGGCAGTATATCTTCTGTGAAGTAACAGGTGAAGGATATAAGCCAGGTAATATTCCCTCTATTGTTGATGTTAAGTCTATTGATCTAATATAATTTCTTTCTATGCAAAGGTTGAGATTTGTAATATTCGTGTTTCTATTTCCTCTTTGCTGGAATATTGTTTTTATGTTTTGGTGTAATGAAATTAGAAATTCAAAATCTCTAGTAGAAGTAATTATACCAGAATCTACGAAAGTATTCTTAGATTCTATTGGTTCGCGAATTATAGAAGGTGTTGACAATGTTGTAGTTGTTGAAATAGATTCTATTGATAAAAATTCATGGACCAATATTACCGATTATGGACAAGATGATTCTGATGACCTATATAGGTATGAAATTGATTCGTTGTTTGTCTTTTATTCAGATTTAGATGAACTTGAAATAATTAATGATATACAACAATATGCCATTGAAGCAATAGAGCCATTAATAGAAGTTATGGGGCATTATATATATCCCTATCAAGTAAGAGGTAGAAAGCTTCCTATTTATATATGTAATAAAGAGGAAACTTACCAAAAGGTTTGTCAAACTCTGACTCATAGGAATACTGATTTTACAGATACATGGGGGTTGCATGTACATGCATATTGTGGCTTAGAAACACAAACATCAGGTGTTATTCTAAATAAAGGTAATATTTATGAATTGTCTAATACTCCTGAGATAGATTTGAAAGCAACACTATGGCACGAAATGAATCATTATGTATTCTTTCAATCATTAGATTTGTCGAAAGAACTGACTCCTTATGTGTGGATGTATGAAGGTCTAGCTGATTATTTTGCTTCATTAGTAAGAGAACAAACTTTGTTATTGTCTGAGAGCCAGAAACAATCTATAATGAAGAATACACTACAATCCAGCTTTGATCCATATACGGACAATTATTCAGGTGGAGAACTTTTTTATAGATATTTCGAAATGCAGTATGGCAAACAAGATGTTTTGACCTTGGTTAAGTCATTTTACACAATGTCTTTGATAGAATCTTTTAATAGTATGAATAAAGATGTATATCAAGAAGAACAACAATGGAAAGAATTTGTTAAGAATAACGATTATGAGCAGGAAAACAAAATATACAAGTAGTATAGAGGATGATTTTTACAGTATAAACGGAGATGCTGATTCGTGTTTGGCCACATTAATTCTTTGGGTTGTATGTTTTTAATAGCTACTGGAATCTACGCTTGGAAAATTTTGCCGAAAAAATGTAGTGGAAATATTGTGTGGTAATGAAAAAGTTAGTACATTTGCAAGCCATTACGATGTATCACGCTTTACCAACGTGGTTAAATGTATAATAATTAAGTACTTAAAGCAATGAAAAAAGGATTACATCCCGAAAATTATCGTCCTGTTGTCTTCAAAGACATGTCGAATGAGGAAATTTTTATCAGCCGCAGCACTGTGGCTACCAAAGAGACCATCGAGGTGAATGGTGAAACTTATCCCTTGGTAAAACTTGAAATTACCAGTTCTTCGCACCCCTTCTACACAGGTAAGCAGAAACTTGTGGATACTGCCGGTCGCGTTGATAAGTTCATGAGCCGTTACGGCAAGAAGAAATAATCGATTTATACAATAGTCGATATGTAACAGTCCGAGTAGTGCACACTCGGACTGTTTTTGTGTGGATTGTCTTCATCTGTATTTTATATCGGCGAATCTTTAATCATTCCGGTATTGAAAGATATTGGTGGCTATAAGAGAAATTTTCCTTCTTGTTTGTAACCCGGTGTGTGAAATAATGTATCTTTGCAGGGTATATTCGTTTAATGTTTAGTAATGTTTTGCCATGTCGCCTAAGGCTCGTACATATACTTTGCCCATTGCAATGACTGCCGGTGTATTGGCTCATACGGTAGCTGATAGTGTGGCTTTTCTTACGCCTTACTTGTTGTTTGTGATGCTGCTTGTGTCGTATTGCAAACTTGATATTCGTGCCATGCGTATTACGCCTATGTATGTGTGGATGCTTGCGGTTCAGCTTGGCTTGTCGTGGGGTGTGTATGGGTTATTGTGTCTGTACAGTCCTATTGCTGCCGAGGGGGCTTTTATATGTCTGTTTTGCCCCACTGCTACTTCGGCTCCTGTTGTGGCTGCGATGTTGGGTGGTAATCTCTCTATATTGGTAGGATATAGTCTGTTGTGTAACTTGGCGGTGGCTGTGTTGTCGCCGTTTTTTTTCTCGTTGATAGGGGTACACACTGAGTTGGCCTTTATCGACTCTATGTTGCTTATATGCCGTCAGGTGCTTCCGCTGCTGTTGTTGCCGTTGATAATAGCTGTTTTATTACATCGTTATTTCCCTCGGTTGCATGAGGCTGTTCGCAGTAGGCAGAGTGTGTCGTTCTACTTGTGGGCTGTTGCTCTGTTTATTGTTGTGGGACGTTCGGTGGGTTTTGTTCTTAGTCAGCCTTCGTCGTTCATACCCTTGGAGATTACTCTTGCCTTGTTGTCGCTTGTGTGTTGCGTGGGACAGTTTGTGATAGGACGCAGGATTGGTCGTTGCTATGGCGACCGCGTGTCGGGTGCTCAGGGGTTGGGGCAGAAGAATACGGTGCTGGCTATATGGATGGCGTTGACCTATTTGCATCCCATATCGTCCATTGCCCCTGCTTCTTATGTCCTGTGGCAGAATATTATAAATTCGGCTCAACTGATGTATCACGAAAATAAAAAGTGTAATAATGAGGGTTGTAATGGTGATTAATACACCAAAATGACACAAAAATGAGGTTGATTCTTTTTCTGTTAACAATATTTAACTATAAATTATCAGTTCTTGTTATAAATTTTCAAGAAGTTGCTACAAAATTCGGTTATTTATCTTAAATTTGCAGCATAATTTTTTGAGAAAAGAATATATAAACAAAATTATCAATACTATTAACAATTTAAAAAGAACTAATTATGAATACATTAGTTGAAAAAATCAAACAAGAATGGGCAGCGTTCGAAACAAATGCAAATGCCGTAGTAGAAAAAGGTAACAAAGCTGCCGGTGTACGTGCTCGTAAAGCCTCATTAGAGTTGGAGAAACTTTTCAAAGAATTCCGCAAAGCCTCTATCGAAGACGCTAAGAAATAATCATTCTTTTCGAACCGAATAAAAGCCTTCTCCCTCGTAAGGGTCAAGGCTTTTTTTATAAAAATGTAAGTAGAGACAAGAAATTGAACCTTGTTGTTTGTTGATAATAATCGAATGTAGATATGAGATTGACTGACCAATGGTTTACAGCAATAGCCGAAAGCCAAGAAGGTAGCGATACGATTTTTGTGTCGGGTCGTATCGGTATCGATGAGTTTCGCCTATCGGGCAAGTTTCGTGAGCGTGCCGAGGTTACATGGCGATATGAACCCGATAGCAAGGGTATGCCCGATGAGCCTACCGCCGAGCAGATGGAGAGTGTCATGGAGGTGCTTAAACGAGCCATGGAGAAGAATAAACTGGCCATCCTAACCGGAGTGTACACAGGTGCCGGCGAACGTAATATGATATTCTATACACGCAATATTCCTGCTTTTGGTACTACGCTCAATGAAGCCTTGTCATCATTTCCTTTGTTGCCTCTGACTATTTATACCGAGAAAGATGCCGAGTGGGACGAATATGCCGAGATGTGCCAACTGAAAGAAGATGATGTCGATGATATGATTGAGGATGAAGAGTAGGATGGCGTAGTTATGTTGTCAACGTCGTCTTTAAATATTAAATTTTGTGTGTAGTGGAACATAAAGAATTGGTATCAGAATTGCAGCAACGTCTTCGTTGCGACAAGGAGATGGTGGAGAGTATGCTCGAAAATTTCAGCCGCATTGTCACTGAAAGATGTTCGCAGATGGATGTGATTGTTGTACAAGGGCTGGGAACATTTGAGGCTCGTAAGAAGATGGAGCGTATATCGGTCAATCCTACTACCGGTAAACGCATGCTCATACCTCCCAAGATTGTATTGGTTTTCAAGCCTAATAATGCCATAAAGTCACGCCTCAAAGATAAGAAGTGAAATGAATCAAAAAATAAATTTTCCCGAGTTAATCGATTTGATGGCTCACAAGCAGCAGTGCTCAAAGCGTGATGCGGAGCGTTTTTTGCGAGAACTGATGGCTATCATGACCGATGTTATATCGGAGGGGGAAACCTTGAAGATTAATTCATTGGGTACATTCAAGTCGGTATGGGTCGAGGATCGTGCCAGTGTCAATGTTCAGACGGGCGAGTCGAATATTATTCCGGGGCATTACAAACTTACATTTACGCCTGTCAAGCAAGTGCGTGATGCGATAAATGAACCGTTTTCTTGCTTTATGGTCGAAGTGCTCCCCGATGAGGCTCCAATATTGAATACTGGTGGTGATGTAGTGAATGAAACAACCGATGATGCAAGTCCCGCTGATGTCGATACCTTGCAAGAAGATGCGATGCCGGTTGTACAGGATGAGAAAGTAACAGACGAGAACACTCACTCGATGGGAGATAACGCACGCGGATCAGCTACACATGAACGTGATGAGAAAGTAACAGACGAGAACGCTGCGACATCTGATGTAACAGGACATGATGATAATAAGATAGTAGAGGAGGGGGGAGTATTGCAGCCGTTAATACCTCAAATAGATGATGAAACAGAGCCAGCACAACCTCATCTGAAACTCGAAGAAGATGGTAATGAAGATGATAATGCCAATGATGGTGATGGAGATAGTGAGGAAAGCAGCGATGAAGTTAACGAGCAAAAGAAAAAAATATCGCGAACCTATCGCCACGGATTGTTGACTGGTATTGTACTTGCCACCACCGTATGTGCATTGGTAGTGTTGTCGTTTTATCTCTATTTGACACGATATAATGAGCATGTGCCGGATGATGGTTCGATAGCTCTTGTTGCCGATACTGTCGATGTGGTTTCTGAACAGGTCGACACCATTACCATGAAACAAGATACAATTCAAGTCGATAGTATTAATGTGCAACCTCAGTCGGTTGCCGAAGATATTGTAGCGACGGTTCAAACTTCACAAACCGATACCATACGCAGTGGCGTTTTTCTCACCAGTATGTCGCTGCGACACTACGGACACAAAGCCTTCTGGGTGTACATCTACGAAGAGAACAAGAATATCATTTCTAACCCCGATCTCATACCGGTTGGGACGGTTGTGGTTATACCTCCCCCCGAGAAGTATGGTATAAGTCCGTCCGATACTGTTTCAATAAATAAGGCTTTGACGATAGCCGATGAGATAAAAGCACAGCAAAAACGGTGATTTGATATTTTTTAATTAAACTCTTTCCAATTTTTAACACATACACGGTTAAAGTCACCCTATATATCGTTACCTTTGCATTGTAATTTATCAGAATAGTAATTATAAACAATATAAAGAATATGAGTGATACAGTTGATATTCGTGAATTGAACGAATTGATAGCCGGTAAAAGCACCTTCGTTAATACCATAACAATGGGTATGGACAGAACAATAGTAGGTCAAAAACACCTTGTTGACTCTCTATTGATAGGATTACTGTCCAATGGTCATATATTGCTTGAAGGTGTTCCGGGACTTGCCAAGACATTGGCTATCAAGACGCTTGCATCGTTGATTGATGCCAAGTATAACCGCATACAGTTTACGCCCGATCTTCTGCCTGCCGATGTGGTGGGTACTATGGTATACAGCCAGTCGAAGGAGCAATTCCAAATAAAACGAGGACCTATCTTTGCCAACTTTATTCTCGCCGATGAGATAAATCGTGCCCCTGCCAAGGTACAGAGTGCCTTGCTCGAAGCCATGCAGGAGCGTCAAGTCACCATTGGAGAACGAACATTTAAGCTCGACGACCCATTCTTGGTGTTGGCTACACAGAACCCTATTGAGCAAGAGGGTACATATCCCTTGCCCGAGGCTCAAGTCGACCGCTTTATGTTGAAGGTTGTTATAGGATACCCCAAGAAAGAAGAAGAGAAAGAAATCATACGTCGCAACATTGACAATCTGTTTGAAGAAGTACGTCCGGTACTTACACCTGCCGACATTATCGATGCTCGTAATGTAGTACGCAAGGTGTATATCGATGAGAAAATAGAGCGATACATCGTCGATATAGTCTTTGCCACTCGTTTCCCCGAAGATTACAATATGCGAGAGTTGAAGAATATGATTTCATTCGGAGCATCGCCCCGTGCCTCTATCAACCTTGCATTGGCCGCAAGAGCTTATGCATTCTTAAAGATGCGAGGATATGTAATTCCTGAGGATGTGCGTGCGGTGTGTCACGATGTACTGCGTCACCGCATTGGACTTAGCTATGAAGCTGAGGCAAACAATATGACTGCCGAAGAGATTATTAATGAGATACTCAACCACGTTGAAGTACCCTGATAAATAATAGTCGCGATACAAAACCTCACTACGTTATTGTATGGAAAATAGCGAATTGCTTAAAAAAGTACGGCACATCGAGATAAAGACAAGAGGCTTGTCGCGTAATATTTTCGCCGGACAATACCACTCGGCTTTCAAGGGACGCGGTATGGCGTTTTCGGAAGTACGCGAGTATCAGTATGGCGATGATGTGCGTGATATAGACTGGAACGTAACAGCTCGTCACAATAAACCTTATGTCAAGGTTTTTGAGGAGGAACGCGAGTTGACTGTTATGTTGCTTGTCGATGTGTCGGGGAGTCGTAACTTTGGTGCAGTAGGTAGCATGAAACGCGATGTAATGGTCGAGATTGCAGCAACGTTGGCTTTCTCGGCGATACAGAACAACGATAAGATAGGTGTTGTCTTTTTCTCCGATTGTATCGAAAAATTCATTCCGCCCAAAAAGGGTAAAAAGCACATCTTGTATATCATACGCGAGTTGTTAGGCTTTCAACCCCAAGGGACCGGTACCGATTTGTCGCTGGCTCTGCGATATGCTACTAATGTTATTAAACGTCGTTGTACGGCATTTCTTATTTCCGATTTTATTGCAGCTCCCAACTACTCGGACGACCTGCTTATTGCCAATCGTCGCCACGATGTTGTAGCCCTGCAAGTCTACGATAAACGTGAAACGGAGTTGCCCGATGTGGGTCTGATAAAGATGCATGATGTTGAACGTAATACCGAACAGTGGGTTGATACATCCTCATCGGCAGTGCGTGCAACATATGCCCGTTGGTGGAGAGAAAGACAAGAACAAGCTGTGGAGATATGTAGAAAAAACGGAGTTGACCTTGCCTCAATCGCTACCGACGATGATTATGTAGTGAAGCTGATGACTCTTTTCAAACAACGTGGGTAGAATAAGATGATAGATATGAAAGCAAGATTGATAACATTTATTACAATCGTACTCTCTATATTCGCTTCAATGCACGCACAGTCGACAATTGTTGTTGAAGCAGTCTTGGACTCGTCGGTGCTGTGGGTAGGTGAGCAGACAATGATACACCTCTCTCTTACTCAGCCGCAGGACGATCAAGTAATATATCCCGAGGTCGTTGAAGGTAGTCAGCTCATTGGCGGTGTAGAGGTTGTCCGCTTGTCGCAACCCGATACAATGCAATTGAAAAACAATAGACTGAATATTCAACAAGATATTCTTGTAACCTCATTCGATTCAGGGTTTTATTATATCCCTCCCTTTAAATATATCGTTGAAGGAGATACTGTAAAGACTCAGTCTTTGAGTCTTAAAGTTGTGCCGGTACAAGTAGCCGAGGATGCACAAGCATCCGATATGTACGATATAAAAGATGTAGTGGAACCGCCCTTCCACTTATTCGATTTTGTGCCGAAGGGTGTTGTCTGGGCTTTATTGATTATAGTAGTTGTACTGGTGGTCGTGTATTTCTTCCTCAAATATTACAAGCCGCAAGCCATTGGATTACAGCCTACGCCCGAGCCGCAAATACCTCCTTATGACAAGGCTATACAAGAGTTGCAGTCGTTGCGTGATATGAAATTGTGGCAACAAGGTCAAGACAAGCTATATTATACTCGGTTGGTTGATATTCTACGCGAATATATTGATGGCCGATTCGACATTACTGCTATGGAGATGACCTCTTCCGAGATTATGTCGGCATTGGCTCGCCGTAAAGAAGCCAAGGAGGTTAATAAGTACCTTAACGAGGTGTTGTCTATGGCCGATTTTGTAAAATTTGCCAAGATGCGACCGCTACCCGATGACAACGAGCAGATGATGCGTCGGGCATACGACTTTGTAGAATTAACAAAACCCCAACCCGAACCTCAACAACCCGAAAATATCGACCCGTCGATGAGTGAAGGTGTAAATAATAATCAATAGCTGTGCCACCATTGATGGCTGATTAATTATAGTAGAAAGATGATATTTGATAAACCTTGGTGTCTATTGTTGCTGTTATTACTCATACCCATCATTGTGTGGTATGTGATGAAGCAAAAAACAGCACAAGCAGCCATGAATGTCTCCACTACCGAGGCATTCGATAAGATGCCCCGCACTTATAAAGTGTATCTGCGGCACATTGTGTTCATACTGCGATTGGTTGCGATTGCAGCCTTAATCGTAATCATTGCTCGCCCCATGCGAAAAGATAGCTGGCAGAAGTCATCGACCGAAGGTGTCGATGTAGTAGTCGCATTAGATATATCGGGCAGTATGTTGTCGCGTGATTTCTCCCCCAACCGTTTAGAAGCCGCCAAGGGTGTTGCTGCCCAATTTATTGCCGGTCGTCAATACGACAATATCGGTCTGGTGGTTTTTGCAGGCGAAGGCTTTACAATGTGTCCCATGACTACCGATCATGCTGTATTGCTCAACTTGTTGAAAGATGTAGATTGTGGAATGCTTGTCGATGGTACGGCTGTGGGAGACGGATTGGCTACGGCGGTCAACCGCATCAAGGAAGGACCTGCCAAGTCCAAAACCATTATTCTACTCACCGACGGTACCAATAATGCCGGAATTGTCGACCCCATCACAGCGGCTGAGATAGCTCGCAGTTATGGTGCTCGCATTTACACCATCGGTGTAGGTACGAAGGGCAATGCTCCGTCGCCGGTAATGACTCCTTACGGAATACAATATCATAACATGCCCGTAGAAATCGATGAAGATAAATTGCGTCAGATAGCATCTATTGGTGATGGTAAATACTTCCGTGCCACCGATGAGAATGCCCTGAAAAGTGTATTCGCCGAGATTGACCGCATGGAGAAAACCAAGCTCTCGGTGCAACAATTCTCACGTCGTGAGGAGGCTTACATGCCTTGGGCTGTATTGGCTATGTTATGTCTGGCCGTGGAAATACTGTTGCGTAATACATTACTACGGCACATCCCGTAGATTGTTGAACCGATAAGATTGAAAGAATAATATGTTTCGTTTTGCACAACCTTTATTCCTATATTTATTGCTTTTGCTCCCATTGGTGTGGGGGGTGTATCTGTATGCTCGCCATCGTCGTCGTCGCAACTTGCAGACTTTTGGTAATGTCAATTTCCTTGTCGAATTGGCTCCCGACGTATCTCGTTGGAGACCCTTGGTGAAGATGATATTGAGTTCATTGGCACTAATGATTGTTATATTTATTCTTGCCCGACCTCAATTTGGAAGCAAGCTCGAAATGGTAAAGACCGAAGGTGTAGAAATTGTAATAGCTCTCGACGTCTCCAACTCGATGCTGGCACGTGATATTAATCCATCTCGCATGGATAAGGCTAAGATGATGCTTTCGAAGTTGCTTGATGATTTGGAGAATGATAAAGTGGGGTTGGTGGTATTTGCAGGCGATGCATACACCCAATTACCCATTACAACCGACTATGTTTCGGCTAAAATGTTTATTAACTCCATCAACCCCGGTATGGTGCCGACACAGGGTACTGCGATAGGTCAAGCTATCAAGATGTCGATGAATTCGTTCTCGCCCGAGAGTTCTGCCGAGCAGGCCATCATTGTTATAACTGATGGAGAGAACCACGAAGATAATCCTGTGGAGGCCGCCCAGGCTGCCGCCGATAAAGGTATAAAAGTGAGCGTGGTGGGTATCGGTTCGCAAAGAGGAGCTCCTATTCCTATCGGAGGGCAAAGTAATAACTTTATAAAAGATGCTCAGGGACAAACGGTGGTGACCAAACTTGATGAAACGATGGCACAAGAAATAGCACAAGCCGGTAAGGGCATATATGTGCGTGCCGACAATACCAATAGTGCCTTGCATGCTCTCATGGACGAAATCCGTACAATGAAATCGACCGAATTTGAGCGAAAAACCTACTCGGAATATAATGAACAGTTCCCGGGATTGGCTTGGATAGCATTGGTTATATTGTTGATTGATACCTTCTTGCT
Organism: Bacteroidaceae bacterium; assembly: GCA_017531985.1. Taxonomy (GTDB): domain Bacteria; phylum Bacteroidota; class Bacteroidia; order Bacteroidales; family Barnesiellaceae_A; genus Barnesiella_A. The sequence continues at coordinate 73,441 of JAFXJY010000022.1, forward strand.
CGAACGCAAGTATGGCATACTCAGTAAGATAAATATTTTCACTAAGCGTTAATATAAAAATCTCTACAATGAAGATAATGCGATATATATTGCTTATGCTTGTGACGGCAGTGACCATCGGGGTTGCAGCCCAAGACAATCAAAGCCTGGCCGACATGCATCGTAATCAAGTCGAGCAGATGCGTGAAGAACAACAAGCCGAACAAAAGGCGGAAAATAGGAACACGCAACGTAAGTTGAGCCCCAAGAACGAACGTAATAGATTGCGTAGTGGTAATAATATGTATAAGGATGAAAAGTATGTCGATAGTGAAAACGAATATCGTAGAGCTATCGAATTTAATCCTAATTCGCAAATAGCTGACTATAATCTCGGCAATTCATTATATCGTCAGGACAAGTATGAGGAGGCTGCCAAGTCTTATCTTAATGCTATTAATTCTGCCGAAAATGACGATGTTAAGTCTCAGGCTTACCACAACTTGGGTAATGTGATGATGCAGCAGCAACAGTATGACCAGGCGGTCGAAGCTTATAAAAATTCATTACGTCTCAATCCCTCCGACAATGAGACAAGGTATAACCTGTGTCTCGCTCGTAAACTCTTGAAAGAACAAGAGCAAGAGCAACAGCCCGAGCAGCAACAAGATGAGCAACAACAAGAAGAAGAACAGCAG